>NZ_CP030827.1:2400000-3000000 GCF_003597675.1 Neorhizobium sp. NCHU2750 | reverse complement strand
GTCCATCTGGGATGCGTTTTCCAACATGCCGGGTCGGGTCTTCAATCGCGACAATGGCGATATCGCCTGCGATCACTACAATCGCTGGGAAGAGGATCTCGACCTCATCAAGGATATGGGGGTCGAGGCCTACAGGTTTTCGATCGCCTGGCCAAGGATCATTCCGGAGGGGACGGGACGGGTCAACGAGAAGGGGCTCGATTTCTACGACCGGCTGATCGACGGCTGCAAGGCACGCGAAATCAAGACCTATGCGACGCTCTATCACTGGGACCTGCCGCTTTCGCTGATGGGTGACGGCGGCTGGACGGCGCGTTCCACCGCCTATGCCTTCCAGCGCTACGCCAAGGTGGTCATGGCCCGCCTTGGCGACCGGCTCGATGCGGTGGCGACCTTCAACGAGCCCTGGTGTTCGGTCTGGCTGTCCCATCTCTATGGCGTGCATGCGCCGGGCGAGCGAAACATGGAGGCGGCGCTCGCGGCCATGCACACGACCAATCTCGCACACGGGCTCGCCGTCGAGGCGATCCGGCACGTGACGCCGAATGTGCCCGTCGGTCTGGTGCTGAACGCCCATTCGGTGATCGCGGGCTCAGAGACTCCCGAAGACAAGGCGGCGGCGGAGCGTGCCTTCGATTTTCACAACGGCGCCTTCTTCGGCCCGGTCTTCAAAGGCGAGTACCCGGCTTCCCTGATCGAGGCGCTCGGCGACAAGATGCCGAAGGTGGAAGAGGGCGACCTTGCCGTGATCAGCCAGAAGCTCGACTGGTGGGGCCTCAACTACTATACGCCGATGCGCGTCTCGGCCGAGCTTTCGGAAGATGCGTACTATCCTGCAGCGAAATTTGCGCCTCCCGTCAGCCCGGCGAAGACGGATATCGGTTGGGAGGTCTATTCGCCGGCGATGAAGTCGCTGGTGGAGGATCTCTATCGCCGCTACGAACTGCCGGTCTGCTATGTGACCGAGAATGGCGCTGCCTATAATATGGGGCCTTCGGCAGGCGGAGAGGTGGATGACCAGCCGCGGCTCGACTACTATGTCGACCACCTGTCGGTCGTCGCCGATCTCGTCTCTGACGGGTATCCGGTCAAGGGATATTTCGCCTGGAGCCTGATGGACAATTTCGAGTGGGCCGAGGGTTACCGCATGCGTTTCGGCCTCGTCTATGTCGATTACGAGACGCAGAAGCGGACCGTCAAGAAAAGCGGCAAATGGTATCGCGAGCTGGCAGCGCAATTTCCTGGCGGCAATCACAAACCAGAGTGATTGCCGGTGGTTTTGCTGCAGCGCGAAAGATTTTTTCCGCCAAGGCTGTTAATTGAAATTCCATCCCTAGGAATTGTGGCTGTTCCGGGGCATTGATCTGCCATCAAAACGAGGTCGTCCGGCCTCAGTGGAAAGCCGATCCTATGCTCCGGAAAGTCACCTGTCATCGAATGTGCCGCCTGGGTGCATGAACTTGAGACGGCGCCCGTCGCCGGCAATGACCTGACTAACTGTGAGTGCAATATGACGATCCAACATGCCGCGGCCGGCGCCGTGTCGCCCCAAGGGGCGCAGGCCGCTCCCCAAGGCAATCCGATGGTGTCCTTCGAGGGCGTGACCAAGCGTTTCGGCGGTGCCGGCGGCCAGCCCGCCTTCACCGCGCTCGACGGCATCGACTTTTCCGTTTCCCATGGTGCGATCACCGGCATTATCGGCCGCTCCGGCGCCGGCAAGTCGACGCTGATCCGGCTGGTCAACGGGTTGGAAAAGCCGACATCCGGCAAGGTCGTGGTCGATGGCACCGAGGTCGGCGGATTGTCCGAAAGCGGCTTGCGCGATCTTCGTCGCCAGATCGGCATGATTTTCCAGCATTTCAATCTGCTCACCTCGCGCACGGCCTTCGACAACGTGGCGCTGCCGCTGGAGATCGCCGGCGTCGATCGGGCGACGATCAAGGCCAAGGTCGGGCCGCTGCTCGATCTCGTCGGCCTCGGCGACAAGGCCGGCCGTTATCCGTCCGAACTGTCCGGTGGCCAGAAGCAGCGTGTCGGTATTGCCCGCGCGCTGGCGACCGACCCCAAGCTGCTTCTCTCCGACGAGGCGACATCGGCGCTCGACCCCGAGACCACCCAGTCGATCCTCGAACTGTTGAAGCGCATCAATGCCGAACTTGGCCTGACCGTGCTTCTCATCACCCACGAGATGGAGGTGGTGAAGACGATCGCAAGCCACGTCGCGGTCATCGACCGCGGCCGGATCGTCGAGGCGGGCAGCACGTTCGACGTCTATGCCAGCCCGAAGCATCAGACGACGCGCACCCTGCTTGCATCGTCGCTGGCGCTGCCGGAATGGCTGAGGAATTCTATCAAGCCTGCGCCATCCTCCGGCGACCGGGCGCTGGTGCGGCTGGTGTTCTTCGGTGAGACGGCCTTCCAGCCGTTGACGGGGCGCCTCGTCGCCGAGCTCGGTTCGGACGTCAATATTCTGGCCGGTGGTATCGAGGAGATCGGCGGCAAGCCGTTCGGCTCGCTGGTGGTTTCCTATTCCGCCGATCCCGCCGTGATCGAGCGGGCCAATCGTTTCTATGCCGAGACCGGCCTTTCCACGGAGGTGCTCGGCTATGTCGCCTGATATGCTCTTCAACCTGCTTCTCAAGGCACTTGGCCAGACGCTGCAGATGGTTGCCGCCGCTGGCATCATCGGTTCGCTGATCGGCTTGCCGATCGGGATCTTCCTGGCCACAAGCGGCAAGGGCGAGCTGTTTCCGGCACCGGTGGTCAACCGCATCGTCGGTCTGATCGTCAATGCGACGCGTTCGACGCCTTTCATCATCCTCGTCGTTGCAATCATTCCGTTCACACGACTGATCACCGGTACGTCGATCGGCACCTATGCGGCGATCGTGCCGCTGACGATCGCGACCATCCCGTTCTTCGCCCGTCTCGTCGAGGCGGCGATCCGCGAGATCGACAAGGGGCTGATCGAGGCGGCGCGCGCTATGGGGGCCACGCCGGCGCAGATCGTCGTCAAGGTGCTTCTGGCCGAAGCCGGACCGGCGCTGATTGCGGCACTGACGATGACCATGGTCAGCCTGATCGGCTATTCGGCGATGGTCGGCGCAGTCGGCGGCGGGGGGCTCGGCGATCTCGGCATTCGCTACGGCTACCAGCGCTTCATGCCGGAAATGATGCTGGCCGTCGTCGTGGTGCTGATCGTGCTGGTCCAGCTCGTGCAGAGTGCAGGGGATGCGCTCGCCCGCCGCTTCGACAAACGCAATCGCAAGAACTGATTGTTTCAGAGGGACAGGATAATGAAAAAGCTGATCATTGCGGCGACGATCGCCGCTCTCTTCTCCGCCAGTGCGGCCTTGGCCGAGACCAAGAAGATCGGTGTAACGCCCGGTCCGCACGCGCAGATCGTCGAGAAGGTGAAGGAGGTCGCGGCCAAGAAGGGTCTCGACCTCGATATCATCGAGTTCTCCGACTATGTAGTGCCGAACCAGGCATTGGCCGATGGCGATATCGACATAAACTCGTTCCAGCACCAGCCCTATCTGGACAACCAGGTGAAGGAGCGCGGGCTCGATCTCGTCAGCGTGGCGAAATCAGTCAACTTCCCGATGGCGGGCTATTCCAAGAAGATCAAGACGCTTGCCGAGCTGAAGGACGGCGCATCGGTCGCGATCCCGAACGATCCGAGCAATGGCGCGCGTGCGCTCATCCTGCTTGCCGACCAGAAGCTGATTACGCTGAAGGACGGCGTCGGCGTGAAGGCATCGGTCGCCGATATCACCGGCAACCCGAAGAACCTCAACATCGTCGAGCTCGATGCCGCCCAGCTGCCGCGCTCGCTGGATGACGTCGATCTTGCCGCCATCACCACCAATTACGCGCTGGCCGCGGGCCTCAACCCGAAGACGGACGGGATTTTCCAGGAGAGCACCAAGGCACCCTATGTCGGCATCATTGCCGTGCGCGCCAAGGACAAGGATGCGGACTGGGTGAAGACCTTTGTCGAGAGCTATCACAGCCCGGAAGTGAAGGCCTTCATCGAAGACAAGTTCAAGGGCGCCATCACGCCCACCTGGTAAGAGCAACAGTTTCCGCTGCCGGCCTCGGTCGGCGGCAACGACAAGACAATGATAAAAATCGAGAGGAAATACCCATGAAGAAATTGATCCTTGCCGCGGCGCTGGCAGTCTTTGCTGCCGGTTCCGCGCTTGCCGAAGACATCAAGGTTGGCGTCACGCCCGGCGAGCATGCCCAGATCATGGAAAAGGTCGCCGAGATCGCCAAGACCAAGGGCCTCAACATCGAGGTGGTCGAGTTCTCCGACTATGTGGTGCCGAACCAGGCGCTGGCAGATGGCGATATCCAGGCCAATTCCTTCCAGCACCAGCCCTATCTCGACAATCAGATCGCCGACCGCAAGTTCGATCTGGTCAGCGTCGGCAAGACGATCACCACGCCGATGGGCGTCTATTCGAAGAAGGTGAAGAGCCTCGACGAATTGAAGGAAGGTGCGATCGTCGCCATCCCGAACGATCCGACCAATGGTGGCCGCGCGCTGCTCGTCCTTGCCTCCAAGGGTCTGATCAAGTTCAAGGATGGCGCCGGCCTCAAGGTGACATCGGCCGACATCATCGACAACCCGAAGAAGATCGAGATCGCCGAGATCGACGCCGCACAGCTGCCACGCTCGCTCGACGACGTCGATGCAGCCGTGATCAACACCAACTACGCGATGGAAGCCGGTCTCAATCCGAAGAAGGACGCGATCGCCATCGAGAGCGAGAAGTCGCCCTATGCCAACGTGATCGCCGTGCGGGCTGCCGACAAGGACAAGCCCTGGGTGAAGACCCTGGTCGAGTCCTATCACGACGAAAGCATCCGCAAGTTCATCAACGAACAGTTCAAAGGCGCGCTGATCGCGTCCTGGTAACGCTGAAATGGTGCAGGGCATTGCCAAAGCGGTGCCCTGCATTTCATATGCATCTTAACTGTATTTGAACCAATGCCCGCGATAAACTTGTGGTTTAGCGAGGGGTTCCATGGGGCTGTCACCATTCCGTCTCCGACGCCCCGTTCAGGTCGGGCGAAAATCCGCCGTGACGTTGATGCTCGGCGTCTTCGCCGTTGTCGTTTTTCTGGTGACGATCTTCATCCTGACGGCAGTGAACCGGATCGCCGACCACGCCAACAACCTCGACGAGCAGCGCTCGCGCGCGACGACAGTTGGCGCCCTGCGCACATTCCAGCAGCAGCTGCAGGCGACGCTCAACGATTATGCCGCCTGGGACGACGCGGCCACCTATGTCTACGCGCCGGATGGCAAGGACTGGATCGTCAGCAATTTCGGCGACATGACGGTCAATAGCGACCTGTTCGATGTGGCGATCCTGCTCGATGCAAAGCGCAATGTCCTGATGGCCTATCAGGATGGTCACCCGGTCGATTGGACCCCGGACAATTATTTCGACAGTTCACTCTGGACGCTGTTCGACGATGCGCGGTCCGCCGGACCGGAAAGGGAGCCCGAGTCAGCCGGCTTCACGGCGACCAGCGACGGTATCACGGCGACAGGCGTCGCACTGGTGCGGCAGAAATCAGGGTCGATCGACCAGCCACCGGACAAGCGGCGCTATCTCGTCTTTGCCCGGCATCTCGACGGCAAGAAGGTCGCGGCACTCGGCCAGACCTATGTGATCGGCGGGCTGCATTTCGTATCCAACGGCGAATACCTGCCGAATGCCGTCGATATCGTCAATGTCCATGGAAAGCGCCTGGCGCAGCTCGGCTGGATGCCGCGCATGCCGGGCGATGTCAGCTATCTTCAGGTCCGGCCTCTCGTCTATAGCGCGGTCGCGATGGTCGGCCTGTTCTTCCTGCTGCTTCTGGTGACCGGCACGAATGCGCTGAACCGGTTGCGATCGGACGAGGCGGCTGCGCGGCGTCTGGCGATGACCGACAGGCTGAGCGGATTGTTGAACCGCACCGGCTTTTTCGTCTCTCTCGACGGTCTTGTGGATGAGGCCAAGCGCAGCCAGCAGAGCGTGGTCCTTCTCTATCTCGATCTCGACGGGTTCAAGGAAGTCAACGATGCCTATGGCCATGGCACGGGCGATACGCTGATCCGCAGTGTTGCCGCCGGACTGAAGATGCTGGTGAGCGACGATGCGATCCTTGCGCGCGTCGGCGGAGACGAGTTCGCTATCGCCATGCCCTCGGCCGAACCGGATGACATGGCGACGGTGCTGTGCGAACGGGTTCTGGGGTTCCTTGCCGAGCCCTTCGTCATCGGCGAGCGGGTGGCGGTGATCGGTGCCAGTATCGGCATCGCGATTTCTCCGCAGGGCGCCGTCGACGGGGCAGAACTGGTTCGCCGCGCCGACATGGCCATGTATCGCGCCAAGGAGACAGGCCGCCGCAGGTTCGAGCATTACGTGCCGGGCATGGATGCCGAGCGCGAGGAACGCCATCAGCTTGAAATCGATCTGCGCGGTGCGATCGAGCGGGAGGAACTGACGGTCGTCTACCAGCCCGTCATGTCGGCCAAGGATGGCAGGATTGCCGGCGTCGAGGCGCTGGCGCGCTGGAACCGCAAGGGCCACGGGCCGGTATCGCCGGATATCTTCATTCCGATCGCGGAGACATCCGGGCTTATCGATCAGCTCGGGCTGTTCGTGCTGCAATGTGCCTGCGAGACGGTGAAGCGTTGGCCGGGTTTAAGGCTTTCCGTCAACGTTTCTCCCGGCCAGTTCCGTGATCCGGCCTTCCCGCAGCATGTCAAGGCGGTGTTGCGCAGGACGGCCGCCGACCCGGCCGAGATCACGCTGGAAATGACCGAGGGATATTTCATCCAGAATGCCGAAAGGGCGAAAACGTCGATGACGGAGCTTCGGCGGCTCGGCGTCCATATCGCGCTCGATGATTTCGGCGCGGGCTTTTCCAGTATCGGCTATCTGCGCCAGTTCGGTTTCGACCGGATGAAGATCGACAAGTCGCTTGTTCACGCGCTCGACCAGGGGCAGAGCGCCGCCGACCTGTTGCAGGCGACGGTGGCCATGGCGCGGGCGCTCGACATTCCGGTGACCGCAGAAGGGGTGGAGACGGATGCGCAGGCGCTGCAGCTCAGACTTGCCGGCTGCGACCAGTTGCAGGGCTATTTGTTCGGCCGGCCGATGACGGTGGACGACATGGACGGTCTCTACCAGCGTGGTGAACGACGGGCGATCTTCGCGCTGACGTGATGGCCTGCCCGATCAGCTGCCGATATGCCTGAGGCCACGCTTCTTGGCGAGGGCGATCTGGTGCTGCCTCTGGCGATAGCGCAGACGGTCCTCCTCGGTACGGCTGTCGTAGCAGTTGGAGCAGGAGACGCCTTCCTCGTATTTCGGCGAGGTGACCTCTTCGGCGGTGATCGGGTTGCGGCAGGCGTGGCAGAGCTTGTGATTGCCTTCCTTCAGGCCGTGCTCGACCGAGACGCGTTCGTCGAAGACGAAGCAGGCGCCTTCCCACAGGCTCTCTTCCTGCGGCACTTCCTCGAGATATTTGAGGATGCCGCCCTTCAGATGATAGACTTCGTCGAAGCCCTGTTCCTTCATGAAGGCGGTCGCCTTCTCGCAGCGGATGCCGCCGGTGCAGTACATGGCGATCTTCGGCTTGTTGTGCAGGCCGGTATTGTTCTTCACCCAGTCCGGAAACTCGCGGAAGGTCTTCGTGTTCGGGTCGACCGCGCCCTTGAAGATGCCGATCGCCGTCTCGTAGTCGTTGCGCGTGTCGATCAGGATGGTTTCCGGATCCGAGATCAGCGCGTTCCAGTCCTTCGGGTCGACATAGGTGCCGACGATGCGATTGGGATCGATATTTTCGACACCCATCGTAACGATCTCTTTCTTCAGCTTCACCTTCATGCGCAGGAAGGGCATTTTCGATGCACGGCTTTCCTTGTGCTCCAGCCTGGTAAACTCCGGCTGGGCATGCAGGAAGGCGATGAGGCGTGCGATCGCATCATCGGTGCCGGCGACGGTGCCGTTGATCCCTTCGCGGGCGATCAGCAGCGTGCCCTTGATGCCATTGTCATCGCAGAAGGCCTGCAACGGGGCGCGAAAGGCTTCGAACCGCTCGAAGCGGGCGAAGTGGTAAAGTGCCGCCACCAGGGCGCCATTGGCTGCCGCCTCGGCCGGTGCCGGCCGCGATGTGATCTGATTGTCTGTCATGCGGGCTCAAATACAGCGCTATCGCGCACTGCGCAACGCGGATTCTTGCTGGGGACTGCCGGCATTTCTGTTGTTGCCGCGTTGTTTGCCGGCGGGAGCTTTGGCGGCCCGCTGCCATAGAAGGTCGATCAGGCTGCTTTCGACTTCCGCCCGTTCGGCAAGGATCTCATGGGCGAGGTCGGATGCCTTTCGCCTCAGGATCTGCTGACGGTTGATGATCGCGGCAAGCAGGCGGGCGAGCGTATCGCCGTTGCCGAACAGGCCGGGCTGCTCGTTGATGGCTGCGGTCAGGACAGACAGGTCATGCTCATGGCCGAGCAGGTCTATCAGTGTCTTGCACTCGGCCTGCTTGGCGAGCATGGCGGAGGGCCAGATATCGCGCAGCAGGGAAAGGTGCATCCAGTAGGTCTGCCCGCATTTGCGCAGGTCATGATAGGTTTCGGCATTGCCATGATCATTACAGGCGTCGAGTGCTGAATGTGCCTTGCGCAAGTGCTTGCGCCAGGCCCTGCCGAGAAGCCGTGCCGTCTTGCGTGGCGCATCGGGCAGTTCAAGCTGATCGAGCGCCGCCATGGCCTCCCGGCAACCCTGCGCGGCGGCCAACATCCTGGCGGGCAGATCATGTTCTTCCGTGGCTATGCGATCCCGCCTTGCAGCAAGGGCGTCATGGGCAATCTGAAGTGCCTTGCTCTCCTCCGGCGAGGCAGTGAAGCCGGCAAGATAGTGGACGGTCTCGACGAGCGCCGTTGCATCACGCACGGCAGACAGGGACTGGGCGATATCGCGGATCCGGGCATTTTCGCGCGCTTGGAAATCAGGGTTTCCAGGCTCGATCAGCCGATAGAGGGCGCGGACACGCTTGAAGCGCTTGCGGGCATCGTGAATGGCCTCGTGTGGTCCATCGGGCTGATGCTCGAGATAATCGATCGCCTTTGCGAGCTGATCGCGGGCCACTGCGCGAACCTCGGCAGTAAAAGGCTCAGCCGGTCTTAAACGATAGGCCATTCAGCAATTCCTCGCTCAGATCCTCCGTGGCCATGGTCACGTTGGAATAGCGCCGGTCACCGGTGATCTCCTGGCCGATCCAGTCGGGAATGGCGGGTTGGTCCTTTTCGTCTGCGATTTCGACTTCGGCAACGACGAGGCCGTCATAGGTGCCCGCGTAGACATCGACTTCCCAGACGTGATCGCCGAAGGGTACCCGGTGGCGGGTTTTTTCCAGCACGACGCCCAGCGCCTGTACCGACATTTCCCGCGCGTCGGAGAGCGGGATGTCGTATTCGAACTCGTCACGGGCAAAGAGATTTCGGCCAATCTTGATGGTCAACCGCGCCCGCTCCTCATCCATGATGCGGATACGGACGGAGCGATCCTTTCCCGACGCGATGTAGGCCTGCAGGAAACTCGAGGAGGACGACACCTGCGAGCGCCAGCCATCGTTGCGTACCAGGTATTTCCGCTCGATTTCCTTGGCCATACTACCTACGCCTGTCTTGGAACATCTGGCTTAAGCTAATGCAAAGATGACGTTTGGAAAATGCGTTCTGTCGCACCGGACGGTTTTTTCTCGACAATGACGGTGCCGGAGTTTATTTCCGGGCTCCATATTTTCAATCGTTTTATGGGAGACACCGATATGGTGAGCAAGACCGAGAAGCTGCTGTCGATCCTTAAGTTGCAACCGGTTGTGCCGGTGCTGATCGTCGAGGACGCCAAGTCGGCTGTGGGCCTTGCCAAGGCACTGGTCGCCGGTGGCCTCAGGGCAATCGAAATCACGATGCGCACGCCGGCAGCACTCGATGCCGTCAAGGCCGTCGCCCAGGAAGTCGAAGGCGCCAATGTCGGTGCCGGTACCATTCTCAACGCACGCGATTGGGATGCCGCCGTCAAGGCTGGCTCGACCTTCATCGTATCGCCCGGCGTGACCGATGGCGTGCTTGCCGCCGCCAAGGATTCTCCGGTTCCGCTTCTGCCCGGTTCGGCCACGGCCAGCGAAGTGATGAAGCTTCGCGAAAACGGTTACGACGTGATGAAGTTCTTCCCGGCCGAGCAGGCTGGTGGCGCGCCGATGCTGAAGGCTCTTTCGTCGCCGCTCGCCGGCACGATGTTCTGCCCGACCGGCGGCATCTCGCTCAAAAACGCCAAGGACTACCTGTCGCTGCCGAACGTCATCTGCGTCGGCGGTTCCTGGGTTGCCCCGAAGGAACTGGTGGCTGCAGGCGACTGGGCCGGCATTACCAAGCTTGCTTCCGAAGCCTTTGCGCTGAAGGCCTGACGTCACGGGGGGGCGGCCGTGTGACTGCGCCCGGCTTCTGACAATTTCGTTATCTGCTGCGCGGGAAAATTGTTTTCCCGCGTTTTGCTTCCTATCTCCCGGTATATTTCAACCAAAGGGAGATATCGATGTTCGATGCGAAGAAACTTCTCGACCAGTTCCTTGGAGCTCAGGCGGGCGGCAGATCCACCGGTAGCGGGCCGTCGAAGGACTGGGCAGGTCAGATCACCGATATCGCACGCAACAATCCCCTGAAGACCGCCGGCATTGCTGCCGCCATCCTGGGCACGAAGACCGGCCGCAAGTTTGCCGGCAATGCGGTCACCATCGGCGGTATCGCAGCGGTGGCGGGTCTCGGTTATCTCGCCTACAGAAATTACCAGTCCGGCCAGTCTCCGCAGGCGGCGCCGCAGCCGGATGCCATGGCGCGTGAACCGATCGCTTTACCGCCGCCGGATAGCGCTTTCAGCCTCCAGTCGCCGCAGCTCTCGAACGATTTTGCGCTGACGCTGGTCAAGGCGATGATTGCTGCTGCCCGGGCAGACGGCCATATCGATCAAGCCGAGCGGGCCAATATCATGGAGAAGATCCATGCGGTCGATCTCGGTGCCGAGGCGGAAGCCTTCATCGCCGAGGAACTCGCCAATCCGGTCGATCTGGACGACCTTGTTGCGGCTGCGCGCACGGAAGAGCAGAGGGTGGAGCTCTATACCGCGACCCGGCTGACGATCGATCCCGATACGCGGGCGGAGCGCGGCTATCTCGATCTGCTTGCCGGTCGTCTCAATCTGCCCGATGCGCTGATCGATCATATCGATGCTACGGTTTCTGCGGCCAAGGTTGCGTCTCCGGCCGCTTAGGGTGGGGACGAGAGGGAAGCCGACTTTCTCAGGGACGAACAGGCGAGTGAGAGTGCGTGCCGGGGCGCGGGCTCCGCCGACCTCAAGCGCCGGTGCCGCCGCTGCGCTGACGAAACATCAGTTCAAGCCTCTTCCAGAAGCCCTGCCGTTCCGGTTCGCCGATGAGCGCACGGCCATGCCGGGTGATGGAGATGATTGCACCGGACGACCATTCTCCTCCCTGATCAACCGTCACAAGCCCACGCCGCGCGGCATCGCGAAAGAAGCTTTCATCCTCGAGGATTTCATAATCTTCTTCGCACAAAAGAAGATGTCCCCGGTTGACGGCCACCTGTCCAAGAAAAGATAACAGGCGTGGGTCTATAGGTTCCGTCTGCGGAAGTTTTACGGGCATTGGGCGATTCTCGGCGAAACTTGTTTCACTAGAACACTATTTCGGGGAAGAACAATATGCAGCCCGCGACAAAATATTGACGATGCTAAGAGAGAGTAAAACTCCTGTGGATTTGATTGGCACAATCGAGGCAAACAGGCTTGCGTGCTGGCTCCTATCTTCGTGCTCTCTGGATCCGTCGCGGAGCCACGGCCGAGATTGCCTCGCGATCTTCGTTCACGTAAGCCTCTGACATCAAAGCGAGGAGACCATGATGCGCGATCTGACGACATACAAAGTTGCGGCTCCGGGGCCCGTCACACTGCATGGGCGGTTCATCACGCTTGAAACCTACGATCGCGCCAAACATCTGCAGGCACTTTGGGATGCGCTTGGCGGTGCCAATCAGATCAACGAGCTGATCCGCTATTTTCCCAACGATCATTATTCGACGGCGGATGAATTCGGCGCCTGGATCGAGAATGCCCGCGACAAGCTGAGCTTCGTGACGCTGGTGGCGCGCGAAAACGCCACCGGCAAGGTCGTCGGCATGGCGAGCTATATGCGCCCCGACCCGAAGAACGGCGTGGTGGAAGTGGGCTCCGTGGCGCATGGCCCGGCCATGAAGCGCTCGCCGATGGCGACGGAACTGCATTACCTGATGGCGAAACACGTGTTCGACGATCTGGATTATCGGCGCTACGAGTGGAAGTGCCACAATGAGAACGAGCCGAGCAAGGTCACGGCGGTTCGCTATGGGTTCACTTTCGAAGGCGTTTTTCGCCAGCATGTGATTTCGCGCGGCGCAAATCGTGATACGGCGTGGTTCTCGATGATCGACGGTGAATGGCCGGTCATCAAGGCGGCGTTCGAAGCCTGGCTTTCGCCGGAGAATTTCGACGCGGACGGACAGCAGAAGCGCCGGCTTGAGGATATCCGTTCCGAGATCGCCGCTTCCTGACAAGAGGGCAGGGCATGGCGCCTGAAACGAAATCGCAGGTCATTGCCGCGGCGGCGATCCTGATCGGTGCGGTGGTGGTGATCTATTTCCTGCCGTCGCTGGTTCTGTGGATAGGTCAGTATTCGCCGGTGCTTGCCGTCATTGTCGGTGCCGTGCTGATGCTCGGCTTCTTCTGGATATTCTGGCTCAGGGCTTGCTATCAGCGGCGTCATTGACCTCTGGCCTGATTGTTCGGCTCAGGACTGAAGCGATGCGCCCAGCAGCGACAGGCCGACGATGAGCACGAAAAGCGCGCCGCCGATCTCGATCGCGTTGCCGACGCGCCGGCCGGTCTTTGAGCCGGGGCCGGCGAATTTCACCGCGATGCCCTTGGCGCCGACCGCGAGCGAGGCAAGAAGGGTGACGGTGATGGCGGTGCCGAGTGACATGGCTAGTACCGACAATATACCGCCAAGATAGAGGCCGTTCAGCAGCGAGAAACTCATCACCAGAATGGCACCGGAGCAGGGGCGCAGGCCGACGGCGACGATGGCCGACCAGGCTTCCTTGAGATTGAACTCCTTGCCGCCGAGCATTGTCGGGTCGGGCATGTGGCTGACGCCGCAGGCCTCGCAATAATCACCGTCGCCCTGATAGTCGTGTTCGTCGATCTCGACTGCCTTGAAGCTCAGGCCCGTTGGGTCGCGGGAGGCAGACGGGCCGTCGAACAGCATGGCCGTTGCCGGGCTCGGGCTGACCATACGGACGGCCGGCATTCCGAGTGCCCTGATCTTGCGGACCAGAAGCCAGGCGCCGAACAGCGCGACGAGCGCGAAGCTTGCCACTTCCATGGCCCAGGTCGCTTCCGTCATGGTGATGCCTGAACCGCGCAGGACGAGGAAGGCGGCGCCGACGACGAGGACGGCGACCAGTCCCTGCAGGAGCGAGGAGATGAGGGCAATCACCACGCCGCGGCGCAACTCGACCTCGTTGGCGACCATATAGGAGGAAATCACCGCCTTGCCGTGTCCGGGGCCTGCGGCATGAAAGACGCCATAGGCAAAGGAAAGGCCAAGCAGGCCGCTCATGGCATAGGTGTCATGCCGCATAGCGATCAGCGCCTTGGTGAGTGCGCGATAGAAGGACTGCTGGTAATAGTTGATCCAGCCAAGATAGGGCGCAAACGAGCCGGAGACGGAAAAGGAAGGCTCTGCCGTTCCCACGCCCAGCGGCGATTGCGCATGGGCTGCGCCTGCAAGGCAAAGAGCCGCGATGGCCGCAAGCGCGAAAGCCGTTCCAATACCGGGTCTTGCAGGTTTCAGCACATCGTTTCCCTCAGCAGCTCAATTCCAGGCGCGTGGCAAACAGCTTGGTCATGTCGGTGCCTGTCGGATCGTTGAAGAAGGCGTCGGTCAGCGTCGAGCTGTTCTGGGCGATCACCTGATCCGGGTCGGGTCGCACGACCTGATGCTTGCATTTGGCGAAGGCCGGGCCGTCGGCCACCAGATCCTGATCGGACGGAAAATCGACTGCCGTATACATGGTCGGGTCATAGATGCCGAAGGTCAGCTTTCCCTTCAGCGGCATGGGCTTGTCGGGCTTGACGGCGAAGAAGACGAGAAGCTGGTTATCCTTGAAGGTGGTGTGGATGACATCCGGCTTCCGGACGCCGATCGTCTCGCCATTCAGCGTCAGCGTGGTGAAATAGTGAAACTCGGCGAGCGAGGTCCGCATCGTCTCGCCGAGCTCTGCAAGTTCATGCTCGTCCAGCTTGAGGTCGGCATTCTTGTCGAAGTCGAGAAGCACGCTGGAGGAGAATACCTCGTCGAAGCGCCAGACATTGCGCAATTCCTGAACATTGCCATCGGTGCCGGCGATCACTTCCAGGCGCGATTCGACGAAGATGTGCGGATGCGCGAAGGCGGGGAGGGGCATGAGGCAGCATGCAGCCGTAGCAATGGTAACTGCGCTCAGTCGCATCCGGTCCGTCGCCCCTGTTGATATTTCCACGCTATGCCCTTCGAATAAGACGGAATTTCGGCTCTGCCTCGATCCAGGTGTTCTGTCGGTCTAGCGCGACTGGCGGAACCAGTTGGCAAGGAAATCGACGAAGCTCCTGACTTTGGCGGGCAGGTAGCGGCGGTGCGGATAGACGGCGTAGATGCCGCGATCCTTCATGATGTAGTCGTCGAAAAGAGTGACGAGCTCGCCCGAATGGATATGCGGGTTGGCAATGAAATCCGGGATGATAGCGATGCCGAGCCCGGCGCGGGCTGCGCGCAGCGTCGCCTGCGGACTGTTGACCTCGATCGGCCCGGAAACACCGACGGAGATCGTCGATCCGTCCTTCTCGATAAAGCGGATATTGTTGTGCCAGCGAGAATTGGTGTCGATGATGAAAGGCACGTTGTTCAACTGCTGCGGATGATCGAGAGGCCCATATTGGGCGACGATATCGGCGGTGGCGACCGCATGGACGCGGAAATCGTTGAGCTTCTTGGCGATCATGCCGGAATCTTCCAGCCGGGTGATGCGGATCGCGAGGTCGAAATTCTCCTCGATCAGGTCGACGAAGCGGTCGTCGGCGACGATTTCCAGCTGCACGTCCGGATGCGCCTTGGCGAAATCGATCATGCACTGGCCGACATCGGCATCGATAAACGTGCGCGGCACGGAGATGCGCAGGCGCCCCTTGAGGTCGGAATTGCCCTCGCGCACGAGGTCGGCAAGGTTGTCGATCTCCTTCAGGATATCGGAGGCGCTGCGGTAGTATGTATGGCCAGCCTCGGTCAGCGAGAACTGCCGCGTCGTGCGGTTGAGCAGCAGCGCCCCGAGATCGTCTTCCAGTTCGCGGACATATTTGGAGAGCAGCGCCTTGGACCGTCCGGTGCGCCGCGCCGCGGACGAAAAGCCCTCGGCTTCAACCACGTCGATGAAGGCGCGCATGCGGGTGAGTGTGTCCAAGGGACTGTCTCCTAAAGACTGAACGAAACCGGTCGTGTTGTTCGCTGTTTATGGACCAATGCAAAAAATCGGTCGAGCCCAAAAAACCTCTTGATTATGACGGCGAATATTCTTATCTCCCGGCTTGCCCAAAGTCGCACGTGCCCATGGGTGTCCGCCGACCCTCGAATTGAGATCACTCTCTAAGGTGAGGTCATCGGTAAGGTACCTGGAACTAACCCCTCCAGTCGCTATTCCGGCCAACCGGAAAATGCGAGGACATCTGAAGCAACGACGGTGCGGGCCTTTCTAGTCTCTGCAAGCTTTCCATCAGCCTGCAATTCTGAAGAGGCACACCATCATTGCCGGAAGTGCGGTAGGGACAACCCTCCAATCCAAGGCAGACAAAGCCGGATCAAAGCTCGTGGCAGGGCGTTGGTCTACATATCGCGCGGTAGAGCGTGTTCACGGTACCAGTATCTCCAACTGCTGGGCCCGGACGCATTCTCATCCGTCCTTTGTCCTCCGGTTCATAGCCGGAGCTTTGAGATTTTGAAGGGACTGACCGATGACCACTGCTCGCATCCTCGACTTCATCAAGACCCGACGTCCGGAAGGCCCGTGCCTCGTTGTCGATCTCGACGTCGTTCGCGACAATTTCCACGCCTTCCGTCACGCCCTGCCGGACAGCGCTATCTACTATGCGGTCAAGGCAAACCCGGAACCGGCAATCCTGAAGATGCTCGCCTCTCTCGGCTCGAGCTTCGATTGCGCATCCGTCGCCGAAATCCAGATGGCGCTCGATGCCGGTGCGACCGCCGACCGCATCTCCTTCGGCAACACGATCAAGAAGGAACGCGACATCGCCCGTGCGCATGCGCTCGGCGTCGGTCTCTTCGCCGTCGACAGCCATGAGGAAGTCGAGAAGATTTCCCGTGCTGCTCCCGGTGCCAAGGTATTCTGCCGCGTGCTGACCGATGGCGAAGGCGCCGAATGGCCGCTTTCGCGCAAGTTCGGCTGCGTGCCGCAGATGGCCGTTGACGTTCTCGTCTACGCCCATCAGCTTGGTCTCGAAAGCTACGGCGTGTCCTTCCATGTCGGTTCGCAGATGACCAAGGTCGATGCCTGGGATTCGGCTCTGGCCGATGCCAAGCGCGTCTTCGCACAGCTGGCCAAGCAGGGCATCGTCCTGCAGATGGTCAACATGGGCGGCGGCTTCCCGACCAAGTATCTGCGCGACATCCCGAAGGCTGAGGAATACGGTCAGGCGATCTCGGCTTCGCTGCGCAAGCATTTCGGCAACAACCTGCCGAAGACGATCATCGAGCCGGGTCGCGGCATGGTCGGTAATGCTGGCGTGATCAAGGCGGAAGTCGTTCTCGTGTCGCGCAAGTCGGACAATGACAACCATCGCTGGGTCTTCCTCGACATCGGCAAGTTCGGCGGTCTCGCCGAAACCATGGACGAGGCCATCCGCTACCCGATCCGCACCGAGCGTGACGGCGACGAGATGGAGCCTTGCGTGCTTGCCGGCCCGACCTGCGATTCGGCCGACGTGATGTACGAGAAGAACATGTATCCGCTGCCGCTCACCCTTTCGATCGGCGACGAAGTTCTGATCGAAGGCACCGGCGCCTATACGACGACCTACTCGGCCGTCGCCTTCAACGGCTTCGAGCCGCTCAAGGCCTACGTCATCTGATCGATCTCGATTGAGGCGATCTTCACTTTAGCCGGCCCCGTATCCAGTCGGGGCGGCAAATCCACAATGATCCGACGATACCGTTTGAATCGGTTTTGAGCGCGGGAGGCCCAAAGATGGCCACTGTTCTTGATTCTGTACGCGCATTCTTTGCGCCCGCTTCCACCTACACGATCGATGCCGAGAATTCGGCCGACGTGGTTGCCCGCGAAACCCTGCTCGATCGCGCCATGGGCGCCGATCGCCGCAAGAAGTCGTCGGAAAAGATCCGTCGCAATCGCCTGCCGGCCGAAGGCCTGGCGCTGGTCGCCCGCGACGGCGCCGGTCATGTCATCGGCACGGTGCGCCTGTGGAATGTCGAAGCCGGCATTTCGCCGGAAGGCACGCCGATCGATGCCTTGCTGCTCGGTCCGCTGGCTGTCGATGCCGCCCATGAGGGCAAGGGTATCGGCGGTGCCCTGATGCGGGCTGCGATCACCGAGGCGCACAAGCGCGGCCACGGCGCGATCCTGCTCGTCGGCGATGCCGCCTATTACGAGCGCTTCGGCTTCTTTGCCACAAAAGCTGCCCACCTCGTCATGCCAGGCCCGTTCCAGCGCGACCGTTTCCTGGCGCTGGAACTGAAGGCCGGCTGGCTCGACGGTGCGGCGGGCATGATCGTTGCAAGTGGACGCAAGCTGGCCTGACATCACATTGTTCAGCCCCAGGCCGCGGCGCCGCTCCGATCTGCCCTGACCCCGCCTCCTCAAAGGAGGCGGGGTTTTCGTTTCCGCGGTTGTGCTTTGCCAGTTTATATGCCGCAAGTATCTGATCTTGCTTGAGGCTTTCCATTTTAGCGAGGCCGCAGAACTGCGTCATATGGGCAACAGCTGCGGCGCTTTCACTCACGTAAACGGGAGGAGTTGATCTCAATCAAGTCGGTGCGGATTTGAGCGACTTAGATCTTTTCCAGACAGACAAAACTGGCTGGAAGGACAAACTGAAATGGCTAGCAGCATTGGCAGATATTCTCGTTGGGTGGCGGGTTTGGGTGCCGTTTTCTTCGCGTTCGGGGCAGCAGCTGCCGATTTGACGCCCGCTCCCGTGGCTCCCGCGCCGGTTACGACCGATGTCGATTCGCAGAGCCCGTGGATGATCCGCGTTCGCGCGCTCGGCGTCGTCACGCATGATTCGGGTTCGGTAGCCGGTGCGCCGGGCGTCGGCCTGAAATATTCGGATACGGTCGTTCCGGAATTCGATGTCAGCTACTTCTTCACCGACAATATCGCAGCGGAACTGATCCTCGGCACGACCTATGCCAATATCAAGACGACAGGCGCTCTCGGCGAAATTCCGGTCGGCAAGTCCTGGCTGCTGCCACCAACCCTGACATTGCAATATCACTTCACCAATATGGGCAATTTCAGGCCCTATGTCGGTGCAGGCATCAACTACTCGCTCTTCTACAATCAGTCGAACAAGGATGGTTTCCACAATCTTGATGTGGACAATCACTTCGGTTACGCGCTGCAGGCCGGCTTCGACTACATGATCGACAAGCACTGGGGTGTGAACGTCGATGTCAAGAAGATCTTCCTCAAGACCAACTGGTCGGCTGACAGCGATGCGCTCGGTTCGCTTCACGGCAAGGCCAAGATCGATCCGTGGCTTATCGGTGCCGGTGTGACCTACCGTTTCTAAGCGGAGTGATCCGGGTGTGAACTCTTACGGCGCGGTCTTCACCGCGCCGTTTCTGTCTGGGCGAGATCGATAGTCGTCAGCTTGCCGCCGGCGCGCGATAGGCGTCGGGGATGGTGAAGATCTCGTCCGCTCGGCCATAGCCACCGTCCTTGACTTCCTCGATCAGCACCATGGTGTGGGGACGGGCGGCCTCGCTCATATAGCCGACCAGCATGTCCGTCATGCGGTGCACGATCTCTTCCTTCTGGCTTCTGGTCAATGCGCCTTCCGGCGTCTTGATGTTGACGAAGGGCATGGGGATCTCCTTTCCCGTCGCTGTGTGTTTTCAGATCATGCCGCCATTGGCGCGCAGGACCTGGCCGTTGACCCAGCCGCTTTCAGGGCTTGCCAGGAAAGAGACGACCGCGGCGATATCATCCGGCTGGCCGAGGCGGCCGAGCGGGATGTTGCGGATGATGTTCTGCACCAGTTCCTCCGACTTGCCGTTCATGAACAATTCGGTCTCGACCGGGCCGGGTGCAACCGCGTTGACGGTGATCTTCCGCTTGCCGAGTTCCTTCGAGGCGACATGGGTCATGGCTTCGACGCCGGCCTTGCTGGCGGCATAGGGGCCGTAGCCAGGTCCATACATGCCGACCACGCTGGAGGAGAAGTTGATGATGCGGCCGCCATCGCGCAGCCGCTTGCCGGCCTCGCGGATGCCGTAGAAGGTTCCTGCAAGATTGATGGTCA
This sequence comes from Neorhizobium sp. NCHU2750, assembly GCF_003597675.1. NCBI lineage: Bacteria > Pseudomonadati > Pseudomonadota > Alphaproteobacteria > Hyphomicrobiales > Rhizobiaceae > Neorhizobium > Neorhizobium sp. NCHU2750. The sequence goes on along the minus strand of NZ_CP030827.1, from coordinate 2,980,291 downwards.
GATGCTGTTCGAAGGTCTCGTCGCTCGTTTCGGTCAAAGGCGAGAGCTTCATCACGCCGGCATTGTTGACCAGGATGTCGATGCCGCCGAAGCTTCTCTCGGCCGCGTCGAACAGAGCGATGACGCCGCTGGATGTGCCGACATCGGCCTTGACGGCGATCGCCTTGCCACCGGCGGCTTCGATGTCGCGGACGACTTCGTCGGCGGCGGCCTGGCTTGAGGCGTAATTGACGACGACTGCGACCCCGTCTTTGGCCAGGCGAAGGGCCAGTGCCTTACCTATGCCCTTGGATGCTCCGGTGACGATGGCGACGCGTTGTGTGGTGGTGCTCATGATCTTTCTCCTTTGTTGCCCTTGAAGATATGGTGAGTGTGAAAAAGAACAATGATGCGCATTTGACATAACAATTTAGCTGTGATGAACAATGGGCATGGACAGACTCTTGCGCATGCAACTCTTCATCCGGGTGGTCGAGCGTGGCAGTTTCCTTGCTGCCGCGGCGGATCTCGGGATGGCTCGCTCAACGGCTACGCAGGCGATCAAGGCGCTGGAGGCGGATGTCGGAACGCGTCTGCTGGAACGCACGACCCGGCATGTGGCCGTAACGCTGGACGGTAAGGCGTTCTATGAGCGCTGCCTTGCGATCCTTGCCGATGTCGACGAGGCAGAGGCGATCTTCCGGGATGCCAAGCCGCAGGGTATCCTGCGCATCGATGCTCATCCGGTGATGACGCAGACCTTTCTGCTGCCGCATCTGCGCGCATTTCTTAATCGCTATCCGCTGATGGAGATCCATTTCGGCCAGAGCGACCGTTTTGTCGATCTGTTGCGGGAAGGCGTCGACTGCGTGATCCGGGCCGGGGAGGTGGCGGACAGTTCGCTGATCATGCGCAAGCTCGGTACGATCCGCGAAATGACATGTGCCAGCCCCGACTATATCGAAAGGCATGGCATGCCCAACACGCCGGACGAACTCGAGGGGCATAGGGCCGTCGGCTTCATCTCGTCCCGTACGGGCCAGATCATGCCGCTGGAACTGATGGACGGGGGAGAGGTGCGTTACGTCTCGCTGCCGGCACAGGTGACCGCCAACAATTCCGATACGGTGCTGGATCTTGCCCGGCGCGGTTTCGGGCTGTTTCAGGCGCCGCGCTACAACGTGCAGCGGTTCGTCGACGACGGCCGGCTTGTCGAGGTGCTGGCGGATTATCCGCCGCCGCCGACCCCGTTGTCGATCTTCTACCCGCAGAACAGGCAGCTTTCGCCGCGCGTGCGCGTATTCATCGACTGGGCGGCCAAGATATTTTCCGAAGCGGATATATGAGCTGGTCTCCAGTCGTTTTATGGCCGGAAGCCCTACAAAGATCGACCGAAGCTCTGCTGCATTAAGGTTACCTGTTCAGCATAAGGTACGCGGCCTGTTGATTTATTCTCGTCTAATATTAAACAAGAATATGCAACCATTGCGGGATTGTTCCGCAGCCGGAATTTGCATTCCTCTTCGGGGATAACGGCGGCGCCTTGTATTCATTCCGGTGCCAACGATATCCCATGGGGTGGGTGGGGGAAGTATGGAGCTCCCACCCATTCCCCACTTTGTCTAAGCCGGTCTATATCAGCCGCTGATATCGATCACGCCGCAATCACCGCCTTCGGATGCGAAGGACAACAGCTTGCCGCTGGCGCTCCAGCTCATGCCGGTAATGGCACCCTTGCCGGGACGGCGAAGGAGGGCTTCCTTTTCGTCGGCGATCCTGACGCCGAGGATCATCCCGTCGACGAAGCCGATTGCCAGCACCTCTTCTGCCGGATGGAAGGCGACCTGGCTGACCATGATATTGGCCCGCGTGCCGAGTTCCAGAGGCGCCTTGCCCATCGGGCCATCCTTCGACGAGAACGGCCAGACAATGGCGGCAGGAGCACCGGAAGAGGCGAGCCACTTGCCTTTCACCGACCAGGAGAGCGACTTCACCTTGGCGGGATAGCCGGTCATGCGCATATGGCGGTTTTCGCCGGCCTTGCCGTCGAGCTTCCAGCCGTGAAGCGCATTTTCCTGCATGGTGGTGACGAGGAAGCGGCCGTCCGGCGAGAAGGTGACGCCGGTATGGGCGCCTTTCCAGTCGAGATCCTGTGCGGGGGCATTGGTGCCGACCCAGTGCAGCGAAACACCATTGTAACGGGCGGCGGCGATCCTCAGGCCCTTGCCGGCGAAGGCGATGCCTTCGACGCTGCGCTCCTCGACAAATTCCTTCACCGTGCCATCGTTCTGGCGCACGGTGCTGGTCTTGCCGACGGCATAGGCGACGGCATTCTGCGGGCCGCCGGCGATGATGCTGATCCACTTGCGCGGCACATCTGCCAGCACCGTCGTGCTGCCATCATGGCCGATGCGCAGGAGCCTGCCATCTTCGCCGCCGGAGAGGAGCGTGGCGCTGAAAGGATCGCGGATGCAGGTCAAGAGCCCCTGATGGGCTTCGGTGACCTTTTCGCCGCCATCGAGGCGGTGGATGGTGCCGGCAGCGGTGGCGAAGAAGGGGATGTCGCCCAGAAAATGGGTCGAGACGACGTGGCCTTCGAGATCAAGCGGTGCAACTGTCGGCATCAGGCGGCCATCATTCCGGGCATGGTTTTATGATCCATATGGTTTTCGGGCGCCGTTTCCGACGCCCGCTTGTCTATATTCAAATCTTCGGCCGATGTCAGGCGGGCGTCTTGGCGCTTGCCTGGCAGGCGAGGAAGCTCTGCTCGATCTTGGCGAAATCGAGATTGCGGCCGATGAAGACGAGGCGGCTTTCGCGCTTCTCGCCATCCTTCCACGGGCGCTGGTGATCGCCTTCCACGATCATGTGGACGCCCTGGACGACATAGCGTTCCTCATCGCCGGCAAAGGCGATGATGCCCTTGAGGCGCAGGATGTTCGGGCCTTCCGTCTGGGTGATCTTCTGGATCCAGGGGAAGAAGCGATCCGGGTTCATTTCGCCGCCGCGCAGCGAGATCGACTTCACCGTTACGTCATGGATCGGCGACATCGCATCATGATGGCCATGATGGTGGTCGTGATCATGGTGGTGATGATCATGGCCGTGGTCATGGTCATGATGGTGGTGATCATGGCCGTGGTGATGGTGGTCGTGATCGCAATCCGGGCCACAGACATGGTCGTCATGGTCGTGATCGAGGAAATGCGGATCGTTTTCGAGGGCACGCTCGAGGTTGAAGGCGCCCTGATCGAGCACGCGGGCAAGATCGACACCCGAACGGCTGGTCTTGTAGATGCGGGCGGTCGGGTTGATGGCGCGCACGACATCCTCGACGACGGCCAGTTCTTCCGGTGTGACGAGATCGGTCTTGTTGATGAGAACGACATCGGCAAAGGCGATCTGGTCTTCGGCTTCGCGGCTGTCCTTCAGGCGCAGCGGCAGGTGCTTGGCATCGACGAGGGCGACGACGGCATCGAGTTCGGTCTTGGTGCGGACGTCGTCATCCATGAAGAAGGTCTGGGCGACAGGCACCGGGTCGGCAAGACCGGTGGTCTCGACGATGATGCCGTCGAAACGGCCGGGGCGGCGCATCAGGCCTTCGACGACGCGGATCAGGTCGCCGCGCACGGTGCAGCAGACGCAGCCGTTGTTCATCTCGTAGATCTCTTCGTCCGACTCGACGATCAGGTCGTTATCGATGCCGATCTCGCCGAATTCGTTGACGATGACGGCATATTTCTTGCCGTGGCTTTCGGACAGGATGCGGTTCAGAAGCGTCGTCTTGCCGGCGCCGAGATAGCCGGTCAGCACGGTGACGGGAATGGGCTTTGCTGCTTGAGCTTCGGTGGTTTGGTCGGTCATAGGGAAACCTCGAAGGGTTAAGGGCTTGCACCGCGGCATTTGCAGACGGCGCGAAAAATCGTCCGCTCCATATAAGGGCAAGGCCGGACGAGTTCAAAGGGTTTCGATGTTATAAAATCACATCAAGGGGAAGTCTGGATGTCGGTTGCGCGGAGCAGGTGGTCCATTGTCAACAAGGGTTGCCCGGTCACCTTGGCATAGGCATAGTGGAAACAATCGAAATTGCTGAGGTACCGTTTGCCGATGCCGTGCATTTGGGCAACTGTCACTGCGTGGGCGAGCAATTCCCGCGGTGATCCGGATTCGCGAAGCTCGATGCCGCGGGCATCGAGCCATTCGGTAACGGCGCCCATCGCTTCGCCATAGGAACAGTCGAGTTGGTCCGGCCGCGACAGGACGATGATTGCTTCCCAGGCTGCCAAGAGGGAGGTGAACGGTGCTTGTGCCGTGGCCAAGGCCTGTTCGTAGGCTGCAGCGTCTCTTTCATCGGCCATGAGCGAGACGATTGCGCAAGCGTCGACGAACATCCTTGCTTACCCCAGATCGTGATCGAGCTCATGATAGGTCGATGCGGAAACGGGTTTGCGAGCTTTCTTGAAGCTCAGGCCGCGCTTTGCCAGAATTCTGCGTGCTGTCTCACTCGGCGTTTCCTGTCTCACCCGTTGATCGATCGTCTCCCGTAGGGCGGTGATGACGGCCTCGGTAATCGTCGTCCCGTCCATCTGAGCGAGTTCGCGAGCAAGAGAATCTGCTTCTTCGTTGCGGATGTTGAGCGTCATGAAGGCCACCTCCGTGTAGCCTATCTTCGCATATTGTGTAGCCAAGGGCTATGCCAAAGTCCTTGCATCAAACCGTGCAACATCCTCCAGCAGCTCGATGATCCCCTTCACCGCGTGAGCCACCAGTTGCTCGCCGCGCTCTGCCGTCGCCGCTGCCGCGTTGCCGGCGACGCCGATCGGGTTGAGGTCCGACATCTTCCAGCCGAAGGCATGTGGGCCGTAGGCGCGGAGATGGGTGAAGTCGCGGGTGAAATCGGCCTGTCGCGAGGTAAACGCGGCGGCCTTCGCCATGTCGACCCTGTCGGGCCAGAGCGCCAGCATGACGGAGGTCTCGATGTCTCCGCCATGGATGTCGATTGCCTTGTCCTCGGGCGTGATCCAGCCTTGCGGCTGGCCGAAACGGGTCCAGCTGGTGGCGACCGCCAGCATGTCGAAGCGCAGGCGCGCCTCGGTGGCGACGATCGTCATCAGCGGAGAATTGCCACCATGGGCATTGAGCATGACGAATTTTCGGATGCCCTGATCGTTCATGTCCCTGGCAATGCCGAGCCAGCGGTTGACGGCTTCGTCGAAGGATAGCGTGCGTGTGCCTTCGACATCCATGTGCTCGACCGAATAGCCGACCGGCTCGGCCGGGAGGAAGGTCACAGAGAGTGCTGGCGGGAGAGCCGGGATGAGTCGCGTGACAAGGCCCTCGGCAATCAGCGTATCGGTGTCGAATGGCAGGTGGGGGCCATGCTGCTCATGGGCGCCGAGCGGCAGGACGGCGATCCAGTCTCGTCTTTCTGTGGACGCGAGTGTCGGATCATTGTCACAAAAGCGAGGGTGAGGATGCGGCATCTGGCGACCGGTTCCGGGTTTGGTTATGGATAGCGCGCAGCAATAGCGCATCGACCCGGAAGTCGGAATCGATTTTCGAAAGATCAGGGTCGCATGCGCCCAAGTAACGACCTTCGACACGCTGAATGGGCACGGGCAAAGCGGGCAGGACCGATGAGCAAGAAAAAGGGCGAAAAGAAATCGAAATCCGGCAAGAAGAAGGAGCTGGCCGCGCTTTCGGCCGCCGATCTCGCGCCGGCGATTACCCAGGCCGCCCGTTCCGTCAGGACGGCGCTGAGCCGCAGCATTTCCGACAGCGGGCTTTATGCGGGCCAGGACGGCGTCATCCTGGCGCTTGCCGAGGATGATGGGCAGACCCCTGGACAGCTTGCGCTCAGACTCGGGGTCAAGGCGCCGACGATGACGCGCACGATCGGACGGATGGAAGCGCAGGGTTTCGTGGCGCGGCGTGCCGATGGCCATGACGGGCGGTTGACCAAGGTTCACCTCACCGAGAGCGGGCTCAGAAGCGTCGAATCGATCAGCCAGTCGGTTGCCGATTGCGGCGCGATGGCGGTCCAGGGATTTTCCGACAAGGAGGTTCGCACCCTGCTGAAACTGCTGAGGGCGGTCGAGCTCAATCTGCAGCCGGAAGGTTAGGATTAACCGCGTCATCAGACTGTCGCATCCTCTATTGTCCAGGCGAATTAAATTGTTTATTTAAAATTTAATTCGGAGAGGTCGGGCGCAGAATTCCGACCCGATCAGGACATGACGGAGGGGATATGGCGCAGAAGGTCAAGCTCTCGACGATTGCGGACAGCCTTAATCTTTCAACGGCGACGATTTCGCTGGCGCTGCGCGACAGCCCGCTCGTTGCGGCCGATACCCGCGAGAAGATCAAGGAACAGGCGAGGGCGCTCGGCTATATCTACAACCGTCGCGCGGCGAGCCTGAGAACGTCACGGTCGGGCATTATCGGTGTTGTCGTGCATGACGTGATGAACCCGTTCTACGGGGAAATCCTCAAGGCGATCGAGACGGAACTCGACCGCAGCAGCCATACGTTCATCCTGTCCAATCACTACGATTCGGTCGAAAAGCAGCGCACTTTCATCGAGACGCTGCTGCAGCTCGGCGGGGACGGGGTGATCATGTCTCCGGCGATCGGTACGCCGATCGAGGATATCAAGCTTGCCGAGCAGAACGGCATGCCGGCCATTCTCGTCGCCCGTACGATGGAAGGCGTCGACCTGCCGACCTATCGCGGTGACGACAGCTACGGCATTTCGCTTGCCACCAATCACCTGATCGGGCTCGGCCACCGGGTGATTGCCATGATCGGCGGCACCGACCAGACGTCGACGGGCCGTGACCGGTATCAGGGTTATGTGGACGCATTGCGCAAGGCCAATATCGAGGTCGACCCGAGCCTTCGTATTCCGGGCCCCCGCACCATGCAGGGCGGGTTCGAGGCGGCCGTCAATTTTCTCTCGCTGCCGCAAAAGCCGACGGCTGCCGTCTGCTGGAACGATCTTGTCGCCATCGGCCTGATGAACGGCATTGCCCGCGCCGGGCTGATCCCGGGCCAGGACATTTCGGTGACCGGCTACGACGATCTGGAACAGGCCTCGATTTCGACACCATCGCTCACAACGGTATCGAACCAGCAGGCCGATGTCGGGCGGCTTGCCGCGCGCGCGTTGCTCGATCGTCTTGCTGGCAGCCACGAGCCGGATGGCCTGCACCTGATCAAGCCGGAGATGCGCATCCGCCAGTCGACCTCGCCCTACAAGCCCCTCAGGGACCTTGCCAAGGCGTGATTTCCGCCCACCTTACATCTGCCAACAACAGGATATCTGCATGACCCAGAATAAAGTCACCGTGCTCGTTCCCGGGCGTATCCATCCGCGCGTCATCTCACGCCTGCAGGAACAGTTTGATGTCGTGACGGTGGCTGACCAGAAGGGTGACCTCGCTCTTGATGATGCGACGCGCGAAAAGGTGCGCGGCGTTGCGCTGTCGGGCAAGCTGCAGGCCGAATGGGTGGAGAAACTCCCTAACCTGCAGATTATTTCCAATTTCGGCGTCGGTTACGACGGCGTGGACACGAAACAGGCTGCGGCTCGCGGCATCATCGTCACCCACACGCCGAATGTACTGAACGACGAGGTGGCGGATACGGCGATTGGTCTGCTGCTCAACACGATCCGTCGCCTTCCGGTGGCGGAAGACTGGCTGCGCAGCGGCCGCTGGGCGGCAGAGGGACCGTTTGCGCTGTCGCCGCTGTCGCTCAAGGGCAGGAGCGTCGGCATCCTCGGGCTTGGCCGCATCGGGCTGGAGATTGCCCAGAGGCTGGAACCGTTCAAGGTCAAGATCGGCTATCATACCCGTACGCAGCGCAGCGACGTATCCTACACCTATTTCTCATCCCTGAAGGCGATGGCGGAAGAGGTGGATACGCTGATCTCGATCATTCCGGGAACCGCGGAGACCCACAAGATCATCAATGCGGAGATCCTGTCGGCGCTTGGTCCGAACGGCGTGTTCATCAATGTCGGACGCGGAACGAGCGTCGACGAGGCGACGCTCGAAGCGGCCTTGCGCAATGGCACGATTGCTGCCGCTGGCCTCGACGTGTTCTACACTGAGCCGACCAAGGCGGGAGGCTTTCTCGATCTCGACAATATCTCGATGCTGCCGCATGTGGCGTCGGCCTCGGTGCCGACGCGCAATGCCATGGCCGATCTCGTCGTCGATAACCTGATCGGCTGGTTCGACGACAAGAAGGTACTGACGCCAGTGCCGGAAACGCCGGTCAAGGCATAAGCGAAAGCCTGATCAGCGCGCCGCCGCTGCGGCGCGCGTAAAGGCGGTCGATGGTGCGGTTGCGCCTTTGGCCGCCGCATAGGCGCGAACCGCCTCGCCGAAGGCTTCGAACAGGGCGCGGGACGGGGCATCCGTCTCGGCCCAGTATTCCGGGTGCCATTGAACGCCGACGGCGAAATTCTTCGCGTCGATGACCGAGACGGCCTCAACGGTGCCGTCTTCGGCCTTTGCCTCCACCTGAAGGCGCGGGGCGGTTCTGGAGATCGCCTGACGGTGCAGGGAGTTGACCTGAACCGCACCGGCGGTGCCTAGATAGCGGGCGATGCACGACCCTTCCTCGATCAGGACCGGCTGGCGGATGGCGAACTTGGTGTCGCGATCCGTTACGTCCGGCGAGCGGTGATCCCAGATGCCGGGCTGGTCCTGGATCTCGCTTGCAAGCGTTCCGCCGAGCGCAACATTGAGTTCCTGAATGCCGCGGCAGATGGCGAGGAGCGGGATGCCGCGATCGATGGCGCGGCGGATCAGCGGCAACGAGGTCGCGTCACGGCCCGGATCGAAGGGGCCGTCCGCCTCGGTGGCGTCCTTGCCGTAGAGCGATGGATGGACATTGCTGACGGCGCCGGAGATCAGCACGCCGTCGACACGATCGAGGATCGAGTCGACATCGTTTCCCTTTTCGAATGCCGGGACGATGAAGGACATCACGTCGGCGACCTTCAGCGCAGCTGACACGTACTGGTCCGGTGCAGCATGCCAGATGCCTCCGTCGATTTCTCGGATATCGGCAGGAACGGCAACGATGGACTTCGTCATGGAGGCAGGTTTCCCGGATTCTATTTAATGATCGACTGAAGATCTGTTTTGCGGCCAGCGGTGGCGGCTCGTCAAGTGCTGCACCCGCGCGGCGTGATCCTGGGCCGCCAGGAGTGAAAATCCGGGCCTCTCTCAAGACTTGATGGCGATCGAGACGAAAGTCTAACCCGCTGAAGTCGTCGCAACCGCAGGATTGCCGGGGGGCTCGCTTGCAAGCGAAAAGCCAACATGATTACGATCTAATTTGATATCCGGCGAATGGAGGATGACCCGGAGGTCGCGCATTTCGAAGGCCGATCATGATTGGGAGGATATTCATGGATCGTCGTCAATTTTTCAAGAAAGCTGCAACAAGGGGGGCAGGCGCGGTCGCCGCGGGTGCGCTTGCCGCCCCATTGGCCACGCCGGCAATCGCCCAGAGCAATCCGAAGGTCACCTGGCGCCTCACCTCGTCATTTCCGAAATCGCTCGACACGATCTATGGCGGGGCGGACGACATAGCCAAGCACGTATCCGATGCGACGGACGGCAATTTCTCTATCCAGGCCTTTGCAGGCGGCGAGATCGTGCCCGGCCTGCAGGCGGCGGATGCAGTCAGCAACGGTACGGTGGAGATGTGCCATACCTGCTCCTATTATTTCGTCGGCAAGGATCCGACCTATGCGATCGGGACCGCGATCCCCTTCGGCCTCAACGCGCGGCTGACCAATTCCTGGTTCTACCAGGGCAATGGCAACAAGCTGATGAACGAGTTCTACGCGACGCAGAACATCTATGGGCTGCCGGCCGGCAATACCGGCGCGCAGATGGGTGGCTGGTTCCGCAAGGAGATCAACACCGTCGACGACTTCAAGGGCGTCAAGATGCGCATTGCCGGGATTGCCGGGCGGGTGCTCGAAAAGCTCGGGGCGGTGCCGCAGCAGATTGCCGGCGGCGACATCTATCCGGCGCTGGAGAAGGGAACGATCGACGCGGCCGAATGGGTCGGCCCCTATGACGATCACAAGCTCGGCTTCTTCAAGGTCGCCAAATATTATTATTATCCTGCCTTCTGGGAAGGCGGCCCGACGATCCATGCCTTCGTCAATCTCGACAAGTGGAACAGTTTGCCCAAGGCCTATCAGGCGGCGCTGACCGATGCCTGCGCCTTTGCCAATACCAACATGATGGCCAAATATGACCAGAAGAACCCGCTGGCCATCAAGCAGATCGTGGCGGAAGGTGCCGTGCTTCGGCCTTTCAGCCAGGACATTCTCGAGGCCTGCTACAATGCGGCGCTCGAGGTCTACAAGGACATTTCGGCAACCAATCCGACCTTCAAGAAAGTCTACGAGGACCAGGTGGCCTTCAAGAAGGAAGGCTATCTGTGGATGCAGCTTGCGGAATACACGTTCGACACGTTCATGATGATCCAGCAGCGGAACGGCAAGCTCTGAGCCTGTCCCACACTGTCGAGGAAAGCGGCTCCGGGCGATCGTCCGGGGCCGTTTCCATGATTATCACCTGGTTGTGGCTGCAGGGTGGAGCGTCTTGCTCATGTAGAGCGTGAAGCCGCCCTTGAAGGGGCGCGAGGTGGTCACGACATAGCCCAGCTTCCCGTAGAGGCTGACATTGGCCGCGAAGGCCTCGTTGGTCAGAAGCCGAACCTCGTGGCGGCCCGCTTCCAAGGCGAGCTTCTCCGCCAGCGCCAGCAGCAGCCTTCCATATCCCTTGCCCTGCTCGGCGGGTTTGACCGCGACATTCTCGATCCACAGGTGATCGTCATCGAGCATGGTCTCGATCAGTCCAACGACATGACCCGAAACCTCGGCGATATCGAAACGGTGCTCGGCGACCGCCTTGTCATAGTCTGCCACCATCGGCAAGGGCTCGCGGCCAACGACGAGAACCCAGCGTTGATAGGCGTCGCGCACGAGATCGCGGATCATCGCGACATCGGCATTGCTGGCGGATCTGAACCGAATGGCGGCGTGGTCAGTCATATAAACGTCCTCTGAGTGAAGACCGGTGGCTAAGCAGCAAAAAAAAAGCCCGCCGACCGGATGGTGGCGGGTGCGTGGTGGTGGCGCAGGTTGAGAAGGAGGGACTAAGTCCTGCGTGATCCCCTTGCGCCAGCAGCCATGCCGATAGCCCGCACGGTGATGCGGCGTCGGCGTCGGGACATGGTGCGGTCGAGGATCATGCCCTCACGCTATCATCCGCTAGCGTGGTGTCAATCGATCGGGTGCCGACGGCGGCACAAGTGCTGGAGGAGCTCTGAAAAAATCGATTTGTCCTAGTTGCAAGACAAATGCCTTGGGTAGAAGAATGCCCTTACGGAAACAGGGGCTATACCGTATGGCAAGAATCGTCAGGTCCGTCGTCGTAGTCGTTTGCCTTGTCGCTCTTGCCATCGTCCTGTGGTTCGCCACTCGCCCGCCGCCGCTGGTCGTCCAGGGTGAGGTTTCTGCCAACCGGGTGGATATCAGCTCCCGCGTTTCCGGGCGTATCGCCAAGCTCGGCGCGGATGTTGGAGATACCGTTACCGCCGGCGCCGTCATTGCGGAGCTCGAAAGTCCGCAGCTCATTGCCAGCATGCATATGTCGGAGGCGGCACTCGCCGTTGCTGAAGCGGATCTGGCGCGGGTGAACAGCACACGGCCGGAGACGATTGCCGCCCGCCGGGCGGAGGTTGCCGCGGCGGATGCCGACGTCCAGCTTTCGCAGGAGAATTCCGCACGTCTGTCCAGGCTTCTGGCATCGGGGTCGTCCACCCAGGCGCAGGTCGATGAGGCGAGCCGCAACGTGGAAGCGGCGCTGCGCCAGAAGGAAGCGGCGCAGGCCAATCTCGATCTGGCCGTTGCCGGTTCCAGCAAGGAGGAAAAGGCGCTCGCCGCCGCCCAGGTGGATCAGGCGAGGGCGGCGCTCGGCCAGCAGAAGACCGATGTCAACGAACTCGTCATCCGCTCGCCGATCGACGGGCAGGTGACGACGCGGGTGGCCGAACTCGGGGAGAATTTCAGCGCGGGCGCGCCGCTGTTTTCGCTGATCGAGATCAGCCGGCCGTGGTTCACCTTCAATCTGCGCGAGGATCTGCTGAAGGGGCTTTCGATCGGCAGCACGTTCAAGGTCGACGTTCCCGCCATCGGCAAGACCGGCGTCGAGGTGAAGGTGACGATGATCAACGCCCAGGGGCAATATGCGACCTGGCGGGCGACGCGGGCGACGGGCGATTTCGACCTGCGGACCTTCGAGGTCAGGGCGGAGCCCACCACGCCGATCGAGGGGCTTAGGCCCGGCATGAGCGTGGTTGCCGCGTGGCCGGCGGCGGGGAAGTGAGATGCTGGGCAAGGGGAGGATCAGGCCCGGTTTCCTGCTCGTTTTCCGCCGCGAGGTCGATCGCTATCTTCGCAGCCCGTTCCTGATCTTCCTGACCGTCGTCATGCCGCTCGTCATCACGGCGGTGCTGGCCTCGGTGTTCAGTGCGGGGCTTGCGACCCGGCTGCCGATTGCCGTCCTCGATCTCGACGGCACCGATCTTTCCCGCACGATCATCCGCACGGTGGATGCGACGCCTGACACGGCGGTGGCCTTCAATGTTTCGGATCTCACCGAAGGCCGGCGGCTGATCGTCTCCGGCAAGGTGCACGGGCTGCTGATGCTGCCGCAAAATCTCCAGCGCGATACGCTTGCGGGACGCCGCCCCGAAGTGGTGTTCTTCTACAATACCCAGACGCTGACCGCCGGCAATCTGACGCTCAGGGGAATTTCGGCCGCAGTGCCGAGCGTGGCGGCCGGCATCCGGCTGTCTTTGCGCACCGCCCGCGGAGAGCCGGTTGATATCGCCCAGTCCGAGCTGCAGCCGATACCGGTGCAGGTCAATGCGCTGTTCAATCCGACGCTCAACTACGCGCATTTCCTGCTGGCCGCGCTCGTGCCGGCGATCCTGCAGATCGTCACGGCAACGACCATGGCCTATGCGGTGGGGCGCGATGTGGAGACGCCGCATCGGCTGCGGATCCTCAGGCGCCTGGGTGGCGGGCTCTGGCCGGCGGTTGCGGGCAAGATATTGCCCTTCACGCTGATCTTTCTCTGCGTGCTCGGACTTTCGGATGTGCTGCTGTTCGGCTGGTTCGGCCTTCCACTGCGCGGGGAGCGGGTTATCCTGCTGGCCGGTGCGGTGCTGTTCATCCTTGCCGGGCAATTGATCGGCGTGGTGCTGGCCCTTCTGTTGCCGACCGTCAATGCGGTGAGCTTCAGCACGCTGATCACCGCGCCTGCCTTCGGCTTCATGGGGATCGGTTTTCCGCGGATCGGGATGAATGCCTTTGCCTATTACTGGGGTGGCGCCATGCCTGGAACCTGGTATCTGGCATTGAGGATCGACCAGACCGTGCGCGGCACGCCGGCGGACCTTTCGATGAAGCCGTTGCTCAGCCTTCTCGCCATAGTGCTCATTCTGCTGCTGGTGGTCATCGCGCGACTGGAGATTTTGAGGGCGCGGCGTGACGCGGCGGTAGCGATGAAGGAGGCTGCGGCATGAGTGGCATCCTGATTGTCTGCCGCATAGAGTTGCGGCGCATCTTCACGCTGAAACCGGCCTTTGCGGTGCTGGTCATGGCCGTCTGCCTCTATTCGGTCTATTACCCGCAGCCTTACAGGGCCGAGGCACTGCGTGACGTGCCGATTGCGCTCGTCGATCTCGACGGCAGCGACAGCAGCCGCGAACTCGCCCGGCGGATCGATGCCTCCTCGGATGTGGCGATCGCAGCTGCGATGCCGGATATCGCCAGTGCCGAGCGGGAAATCTACACGCGCAGCCTCTACGGGATTCTGGTCATCCCGCACGATTTCGAGCGCGACCTGCTGCATGGCCGCGCCTCGCCGATCGCTCTCTATGCGGATGCCAGCTACTTCCTGATTTATCAGCGTATTTCAGGTGCGGTGACGGCTGTCGCCAAGACGATGGGTGCCGAAATCGAGACGGCGAGGCTGATTGCCCAGGGCGTCGATCCGGTGATGGCGCAGGCAGCGCCCGATCCGCTGCCGCTGACGGCGGTTACCCTGTTCAACCCACAGGGCGGCTATGCAACCTATATCCTGCCGGCTGCCTTCATGCTGATCCTGCAGCAGACGCTTCTGATGGGGGTGGCGCTGCTCGGGACGCTGCCCAACCCGGCGCTTTCGGCGGCAGGACCCGAAGGGGGCGGACCGTTTGCCCGCGTGTTCGGCCGGCTGTTGGCCTATGCGGTGATCGAGGCGGTCGTCGTCGCCTTCTATCTGTTGGCCCTGCCATATCTCTATGGGATACCACGGCTGGGTTCGGCGCTGGACATCTATGTCTTTGCTCTCCCGTTTCTCATCGCCGTCGCCTCGCTCGGCATGGTCACGGCACGGTTGCTGCGCAATCCGCTTGCCGTGCAGCTGGTGCTGGCGACGGTCGGGTTGCCTTTCATGTTCCTGTCCGGTTTCGCCTGGCCATCCGAGGCAATTGCGGGTTGGCTGAGAACCGTCGGGCTTCTGTTGCCCAGCAGTTCTGCCATTCCCGGCATGGTGAACATCGCCCAACTAGGCGCTTCGATTGTGGATGTTTCGGGCCGGTTTGAAGTGCTCTGGGTGCTGGCCATAACCTACACCGCTCTCGCGATCCTGATGGAACCCGCCGGCCGCAGACGGGTTGGTACAGGTGACCAGCCGGCCTGATCGGCATCGTGCAGCTCGCAATTGAACCAGCCGAAATTAATATTTTTCGCTGTTGCGAATTGGCAAGTTCTTGACGTCGACGATCGATGGAGAATGCTGAAAGGCTTATATTCTGGCCAAGGATGCGTGCCGAAATCGGACAATGCCCTTTACGCTTCATTGAACACGTTCTCACAAGCGCCCCCGTCATTGCAGGGGGGAACATGCAAAACAATCAATTCTTAAAGGGTTTTGTCCAATGTCTGCCGAACGCCAAGGGAATGAGACCCGATGAAGGATTTGGAAGCGAAGGCGCTACCGACAGAATTGTATCTGCCGTTCGTCGAATCGCTGTTCAAAAATCGTGGAACGCTATGGACGGGTATGGTTGTCCATATCCTTTCCTGCGCGATCATCTATGCGACGACGGGTTCCAGGTTCTACATCCTGTCGATCGGGCTGTTCCTCGCCATTTTTTCCTATCGGATCTATTGGTTCCGCCGGTTCGACATGCTCGACCGCGCCGGGCTCTCCAAGAAAGAGATCGAATCGTGGGAGATGCGATATGTCCATGGCGCGGCCGCGACGGCGTTTCTTCTCGGGATAAACAGCGCCTACGCCGTTCTGGTTCTGCGCGACATGCTGGCGGCTTTCATGTGCATTGCCGTGACGATGGCATCCATGGTGTCGATCGTCGGCAGGAATTACGGCTCGGCGCGTGCCGTCGGGCTGCAGACGATCGGCTGCTGCCTGCCGCTGGTGATTGCCTGCCTGATGACCGGCGAACTCTATCTGGCGCTGATCTCGCTGTTCCTCATTCCTTTCGGACTGACGACCCAGTCGATGGCGCGGGGCGTGCGGGAGTTCCTTTACGAGAACGTGCTGGCCTCGCGCGAGATGGCGCGGATAGCCGACCAGTTCGATATCGCGCTCAGCACGATGACGCACGCGCTGATCATGCTGGATGAGGATGGCAGGGTGCAGGTGATCAACCGCCGGGCCTGCGAGCTGCTGGAGTTGCCTGATGCCGACGAACTGAAGGGGGCGGCCTTCATTACGGTCCTGAGGCGCAGCGGAAAATCGTTGTCCGACGATATCCTGAGAAAGATCGGACAACTGTCCGGGGGGCATGCGGGAAAGACGCTTCTCTGCCTAAAGGAGACCGTCTATCTGGAATTCTCGCTCAGCCACCGCACGGACGGTGGCGTTGTCATGTTGTTCGAAGATGTCAGCGCCCGCGTTGCCGCCGAGGAGAAGATCCTGCATCTGGTGCGCTACGACACGCTGACAGGCCTGCCGACACGCGGATACTTCGCCGAGCTTGCCACGCGCCATCTGAAAGAGACGGGTGGTGAACTGCTTGCTGCCCTGGTGATTTTCGACGTGGATGGCTTCAAGCATGTCAACGACATGCAGGGCCATGTGATCGGCGACAAGCTGCTCGCTTCTATCGCCGAGAGGCTTCGCGGTGCGGCTACGGAGAATGTCATCGTTGCCCGCCTGGTCGGCGACGAGTTCGTCATCCTGGCGACGGGCAGTGATCGCCATGAACTGGAGCAGCGGATCTCGTCGATCCAGATGGCCGTCCAGGGCGTCTATTCCGTTGACCGGACCGATCTGCCGGTGCTGCTGAATTGCGGCGGCGTCATTCTGGACAGCCGTGAATTCGATATGGAGGCATGGCAGATCAAGGCGGACCTGGCGCTCAACGATGCAAAGTCGGTGGGCAATGGTATGCTGACCATCTTCCGGCCCGAAATGGACGCGCGCTATGTCGCCGAGCAGAGGCTGAAGGCAGACCTGCGCAATGCCATCGAGCAGGGCGAGCTCAATGTCGTCTACCAGCCCATGTACCGCCCGGACGGATCGGAGATGGAATGCTGCGAGGCGCTGGTGCGCTGGTCGCATGCCGAACGCGGTTTCATCGGTCCGGCGATCTTCATTCCCATGGCCGAAAGCATGGGCATGATCTCGCAGATCACCCATTTCGTGCTGGACCGTGCCTGCCGCGACTGCGCATCCTGGCAGAACGGAATGGCGGTCTCCGTCAACCTGTCGATCCATGACCTGAAGGGTGGTCAGATCGTCGCGAAGGTTGCCGAGACGCTGGAACGTTACGATCTCACCCCTGACAGGCTGCATCTGGAAGTGACGGAAAGCTGCTTCATGGACGAGCCGGTGGTGGTCAGCGCAACACTTGGTCAGCTGCGGGAAAGCGGCGTGACCATCGCCATCGACGATTTCGGCACCGGTTTCTCCAGCCTCAGCTATCTTGATTCCCTACCGATCGACATTGTCAAGATCGATCGCGCCTTCGTTCGCGAGATCGGTACCGAGCCGCGCCGCCTCAAGCTCTTGAGCGGCATCGTGCATCTGTCGCGCGAACTGGACCTGAAGATCGTGATTGAGGGTGTCGAAACCTTTGAACAGCTCGAGCTGGTCAAAAAGCACCGGTTTGCCGATCTGGTGCAGGGCTATATCTTCTCGCCGCCGATCCCTGCCAATGCGATCGTCGAGCTGAGCAACAAGACGACGTCCGGACGTCGAATGGCCGCACGCCAGAGCCGCCGGGAGAAGAATGCGGAGCCGCGCGCTTTCGGCACAGTCGGCTAGGGCCTTTTCGCTAAATTCTTATGCGTAAAGTAGGATGTTCTAAAATTGAACAGGCAACGCCCTGTTAACCATAACATTTAAAAGACTGTTAATCATAATTTGGATCATTGCGAAGCAGTTCGATTTCAGGGTTAATCCTTCGTTAATAGCGGTGGATAGCTCAAATGTCAGTGGTTCAAAATTTTTCAGACAAGGCCTTTTCGGAAAAACTCCTGTCGGGGCTCGATCATATCGAATACCGGCGGATCGAGGGGCACGAGGATTTCGAGGACGTCGCGAGGCTGCGCTACAGGGCCTATAAGGCGCAGAACGTGCTTCCTGTCGGGGCGAGCAGCATGCTCGACAGGATCGATTTCGACTCGCATGCCTATGTCTTCGGCATCTATTATTACGAGGAACTGATCTCGACGATCCGCGTGCATCATGTCGTGCCGGATCACCGGGTCAGCCAGTCGGTCGGGGTTTTTCCCGAAGCCGTCAATGAGCTGCTCGACAGTGGCAAGTCGTTCATCGATCCGGCACGTTTTGCCGTCGATCCGGATATCGTCGGTGAGCTGCCGACCATCCCCTATATCACGCTCCGGCCGACCATCATGGCCGCTATCCATTTCGATACTGATCTTGTGCTGCAGCATATCCGGCCGCCGCATGCCGCCTTCTACAAGCGCATCTTCCTTGCGGATACGCTTGTACCGCCCACCATTGCGCCGATGTACGGTTTCGAGCTGACACTGCTTGCGTCGCGTGTTCGCGAAGTGCGCCCGCAGCTGATGCGCCGTTTTCCGCTGTTCCAGTCCGAAGCCTATGAACGGCGGTTGATGTTCGGGGAGTCGCCAGTGATGCGCGCGCCGCCTCTGACGGTGCTGCCGACAGCCCGCTTCGCCAGTCGCCCCAATTCGCCGGAAATGGCCTATCTGCGTTGATAGGGCATCGGTCGTTGCCTGTCTTCGAACGGCTGCATGATGCGGATGTTGCGCTCTTCGGTTGTTTGTGCGATCCCTGATATGCGATCTTCCCGAATGCCTGACTGGAGGAGTTTTGGCAGGCGGGCGGGTTGAGGCTGAGATGCATCGATCGGGGAGAGGCTTGATGGACGATCATCACACTGGACCGGCAGAGCTTGGCGCGCCGATGGACTATGCCGCGCACGAACAGACCTACGCGTTTTTCCTGGCCGCCGCCAAATGGGGCTCGCTGTTCATCATCGTGCTGCTGATCGCGATGGCGGCCGGTTTCTATGGCGGGCTCGGGCTGATCGGCGGACTTGTTCTTTTCGTCATCCTCAACGCTGCCGGACTGTTCCTGCTCCGTTAAGGCGGGGTCTCGCCAAGGCTAGGCCCTTGCGCGCGGCGGGCTTGCCACCCTGTTGCGTCAATATACAAATTGCAATCGTCGTTCAGTAAAATCGAACAATCCGTTTCGGCAAATCCGGCAGGTGAGGACTAACGGAGATCGCTCTGGCATGCCATGTAAGCGTCAACGTAATTTCGAACGCTTATCCCGGAGTGATCCCCATGAAGAAGATCGGTTTCCTTTCGTTCGGCCACTGGACACCGTCGCCGCAGTCGCAGACGCGCTCTGCCGGTGACACGCTACTGCAGTCGATCGACCTTGCCGTTGCGGCCGAAGAACTTGGCGCTGACGGTGCCTATTTCCGCGTCCACCATTTCGCTCGGCAGCTTGCCTCGCCGTTTCCGCTTCTCGCCGCAGTCGGCGCCAAGACCTCGAAGATCGAGATCGGCACCGGCGTCATCGACATGCGCTATGAGAACCCGCTCTACATGGCCGAAGATGCCGGCGCTGCCGACCTGATTTCCCAGGGTCGTCTGCAGCTCGGTATCAGCCGCGGTTCGCCGGAGCAGGTGATCGATGGCTGGCGCTATTTCGGCTACGAGCCGGAGGAGGGCAAGAGCGATGCGGATATGGGCCGCCGCCACGCCGAAGTCTTCCTCGACGTCCTGAAGGGGCAGGGGTTCGCCAAGCCCAATCCGCGCCCGATGTTTCCCAATCCTCCGGGCCTGTTGCGGCTCGAGCCGCATTCCGAGGGGCTGGGCGAGCGTATCTGGTGGGGGGCCGGTTCCAATGCCACCGCCATCTGGGCGGCGCAGAAGGGCATGAACCTGCAGAGCTCGACCCTGAAGGACGACGAAACAGGCGAGGCCTTCCATATACAGCAGGCCAAGCAGATCCGCGCCTATCGCGAGGCCTGGAAGGAAGCGGGCCACAAGCGGGAGCCGCGGGTTTCCGTCAGCCGCTCAATCTTCGCGCTGGTCGATGATCGCGACCGTGCCTATTTTGGCCGCGGCGGCAAGGAAGACGATTCGATCGGCTTCATCGACGAGAATACGCGGGCGATCTTCGGCCGCTCTTATGCGGCGGAGCCTGATCAGCTGATCGCACAGCTGCGTGAGGACGAGGCAATCGCCGAAGCCGACACGTTGCTTCTGACCGTGCCGAACCAGCTGGGCGTGGAATACAACGCCCATGTGATCGAGGCGATCCTAAAGCATGTCGCGCCGGCCCTTGGCTGGCGCTGATGACGGTCAGGCGAAGCGCTGCAGCCTATAGGGCGCAAGCAGCGCTTCGTCTTCGCCATCGAGGATCTCGCGGGCGGCAAAGAGGCCAAGTGCGGGAGCCAGCGTGATGCCGGAATGGGTGACGGCGAGGTAAAGCCCGTCTCTCCCCGCCACGCGCCCGACAATTGGAAAGCCATCCTTCGGGGTTGGCCGGTAGCCGGTGGTGTGGAAGTCGAGTTCGAGGTTTTCGCCGCCCTTGAGGAAGGATTTCACCTTCGAGAAAAGCTCGTCTGCCGCGGCGTCGGGATCCGTACCTGGATCCGTGCCACCGAAATCCGATCCGGCAACGATCCGGCCCTCGGCTGTCTGGCGCAGATGCAGTTCGGGGGCGATGACAAGGCCGTTCAACATCGGCGGAACAGGCTTCGAATGGACGAGAAGGCCGGGCGGGGTGTGGATCGGCACATCCACCCCGATACCGGCCGCGAGCGTTGCCGTCTCCGCTCCGGCGGCCAGCACGATTTCGTCGACCGTCCATTCGCCCCTGTCGGTGGCGACGCCGGAGACCCGGCCGGCCGTGTCGCGCTTGAGGGCGGTCACACGCGCATTCTCGACCGTTTCCATGCCGCGCCGCATCGCATCGGCGATCAGGATCATTGCCGCGTCACGCGGTTCTGCCACGCCTTCGAGCGGCGCCGACAGCGCCATTTCGGGGATATTGACCAAGGCCGGTTCGCGGGCGCTGATTTCCGCGGCATCAAGGCGCTTTATATCATAGCCCCAGGATGTGTGTTCTTCCGCATAGGCCAGGAGCTTGTCTTCCGGCAGGTCCCAGCAGAGACCGCCCTGCCAGGACAGCGGCAGGCCCGCAACATCCTTGCCGAGACGCGACCATTCCCGGATTGAGCGCATGCGCAGCTTGAAATAGTCGTGAGGATTGCCCCAGCTGGCATTGATCCAGGCGAAGGAATTGGGCGTGGCGATACCGCCGGGCTTTTCGCAGACGAGGCGCACCTTGGCGCCTGCGATCGTGAGGTGCCAGGCGATCGAGGCGCCGATGATGCCGCCGCCGATGACGATGATGCTGCGTGACATGGCAAGCTCCCTGAAAGGAGGCCTTCGCCGTTCAGGCAGGCAGGACATACGGCTGCGGCCAGATCATGTGAGGTTGCCCCGTCTTTTGACGGGGCAGGCCGGTCTTAGCTGTTGCCGCGGGTGCGGTTTGCGCCATCAACTGCCGGCTGGTAGTTCGGGTCGAGACGCATGGCGTGCGCGTAGGACTTGTAGGCGCGGCCACGGTCGCCGCGACGCTCGTAGACGAGTGCCTGGTTGGCCCAGGATTCCGCTACCTTGTCGTTCAGCTCGATTGCGCGGTTGAAGTCGGCGAAGGCGTTGTCGTCGTCGTTGAGCGCGATATAGGAGGTGCCGCGGCCGTTATAGGGTTCCGGCGAGCTCGGCGACAGCGAGATCGCCTTGGAGAAGTCCTCGATCGCCTTATCCTGCTGGCCGCGGATCTGATAGATCAGGCCGCGGTTGTGATAGGCGCGCCCGTCCGTCGTATCGAGCTGGATGGCCTTGTTGAAATCGTTGAAGGCTTCGTCGTTGCGGCCGGCCTGGCGATAGATATTGCCACGGCCGATATAGGCGACGTCGTAATTCGGATTGATCTGCAGGGCGCGATTGTAATCATTGACCGCATCGACCGGCTTGCCCATGCTGCGCAGGACGAGCGCGCGGTTGGCATAGGCCTGGTAGAATTGCGGGTTCAGCTGGATGGCGCGGGTAAAGTCGTCGATCGCACGGCGGTTCTCGCCAGCACGGCCGTAAGCCGAGCCGCGGCTGTTGTAACCTTCCGGATCCTGCGGATTGGCATTGATGACCGACGTCAGCGATGCGATGTTTTCCTGCGAGCCCTGGGCGCGATCGACGGCAATGACGTCGTTGGTGGTTGGACCTGTTGCGCAGCCGGCGAGGCTCGCCACACCGATCATCGCAGCCAGAACAGGCCCACGCGCGCGGATATTGATCAGGAACGAAGGGCGGGAAACGATGATTCCATCGGTATCAACGGAAGTCTTGGCGGCCATCAGGCGCAGGTCCTCGTATCGGCAAAGTGGGTTTGATTTAACCCGGAACAATGAAAAAAGCGGCGGCGCCAAAGTCGCCCCCGCTCTTTATTCACATAAAAGCGTCTAAAAGACGGCCGATTAGCGAGCAGGGCGCGTGCTGGGCAGCAGGCCTTCGCGCTGCATGCGCTTGCGAGCCAGCTTGCGAACACGACGAACAGCTTCAGCCTTTTCGCGAGCGCGCTTTTCCGAAGGCTTTTCGTAGCTTTCGCGCATCTTCATTTCGCGGAAAACGCCTTCGCGCTGCAGCTTCTTCTTGAGAGCGCGGAGAGCCTGATCAACGTTGTTATCGCGGACAAGTACCTGCACGTGAAATCCCGTTCCTTTGGTTTGTTGGTCGCCAGGTGATCGTCTTGGATTCGAGGCGAAGTCATAGTGATGCCCGGCGTCCGGCCGTGCGATTTGTGTGCGCAATAGCAGATGAGTCCGCGGAAGTCCATATAGGCTAACGCCGGTAATGTGAAAAATGGTTGTGATAATCAGGTCCGCACGTTTGGCCATGTTATTGGCCCGATGGGCCTGGGGCGTGCGACGGTCTGTGACGCGAGGCAATGGCCGATGGCGAGGGCATGGCGGGCCGTCGCCGCGTTGGATGGAAAGCTTGCCTGCTGCCGTCGCGGCATTTTCAATCGTGTCGAAACAATCTTCCGATGCGTCGCAATGTGGCCATTGCGGCGCATATTGATTTGCGATGGGTATGGCACTACCCAAGTCCCTGAGGGTCGTTTGCGACCGGTGGGCTTAGCCAAGGAAGAGAGGCGCGATGCGCAAATATTCGGTTTTCGCCATAGCTCGCGAGGCAATGCGCGCTCACAAGGGATGGGAGGCGCAGTGGACGTCTCCCGAGCCGCGATCCAGCTATGACGTGATCATCATCGGCGCCGGCGGTCATGGTCTGGGGGCGGCCTATTATCTTGCCAAGGAGCATGGCATCACAAATGTCGCGGTGATCGAAAAGGGCTGGCTCGGCGGCGGCAATACCGGGCGCAACACGACGATCATCCGTTCCAACTATCTCTATGAAGAGAGCATGGACATTTTCGAGCATTCGCTGAAGCTCTGGGAGGGCTTGAGCCAGGAGCTCAATTACAATGTCATGTATTCGCCGCGCGGCGTGATGATGCTGTCGCACAACATTCATGACGAGCAGTCGTTCAAGCGGCATATCCATGCCAACCGGCTTTACGGCATCGACAATGAATGGATGACGCCCGAGCAGGCGAAAGCCTTCGTGCCGGTCCTCGACATTTCCAAGACGGCCCGCCATCCGATCAACGGTGCCGCCGTCCAGCGCCGTGGCGGCACGGCCCGCCATGATGCGGTCGCCTGGGGCTATGCGCGTGCGGCGGCAGACCGCGGCGTGCACATCATCCAGAATTGCGAAGTGACCGGTATCCGTCGCGGGCCGAATGGCGAAGTGCAGGGCGTGGAAACCTCGCGCGGGTTCATCGGCGCCAAGAAGATCGGCGTGTCGGCCTCGGGCCACAACACGGTCGTCATGGAAATGGCGGGCGTACGCGTGCCGCTCAATTCCAATCCGCTGCAGGCCCTGGTTTCCGAGCCGATGAAGCCGATCTTCCCCTGCGTCGTCATGTCGAACACCGTGCATGCCTATATCTCGCAGTCGGACAAGGGCGAGCTTGTCATCGGCGCCGGCACCGACCAGTACAATTCCTACTCGCAGACCGGTGGCCTGCAGATCATCACCCATACGCTGGACGCCATCTGCGAACTCTTCCCGATCTTCCGCCGGGTGAAGATGATGCGCCAATGGGGCGGCATCACCGATAACACGCCCGACCGTTCGCCGATCCAGGGCGTCACGCCGGTGCCGGGCCTGTTCCTCAACTGCGGTTGGGGCACGGGTGGTTTCAAGGCTACGCCGGGTTCGGCCCATTTGTTTGCCCATCTGATCGCCAGGGGCGAGCCGCACAAGCTGGCGGCCGGCCTGACGCTCGACCGGTTCCGCACCGGCCGGCTGATCGACGAGGCGGCTGCTGCTGCCGTGGCGCACTGATTACAGGGGAATAGACCAGATGCTTTTGATCCACTGCCCCTATTGCGAGGAAGATCGCTCGGAGCTCGAATTCCATTGGGCCGGCGAAGCGCATATCGCGCGGCCGGAGAATATCGCGGCCATTTCCGACCAGGAATTTGCCGAATATTTCTTCCTTCGTAACAATGAAAAAGGCCTCACCTATGAGCGCTGGCGGCATTTGAACGGCTGCGGTCGTTTCTTCAATGCGGCCCGCGATACGGTGAGCGACAAGTTCCTGATGACCTACAAGGCAGGCCTGCCGAAACAGCCCGTGCCGGTTGCCGAGAAAGCCGCGGCGATCGTGGAAGACGCAAGCGTCGAAACCTGGGAAGCGACGGAGGGAGACAACCGATGAGTTCTTCTTCCAATAGCGGCGCATTCCGCATCAAGGGCGCCGGCCGACACACGCCGGCCCGCACCGCGCGCTTCACCTTCGATGGCAAGAACTACACCGCGCTCGAGGGCGATACGGTCGCCTCCGCGCTCCTGGCGCATGGCGTGCATCTTCTCGGCCGCTCGTTCAAATATCACCGCCCGCGCGGCATCCTGACATCCGGCCCGGAAGAGCCGAATGCACTGCTCGACGTATCCCGCGATGCGGCCCGCCGCCAGCCGAACGTGCGTGCCACGGTGCAGGAAGTGTTCGACGGTGCGAAGATCGCCTCGCAGAACCGCTGGCCTTCGTTGAAGCACGATATCGGTGCGGTCAATGATGTGCTTGCGCCATTCTTTGCCGCCGGGTTCTACTACAAGACCTTCATGTGGCCGAAGGAAGCCTGGCACAAGATCTACGAACCGATCATCCGCCGCTCGGCGGGGCTCGGCGTCGCGCCGACGGAAGACGATCCGGATCACTATGCCAGCCGCTACGTTCATTGCGACGTGCTGATCGCAGGCGCGGGTGTTGCCGGCCTGACGGCGGCGCTCTCTGCTGCCGCGACAGGCAAGAAGGTCATTCTGGTCGACGAACAGCCCGAGGTCGGCGGTGCGCTGCATGCCGAGTCATCGACGATGATCGATGGCCAGAACGGTTATGACTGGGCGCAGGCCACGGCTGCGACGCTGAAGGCGATGCCGAATGTGACGGTGCTGACCCGCACGACGGTGTTCGGCTACTATAATCATGGTTTCCTCGGTCTCGTTGAACGGGTGACCGACCATATCGCCAAGCCATCCAAGGATGCGCCGCGCGAACGCCTGTGGCAGGTGCGGACGAAGAAGGTCGTGCTTGCGACCGGTTCGATCGAGCGGCACATGGTGTTCGCCAACAATGACCGTCCCGGCATCATGCTGGCATCGGCGGCGCGCAGCTTCCTCAATCACCACGGCGTTGCCGTCGGCCGCAATGTCGGCGTCTATACGGCGCACGATTCCGCCTATGAGACCGCCTTCGACCTGAAGCGCGCCGGTGTGGCGATCGCTGCGATCATCGATTGCCGCGACCGGCCGGGCGAGGCGGTTCTGGCCGAGGCCCGCAAGCTCGGGATCGACGTCCTGACCGGTCATGCGGTCGTCGACACGTCGGGCCGCCTGCGGATCAATTCCATGACAGTTGCCCGCAACGGCAATTTCGATCGCCGCAAGATCAAGGTCGATGCGCTGATCGTATCGGCCGGCTGGACGCCATCCGTGCATCTGTTCTCGCAGTCGCGCGGCAAGCTCAAGTTCGATGAGGCAAACCAGCGCTTCGTGCCGGATATCTATGCGCAGAACGCGATCTCGGTCGGCGCCTGCAACGGGACCGACGATCTTGCCGAACTGATCGACGAGGCGATTACCGCCGGTGGCGGCCGGTTGGCGCTTTCGGGCGAAAACCGCTTCGACTGGACCGGCGGTATGGTCGGTGCCGGCGAAGGTGCAGGGCCGGAACATGCGGTGAAGGCCTTTGTCGACTTCCAGCATGACGTGACGGCGAAGGACATCCGCCTTGCGGTGCGCGAGGGGATGCATTCGATCGAGCATATCAAGCGCTTTACCACCAATGGCATGGCATCGGACCAGGGCAAACTTTCCAACATGCATGGTCTGGCGATTGCGTCGGAAATGCTGGGTCGCCCGATCCCGCAGGTGGGCCTGACGACCTTCCGTGCGCCCTACACGCCGGTCACCTACGGCACGCTGATCAACCACTCGCGCGGCGAGCTGTTCGATCCGGCGCGCAAGACGCCGATGCATGCATTCGAAGAAGCCGAAGGCGCGGAGTTCGAAAACGTCGGTAACTGGAAGCGCGCCTGGTATTTCCCCAAGCGCGGCGAAGACATGCACACTGCGGTCAACCGCGAATGCAAGACGGTGCGCACGGTTGGCGGCGTGTTCGATGCCTCGACGCTCGGCAAGATCGAGGTGGTGGGGCCGGATGCGGCAAAATTCCTCAACCTGATGTACACCAATGCCTGGGATACGCTGAAGCCCGGCAAATGCCGCTACGGGATCATGACCCGCGAGGACGGCTTCGTCTATGACGACGGCGTCGTCGGGCGTCTGGCCGAGGACCGGTTCCATGTGACGACGACGACCGGCGGTGCGCCGCGCGTGCTCAACCACATGGAAGACTATCTGCAGACGGAATTCCCGGACCTCAAGGTGTGGCTCACCTCGACCAGCGAGCAGTGGGCGGTGATTGCGGTGCAGGGGCCGAAGGCGCGCGAGATCATCGAGCCGTTCGTCGAAGGGCTCGATATTTCCAACGAGGCCTTCCCGCATATGAGCGTTGCGGAATGCACGGTCATGGGCGTGCCGGCGCGTCTCTTCCGCGTGTCGTTTACCGGCGAGATCGGCTACGAGATCAACGTGCCGGCCGATTTCGGTCCGGCTGTGCTGAAGGCCGTATGGGAGCGGGCACGAGGCATGGGCGCCTGCCTTTACGGCACTGAGACCATGCATATCCTGCGTGCCGAAAAGGGCTATATCATCGTCGGGCAGGATACGGACGGAACCGTGACGCCGGACGATGCGGGCTATGGCTGGGCCGTTTCCAAGAAGAAGACGGATTTCGTCGGTATCCGCGGCCTCAAGCGTCCGGATCTCGTGCGCGAAGGCCGCAAGCAGCTGGTCGGTCTCATCACCAAGGATCCGCTCGAAGTGCTGGAAGAAGGGGGGCAGATCGTCGCCGACCCGAACCAGCCGAAGCCGATGACCATGCTCGGCCATGTCACCTCGTCCTATTGGTCGGAAAATCTCGGCCGTTCGATCGCGTTCGCACTCGTGTCTGGCGGGCGGACGAGGATGGGCGAGACGCTCTATGTGCCGATGCCCGACAAGACGATTGCCGTCGAAGTGACCGACCTGGTGTTCTTCGACAAGGAAGGAGGCCGCATCAATGGCTGAGCTTGGTTCCAATATCGCAACCCGCAGTCTTCCGCTTTCCGGCGCCCACGGCGGCTCGGCCACCGCGCGGCTGGAGCCGGCCGCGCCTGCCGAGCGGATCAACCTGCGTGTGCGCGCCGAGGATGTCGCGGCACTTTCTGCCGCACTCGGAGTCGAATTGCCGGTCAGGCCGAAGACGTCGTCCTCGGCCAGTGGGCGCACGGCGATGTGGATCGGACCGGACGAATGGCTGGTGTTTGCCGATGGCGGGTCGGAAGTCGGCAGTAGCCTTGTTGCTGATGCCGCGAAATCCGGTGCGCTGCATTCGGCAACCGATATCTCCCACCGCAACACCGCCATCCTCGTCTCCGGGCCGGGCGCGGCCGACGCGATCAATGCCGGTTGCGCGCAGGATCTGTCGCTCGACGTGTTCCCGGTCGGTGCATGCTCGCGCACGCTGTTCGGCAAGGTGGAGATCGTGTTGCTCCGGACCGCGGAAGATGCGTTCCGGGTCGAGGTCTGGCGGTCGTTTTCCACCTATGCCTTCGGGCTTCTTGCAGAAGGCGCGCGAGACGCAGCACTCTGACGACCGGTCTTCGACCATCGGCCAATTGCAGGATTTCGATCAATATCACACCCTCCCGGTTCAATCGGGAGGGTTTTTCATGCCGGAAATTCACTGGATCGCGCTTGGTCTTGCAACAGCAGTTGCCGGCGGCGGCGTTGCGGCAAGGTTTGCCGGCATCGAATTGTGGAAAGGGTTCATCGTCGGCGGCGTGGCAGCCATTGCCGCGTTGCTCGCCTCCTTCGCGCCGGGGATCGACCGCAACCTGACAATGCCGATGGCAGCATTGATCGCCGCCGGGATTGCGGGATCGACGGTCGGGCTGACGGCTGCACGCACCGCGCCGATCGTCATCGGCGCTGCGGTTCCGCCGCTTCTCGGCATGCTGATGCTGGATATGGGGTGAGCTTGGCAAGCATGCCTGCCCCGGAAAGGCGTAAACCTATTCTGCCGGCGTCGTGACGGCCGTGTTCTCGCCTGGATCGGAGCCTGAAACGGCCGAGGGCACCGCTTTAGGTTTGCGTCCCATGATCTCCCTGAACCCCTTGGCGGAGAACGGCTGGGCAAGCTGACCGAGGAAGGTTTTGGCGACGCGGCCGCTGATGCCGATATTGGTCGAGGAGGGGCGCGGCGGATTGTAATAGGTGCCGAAGACCATGTCCCATAGAACGAGGTTTTCGCCGTAATTGGTATTGCCCTCGGCGAGCAGCCTGGAATGGTGCCAGCGATGCAGGCGCGGGGTACTCATCAACCAGTCGAGCGGGCCGGTCCTGACCTCGATATTGCAATGGGTCAACAAGCCGATGAATGCCGTGACCGCACCGATCCAGAGAAACACCGGCAGAGGCGCGCCGAGGAGATAGAGCGGGATCTGGCTCAGCGCGATCTTGACCAGCGAATCGACGACATGGAAGCGGCCGGTATTGATCACCCACAGGCGTTCGACGCTGTGGTGCAGGGCATGGAAGCGCCAGAGCGACATCTTTTCATGGGCGAGCCTATGGGCCCAGTAGAGGCCGAATTCGGCGATGATCAGGCCGAGCACGACCTGCAGGGCAAAGGGCCAGCTATCCGGCCACAGCCTGACCGGCAGGACGAAGACCGGCTGGGCGACGGTTGCGACCGCCATCGGGGCCGAGGTGCCGATCGCGGCGGCGATCTGCACGCCGCCCTTGTTGAGCAGCGTGTGGGCGATGTCGTTGAAGGTCTCGTTGTCTCTCTTCAGCCAGGTCTGCTCATAGGGCATGAGCCGCTCGAAGATGGCGATGATGGCCACGACCGAGAGATAGACGACATTGAACCAGAGGAGATGCGAGGCGGATTGAAAGGCGAAATAGCAGCCGACGAGACCACCGCAGAATATCGCAGGCCAGATCATCCAGGAGAGGACCATTCGGCAAAGCGCGGTTGCGGAATTCGTCATGGGCAAAACCTTCAATCAATTTCAGGCGTCATTGAATGCATGGGCTGATGGGGCAGCCTACCAGCATGGTGGCGGGGCCGCCAACCCTGCAGCAGAAGCAAGGCGGCGCGATCCCTTGGATTCGCCACTGCGCTTCAAGCCCTCTCTATCGCATGTCCTTCGCAGAGACCGCTGCACACTTTTGCGCGATGTGCATCAGACGCCTTCCGGTCGATCCTTCGGATCGAACTGCACGATGGTGATCCAGTTGGCCGTCAGGGCGGGCTTCTTTTCGTTCTCGATCTCGACCGACACTTCATAGGTGGTCATCAGCATGCCGGCGCCGCGGAAACGGCAATCGGAAAGGACGAAACGTCCGCGCACCCGCGCACCGCATTTGACCGGCGACATGAAACGGATCTTGTCGAAACCGTAGTTGATGCCCATCGTCTGTTCGCGGATCTTCGGAACGCCGCCGAAGTTCATCGCCGACAGCAGCGAAAGTGTCAGGAAACCGTGGGCGATGGTGCCGCCGAACGGGCTTTCCGCCGCTCGCACGGGATCGACATGGATGAACTGGTGGTCGAGGGTGGCATCCGCAAACTGGTCGATCATGGTCTGATCGACGATAATCCAATCGGATATGCCCAGTTCATGGCCTACCAGGCCCGGCACGTCCGCCAACGAAATCTCACGCATTCAATGCACCGCTCGTACTCGAGAAATGTCCGCCCGCTACCGGCCTATCACGCTTCGATGCAGAAGGCGACGCTTCGTGAATCAAGTTTTCCTGCCCATGGAGCATTCGTCAAAACCTCATGCCAGCCCATGCCGGGCAGTTCGAAATCGGCATCGTCACGCCCGCGATTGAAAAGGACTGCAAGGCGCGTCGCGCGGCCGTTTTCGAGGTCGTTGGTGGCGAGTAGCATGCCGATCAAATGGTTATCGGGATTGTCCCAATCCCCTGCCTGCATGGCCAGTCCGGATGGAGAGAGCCATTCGACATCTCCTTGACCGCTGAAGAAACCGGTTTCGGAAAAGACGGAGAATCGCCTGCGCAGGCGGGAGAGGGCGGCGGTATGCCGCATCACGCCGGCATCGAGTTCCCGCCAGTCCATCCAGGTGATTTCATTGTCCTGGCAATAGGCATTGTTGTTGCCGCGCTGGGATCGGCCGGCCTCATCGCCCATGGTGAGCATGATCGTGCCGCGGCTGGCAAAAAGGGTGGAAAGAAGGGCGCGTATGTCGCGGCGGCGACGTTCCTGCACGTCCGGGTCCGTGGTCAGGCCTTCGGCGCCGTTGTTCCAGGAATAGTTCTCGTTATGGCCGTCGCGATTGTCCTCGCCATTGGCGTCGTTGTGCTTGTGCTCGTTCGAGACGAGATCGAACAGGGTGAAGCCGTCATGGGCGGCGAGAAAATTGACGCTGCGGCCGCGGCCGGATTTTTCGAAGATGTCGGATGAACCGGCAAGCCGGGTGGCGAGCGCGCCGGTCATCCACTGGTCGCCGCGCCAGTAGCGGCGCATGTCGTCGCGGGCGCGGTCGTTCCATTCGATGAAGGGTTCGGGGAAGTTGCCGAGCTGATAGCCGCCCGGCCCGATATCCCAGGGCTCGGCGATGAAGATGCGATCCTTGAGCAGTTCGTCGGTCAGCATGGCTTTCAGCGTGGCGCCGTTCGGGTCGAAGCCTGTGGCGGTGCGACCGACGACGGGTGCAAGGTCGAAGCGGAACCCATCGACACCGGCCTTCGAGACGAAGTGACGGAGCGTGTCGACGATCAATCGCCGTACCATCGGATGGTCGGCGGCAATCGTATTGCCGGTGCCGGTATCGTTGACGAGTTCGCCCGGATCGTTCGGCAGATGGCGATAATAGGCTGGATTGTCGAGCCCGCGCATGGAAAGCGTGGCGCCGTAACGGTCGCTCTCGCCGGTATGGTTGAAGACGAGATCGAGGATCACGCCGATGCCGGCCTCGTGCAGCCCGGCGACTGTTTCTCGCAACTCCGTCATGCCGCCGGGGCAGAGGCGGGGGTCGAGCGCCATGAGGGCAACGGGATTGTAGCCCCAGCCGTTGGTAAGACCAAGCGGTGGCAGATGGCGTTCGTCGATCCATGCGGTGATCGGCATCAGCTCGATTGCATCGACGCCAATCGATTTCAGATGGGCGATGATGGCAGGATGGGCAAGCGCTGCAACGGTGCCGCGGATCTCTTCCGGGATATCGGGATGGAGGATGGTGAAGGGCCTGACCGCGATCTCGTAGACGAGGCCACCGGGAGGGAGCAGGGCGGGCGCTATGGCCGCTTCGATATCCTCCGTGACGATCGCCTTCGGCACGATCGCGGCCGTGTCGACCGAATAGATCGAGAGATCCCGATGATGCTGGAAGTGGCGATCGAGTTCCCTGGCATAGGGATCGACCAGGAGTTTGGACGGATCGAACCAGAGACCCCTGTCCGGATCGTAGGGGCCGGTGGCGCGATAGCCATAGAGCTGGCCGGCGGACATGCCCTTTAGCGAGACACGGTGGATATCATCATCGCCGCGGCTCATCTCGTGGGTCTGTTCAGCGCCCTCGGCGTCGAAGAGGCAGAGTTCGATCTTTTCGGCCGAAAAGGACCAGACGGCGAAATCGACACCGTCGGAGGTGAGGGTTGCACCGAGTTTGGGCTTTGTCGGTTGAGGCATGCCGATTTGTCTCTGCGCTGTTGGTGTGGATTTATCAGCGTCCATAGGTGAGGCTGCCCCTCATCCGCCTGCCGGCACCTTCTCCCCGTAGAGACGGGGAGAAGGACGCAAGTGGCAACCTTGCTCTCTGGCTCCAATGTCGAGTGGAGCAAGTCCCCTCTCCCCGCTTGCGGGGAGAGGGTTAGTGTGAGGGGCAACTCCGTCGGGCCTGCCCCATAATGTAAATCACGTAATCACCGTCGGCGCATCGCGGCCCGAGCGCTTCTTCAGGTCGGAAATCTCGTCGGCGACGGCGATCAGGTCGGCGAGTGCTTCCTGGGTGTCGATGCCGTGCTTGGCCGGATCGGGCTCGTAGCGCTCGACATAGACGCGGATCGTGGCGCCCGAAGTGCCGGTGCCGGAAAGGCGGAAGACGACGCGGGAGCCGCCTTCGAAGAGGACGCGGATGCCCTGGTTCTTGGAGACGGAGCCATCGACCGGATCGTGATAGGCGAAATCGTCGGCGGCCGCGACCTTCAGCGCGCCGAAGGACTGGCCGGGCAGGGTGGCGAGCTTGTCGCGCAGTGCCGTCATCATGCCGTTGGCGGCATCCGAATCCACTTCCTCATAGTCGTGGCGCGAATAGTAGTTGCGGCCGTATTCGGCCCAGTGCTTCCTGACGATCTCGGCGACGCTTTCGTTGCGGCCGGCCATGATGTTCAGCCAGAAGAGCACGGCCCAGAGGCCGTCCTTCTCGCGCACGTGGTCGGAGCCGGTGCCGAAGCTTTCCTCGCCGCAGATCGTCGCCTTGCCGGCATCGAGCAGGTTGCCGAAGAACTTCCAGCCGGTCGGCGTCTCGTACATGCCGATCTTCAGCTTTTCGGCGACGCGGTCGGCGGCGGCACTGGTCGGCATGGAGCGGGCGATGCCGGCAATGCCCTTGGCATAGCCGGGGGCGAGCTTGGCATTGGCGGCGATGATCGCAAGGCTGTCGGACGGGGTGACGAACATGCCCTTGCCGACGATCATGTTGCGGTCGCCGTCACCGTCGGACGCGGCGCCGAAATGCGGGCCGTCCTTGCTCATGACATCGTCATAGAGTTCCTTGGCGTGGACGAGGTTCGGGTCGGGGTGATGGCCGCCGAAATCCGGCAGCGGCGTGGCATTGCGGACGGACCCTTCCGGCGCACCAAGGCGGTTTTCGAGGATTTCCGTGGCATAGGGGCCGGTGACGGCGCCCATACTATCGATCACCACGCGCACGCCGCTGGCGATGAGCGCCCGGATGGCGCCGAAATCGAACAGCTGTTCCATCAGTTCGGCATAGTCGGTGACCGGATCGATGACTTCGACCGCCATGCCCGCCACCTTGAAGGAGCCGATCTTGTCGAGGTCGAGATCGGCGACATCGGCGATCTTGTAGGTATCGATGACCTTGGTACGGGCGAAGATGGCGTCGGTGATCTTTTCCGGAGCCGGACCGCCATTGCCGATATTGTACTTGATGCCGAAATCTTCGGTCGGGCCGCCGGGGTTGTGGCTGGCGGAGAGAACGATGCCGCCGAAGGCATGATATTTGCGGATGATGTTGGATGCCGCCGGGGTGGAGAGAATGCCGCCCTGGCCGACCATGACCTTGCCGAAGCCTGAGGCTGCGGCCATCTTGATCGCCTTCTGGATGACTTCGCGGTTGTAGTAGCGACCATCGCCGCCGATCACCAGCGTCTTGCCTTCAAAGCCTTCGAGGCTGTCGAAAATCGATTGAATGAAATTTTCAGCGTAGTTCGGCTGGGCGAAGACCGGAACCTTCTTGCGCAGGCCGGACGTGCCAGGCTTCTGATCCTGGTAGGGGGTGGTTGCGACGGTCTTGATCATACTCAAATACCTTTTCTTGCAAGGATCTCGGAAAACAGCGCGGCGTAGAGAGCTGCGCTGCGGTTCCACGAAACATCCGATTTCATGCCCTGCTTCTGTATGACAGTCCAGACCTTGTCATCCTCATAGAGGCGGATGGCGCGGCGGAGCGCACGGGCGAGGTTATCGGCGGTGAGGGGGCCGAAGGAGATGCCGGTTGCGGCCTTGGCCGCCAGTCCGGCATGGCTCGCGTCGATCACCGTGTCGTTGAGGCCGCCGGTGCGGGCGACAATCGGCACGCAGCCATAGCGCAGGCCGTAAAGCTGGGTGAGGCCACAGGGTTCGAAGCGCGAGGGAATGACGATCGCGTCGCAGCCCGCCTGCATCAGATGGGATAATGGTTCGTCATAGGCAGCAATCACGCCGATCCGGCCGGGATGGCGGATCGCTGCGGCATGGAAGGCATCTTCGAGCGTCTTGTTGCCCGAGCCGAGCACGGCAAGCCGGGCGCCATGGGTGACCAGATCGTCCAGCGTCTCGGCAAGAAGATCCATGCCTTTCTGCTCGGTGAGGCGCGAGATGACGCAGAACAGCGGACCGTCGCCGGCATCGAGCGCAAAGCGCTCGGCCACCAGCCGCTTGTTGTCTGAGCGCGCCTTCAGCGTTGCCGCCGAATAGGTACTGGCCAGAAGCGGATCCGTCTGCGGGTTCCAGACATCGGTGTCGATGCCGTTGACGATACCGGTCAGATCGTCCGAGCGGCTGTGCAGCAGGCCTTCGAGCCCCATGCCGAATTCCGGGGTCAGAACTTCCTCGGCATAGGACGGACTGACGGTGGAGATTTCCCAGCTCGCCTGCAGTCCCGCCTTGAGGAAGGAAACCTTGCCGTAATATTCGATGCCATCGATCGAAAAGGCGTGCGGTGGCAGCTCCAGTTCGGGGAAGATCTCGGCATCGAACACGCCCTGGAAGGCGATGTTGTGGATGGTGATGACGCTCGGCAGTTCGGCTTCCGCCGCATAGCGCATATAGGCCGGCAGCATGGCCGCCTGCCAGTCATGGACATGGACGAGATCCGGCTGCCAGCTGCCGGGGTCGCCGGTCAGGCCCTGCTGGGCAATGATGGCGCCGGCCTTGGACAGGGCGGCGAAGCGGCGCCAGTTGTCCGTGTAATCCTTGCCGTCGGTATCGAGATAGGGACCGCCCTGCCGGTCGAAGAGTTCAGGGCAGTCGAGGATCAACAGGTCGAGGCCCTTGTACTCGATTTCAAGGATATGGGCTTCGACACCGAGAAGATCGGGAAAGGTGCGACGCAGGGCGGCACCTTCGGCAATCCGCATGACGGCGGGATAGCCAGGCATCAGCGTCTTGA
Source organism: Neorhizobium sp. NCHU2750 (assembly GCF_003597675.1). Lineage (NCBI taxonomy): Bacteria > Pseudomonadati > Pseudomonadota > Alphaproteobacteria > Hyphomicrobiales > Rhizobiaceae > Neorhizobium > Neorhizobium sp. NCHU2750. The sequence continues at coordinate 2,945,083 of NZ_CP030827.1, read as the reverse complement.
CGGCGATATCCTGCTTGGCGAGTGCGATCGGCAGCGCGCCGGCCACGTCGGCCAGCCCGCCCGTCTTCACCAGAGGATAGACTTCGGAAGCGACCGAGAGGACCTGCATCACAAGTCCAACTTATCGATCATCTTCTGGGTGATCAGGCAGATGCCGTTCTCGGTGCGGCGGAAGCGCTTTGCATCGAGTTCCGGGTCCTCGCCGACGACAAGGCCCTCGGGGATGGCGACACCGTGGTCGATGACGACATCCTTCAACTGGGCGCGGCGGCCGATCCTGACATTCGGCAGGATGACGGCCCCTTCCAGGCGCGAATAGGAATTGGCGCGCACGCCGGTGAACAGCAGGCTGCGGTTCAAGGACGAGCCGGAAATGATGCAATCGCCGGATATGACCGAGGATGTGGCCGAGCCGCGGCGATCCTCGTCGTCATGGACGAATTTTGCCGGTGCAGTGAGTTCCGCATAGGTCCAGATCGGCCAGGACTTGTCGTAGAGGTCGAGGCCGGGGACGATCTCGGTCAGGTCGATATTGGCCTGCCAGTAGGCGTCGATCGTGCCGGCATCGCGCCAGTAGGGCTCGTGCTCGAAGTCGGAGCGGACGCAGCTGTCGGCGAAGCGGTGGGCGACGGCCTTACCATGCTCGACGATGTAAGGAATGATGTCCTTGCCGAAGTCGCGGCTCGATGCGGGATCGGCTGCGTCGCGTCGCAGCGCATCGATCAGGAACTTGGTGTGGAAGACGTAGATGCCCATCGAGGCCAGCGCGAAATCCGGCTTGCCGGGAATGCCCGGCGGATCGGCGGGCTTTTCGACGAAATCGATGATCTCGTCCTTGTCGTTGACATGCATGACGCCGAAGCCGGTCGCTTCCATGCGCGGCACTTCCAGGCAGCCGACCGTGACGTCGGCACCGGAATTGACGTGCTGCTGCAGCATCAACTCGTAGTCCATCTTGTAGACGTGGTCGCCGGCGAGGATGACCATGTATTCGGTGGCATAGCCCTCGATGATATCGATGTTCTGGTAGACTGCGTCGGCGGTGCCTTCATACCATTGCGTTTCGGAGACGCGCTGGGAGGCGGGCAGGATGTCGAAGCTCTCGTTGCGCTCGGGACGCAGGAAGTTCCAGCCGCGCTGCATATGGCGGATCAGCGAGTGAGCCTTGTATTGGGTGGCGACGCCGATGCGGCGAATGCCGGAATTCAGCGCATTGGAGAGGGCAAAGTCGATGATGCGAGCCTTGCCGCCGAAATAGACGGCCGGCTTTGCACGACGGTCGGTCAGTTCCTTCAGGCGGCTGCCGCGGCCGCCGGCCAGAACATAGGCCATGGCGTCACGTGACAGGGGCTGGATGCGTTTGTCGTTCATTGTTCCCTCCCTATGCGATATTTTCGAGTTCCAGCATGATGGTGGCCAGAGGCGGCAATGTGACATCGGCGTGGATGGTTCCTCCCGCATCCACAGCCTGTACCTTGCCGCCATTGCCCTTGCCACTGCCGCCGTAGATCTCGGCGTCGGTGTTGAGAATTTCGCGCCATTTTCCTGCATGCGGCAGGGGAAGGCGGTAGTTCTCGCGATAGACCGGCGTGAAATTGGTGATGACGGCGACCGGCTTTTCGCCCGGCGACATGCGCAGCCAGGCAAAGACGGAATTGTCGGCATCGTCGACCACCAGCCAGCGGAAGCCTTCGCCCTCGCAGTCGCGGGCATGCAGCGCGGGTTTCGAACGGTAGCAGAAATTGAGGTCGCGAACGAGGCGGCGCATGCCTTCGTGCGGGTGGTAGCTGAGCAGGTTCCAGTCGAGTGCCCTGCTTTCGCTCCACTCACTCCACTGGGCGAATTCCTGGCCCATGAACAAGAGCTTCTTGCCGGGATAGCCCCACATGAAGCCATAATAGGCCCTGAGATTGGCAAATTTCTGCCAGTCGTCACCGGCCATCTTGGCGATCAGCGATCCCTTGCCGTGGACCACTTCATCATGGCTCAAGGGCAGGACGAAGTTTTCGGCAAAGGCGTAGACGAGGCCGAAGGTGATGGCGTTGTGATGGTGCTTGCGGTGGATCGGCTCGCGCGCCAGATAGCTCAGCGTGTCGTGCATGAAGCCCATGTTCCACTTGAAGCCGAAGCCGAGGCCGCCTTCGTGAACCGGTGCCGAGACCTTCGGCCATGAGGTACTCTCCTCGGCAATCGTCATCACGCCGGGATGCGCGCCGTAGGAGAGCGAATTCATCTTCTGCAGGAAGCGGACGGATTCGAGGTTTTCACGACCGCCATATTCGTTGGGGATCCATTCTCCCTCGCGGCGGGAATAATCGAGATAGAGCATCGAGGCGACAGCATCGACCCGCAGGCCGTCGAGGTGGAATTTCTCCGCCCAGTAGAGCGCATTGTTGATGAGATAGGACAGGACCTCGACGCGGCCGAAATTGTAGATCGCGGTGTTCCAGTCCGGATGATAGCCCTGACGCGGGTCGGCATGCTCGTAGAGCGCCGTGCCGTCGAAATTGCGCAGGCCATGGGCGTCGGTCGGGAAATGGGCCGGAACCCAGTCGAGGATGACGCCGATGCCGACCTTGTGACAGCCGTTGACGAAGCGGGCAAAGCCTTCCGGCTCGCCGAAACGGGCGGACGGCGCATAAAGGCCGGTCGTCTGGTAGCCCCAGGACGGGTCGTAAGGGTGTTCAGTGACGGGTAAGAACTCGATATGGGTGAAGCCCATATCGACGCAGTAAGGGATCAGCCGCGAGGCGAGTTCGTCCCAGGAGAGGAAGGTGCCGTCCTCGTTTTTCTGCCACGAGCCCGCATGCACCTCGTAGATGGTGATCGGCTGGCGGCGATGGTCGGCCTTTTCCCAGTGGGCGCGGTGGGCCTCGTCTTCCCACACCTGGGCAAGTTCGGCTGCCGTGACCGAGGCGGTCTTCGGACGCATTTCGGCGCGGCGGGCGAAGGGATCGGCCTTCAATGGCTGAAGCCGTCCGTCCTTGCCGATGATCTCGAACTTGTAGGGAGAACCGGCCGGGATATCGGGCGCGAAGATTTCCCAGATGCCGGTGTCCTGCCTCAGCCGCATGACGTGCCGGCGGCCATCCCAGTTGTTGAATTCGCCGACGACCGAAACGCGCTTGGCGTTCGGCGCCCAGACGGCAAAATGAAAGCCCTCGACACCTTCGTGCTTCAGCGGATGCGCGCCCATCTTGTCGAAGAGCCTGAGATGCGAACCTTCCTTGACGAGATAGTCGTCCATCGGCCCGAGAACGGGGCCGAAGGAATAAGGGTCGGTAATCGCCCATTCGACATCGCCGCGGCGGGCGCGGTAGCGGACCGGCTGCAGGCTCGCAACGTTGACCAGGCCTTCGAAATAACCGGCTTCGTGGCGGCAGGTCAGGTCGCCGATCTCGCTGCCTGTCAGCGTGAGGGCGGTGACCTCTTCAGCGCCGGGAATGAAGCACCGGACGCGAAAGGTTTCGCCGAGCTTGTGGAGCCCAAGCACGGCGAAGGGGTTGCTGTGACGGCCTGCCAGTATCGCCTCGATCTCGGATAACGGGATTTCTCCAGGAGCTCTCCCGTCATCGAGCGCATTCGGCGATTTTTTCATCAGGCTCTCCAGATTTCCGACGCGTACTGGCGGATCGTGCGGTCCGAGGAGAACCAGCCCATCCGGGCGGTATTGCGAATTGTCTTTGAATACCAGGATTTAGGGTCTGTCCAGATTTGGTCAACAGTGCGCTGTGCCGCAGCGTAGCTGTCGAAGTCGGCGGCGACCATGAACCAGTCATGGTTATAGATGCCGTCGATCAGTTCCTGGAAGCGCGAGCGGTCGTCGGGAGAGAAGACGCCGGATGCGATCGCGTTCAGCGCCTGTGCCAGTTCCGGAGACTGCTCGATCATGGCACGAGGGTTATGGCCATCGGAACGGAGCTTGGCCACCTCGTCGGCGGTCAGTCCGAAGATGACGATATTGTCCTTGCCGACATGTTCAAGCATTTCGACATTGGCCCCGTCGAGCGTGCCGATGGTGAGGGCGCCGTTCAGGCCGAACTTCATGTTGCCGGTGCCGGATGCTTCCATGCCGGCGGTCGAGATCTGTTCCGAGAGGTCGGCGGCCGGCACGATGGTTTCAGCCAGCGAGACATTGTAGTTCGGCACGAAGACGACCTTCAAGAGGCCCCGTACCGACGGGTCGTTGTTGATGACGCGGGCGACGTCATTGGCCAATTTGATGATCAGCTTGGCGTTGTGATAGCTCGGCGCCGCCTTGCCGGCGAAGAGCTTTACCCGCGGCACCCAGTCCATCTCGGGATGCGAACGGATCTGGTCGTAGAGTGCGACCGCCTCGATGATGTTCAGAAGCTGGCGCTTGTATTCATGGATGCGCTTGATCTGGATGTCGAACAGGGCGGAAGGGTCGAGCCTGATGCCCATGCGGCTGCCGACGAGATTTGCGAGCGCCACCTTGTTCGCCCGTTTCACGGCGGCAAACTTTTCCTGGAAGCCCGCGTCGTCGGCGAATTTGTCCAGTTCCACCAGCGCCTCGGTATCGTCGAGGAATTTGGGGCCGATAGTCTCCTGAATGAGCGAGGTGAGGCCCGGATTGCACTGCATCAGCCAGCGACGCGGGGTGATGCCGTTGGTCTTGTTGTTGATGCGGGTGGGATAGAGCGTGTGCAGGTCGGCAAATACCGTAACCTTCATCAGGTCGGTATGCAGCGCGGAGACGCCGTTGACGGAATGCGAGCCGACGAAGGCGAGGTTGCCCATGCGTACCCGCCGCTCGCCGCCTTCGTCGATCAGCGATATGGCGCGGACCTGGGTGTCGGAGAAACGCTTCTCCTTGCGGGCTTCGAGCAGGATCTTCGCATTGATCGCGTAGACGATCTGCATGTGGCGCGGCAGAAGGCGCTCGAAGAGCGGCACCGGCCAGGTTTCCAGAGCTTCGGGAAGAAGCGTGTGGTTGGTATAGGAGAATGTCTGGCGGACGATTTCCCATGCGACGTCGAAATCCATGCCGTGGATATCGACGAGGAGGCGCATCAGCTCGCCGATCGACACGGCCGGATGCGTGTCGTTGAGCTGGATCGCGACCTTCTCATGCAGGTTGGTGAAGTCCGGATATTGCTGCAGGTGGCGACGCAGAATGTCCTGCAGCGAAGCCGAGGAGAAGAAGAATTCCTGGCGCAGGCGCAGTTCCTGGCCGGCCGGGTTGGCATCGGCCGGATAGAGGACGCGGGTGAGTGCCTCCGCCTTGTTGCTCTCGCGCAGGGCGCCGATATGGTCACCGGCATTGAATGCATCGAGCAGGATCGGATCGATCGGCTGGGCTGACCAAAGGCGCAGCGTGTTGACGCGGTGGCCGCGCCAGCCGACGATCGGCGTGTCATAGGCCATGGCGATGACGCGTTCGGCCGGCTTCCAGACGTAGCGCGGGGTATCTTCGTATCCGCCGATCGTCTCGACGGAGCCGCCGAAGCCGATCTCGTAGGAGCTTTCGCGGCGCTCGAATTCCCAGGGGTTGCCGTGGGCAAGCCAGGTTTCCGGCAGTTCCACCTGCCAGCCATCGGCCATCTGCTGGCGGAACAGGCCGTGGACATAGCGGATTCCGTAGCCATAGGCCGGGATGTCGACGGTCGCCATACTCTCCATGAAACAGGCTGCCAGACGGCCGAGGCCGCCGTTGCCGAGCGCGGCATCGGGTTCGAGGCCTGCAATAACGGCGACATCGACGCCAAGCGAGGTCAGGGCGGTGCGGATCTCGCTCATCAGGCCGAGATTGCTGACCGCATCGCGCATGAGGCGGCCGATGAGGAATTCCAGCGAGAGGTAATAGACCCGTTTATCGCCGGTTCTATAGGCCTTACGGGTACTTTCCATCCACCTGTCGATGATGCGGTCCCGGACCACAAGGATCGTGGCCGTAAGCCAGTCATGCGGCTTGGCTACCTTGGCATCCTTGCCGATGCGGTAGGTCAGGCGCTCGATGATCTCTTCCGCCATGATTTCTGGGCGGGATGAACGCGGGGCCGGGTAGGGAATTTCGACGGGGGAGGTTGTATTCGTCATATAGTCGCCAATTGTTCTCGGTTGAGCGGGAGACGGGACGTCCGATTCAGTCGATATGGCACAAATTACAGGCACAGTTATGCACCGTTGTGAACGCCTTGCAACGGAGGATTTGAAGATGGTTGCCCGAGTGTAACTCGGCGCTTTGCAGCATTAACGAAAAAAGCCCCGCGAGAGGCGGGGCTTTTGAATGAAACAGGCTCTGATCAGTTGGTAAGACGGACAACTTTCTTGGCGGCCTTTTCGGCAATGTCGCCAAAGGCGGAAACGAGCGAGCTCATATCGTCGGGGCTGTAGTAGTAGTCGCTGGATGTGGCGCAGTAGCTGAGCAGCGACTTGCCGTTGTCAGGGGCCATGAAGGCGACGGTGAAGATCTTGATGCCGTCCTTCTTGGCGGTATCGCACTGACTGCGCACCTTCTTGTCCAGCGTTTGATCCCAGCTGGCCGAGGCTCCCGTCATTTCACCATCGGTCATCAGCACGATGAAGCGGTTGAAGGTGGTGTTCTTGTTGGCGGCATGCGCGTTGGCTTCGGTCGCGTTGGTGCTGACCAGCGCCTTGTAGACGATGTCCATGGCGCCGGTGGCATCGGTTCCGCCGGTCGGCACGCTTGGAAGCGCCGCTACATATTTTGCCGCGCTGCTCGTGCCCCAGGTCATCGCCGAGGCGGTCTGGGTCACGTCCGTGTAGGACACGGCACCGACACGGACCAAGGTCGACGTCGTATCGGCCTTGTTCAGCGAACCAAACATGCTGGTTGCAGCGGTCTTCAGCGCATCGATCTTGCGGACGTAGCAGGGCGAAGACGGTGCGATGTAGTTCTTCTGGCCCTTCTGGACATCCTTATATTGCCAGTTCGATGCCGAGTAGTTGACGCATTTGTTCTGGGTGGTGTCGACGGTAGTGGTGGCGAAGGACATCGAGCCGGAGCGGTCCAGCGCCAGATACATCGAAATGCCGGTGCGGCCGCCCGATCCGGAGCCATCGGAACCGCTGGTGGCCACCGAATGAATACCGATATCGATGGTCTTGCCGCCCAGAACGCTGGTGATGGCATTCAGGTCCATCGGATAGGTGGTGTCGAGCGTGACCTGATAGCTGGCCTCGGATCCGCTCACCGCCGTATTGGTGGCAGTGACGGTCGTTGCCGCGCGGATCTGTTTTTCCAGGGCATCCTTTTCCGCGCTGCTGTCGGCATCGGCGATGCCGTTGGAGAGGATCTGGCTGACCAGGAAGTCAGCGGCGAGATCTTGTGCCTGAGCAACGGTGAGGTTGTTCTGGGACATGCCGGCCGCGGCGGCCAGGGCAGCGGAGTCAGCAATACCCTGCAAACTCGACTTCACCTGAACGGCGTTGGTTATGTCGACGGCGAAACCGGCCGCACCCAGCATGACCGGCAGCAGGATTGCCGTCATCATGCCGAAATTGCCGCCGCGGTGGTCCGCGATACGCTTCAATATACCCATTTTGATTGCCACCCCTGGCCGCGCCCGATCTATTCGGACGATCTAATGGTCTAATGCGCCATTGGTCATGCAGGATGGCCTAAGGAAAAGGCTGGCATTTTAGCTATCTGGCGTAATTGGCACCAAAACGGGTCTACTTGACCGGAATCACGTCAACGGCCTGATCGGCCTTCTGATTTCCGTAACCCTTCAGTACGCCGATGACGGGAGCCACGTCGGAATAGTCGCGGCCATAGCCGACGACGATATGGTCGCTACCGGCGGGGATGTCGTTGGTCGGGTCGAGTTCGACATAACCGAGCGCTTCGCCGCACCAGACGCGGACCCAGGCATGCATGGCATCTGCCCCTTCCAGCCGCTCCTTGCCCGGAGGAGGAAGAGTGCGCAGGAAGCCGGAGACGTAGCCTGCGGGGATGCCGAGGCTTCTCAGGGCCACGATCATGACATGGGAGAAATCCTGGCAGACGCCGCGCTTCAGCTTGAAGGCCTCCCTCGGCGTCGTGTCGACCGTCGTCGCGTCAGGATCGTATTTGAAGTCCTTGTGGATGCGGCTGCAGAGGCTAGTGGCGATCTCGCGCACGGTCTGGCCCGGCTTCACGGTCTCTCGGGCGTAGGCTGCGATCGCCGGTTCATCGGGCAGGCGTGGGCTCGTGCCGGTCAGGTGATGCGGCGAGGTTGGGTCGACCGACCAGATTTCGGCGAGCTCGCGGCGCAGCACGTCGAGTGTCGGCGACAGGTCGGCGGTCATCGTCGGCGCTTCCACCATGACGCGGGCCTGCATGCGGATATCAAGCCGTTCATGCGGTGCGCGGAGAAGGATGGAGGTTGCCTGCTGGCCGAAAAAGTCGATGAAGCTTGTCTTCTCGTCGACCGTGGGCGACACGGTGACGGAACCGGCAATCAGCCGCTGGCGGTCAGGCAGCGACAGCGGCAGAACACGGATGACGTGGCGGGCACCGGAGGCCGGCACGTCGTAGACATAGCCCATATGGAGGGAAAGGTCGTAGAGCATGTCCGTCGGTCCTCCCTCTGTCGATCAGCTGAAATAGGTCTGGCCGAGAAGATCGGAGAGATTTTCCAGATCCGTCTCAAGCCTTCGATAGACATCCGCGCTCATCGTTTCGGGCGTCATTACCGCCAGGCCGGAATGCAGTCGCATCGCCTCGCGGTAGAAGGGCGACATCTGGCCGTTGATCATGGCGTTGGGCAGCTTTTCCACCTCGGTGCGGATCTCGTTCAGCTGGAAGAGGATCGAGCGCGGGTTGAGCGCGTCGAGCGCCAGGAGGTCGTTCACCGTCAGCCGCGCGGTATTGACGTTGTAGCGACGGCGATGGGTCATGACGCTGTCGCCGATCTCAAGCAGCATGTCGAGCGAGCCGTCCGGCGCATCCGGGCCTGAGAGATGGGCAAGCAGGCGCGTCATGTGCAGGCCGCGCTCCAGATGGCGGCCGATCGAGAGGAAACGCCAGCCGGTGAAACGGTACATGTTTTCATGCACGAGACCGGCGAAGCCTGCGAGCTTGCGCAGCAATATGGTCATCGCGTGGGCTGCGTCGTCGCCCGGTTGGGCAGCCTCGTGGAAGCGCTTGGCGGTCTTGGCAAGGTCGGTCAGCGCCAGCCAGCCATCCGGCGAGAAGCGGTCGCGGATATTGCTGGCGGAGTAGATCGCGCTGTTGATGTTGGCGAGCAGCGGTTCGGGCACAGCCTTTGCCATGTCCATGTCGATGGACTTCAGGTAGCGTGCCACGTCGGCGAGAAGCGGGGCGTCGGGGTTGGCCGATTCCGCATATCGCAGGTGCCAGGAGCGCAGGATGCGCAGGGCGCCTTCCGCCCGCTCGATATAGCGGCCGAGCCAGTAGAGATTGTCGGCGGCGCGGCTCGGCAGCGAACCCGGCATGTTGCGGGTGAAACTTTCCTCCGGCGGCAGCAGGGTCGACTTGGTGACCGGTTTGTCGGACACGATCCAGACGTCGGCGGCCGCACCACCCGATTGCATGGCGATTGCCGAAACGTCGTCGCCGGAGCCGATGCGGGCAAAGCCGCCCGGCATGATTTCCCAACCGTTTTCGGTGCGGGCAACGAAGACGCGCAACGACATCGGCCTTGGGGTCAGCTTGCCGTTGACCCAGGCGGGTGTCGTCGAGAGCGTCACGACTTCCTGGCCGACGAGCTTTGCACCTTCGTTGGCAAGCCAGTCGCCGACCGTATCCTTGGCAGTCGCCCGCAGGGACGAGCCGAGAACCGACTGGCCGTTGTCGTCGAAGAAGGGCAGGCGTGAATAGGCAGGGCCGATGACCATGCGCTCGATATTCTTCGCCACATGCTCACGCTCGGACTGCTGGCCGCACCACCAGGTGGCAATCGACGGCATGATCAGGTCTTCGCCGATAAGGTGGCGGCAAATGGTCGGGGCGAATGCCAGCAATGCACGGGTTTCGAGAATGCCGGAGCCGAGCGCGTTGACCAGTGTCAGCGAGCCGGAGCGCAGCGCCTGCACCATGCCGGCCGTGCCGATATGGGAGTTCTGGTCGAGTTCCAGCGGGTCGGCATAGGAGGCATCAAGGCGGCGCCAGAGGACGCCGACCGGCTTCAACCCGGCTGCGGTGCGGACCATGACGCGGTTATTGACGACGGTCAGGTCTTCGCCTTCGAGCAGCATGAAGCCGAGATAACGGGCGATATAGGCGTGTTCGAAATAGGTCTCGTTGGCGGGGCCGGGCGACAGGACGGCGATCCGGTCGTCCGGATACTGCTTGCGCGACTGCAGCGCATCGCGGAAGGCGCCAAAGAAGGAGGCGAGGCGATGGACGTGCGTTTCACCGTAGATATCGGAAAAGGCGCGGGTGGTGGCGACGCGGTTTTCCAGTGCGAAGCCGGCACCCGAAGGTGCCTGGGTGCGGTCGGACAAGACCCACCAGTTGCCGTCGGGGCCACGGCCGATCTCGAAGGAGCAGAAATGCAGGTAGTGGCCGCCGACCGGCTTCACGCCGACCAGCGGGCGCAGGAATTCCGGGTTGGCGGCAACGAGCTGCGGCGGCAGGAAACCTTCCTGGACGAGACGGTTTTCGCCATAGATGTCGGCGATCATCGCCTCGAGCAGATCGGCACGCTGCTTCAGGCCGCGGGCAATGCCTTCCCATTCCTTTTCGTCGATCAGCACCGGGATATGCGACAGCGGCCAGTTACGCTCGCTTTGCCCGCCCTGTCCGGGGGCGCCATAGGTGCGGTAGAAGACGCCGGCATCGCGCAGATAACGGTCTGCACGGGCGAAACGCTCGTGCAGGTCGCCTTCCGACAGCCGGCTCAGATGGGCGATGAGGTTCTGCCAGACCGGCTTGATCTCACCCTTGGCATCGAGCATTTCGTCTGCCACGCCAGGAAGCGCGGCATAGCCGAGGATCGGATCGTTTTCGATCTCCTCATCCATGCGTCGTTCGCTTGCCGGGCTCGTGCTCAATTCTCGTCATACTCCTTGCGGCCGGCGAAGATCGAGCGTCAGGGGGAATTCGGGCGAAGGGGTTTCCGGCAGCAAAGGATAAAATCCCGCCGTGTGACCCCAGGGCTCGAACCGCGCCAGACGCCGCGCTTCCGCCTCGTTGCCGTTCACCGGGAAGGTCTCATAATTGCGACCGCCGGGATGCGCAACATGATATCTGCAGCCGCCGATGGCGCGGCCAGACCATGTATCATAAACATCGAATGTAAGCGGCGTGTTAACCGGCAGGACCGGATGCAGGCCGGAGGCCGGTTGCCAGGCCTTGAAGCGCACGCCGGCGACGGAAACATCCGACCGCCCGGTCTGCTTCAGCGGCACGGCGCGGCCATTGCAGGCGACCGCATACCGTTGGGGATTGGAGGTCTCCAGCCTCACCTGCAGGCGCTCGATCGACGAATCGACATAGCGCACGGTGCCGCCGATGGCGCCCTGTTCACCCATGACATGCCAGGGTTCCAGCGCCTGTCTGAGTTCCAGCTTGGCGCCTTCGTATTCGACCTCGCCGAAGAAGGGGAAGCGGAATTCGAGCTGGGCCTCGAACCATTCGGGGCGAAGATCGAAGCCGTTTTCGCGAAGATCCTGAAGGACGTCCATGAAGTCTGCCCAGACATAGTGTCCGAGCATGAAGCGGTCGGCGAGTGCCGTGCCCCAGCGGACGAACTTGCCCTGAGCCGGGTTCTTCCAGAAGCGGGCGATCAGCGCACGCACCAGAAGTTGCTGGGCAAGCGACATGCGCGCATTCGGCGGCATTTCGAAGCCGCGGAATTCGACAAGGCCGAGACGGCCGGTCGGGCCATCCGGCGAAAACAGCTTGTCTATGCAGATTTCCGATCGGTGGGTATTGCCGGTGACATCGGTCAAGAGGTTGCGGAACAGGCGGTCGACCAGCCACGGCAGCGGCGGCACGCCCTGACCGGGGGCGGGCACCTGGGCAAGCGCGATTTCCAGTTCGTAGAGCGAATCGTGCCGGGCTTCGTCGATGCGCGGCGCCTGAGAGGTCGGGCCGATGAACAGGCCGGAAAAGAGATAGGAGAGCGATGGATGGCGCTGCCAGTGAAGCACGAGGCTCTTCAACAGGTCGGGGCGGCGCAGGAACGGGCTGTCATTCGGGTTGGCGCCGCCGACCACGACATGGTTGCCGCCGCCGGTGCCGGTGTGGCGGCCGTCGATCATGAACTTGTCGGCGCCGAGGCGGCTCTGGCGGGCCTCCTCGTAGACGGCGGTGGTGATGTCGACGGTTTCCTTCCAGCTCGAGGCCGGATGGATGTTGACCTCGATGACGCCGGGATCGGGTGCGACGCGGATGACATTGAGGCGCTCGTCATGCGGCGGCGCATAGCCCTCGATATGCACGGGCAGGCCGAGGCTCTTTGCGGCGCGCTCGGCCGAGGCGATGAGATCGAGATATTCTTCCACCGAGACAGTCGGCGGCATGAAGATGCAGAGACGGCCGTCGCGGGGCTCGACGGAGATCGCGGTGCGGACAAAGCCACCGATCTCGGCGCCCGAACGCTGCTGCGGCTGCTGATCGGGTGAAGAGGGCTGGAAGCTTGCCGCCTGTTGCGGCCGGGCTGAATCGGCGGCGAAATCCGGCAGATCCGCACGCGGGATCGTCGGGTCCATCGGGTTGATATAGGGATATTGCGATGCCGGTATCCAGGGCAGCGATCCCAGCGGCAGGCGGTATCCCACGGGGCTGTCGCCGGGCACGAGGAAGATGCGGCCGCGTCGCGTCGTCCATTTTTCCGACTGCCATGTCCGTCCGCTGGCGCGCGAGTTCCAGGCCTGGACGGGAAGCACATAGCCGGTCGGCTTGTTGAGGCCACGCTCGAAGACGCGGGCGATGCGGTTGCGTTCTTCCGGGTCCTTGAGCCTGGAATTGGCCGGGTCGACATTGTCGGGCAGGCTTGCTTCCTTGAGGATCCATTCGCCCGGATCCTCGAAGGCGGGGGCGACGAAATCGGGCGAGATATCGAGCTCGCCGGCGAGCGCGGTCAGCAGCCTGCCGGCATCGTCCTCGGTGACGTTGTAGTTCTTGCCTTCACTCGCAATCAGGTTCTGGTCGGCCCAGACGGGCAGACCGTCGCGGCGCCAATAGAGCGAGAAGGTCCAGCGCGGCAGGCTTTCACCCGGATACCATTTGCCCTGGCCGTAATGCAGGAAGCCGCCGGGCGCGAAGCGGTCGCGCAGGCGGCGGATCAGGACATCGGCCTTTTCGCGTTTGGTCGGGCCGACGGCGCCGGTATTCCATTCGTCGGATTCGAAGTCGTCGATCGACACGAAGGTCGGCTCGCCGCCCATGGTCAGGCGTACGTCCTGCGCTTGCAGCACGCGATCGACCTGTTCGCCGAGATCGTTCAGCGCTTCCCAGCTTTCATCGGAAAACGGCTTGGTGATGCGCGGATGCTCGGCGACGCGGGCGACGTTCATGGCGAAATCGAAGGAGGTTTCCGCCTCGCCGTAATAGCCGCCGGAAATCGGGGCGGCGTTGCGGTAATGCGGGGTCGCTGCCAGCGGGATATGGCTTTCGCCGGTCAGAAGGCCCGAGGTCGGGTCAAGACCGATCCAGCCGGCGCCCGGCAGATAGACTTCGCACCAGGCGTGAAGGTCGGTGAAGTCCACTTCCGTGCCGGAAGGGCCGTCGAGCGCCTTCAGGTCAGGCGTCAGCTGGATGAGATAGCCCGAGACGAAGCGCGTGGCGAAGCCGAGATTGCGCAGGATCTGGACGAGAAGCCAGCTGGTATCGCGGCAGGAGCCGAGCGCTGCAGTGAGCGTCTCTTCCGGTGTCTGGACCCCCGGCTCCATACGGATGACGTAGTTGATCGCCTGCTGCAGCCGCGCATTGATGCCGACGATCATGTCGACCGTCGGCTGGTCCGGCGACATGTCGAAACCCTTGAGATATTCGATCAGCGCCGGGCCGGGCGGCTCGGGGATCATGTAGATCGACAGGTCCTCGATCAGTTCCTCGGGGTATTTGAACGGCCATTTGGTCGCCTCTTCCTCGACGAAGAAGTCGAAGGGGTTATAGACCGTCATGTCGGCGACGAGATCGACCTCGATCTTGAATTCGCTCACCGGTTCGGGAAAGACGAAGCGGGCGAGGTAGTTGCCGTAAGGGTCCTGCTGCAGGTTGACGAAGTGGTTGTCCGGCGTGACCTTCAGGGAGTGCGACAGGACCTTGGTGCGCGAATGGGCGGCGGGTTTCAGGCGGATGATCTGGGGTCCGAGGCGGACGGGCTTGTCGTATATGTAGTGGGTGAGATGGTAGATGCTCGCCTTGATCGACATGCTGTCCCTTTGAATGCCCCTTGGGGCGCTCCCGTTTGCCCTTGAGGGGCGTTCCCGTTCGATGCTGATTTTTCGACCTCGTTGAGCGGGTCGACGCATCTTCATTGCATGCGAGTTTGTGCAATGCAGGAGAAGATTGCAAGGACGATTGCGTGGTTATCGTTCGTTGCTGCCGGCAAGGCGAAATCAACAGGACGTGCCATTCCTGTGGACGAAACGGCCGTCGGCATTGGCGCTCTTCATATCGATCTGCAAGCAGATGCCCTCCCGGATGAACGCGTTCGTACCGATATAGGGTGATGACAGGATGAAATCGAAGGTGAACCTGCTGCGCTGTACAACCCTTTACCGCGTGGTAAGTCTCCGGAGAGCATAGACAATAGGGCATTGCGAGAGGAGCCAGTCGCTGATGTCAGAACCATCCGCAGCACCGACGGAGCCCTACGAGCTTTCGCTTTCCGGTCAGCTTCGCATGATGACGGCGGCCTTCTGGGCCTCGCCGGTCAAGCGGCAGCTGGTGGTTTTGGCGGTGGCACTTCTCGTCATCATCATCGCCACGACCTACGCGACCTACCGGCTGAACGAATGGAACGGGCCGTTTTACGATGCGCTGGAGCGGCGCGACATGGCCGGGTTCCTCACTCAGCTCGGGGTGTTCGGCGTCATCGCCTTCTGCCTGACGCTGCTCAACGTCATACAGACATGGCTGAACCAGATCACGGCGCTGAAGATGCGTGAGGGGCTGGCGCGCGATCTCGTCAATGTGTGGCTGACGCCAGGGCGGGCGCTGAAGCTTGCGAGTGCCGGATCGATCGCCAACAATCCCGACCAGCGGCTGCATGAAGACACCCGTATCCTGGCGGAGAACACGACCGCACTGGCCATCGGCCTCGTCAATTCGACGATCCTGCTCGGCAGCTTCATCGGTGTTCTGTGGTCGATCTCGACGGATTTCGGCTTCAACATCGCCGGCCATCATCTCGTCATTCCGGGCTACATGCTTTGGGCGACCATTCTCTATGCGCTGACCGGTTCGGTGCTCAGCAATGTCGTCGGCAGCAGGCTGGCGCGGCTCAATGCCGACCGCTATGCCCGCGAGGCGGACATGCGTTCGGCGCTTGTCAGGGCCAATGAGAACATGAAGCCGATCACGCTTGCCCGCGGCGAGCCGAACGAGCTTGCCCGTGTGCAAGAGGCGATCGGCGGCGTGCTGGGCATGCTGCGCAAGCTCGCCTGGGCGCTCACCAATCTCACCTGGGTGTCATCCGGTTTCGGCTGGCTGGCGCTGGTGGCACCGATCATCATCGCTTCGCCGATGTATTTTTCCGGCGAACTGACCTTTGGCGGGCTAATGATGGCAGTTGGCGCCTTCAACCAGGTGAATACGGCGCTGCGCTGGTATGTGCAGAATTTCAGCGTCATCGCCGACTGGCGGGCAACGCTTGCCCGTGTTTCCTTCTTTCGCAACGCGCTTCTGATGACCGACACGCCGGCCAAGGAAGGCTCGGTCATCGCCTATGAGCATGGTGGCGCCGATCAAGGCATCACGCTGGAAGGTCTGGAAGTCTATGGCGAGCCCGACAAGGGAGCGGATGGCCACGGCATCAGGCTGAAGGAGAACGGCTTTTCGGTGACAGCCGGCGAGCGCGTGATGGTCAACGGCGATCCGGGCACCGACCGGCACCTGTTTTTCCAGGCGCTCTCGGGTATCTGGCCCTGGGGCAAGGGAAAGATCGCGTTGCCGCAGGCGGACCGCATGATCATGATGCCGCAGGAAGGCTATCTGCCGACTGCGACGCTGCGTGAGGTGATGACCTATCCCTCCGGTATTAGCGGCGTGAGCGACGAGGCCCTAAAGGCGGCGCTCGTCGATGTCGGGCTCGACCGGTATGTGGAGCGACTGGACCGGCAGGAGCGCTGGGACCGGGTGCTGGACAAGGAGGAGGAGGCCTCGCTGCAGGTGGCCAATGCCGTGCTGCGCAAGCCCGGTTGGCTGGTCATGGACGATATTCTGGAAGGGCTGGAGCCGGAAGTGCGCGAACAGTTGATCGCTGTCCTGGCTGGTCTTGACGGCACGACGCTGATCTATGTCGGGCGCTCGGAAGAGTTTGCCGCGAAGTTCAAGCCCAAGGTCTTCCACGTGGCGCCGCTTCATCCAAACGGGAATACGGAGGCTGCGGGAACGACCAGGGAGGGTAATTCAGATGGCGCTGGTCCAGATGGCGGCGCGACGGACGGTGAAAGACAATGAACCATCATTCCTCCCTCCCCAAGAGCGGTCAATCCAATACGGGGCAATGCGTCGTCTGCGGACGGACCTTTCCGTTTTCGAAGCTGCACAAGGCGGGAAACCTCCGGCCGCATCTCTATGACATGATCGCCGAAGAGGTGAAGGACTGCGTACATGACAGCCTGATCTGCGACGAGGATCTGGCGCGGTTCCGGCGGCGCTATGTCGAGGGGCTTCTGGCGGAGGAGCGCGGAGAACTTTCCGACCTCGACCAGAAGGTACTCGACAGTTTTGAAAAGGGTACGCTGACGGTGCAGGCAAGCTCCGAGGCCGCCACAGACAAAGTGCCGAGCCTTGGCGAGATCGTCGCCGACAAGGTGGCGTCCTTCGGCGGGTCCTGGACCTTCATCCTGTCCTTCATCGCCATTCTGGTGATCTGGATGGGCGTCAATGTCGTGGGCCTCTTCTCCCAGCCTTTCGATCCCTATCCGTTCATCCTTCTCAATCTGGTTCTGTCATGCCTCGCGGCCCTTCAGGCGCCGGTGATCATGATGAGCCAGAAGCGGCAGGAAGAGAAGGATCGGCTGCGGGCGGAGAACGACTACATGATCAACCTGCGCGCCGAACTCGAGATCCGGCAATTGCACGAAAAGATGGACCACCAGATGGCCAAGCAATGGGAGCGCCTGGCGGAATTGCAGCAGATCCAGATCGAGCTTCTGGAGAAGCGGGACGATCCGCGGAAGGAGTGAGAGATGTCGGATAATAAACAGGCGGAGGGTTCTGGTTAGCCTAAGCTCACGTCGGCGTCTGCTGTATCCTGCCGGCATTGGGGCGGCGGAGGTTGAACAGGTTGCCGGTGAGGATGAGCGCCGCACCCACTGCCATCCATCCATCGACGCCCTCGGCGTAAAGCAGGTAACCGATCAGGGCCGATAGCGGCACGCGCAGGTAATCCATAGGCATGGCGACCGTGGCATCGGCGTGCTGCAGTGCTTTCGCCATGCAGAAATGGGCGAAGGTGCCGGTGAAGGCGATCACCAATATCCAGGGCCAGAGTCCGGCCGAGGGCCAGGTCCATACCCGCAGGGCGGGGATCAGGCCGATCGCCGACTGGATCACCAGCATCCAGAAGATGATTGTCGTCGGACTGTCGCTGCGGGTCAGAAGCTTGGTCATGATGAAGGAAATGGCGAAGAGGAAGGCTGCACCCAGCACGAACATGTGGCCGGGATTGAGCGGCGCCACGCCCGGCTTGAGGATCAGCAGCACGCCGGCGAGGCCGAAGCTGATCGCCACGCATTTGCGCCATGTGAGGCGTTCTCCAAGGAAAGCCGCGGCCATCAGGGCTGCCCAGATCGGCGCGGTGAACTCGATGGCGATGACCTGTGCCAACGGGATCATGGTCAGTGCCATCAGCCAGGCAAACTGGCCGGTGTAATGCGCCAGGTTGCGGCCGATATGGCTCATAAGATGCGCGGTGCGCATGGCGCGAAAGCCGCCCTCGCGGAAAACGAATGGCAGAGGCATGAAGAAGGCGATGACGGAGCGCATCTCCATTACCTGAAAGACGTTGATTTCAAGGGTGATGGCCCGGCCGGAAACAGCCATGAGCAACAGGAGGGCGATCGACGCCATCATCCATGCGGCGGCTTTCGCCGTCGATTGTGCCTTTTCCATTCAATCCTCCCCAAGCCTCCCCAGGCTTCCTCGGTCTCCCCGTGCCGTGGAGGCACGAAACCAGCCCTATAGTGTTTCGGGAGTGGATGGAAAAGGTCCCATCGCCACATGCTGGGCGTGTGTCACCGTGACGACACGACGGGGTTGCCTGCTTTAGGGAATGCCACTCACGGGAGTGTGAGGGGAGGGCAATTGACTCATTTTTTGATTCTACCTATCAGTAGGTAGATAAATGTCAAACAAGGAGCCTGTCATGTCCGTTCAACCCACCGTCCAGTCGAACTGGCTGCGGTCCTATTATTTCCTGCGTGCCGTCTTCTCGATTGCCTGGATTGTCGTTGCAGTCCTGAGTGCCGGGCAGATGGCGATCGTGTCGTTCCTGCTGGTGATCTATCCGGCATGGGATGCGCTTGCGAATTACATCGATGCGCGTGCCAATGGCGGGCTTGCGGCCAACAGGTCGCAGATGCTGAACGTCGTCGCCAGCACGGTGATGACGGCGGTGGTGTTCATTGCGGTGATGCAAAGCAGTTATGCCGTACTCACCGTCTTCGGCGTCTGGGCGATCCTGTCGGGACTGCTGCAGCTTTATACCGGTGTGCGTCGCTGGCGGACTGCCGGTGCCCAATGGGTGATGATCCTCAGCGGTGCGCAGTCGACGCTGGCCGGCGTGTTCATGATCAGCCGTGCCTTCGGCGACAAGATGCCGACGATCCTCGATATCGCGCCCTATGTCGGCTTCGGCGCCTTCTATTTCCTCTTGTCCGCGCTGTGGCTGACCGTGGCGTCCTATCGCGGGGCGAGGAACGCCTAGGCACTTTTATTCTGGCGCGTGCCTCCCGAAACCGGTGACCCCTTTCGAGGGACATGTGCTAACGCCACATGCCGCGCATCCTGGCGGTGACGTCGATCCTCACCTGCTGGCGGTGCTGGCGTTCGGCATCGGACATCGGTGCAACCACCGGCCAAGCTGAGGTCTCGAAGAACTGCAGAAGCGTTGCCGGAATGAAGCGGGTGCGGGCGGCATAGACATGCCTGTCCCCTTGTGAATGCTGTCCGTGGACGAAAAAGCGCTGCGGGGTGATGACGTGGAGATGATCCTTGGCGCGCGTCATCGCCACGTAAAGCAGGCGACGCTCCTCCTCGATCTCCGCGGTCGAGCCGACACCGAGATCGGACGGTATGCAACCATCGACGCAGTTCAGCAGGAAGACCGAGCGCCATTCCTGGCCCTTGGCCGAATGGATGGTCGAGAGGATCATGTAATCCTCGTCGAGCAAAGGCACGCCGGCCTGATCGCTCGTCGCGTCCGGCGGGTCGAGCGTCAGTTCGGTGAGGAAACGTTCGCGCGAGGCATAGCCGGAGGCGATCTGCTCGAGCTGCAACAGATCCGACTTGCGGGTCTCGGCATCCTCGTGGACGCGTTCGAGATGCGGCTCGTACCATTCTCTGGCCGTGCCGATGTCAGCCGGCCAGCCTTCGCTCTGGCGGATCGCGGCGAGCATCTCGACAAAGGCGCCCCAGTCGGAACCGGAACGCGGCGGAGCCGGGATTTCCTGCAGGGCTGCAAGCGGTTCCGGATCGGTGGCGATCGCCTCCAGGATCTTGCCGGCGGTCTGCGGGCCGATGCCGGGGATCAGCTGCATCAGCCGGAAGCCGGCGACGCGGTCGCGCGGGTTCTGGGCAAAACGCAGCGCCGCCAGCATGTCCTTGACATGGGCGCTGTCGAGGAATTTCAGGCCGCCGAACTTGACGAAGGGAATGTTGCGGCGGGTCAGTTCCACTTCCAGCGGGCCGGAATGGTGCGAGGCGCGAAACAGCACGGCCTGCTGTTTCAAAGTCATGCCAGTCTCGCGGTTTTCCAGCACCTTCTCGACGATATAGTTGGCCTGTTCCGCCTCATCCTTGACGGTGACGAGGCGCGGGCGCTCTTCAGACTGCCGGTCGGTCCAGAGGTTCTTGGTGAAGCGCTCGCGGGCGAGCTCGATCACACCGTTGGCGGCCGCAAGGATGGTGCTGGTCGAGCGATAGTTGCGGTCGAGCGTGACGATATTGGCCGGCGGATCGAATGTCTTCGGGAAATCGAGAATGTTGCGGATCGTCGCGGCACGGAAGGAATAGATCGACTGGGCGTCGTCGCCGACGACGGTGAGGCCGCGTCCGCCCGGTTTCATGCCCATCAGGATGGATGACTGCAGCCGGTTGGTATCCTGGTATTCGTCGACCATGACATGGTCGAAGCGGGCGCCGACATCTTCGGCGATCGACGGCTCGTCCATCATCTGCGCCCAGTAGAGAAGCAGATCGTCGTAATCGAGAACGTTCTGCGCCTGCTTGGCCTCGACATAGGATGCGAAAAGCTCGCGCAGCTGTTTTTCCCAGGCCTGGCACCAGGGGAACCAGTTCTTCAGGACTTCATCCAGCGGCGTTTCGGAATTGACCGCACGGGAATAGATGGCAAGGCAGGTGCCCTTGGTCGGGAAACGGCTTTCCATCTTGGAGAAGCCGAGTTCGTGGCGCACGAGGTTCATCAGGTCGGCGGAATCCTCCCGGTCGTGGATGGTGAAATCCGGGTCGAGGCCGATCTGGTAGGCGTAGAGGCGCAAAAGCTTGGAGCCGATGCCGTGGAATGTGCCGGCCCAGGCGAGCGCATCGGTCATGATGCCGGCATTGGCGCCCAGAACCTGTTTGCAGATGCGCTCGACGCGGCGACCCATTTCGGTCGCGGCGCGGCGGGAAAAGGTCATCAGCAGGATACGGCGCGGATCGGCACCGGAGACGATCAGGTGGGCGACGCGATGGGCGAGCGTATTGGTCTTGCCGGAACCGGCGCCGGCGATGACGAGGAGGGGGCCGGCAGGGCCGCCATTCGGCACATCCGATCCATGTTCCACGGCCCGGCGCTGGGCCTCATTGAGTTTTTCCAGATAGGCGACCGACATTCAGATCCGCAAGCTTGTTCCCGATGTGTTCATCTAAGCAATAGCTGATTCGTTCGGGAACAGGCATAGCAGGCTGTGGAGAGCGGAATGCCGCGGCATGTGGTGACCGCCCGGCTTTCAGCTGTCTGTCAGGATCAACGTGCAGTCAGCGTCCGGCAAAGGTGCAAACGAGGACGCATCGCGACGGATCCAGCTCACTGAAGGTTATTTACCCCCGTAATCAACCGGAGATTTTTTAAGTCTATCGAAATGTTTCGATGGACGTTTTAACATGTTGTTTTTTAATGTTTAATTCCAATTCTTTAAGTTGTTTTTGTTGAGAATAAACTTGACTGTTCTTGTCTTGTTTCGCTATGAGGTCGCCGTGAATTTTCCATGGAGGCGATCTTGAAAACTTCTTCTCTCCTGGCCGGCGTTGCGCCGGCCCTGTCTGCTCTGGCCTTTTCCATCCTTGCGGTTTCCACGCCGGCTTCCGCCCAGGTGGCCGACAGCCTTACCATCTACAACGCCCAACACGAGGGGCTGACCAAGGAATGGGTCGATGCCTTTACCGAGGAGACCGGTATCGTCGTGACGGTGCGCAATGGCGGCGACATGGAATTTGCCAACCAGATCGTTCAGGAGGGGGCCAACTCCCCAGCCGACCTGTTTCTGACCGAAAACTCGCCGGCCATGGCGCTGGTCGACGGCAAGGGCCTGTTCGAACCGGTCGACAAGGCAACGCTCGACGAGGTGCCGGAGCAGTTCCGCCCGGCCAACGGCCACTGGATCGGTATTGCCGCACGTTCCACCGTGTTTGCCTATGACAAGACCAAGCTCACCGAGGACAAGCTGCCGAAATCGCTCATGGATCTCGCCAAGCCGGAATGGAAGGGCCGCTGGGCTGCCTCGCCGTCGGGTGCCGATTTCCAGGCGATCGTCGGCGCGCTGTTGCAGCTGAAGGGCGAGGAACAGACGGCCGCCTGGCTGAAGGGCATGAAGGAAAACTTCACCGCCATCCGCGGCAACTCGACGGCGATGAAGGCCGTCAATGCCGGCCAATTCGAGGGCGCGGTGATCTATCACTACTATTATTTCGGCGATCAGGCGAAGACCGGCGAGAACAGCAAGAACGTCGCGCTGCATTATTTCAAGAACCAGGATCCGGGTGCCTTCGTGTCGATCTCCGGCGGCGGCATCCTTGCCTCTTCCAAGCACAAGCCGCAGGCGCAGGCATTCCTGAAATGGGTTGCCGGCAAGGGCGGCCAGAAGGTCCTGCGGGACGGAACCTCGTTCGAATATGCCGTCGGCAAGGGCGAGGCTTCCAACAAGGCGCTGGTGCCGCTTGCCGATCTCGATGCTCCGAAGGTCGAGCCGACCGAGCTCAACAATGCCAAGGTGACCGACATGCTGACCGCGGCGGGCATTCTCTAAAGTTGCCGCGCAGGCGGACGAATAATTCCGGTTGCGCCAGGACATCGCAGGGCTTACCTGCGGTGTCTCGTCATTTTCGAGTGTTTCATGACGTCCATCGCTGACAGCAAGCCTCTTTCCATGCCGCGTCTCCGATTGCGATCGGGAACGCGCGGCACGTTTGCCGTGGCGATCGTCATCGCATTGCTGGCATTGGTACCGCTTGGCTTCGTCTTCTGGGCTGCGGCGGTGACCGGCCGGGAGACGGCTTGGCAGATGATCTTCCGCCCCCGAGTGGGCGAGTTGATGGTCAACACGCTGCTGCTGGTCATCATCACCGTGCCGGTGACGACGGTGCTGGCGAGTGCGCTCGCATGGCTGACGGAGCGCAGCGACCTGCCGCTGGCGCGGCTGTGGTCGGTGCTATGCGTCGCGCCGCTCGCCATCCCCGCCTTCGTGCATTCCTATGCCTGGATCGGCCTGTGGCCCGGCTTTCACGGCCTGCCGGCGGGGGTGGCGATTTCGGTCACCGCCTATTTTCCGTTTCTCTATCTGCCAATCGCGGCCTCGCTCAGGCTTCTCGATCCGGCACTCGAGGATCAGGCGGCATCGCTCGGCCTTTCCGATGGCGCGGTGTTTTCGCGCGTGGTGCTGCCGCAGCTGAGATTGTCCATCCTTGGCGGCGGGTTGCTGATCGGCCTGCATCTCCTGTCGGAATACGGGCTTTATGCGATGATCCGCTTCGACACGTTCACCACCGCCATCGTCGATCAGTTCCAGTCGACCTATAATGGCGTTGCGGCCAATATGCTGGCGCTGGTGCTGGTCGTTTGCTGCCTTGTGTTTCTGGCATTCGACGCGGGTTTCAGGGGACGTCGCCGCTATGCGCGGATCGGCTCGGGCGTCGCACGCCGGCCGCGGCGCGTGTCGCTCGGACGCTGGCGACATGTCTGCCTTCTTCTGCCGCTTGCCGCCGTCGCGTTTTCGCTCGGCATTCCGGCGCTGACGCTGTCGCGCTGGCTGATTGCCGGGGGTGCCGGCATATGGAAGCTCGACGAGATCGGGCTTGCTCTTGGCCAGACGCTCGCCATCTGCCTTGCAGGCGGAATTGCGACGACTGCGGCCGCACTTCCCATTGCATGGCTTTCGGTGCGCCGGCCGGGGCCGCGAAGCAGGCTGATCGAGGGCTGTTATTATCTGGCGAGCTCGATGCCGGGCGTCGTCGTGGCGCTGGCGCTGGTGACGGTCACCGTCAGAGTGACGCTGCCGCTTTACCAGACGGTGGCGACGATCGTGCTTGCCTATGTGATCATGTTCATGCCGCGGGCGCTGATCAGCCTGCGGGCCAGTATCGCGCAGGTGCCGGCCGAGCTGGAAGAGGCGGCGGCGAGCCTCGGCCGTTCGCCGATCCGGGCGCTCTGGTCGACGACCGTCAGGCTTGCCGCGCCGGGGGGCGCGGTGGCGGTTGCCCTGTCCTCGCTCGGGATCATGAACGAATTGACCGCCACGCAGATGCTGGCGCCGAACGGCACGCGCACACTCGCCATGGCCTTCTGGGCGTTGACGAGCGAGATCGATTATGCCGGAGCCGCACCCTATGCGCTGCTGATGATCCTGTTTTCACTGCCGATGACGGCGCTGCTCCATCACCAATCGAAGAAGATCGCCGGCCGATGAGCTTTGTAGACATTCGCGGATTGCGCAAGACTTTCGGGCCGGTGACGGCGCTTGACGGGATCGACCTCTCTGTCGACCGGGGCAGCCGCATGGTCGTGGTCGGGCCGTCCGGCTGTGGCAAGACCACGCTTTTGCGGCTCGTTGCGGGTTTCGAGGCGGCGGATGCGGGCGCCATCGTCATCGGCGGAGAGACGATGGTGGAGGGGGCGGCGGCGGTACCGGCGCACAAGCGCAATATCGGCATCGTGGCGCAGGACGGCTGCCTGTTCCCGCATCTGACGGTTGCCGGCAATATCGTCTTCGGCATGACAGACGAGATGCCGGTCAAAGAGCGTCGTGCGGCAGAGTTGATGGAGATGGTCGGGCTCGACCGCTCGATGCTGGCGCGCCGGCCCGACGAGCTTTCCGGTGGCCAGCAGCAGCGCGTGGCGCTGGCGCGGGCGCTTGCCCGCAAGCCGCGGCTGATGCTGCTCGACGAACCGTTCTCGGCGCTCGATACGGGACTCAGGGCTGCAACGCGCAAGGCTGTGGGCGACGTGTTGAAGGCGGAGGGGATTGCGACACTGCTCGTTACCCATGACCAGGCGGAGGCACTTGCCTTTGCCGATCAGGTGGCGGTGATGCGCGGAGGCCGTCTGGCACAGGTCGGGAGCCCGCGGGAGGTCTATTCACGCCCCGCCGATCCGCAGACGGCGCGTTTTCTCGGCGAGGCGATCATCCTGCCGGCGCGGCTGATCGGCGGGCAGGCGGAGTGTGCGCTCGGGCTGCTGCCGGCCGATGCAAGCGATGGGGCAGGCCATGGGGCGGTCGATGGGGCCGGTGGTGCGCGGACGATCATGCTGCGGCCGGAACAGATCACGCTTGCCGAGCCGGGTGCTAGAGACGGCGCGATCATGGTGCGGATCAGGGATGTCCGCTTCCGCGGATCGACATGCGAGCTGCAGGTAGTGCTACATGCAGACGAGAATATTGCCTTTGCGGTGGAAGTGCCGAGCCGGGCCGCCTTTGCGGAGGGACAGGATGTTGCCCTCTCGGTTGCGGGAACCGCTCACGTATTTCGCTAACGGTCTGTTGCCATGCCGTTTTTTATA
Organism: Neorhizobium sp. NCHU2750; assembly: GCF_003597675.1. Classification (NCBI taxonomy): domain Bacteria; kingdom Pseudomonadati; phylum Pseudomonadota; class Alphaproteobacteria; order Hyphomicrobiales; family Rhizobiaceae; genus Neorhizobium; species Neorhizobium sp. NCHU2750. Next base: position 2,919,758 of record NZ_CP030827.1, on the reverse strand, counting down.
AAACAGCAGGCTGACAATGGAACCCGGGAACATTGATGGGCGTTATCCGGCCATCAAACACGAAGGACCAACATCCATGTTGAAATGGGCTCTTATCTTCCTCGTCATTTCCCTGATTTCGGGTTTTCTCGGATTTTCCGGCGTGTCGGCGGCAACGGCCGGTATTGCCAAGATTCTGTTCTTCCTGTTCCTGGTGATCTTCCTGGTCTTCCTAGTCATGGCATTGATGGCCGGCAGCGCGATCATGTAGGCCTCGACAGGGTCAAAAACGACAAAGCCGCTCTTCCGAGGCGGCTTTTTCATGTCTGGCATGGCGCGTTCGCGAGTATCAGCGCCCGGGGTGTTTCTGGGCGAAGACGAGAAGCTGCCAGACGACAGGTCCGAGAAGGGAATGTTCGTGGTGGCTCTTCGGCAGGACGCTGCCCTTGTCGGCGACAATCTCGTCACCACAGGTGCGGCAGCGATAAATGCCTGCATTGGTGACCGGCTGGCCGGGCTTCCAGTCCTGATCGAAAGCCCATGACTTGGCCTCAACGAGGCGATCGGAATACTTGTACTGTGCCATCTAACCTCTCGGTCTGATCCGTTGGTCAACAGAAGACTAGCGGCAACAAGTGACCAAAGCGTAAGTCAAAACAGTGCAAGACTTTGTATTTTTGCGCTTCTTCAGGTTTTGGCGGGTGTTCATCGCGACAAGGTTGCAAGAATCTTTTCGTTTTAACCCATGGTAAAAGATGTGCGGCTACACTTCCTCTCGTTCCGGGGAGTGGGGGGAACGTCGTCGCAGAACTGCGACCATCGATCAACGATGCGTCAAAGCCACTTTGCCTTTTCGCTTTCTGTTCGGGTCCGCGATGAAAAACATATCCATTACCGGCAAGTTCTTTGTACTTCTCGCATCCTTCGGCCTGGTCACGCTGGTGCTGGCCTATTATGCCGGCAGCCAGATCCTCAGGGTCGACGGGGACTATTCGCGTCTGGTGACGACGGAGGGTGACGCTGCGACCTCGCTGTCGCGCGCCAGCCAGACGTTCCAGACGATCCGCGGCGCCATTGGCGACGTGCTGCTGACGACCGCCAAGGAGCAGGACAAGAAGGCGATGGACGAACTTGCCGCCTCGCGGCAGCAGTTCCTCACCTATATCGACCGGGTGTCGGCGGCGATGCCGGGCGATCCGGCGATCGCAGATCTCAAGACCAAGGCGATGACTGTGCTGGACCAGTCCTGCGCCAATTCGGTCGCGCTCGGTACCAAGGCGTTGACCTATCTCGACATCAAGGGCGCGATGGACGTGTATTTCCGCGAGTGCCAGCCGCAGTTCCAGATCATGTCGAAGGCAATCAGCGACAAGGTGGACGAGCTGACCAAGGCGACCAGCGCCAGCGCCGCAACGCTGTCTGCCGATGCCCACCGGATCTATTGGACGACGATCGGCGGCGTGCTTGCCGCGCTCGTCATGATGGCGATGGTCAGCTTCGTTGCGATCCGTGCGTGGCTGGTGCGTCCCATCCAGGCACTTGGCCTGACGATGGGCAAGCTTTCGGGCGGCGAACTGACGGCGGATGTGGTCGGCGAGGATCGTAGGGACGAGATCGGCGGCATGGCGCGTGCGGTGTCCGTGTTCAAGCAGAACGGATTGCGGGCGCGGGCGCTGGAGGCGGAGGCCGTCGGCCAGCGTGACGAGAGCGAGGCGGAACGCCGTCGGGTCGCCGAGCAGGAGAGTGCGCGTGCCCGCGCGATGGGCGAGGCCACCCGAGGCCTGGCGGAGGGGCTGAAGCATCTGTCATCTGGCGACCTTGCCTATCAGCTCGAAACCTCCTTTGCGGCAGATTTCGAGGGGCTGCGGAGCGATTTCAACCAGACTGCAAGGCAGTTACGCGACACGCTTGCCGCAGTCTCGACCGCCACAGGGGCGATCGACAGCGGTGCCCGCGAGGTGAGCCACAGTGCCGACGACCTGTCCAAGCGAACCGAGCAGCAGGCCGCGTCGCTGGAGGAAACGGCGGCAGCACTGGACGAGATCACCGCCAATGTGACAAATTCGTCGAAGCGGGCCGAGGAGGCGCGCAGCGTCGCGATCAAGGCGAACGAGAGTGCCAGGACGTCCGAGACCGTCGTTGCCGAGGCGGTGACGGCGATGAGCCGGATCGAGCAGTCATCAAGCCAGATCTCCAGCATTATCGGGGTGATCGACGATATCGCCTTCCAGACCAATCTCCTGGCGCTCAATGCCGGCGTCGAGGCGGCGCGGGCCGGCGAGGCCGGCAAGGGCTTTGCCGTGGTGGCGCAGGAAGTGCGTGAACTTGCGCAGCGCTCGGCGACGGCTGCCAAGGAGATCAAGGAACTGATCCGCAAGTCCTCGGCGGAAGTCGACAGCGGCGTGAAGCTGGTCAGTGCCACGGGCGATGCCCTGAAGACGATCGAGGCCTATGTCGTCACCATCAACCAGCACATGGATGCGATCGCCACCTCTGCCCGCGAACAGTCGGTTGGACTGTCAGAGGTCAACAATGCCGTCAACCAGATGGACCAGGTGACGCAGCAGAATGCTGCGATGGTGGAAGAGGCCAATGCGGCCGGCGCCACACTTGCGATGGAGGCCGGCCGGCTGCGGGAGCTCGTGTCGCAGTTCCAGCTCGGCGAGAGCCAGGATGGCGACAGCGCATATGGCGTACGGCAGGCGTTCGAGGTCGCATCGCCGCCGCTTTCCGCTCACGCGAAGTCGGTGGCAGCCAGCCTCCGCCGGGTGAATTCGGTAAGGCCGGTTGATGACCATTCGTCGCCCAAGGCTTCACCGGCGCGGGGCATGGTCGGCAAGCTTGCCCAGGCCTTCGGCGGAGGTGCGTCGCCTGCAGGCGCAGCCGACAGCTGGGAAGAATTCTGAGACATACGATCTGTCGAGATGACGAGACGGCCCGGCTGCGATGCAGACCGGGCCGTTGTGTTTTCGGGCGCCGACCTCTTGACGGTGACCATCTGCGATCGTCAGGGCATGCGGGTTGAACAGACCTAGCCATCCGACTGAAACGTTTCGTTAACCATACGTCGTTAATCCTAATTTAGAAATAACTAAATAAATAATGGCTTGCTTGAAGCGGGCAGGGCTGAAGAGTGAGGTACCGATGCGAAATATCATTGCGGCCGGCATTGCCATATCCTTCTTCGCCGCCGCCGGTCCGGCGCTTGCCCAGACCGCGACGACAACGTTCAACGTGACCATGACGATCACTTCGTCCTGCCAGATCAATTCCGCCACCAACATGGATTTCGGCTCAAGCGGTGTGATTGCCGCCAATCGTGATGCGACGAGCACTATCACCGTCCAGTGCACCAATGGAACCGGCTATACGATCGGCCTGAATGCTGGTTCCACCACGGGTGGGACGATCGCCACCCGCCTGATGAGCGGCGCAGGCGGTGCGACGATCGGCTATTCGCTCTATAGCGATGTCGCACGCAACACCTATTGGGGCAATACGATCGGCACCAACACGGTCAGCGGCACGGGCAACGGTGCTGCCCAGCCCTATACGGTCTATGGCCGCGTGCCGCCGCAGACCACGCCGGCGGCGGGTCCCTATACCGACACGGTCACCGCCACGCTCAATTACTGACAACCGACAGGAGGCAATATGCGTTCCTCGTTTACCGCCATCACACTGGCGGCCGCTTTCGGCTTTGCGTCTTTTGCAGAATCTGCGTCACTTCGGGTCTCGCCGGTCATCGTCGACCTGCCGGCGCCGGCGGCGACCACGCAGCTTTCGGTATTCAACGATGCGATGAAGCCGATCAATGTGCAGGTCCGGATCTTCAAATGGAGCCAGAAGGACGGCAAGGACGTGCTGGAGCCGGCCAATGGCGTCGCGGTCAGTCCGCCGATCGCGCAGCTGAAGCCCGGCGGCGAAAACATGGTGCGGATCGTCCGGACCTCGAAGACGCCGGTCAAGGGCGAGGAGAGCTACCGGGTCGTCGTCGACGAGCTGCCGCCTTCGATGCGGCAGGCGATCACCGTGATCATGGTGGTGCGCCATTCGATCCCGGTGTTCTTCGCCGATCCGAGTGCTGCCGGTGCCGTCGTCGACTGGAGCGTCCAGCCGGTGGCTGGCGGCTATCAGGTGACGGCGCGCAATCGCGGCGCCAAGCGTTTCAAGGTCGCAAATCTGGAATTGAAGAGCGGCGGCAGCACCGTCGGCGAGCGCGACGGACTGGTCGGCTATGTGCTGGGCGGCTCGACGGCGCAATGGATCGTGCCGGCACGCGGACGCCAGGGCGGCGCGATCACCATTCACGGCGAGAGCGAGGCGGGCAGTTTCGATGCAAGGGCGAAACCCCAGGGAGGCTGACAGGCGCCTGGTGTTTGCGCTTGCGGCCATGCTGGCCTTCGGCGCAGCCCCTTCGTTCGGCCGGGCAGCATCGGCAGATCCAGCAGCGCAGCCGGCCGGCATGGCGCTCGATCTGCAGCTCGAAGTGATCGTCAACGGCAATCCGAGCGGCTTTATCGCGGCTTTCAGGAAGGAGCCGGACGGCCGGCTGACGATCGAGGCCGAGCAGTTGGAAAATTGCGGCATCCACGCCGCCAGGGAGGCGAGAAATGGTGAGGGGCGCATCGATATCGGCAGACTGCCGGGCGTTTCCTTCCTTCTCGACGAAGCCATGCAGACGGTGACGTTCACGGCAGAGCCGAAGTCGCTTGCGACAAGGCGGATTTCCGTTGCGGCCCAGGTGAATGGCGATGGCGCGGCGCCGGATGGCGGGGAGGAAAAACCCCGGCTCAAGCCGACGTCGAGTCCCGGCGCGCTTCTCAACTATACATTCTTCGGTTCCACGGGAGGCGAGGGCCTCTCCAGCCTCTGGGATCTGCAGGGCGTATCGGCTTCCTTCGATGCGCGCCTGTTCGGGCCACTCGGCGTATTCGGCTCATCGCAGATCGTCGCGCTGTCCGCCAACGACCGCTATTCGACCGTCCGGCTCGATACATCCTGGAGCTATTCCGATACCGATCGGATGTTGACCTACAAAGCAGGCGATCTGATTTCCGGCGCGCTTGGATGGACCCGGCCGGTCAGGCTCGGCGGGGTGCAGATCCAGCGCAATTTCGACCTGCGACCCGACATCATCACCATGCCGCTGCCGGAGCTTTCCGGAACCGCTGCCGTGCCTTCGACTGTCGATCTCTATGTCGACGATGCGCGCCGCTCTTCCTACGACCTGCCGGCCGGGCCGTTTACGCTGAGCAACATCCCGGCGATCACCGGCAATGCGACGGCACGCCTCGTCGTGCGCGATGCGCTCGGCCGCGAGACGGTGACCGAGACGCCGCTCTATGTCTCGGCCGACCTGCTCTCCACCGGCTTCTTCGACTATTCGGCTGAGCTCGGCTTTGCCCGCCAGAATTACGGCACTTCGTCCTTTTCCTACGATGAGCGGCTGATCGGACTTGTGACCGGCCGCTACGGGGTGACCGACCGGCTGACGCTCGAGGGGCATCTGGAAGGCGGGATGGACTATGTCAATGGCGGGTTCGGCGCTGCAGTGGAGCTGGGTTCGTTCGGTCTCGGCACGGCGGCCGTCGCGGCAAGCCGGTTCGGGGCCGAACAGGGCTATCTCGCTTCGGTCAGCGTCGAAGGCGAATTCTGGGATGTCCACTGGCGGGCGAGCAGCCAGCGGACGTTCGGCGACTATAACGATGCTGCGTCAGTGACGGCGGATCGTGCGCATGGCATTCCCGCATCGCGCAACGGCCCGCCCAAGGCACTCGACCAGCTCAATCTTTCGGTGCCGTTGAAATTCGATGAGACGACGCTGAATTTCAGCATGACGCATGTCGTCTCGGCCGACGACGAGCGGTCGCGTATTGTCGGGGTGACGGCCAATCGGTCGATCGGCGAGAACGGCAACATGTTCGTCACCGCCTATGCCGATCTCGACCATAGCGACGCGATCGGGCTGTTTGCGGGACTGACCTGGAGTTTCGGCAACGACCTCACCGTTTCGACCGGCATGACCCGCGACGACGAGGGAATTTCTGTTTCTTCCAGCGTGGCGAAGAAGATCGAACGCGGCGGCGCGGAGTGGGATCTGCGGGCCAGCGATGTCGAGGGGGCGCGGACATCGCGGGCCGCAAGCATTGCCCGCCAGGGCGCGAGCGGGCGCGTCGAGGGCTATGTCGAACAGACCGACAGGACCGTGCAGGCGCGCGGCCAGATCGAAGGGTCGCTGGTCGTGGCGGGCGGAGACGTCTTCGTCACGGACCGGATCGACGATGCCTTTGCCATTGTCGATGCCGGTGCCCCCGATGTGGATGTCCAGTTCGAGAACCGTCCGGCCGGCAGGACCAATGCGCGCGGTCGGCTGCTGGTGCCGGACCTGCGCTCCTATGAAGCCAACAATCTGTCCATCGACCCGTCCAACCTGCCGATCAACTCGGCGATCAACAGCACGCGCGAGGAGGTCATGCCGCAGCGGGGCGGCGGCGTGGTGGTGCGTTTCGACGTTGCATCCGATGTCGCCGCGGCACTGGCGACGCTTCGCACCGAGGACGACGTGTTCGTCGAAACCGGATCGGTGATCTCGCTCGAGGGCACCGACCAGACATTCGTCATCGGCTATGACGGGCAGGCCTATATTACCGGCCAGAGCGGGCATCTGAAACTCTCGGTGCAGCAGCCGACCGAGGGGACATGCACGGCCGAAATCGACATTCCGAAGCAGGAAGGCGCGGTCGCGACCTTGCCGGAAGTCATCTGCAAGAGGATCCAATGAAGGCTTTGCTCACCGCGATCTTCATCGCCATCGCTGCCGCTTTTCCGGCCATGGGGCAATCCTGCACCTATACGGTCTCGGATGTCGCGTTCGGCAATGTCAATCTGCTCTCCGGTGCCGAGATCAACGGCTCTGCGACGATCCAGGGCACCTGCACGAACACGTCGTCGATCAGTCTCGGCGCTCGTATCTGTTTCAACATCAATGCTGGCAGCGGCGGGTCGTCCGGCGGGAACAGGCTGATGATCAACGGCTCCAATCAACTCCGATACCAGCTTTATCAAGATGCCGCGCGGACCGTGCCCTGGGGGCATACGGACAACACAACCCTCGGCACGGCGGGCACGCTCGATATCACCTTGCTGCCGCTGACCAGTGTAGCGATCAACAAGACGATCTATGCCAAGATCCTCGGCAGTCAGCAGACCACGCTCGGAGGCACTTATACCTCGGCTTTTTCCGGCGCACAGGCGCGGTTCAATGTGGCATCCTATCTGGTCACGCCGCCCGCCTGCTCCGCAGTCACCGGCAATCCGGTCAATCCGACCTTCACGGCGAGTGCCTTCGTGCTGCGCAGTTGCACGGTCTCGGCGCAGAACCTCAATTTCGGCAGTCGTGGGGTTCTGGGCACCGTCACCGATGCGACGTCTCAACTGTCGGTGAACTGCACGTTCGGACTGGCCTATTCGGTGGGGCTGGATGGCGGCGTGGGAAACCACGCGCCGACAGCGAGGCGGATGACCAATGGCAGCGAGTACATCACCTATGGCCTCTACCAGAATGTCGGCCGCACGACGGCCTGGGGAAGTGCCGTCGGGGCGACGGTGGGCGGAACCGGAACCGGCATCGCGCAAAACCTCTCGGTCTATGGGCGGGTGCCGGCCCAAGTGACGCCATCGCCTGGAACCTATTCCGACACAGTTGCCGTGACGGTGACCTACTAGCTTGATCTTGAAAAGAAAAAAGCCCCTGATGGGGCTTCTTCATCCCCCGAAGGGGAAGGATGGTGGGCGTGACAGGGAGGCGAATTAATCATTTTGCCTTTGTTTTTGCTGTGTTTTTCGTTTTAATTCCCTCACCTGAATTAGGGTGAGGGATTTCTATGTTCCCGATCTGGTCCGCGACGATGCGGCTTGTCTCGATCCCGAGCTTCTTACGGTCCACGCCCTTGGTGTAGATTTCGGCGGTCGAGATCTTCGTCCAGCCATACTGAGCCATGAGCTGGTGACTGCCAGCGCCGCCTTCTGCCGCTAGTGTGGCCGACAGCTTGCGGAGGCCGTGGGACGACTTCTTCACGCCAGCCTCATCGCATCTATCCCTGAACCAGTTGCCGAAACCGGCGCGGGTAAACGGCTTGCCGTGGCTCGTCTCTACGAGGTGAAGGCCTTTCCGCGGGGTCGCGTTGATCAAGTCGAGAAGATCGTCGGGAAGCTCGATCGTCACCCTGGCACCGGTCTTGTCGGTATCGATCGACAGCAAGCGCCCCTGAATGTGCTGCCTTCCGACCACGGAGACGTCGGCACGGCGGAGACCGGCCAGCAGCATCAATTCCATCGCCAGCCGCTCGGCGGTGCCTACGGCATGCCTAGTGCGAAAAGCGCGCACGTCGTCTACCGTCCAAGGCGGGTGGCCGTCAGTCCGGTATGTCGGCAGAACGATGTCGATCGTCGGGTCGACCGGCACAATACGCATCCGCCGCGCCCAGCCGAACATTCCCCTCATGACCTTCAGGAAGTTGCCGGCGAGCGCTGGCGTCTCGTGACGCTTGTCCACACCCTCTTGGATGACATCATTCGTGAAAGCGTTGAGCGCGTGGCGAGAGTTCTTCTCGAGCACCTTTGCCATGATCAGGCGCTGCTGCTTCTGTGTTGCCGGGCTGTAACCGGCCCACTTGGCGCTCTCGCTGGTGTATCGGTCCCAGAGCCAGCCCAGCGTTCCCTCGTAAACCTTCGGGGCCTCGATCGGGTTTCCGGTCAGCGCTGCCATGTAAGCAGCTTTGAAAAGCGGATCGGCCGGGTTCGGCAGGCGAGTGCGCTTTCCCTTCCCGATGCGAAAATAAAAGACCCACTTTTTATGGCGGGTCAGTTGCTTGTGAACGTGAAGAGGGAGCTTTCTGGGCATCCCTGATTCTTCACAGGCTGGGTCGCGAATAGTCAATTGGGCTTTCCTTCGCGGCCGGCGCGGTCGGATCGACGACAAACACTGCGTCACCGATGCGTATCTCGATACGGCAGCCTGTTTCTTTGGCGACTTCCGCGGCCCGGCGCATGTCTTCTTTTCGGATGAGAGCAGGGGCTGACACGATCAGTTCTCCCCACTATTCGACTTATCCACAGGGTCGGATAGGTCCTGATTTATCAGCACGAAGCCGGTGTCGTGACTGATTACCGTTCTCCACCGGCCGCCGTGAACTTCTCGCATCAAGTCGGCTAAATGTTTCGCCACGGCGGCAATCTGCACGGCTCTGATGCTTGCGTTTGCGACTTGCGTTTGAAGCATCGGGTGAATGGTGGATGTCTTGCTCATCGCGGATCCTCCGCAAGGCCCATTTTCCAGCTACCGTCGAACACCGATGCCCCTTCACGGATCATGCAGACGTCATCGGATATGATTTTCAGAACACCGGAGAGCATGTGCATATTTGCGCCAGCCTCGCCCTCAGGATAGTTCATATCTTCCATGAACTTCCTTGCCATCATTGTGAGATGATGAAGGTCATTCAACGCATAGAAGAGGTCGGAAGGCTCAAACTTGCCCTGATCGACGGAAATATTCAGCGCTGGAATTCTCCAAAGGTCGCTCATGCTTCCTTTCTCCCTTCATCGCGCTCATCGATCCAGGCAATAACCTCCTGAAGCTGTTCGGTGGATAGCTCAGCCAGAGATGCTTTGAACTGCAGAACAGCGCGAAGCCGGAAATACTTCCCGTCGCCTTCGTCCTCGGCGCCTTGTTCCGCTGACAACATCGCCCGTTGCAGCTCGTGCATGAGGAATGTTTGGATCGCCTCTAGATACTTGCCGGCTGAATTCAGACGGTAATTATTACCGCATTGAGGGCGCTCCATGATGCCCCCTACGAGATCGATGCAGCCATTCAACGCATCGAACAGGGCGAGGTGTCCGGTGCCGCGTACCTCGGCCAGCGGCGGGAACCGTTCGATCATCTCCAACGAACGGTTAAGGGCGCCGGAGCTTCGAACTTCAATCTGCTCGAAATATGCCATCGCTCCTTCGATCAGCGCCTCAGACATTTTGCTGCCGGCAAAGGCGCGCGCCTCTTTCTGTAGGAGGCGAAGGGCCGCCAATGCGCTAGCCGCGGTCGTGGCAACATGCTCACCATCCTCGATCGCCGCGATTGAAGCATGGAACTCGCCTTCTTCAGGTGTCCCTTCGATAGAGAAAGGCAGATCGTTCACCTGCTGCTCAGCGCAAAGGTATCGGGCGATGGCGTCGTTAAGCTTGTCAGAGAGGATCATCACATGTCCTTCCCAATAGCAAAGAATGCGTTTTCGAGAAGTCTGGCACGATAGCTGACGTCATTCCACGCGAATGCCAGCTGGTCGACTTCATCGGCGCTAAGGAGAATGTGGAAGGCATCGTCCGGCTTGCGATCACCCGTCCGATCAACCATCGCATGATCAAGCAGATCGCCAAGAATGTTGCTCATGTGGGTGAGGCAGCAGATCTGGTGTTCCAGGTTGCGAAAGCCTCGGATCAATTCGAGCTGCGAAACAACGTTCGCGCTTAGTTCGCCTATGCTTTTAGGCGCAGTTGTGCTATCCCGGTGATCGCTCATCAGGCAGTTCCTTCTGTTCTGTTGATGACTACGCAGCGGCGGGGAAGGTCGCCAAACACTCGCCCCGCCTGCTGCTATTCTCCGGCCGATGCCGGCGTTTCCTTCGTCAATCGATCCATCCGCTCGCGGACTGCCCGAATGATTTCGCTATTCTGCGAACTTCCGTTTTTCTCAGCTTCCTGATCGACGAAAAGCTTGAGGTCGATTGGAAGCCGCAGTGAAGTTGTAACCCTCGACATTTCGTCCTCGTTAAGGTTAATGACACCACATTAGTGTCGCACCATTTTAGTGTCAAGACATAGCACCAAAATAGTGCTATCGAGCCTGTGAATTCTTACAGGGGTCGATAATGGTTGATGCTGAAACTCGGATAACCTTGCGTTTGCCAGTGGCGCTGCGCGATAGGCTGACGAATGCATCTGGCAGGAACAATCGTTCCATGAACGGTGAGATAGTCGAGCGTCTTAAATACAGCTTTGACGGCGTCGACGAAGAACTCATAAAGCTGATGAAGGAAATCGCGGATCTGAAGACCCAAAATCAAGCTCTTATGGAATCCAACCGGACCCTTAAGCGCTTTCAAGAAGCCTACGAAAGGCAGGGATCTGATAGTGCTCGCATTGCTCAAGGCTGGGAAGAGTGGGCTACCCGCCAGTTCACGGACGAGAACACCGCTTACATTCTCTTGGACGGTGAAGGCGTGCCGCAGAGCTGGGACGAGGCGCTTACCCACCTGAAGGCGATCAGAGAAGCTTTCGGTGACAGCGTCGAGCGCATCGAAGCCAACTTCATTGACACGAAGCGCGAGCCTCAAGAAAGGCGCGTCGAGCAATTGGCGAAGCTTACAGCCTTCTATCGCGGGAAAAACGCCGTCGGCTAGTGATGGATTGAAAAACTGACGCATCACGCCCTCACTCACGCAGGCCGCGCATGAAGGGGCCGCCATTGTTTTTGAACGCCGCAAATATCTCCTCGAACGACTTTGGCCGATGTTCGATTTCCATGTCCGCGCTGGCAAAGCAGTATGCTATGTGCGCCGGCCCATGCATGGCACCATCCTCTTCGACGTTATGGCCGTTCAGATGATCGATGAATCCGCAAAACCCCTGTGCCATTGAGTGGCATGCTATAGTCGCGATCCGATCCCCGTTCGTTGCCGTGGCAACGCTACGCTGTCCAGGGAATAAATTCTGCGCGTGCTGCACCATGCGCTTAGCGTCAGCTTCGGGCAAAAAGGCTCCAGCCAGCTCTTCTATGTCAACCCAAAGGAAATCCGGTTCGTCGTGCGGCGGTGTGAAAAACGAAACCGGCTTGCCGTTGATTTCAGCCGTCGCTAGAAATTTTGATTTGGTCATGTCGGTCTCTTTCACAGCTTGAATTTTTTCTGGCCGATGCTTTCGGCGATGTAGCGCTCGACACGAAACCCGAGGCCGTTACGGATAGCTGCGCGGGCTTTCCCCGCATCAAAAAGACGGCGCCAGCGCCCACCGAGCTTTGATCTGCTGCCGTAGTCCGGTGAGCATCCCATTTCGATCAGTCGATTGCCCAGCCAGACGGTGCCGCCTCTAATTGAGGGCCACTTTTCTTCGGCCCAAAGTTCCCCGGCCGAACAGGTCGACGGCGATTCAATCCGGCTGCGAAGCTCTTCCAGCTCGTGCTTGGCTTCCGCGAGTTCGGCCACCATAGGTGCCAAGGCTTCACGGACCATGACGCCAGTGCAGTTCTTGACAATGCTGCCGATGATCTGGCGATCGTATTCCGATAAGCCGCTGGCCGTACCTGCAGCTCGTCCTTCCATCACGGCGCGAACCTGGGTGTTGCACCACATGTGGAACTCGGTGGACAAGTACTTCGCGTAAGCAAACGCGATCTGCCAGTGAGCCCAAGTGGCGCCACCCTTGCCGCGCTGCGTCTTCATAATGTGGCTGTGGGCCATATTAAGGGAAACAGACACCGCTTCGATAAAGGCGGAGCCTTCTTTCCTAGCCCATTCGGCAGGGCGCTTGTTTTCAGGCTCGCCTGCGGCCTTCCACATGCTGGTGAGAGACATGCGGTCGGCTTTGAGGTCGATAATTTGTCCCTGATAGACGAGCTGGGTCATCACTTCTCCCCCTCGACCAGGAGAGACCGAAGGAAAGGCTCCGCCAGCGCGTAGTCCTTTCCGCCATACTCCGGCATATCAAGGCAAGTGAGCAGGGTGTCGCGGTCACCGACGGTCCCATTGAGCAGATATGCAATCTTGCTCTGCACGTCTTTTGCCGTAAGGCATGGAAGCCTCACGAAGTTTCGGAATGCTTCGATCTCGGCAGATTGTGTGCGATCGCTTTCGACCTGGTCGAATGACTGGCCGGCATCGTCGAATGTTGCTTCGTCCGCGATGACTGAGGCGCGGTGCGACTCGATCGCATGCAGTACAGGATTGATGTTCAACATCATGTTCAGCTCCGTTGTTGGAGCTAATTATGCGCAATGAATATTTTACGTCAAGCTGCCATTTTGATAATTATTCGAAATGTAGAAATCAAGCGGCGCCCGCCAAGGCGATAAAATGGACACTGACCACAGAGTCCGCTGGAAAGCGTAGCTCCTTCGGCGGGTTGAACTGTTCAAGTACAAGCTCGACGGCATTGTGACGCACGAATTTTTTGACGTAAGCCCAAGGCTGGCCATGCTCTTCCGTTTGGATCTGGGCAATCACATAGTCGCCTTTACGCACCCGGCGCGTCGGGTCTACGAAGCAAATTTCGCCATCCTCATATCGTGGCGACATGCTCTCGCCTGATACCTGAGCGCCGTATGCACCAGAGACGTGGGATAGGACCGGAGGAGCAAGAACTTCGAACAATATGTTGCCGTTCATGATGAATTCACCGTCTATTCCGCCGACCGCCTGCCCATACACAGGAATGGTCTGACCATAGCCAACCAGCTTTTCTCCCACTTTAGCATTCGATGGTTCTAGCTTGTCCAGCGTTGCGCTAGGCTCCTTCGCGACGGGTGGAGCAGATGTCGACTTGGCTTCCGTCTCTCCTGGTCCGGGGCCGCGGCCAGCAAGCAGCCAGTCGATCGAGACCTTAAAGAAGCGCGCATAGCGTTCCGCATGCCGGTCAAACTTTCGTTGGCCGTTCTCGTGTGCCGCGTAGGTGGGATATGCCATCCCCAATGCTTCCGCAGCGGAGATTGCTGAATAATAACCCGCATATCTGCGAGCCTTTTCCAGTCGTTCGTGTGGGGTGTTCGTGCTCATAAAATTCGTATAGCACAGAAAAATACGCGTAATGCATTTTCGAAGATTGAATTAGAAATATACTTAATGCATAATTGCCTGACCGCATAACAAGTCAGGAGGCTCCAAGTGAGCGATTTGCCCCCGATTGATGGGACATTCCTTAAAGGAGTGAGAAAGAAGCGCGGCTGGTCACAGGTTCAGATGGCCGACTATCTCGGCTGTTCACAAGGCAGGATCTCCAAGTTCGAGCTCGGAGAGAAGATTGGCAAGCCATATCAGAAACTCCTCCTTAACCTGGTTCTTCAGCCGCCCCAGGCTTCTAAGCCGTCGGTGTCCCCATGATGCGCCACGCACATGCATACGCGTGCGAGGGGAGGGCCTAATGCAGCTGCCCGTCGTCGCCCTCAATCTCGACCAAAGCGGCTTCGTTCCCGAACTGGAGCAAGAGGTGCTTGGCGCGCTTCTGCTTTCTGGACAGCATTCCGTTGTTCGCGGGACAGTCCGGGCCGAGCATTTCATCCAGCCTGTTCATCGACGGATCTTCGAAGCCATTGAGATGGCGGCAGATCAATACGGATCTTCGAGGCTTGACCTCGTCTTTAGGATGTTCACGCCTGAGGACGTAAAGCGGCTGTCCGACGATCTCAAAGCACCACTTCGGGAATATCTCACCGGTCTGGCAGGATACACCGTCGGCGGTGCCGGCGGCTTGAAGAACAGCGTGCCGAATCTCATTCAGCAGTGGGGCCGTATATCCGCCGGCATCGAGGCCGATCGGGTGCGTCTGGCGTCTACCGACCCTTCGGTTGATGCTGGCGCGCTGATCCGGACCGCTACACGTGCGCTCGATGACGTCGCAGCGGGTCTGCGTGGTGCAGGTAGGAGCAGGACACGCTATTCGCTCTCAGAAGCCGCCGACGAAGCGCTGGAAGAAACGCAGAAGGCCATGACATCCGGAGCAGGCCTCACTGGCATCACCTGGGGCCTGACCGACGTCAATCAAGCGACAGGCGGCATCCACAAGGGCGAAATGGTCATCCTTGGCGCTCGTCCCGGCATGGGCAAGACCGCCGTTGCTCTCGGCGTTGGTATGAAGGCCGCGCGATCCGGTGCCGGTGTAGGCTTCATATCGCTAGAGATGCGATCCGGCCGCCTCGCCATGCGCGCCCTTACTGACATCGCTTACGACTGGAACATCAAGGTTCCGTACAACGACCTTATCACTGGTCGCGTCAACGAGAACGACTTCGAAGCAATTGTCGCCGCCAAGCAGGATTTCAATAAGCTCCCTCTGTGGATCGAAGAGCAGCCCAGTCTTTCGATCGCCGACCTGCGGGTAAAGCTCGACCGGATGCAGGATGTCGCCGCTCAAGGCGGCAAGACGATCGACCTTCTGATCGTGGATTACTTGCAGCTTCTATCTGCTTCGTCGAGATACTCCGGCAACCGCAACAACGAGGTGTCTGAAATATCGTTTGGCCTTCGCCAGATCGCCCGCGAAAACAATATCGCGATGGTGGCGCTATCCCAGCTCAGCCGCGGTATCGAGAGCCGGGAAGACAAGCGGCCGATGTTGGCCGACCTGCGCGATTCTGGCTCTCTTGAGCAGGACGCCGATACGGTCGCCTTCCTCTACCGGGAGGCCTACTACCTCGCCCACCAGAAGGGGAAAGACCCAGACGCCGATATGGAGCGCCTGGATAAGCTCGCCGAGTGCGAGAACAAGCTCGAATTCATCATCGCAAAGCAGCGCAACGGATCAGTACGAACGATCGACCTATTCGTCGACATCGCGTCTTCGGCTGTTCGCAACGCCGTGAGGTATTTTTGATGTCAGACTTTGATTGGAATGAAGCAGCTAAAGCGGGCGACATAATCGTTCGCTCCCAAGATGCGATCGCCGTCTACGAAAACGATGATGGCGATATCGTCATCAGGCGGCAGGCTGACCCATACATCGAAAATGAAGATGTCTTCGTCGTCATCCCGCTAGAGAAGGCGATTGATGTTGCTCGGAAGATTGTCGATGTCGCGAACCAGAGCGGTGACGACTAATGGCCCAAGCCCCTCAACTCAAGGTGCGGAATTGGGAGCAATTCCAGCATTACAAGGATAGAAATCCACCGTGGATCAAGCTGCATTTCGCTCTTCTCGCTAGCGAGGATTGGGTTTCCGTAGACGATGCTAGCAAGCTGCTAGCAGTTGTGTGCATGCTGGTCGCGTCCCGGAATAATGGCTTCGTTCCGAACAATCCGGCTTACCTCAAGCGCGTTGCGTATCTTGATGCGACGCCAAATCTTGAGCCATTGATTTCATGCGGTTTTCTCGAAAATACGCTAGCAGATGCTAGACCAGCGCAAGCGGACGATAGCGCTCCGCAAGCGGATGCTAGACCAGAGACAGAGACAGATACAGAAGATAAAGATTCTTCCTCATCGCAGCCTCCGGCCGCGAAGGTGAATGAGGCCCTTTCGAAGAAAAAAGCTCTTGAAGCTGAATTCAACGAAACGTTCTGGCCTGCCTATCCTCGCAAGGTCGAAAAGAAGGATGCTCTGAAAGCGTTCCTCAAGGCTCGCGGCGTTGCCTCCCTCGACACGATCATGGCCGGCCTTCGCGCATTCGCTGCCGAGGTGGCCGGCAGCGAGCCCCGGTTCATTCGGCATGCATCGAAATTCCTCAACGGCGAAAGCTGGAACAACGCTGCAGAGACTGCATCGGTCTCGCCAGCCGTCGTCGACGAGGCTACGTGGACGAAGCGCCTCACATATGGCCGGCGCGAGGGCAAATGGGCCTCCACCAAATGGGGCCCAGCACCAGGCAAGCCAGGCTGCATCGTCCCGGCAAATCTCATCCAACCCGAAGACGGCGCTAACTGGCGCGAGTGGGAGCAAGCAGCATGAGCAAGGTCATCCCTTTTCCGACGAAACCACGCGGCCCGTACTGGTGTGGGGCGCCGATGAAGAACCCACCAAGAGTTCACCCTGTTGGGCCTTTGCCGACAGAGGTGCGCTCAAGGCGCAAGAAGCGCCGGCAGGTGGGGAGGGCGGCATGATTTTCAGCAGAAAGGAGCGCGATCGCCGACAGCAGCAGCTACTCGACGCGATGCGTGAGAAAATCGAGGCCGAGCGGAGAGCCGAGGTGGCCGAAGCCGAGTTGAAAAAGCTGAAGGCAAAGCCAGAAACGGTTCTTCATTGCTCGTTCTGCGGAAAGAGCCAGCACGAGGTCCGCAAGCTGATTGCCGGACCAACGAACAACTTCATCTGCGACGAGTGTATCTATCTCTGCGTGGGCATCTGCTTGGAGCAACAGGCATGACGGATCATTCTGCGATGCTCGATAATGCTGCCCAAGCAATCTACGACCGGCCGGCTTTCGACGGTGACCCGATAGGTGTTCACCTCGCGCATTCCATGCACATCGATGCGGCATCCTCATCTGTCGAAGAGCTGCGCGACAATGTCATGGACGTATGCCGACAGGCGGCGATAGCCGCTGCGGTGTCGATCAGCGAAGACCTGAAGCGGATGAATATCGATCCGCTGCCGACCCAGCGGATGGTCCTCCAAACGAAACCTCGCAGCTCCGACCTGCGATTTATCTCCTACGTTTACGCAGGGATGACCGCATGGGCCTGGTATCTCGGAACAGTCCCAGATGCATATGTCGCCATGTTATTGGTCATCGCCTTTGCCCACGCGATCGCCGGTGAAGTTCTGAAGGAGTTGGGTCGATGACCATAGCCGAACGCAAAGCCCGTGAGGCTCACGACCGGGAAAATCCGTGGCGCCCGATGAGCGAGAAAGCTCCGGTCGGCCTGATCTGCGATCTGCTGTTTGACGACATGGTCGGGCATTTCGCTGCGGAAGGTGTGAGGTTCTTCCTCGATGCCGACGGCAACTGGTACCGCGCGGACGCTTCGTCGATGCCGCTGGCAAAGGCGATCAACTGGCGGCCTGCCTATTGCTTCCTTACCCCAGAGCGCCGGGCGCTGCTGAAGTCGAATGCGAGGAGAGCGCTGTAATGCCGAAGATCAAACTGAAACGCCAGCCGAAGCCGAAGAAGCCTGCGCTGCCGGCTCCTGGCTGCATGGTGCTGCCAGAGGATAGCCGCATGCCTACGGCTCGCATGAAGCTGCCGCCACAGCCGCCAAGGACGCCGGCTCCTCGCGTAAAATCGTCAAAGGTGAAGGTTTCCCGCACTGAAGTGGAAGGTCGCCTGATGACGGCCATGCGAACGCTGCGCGCCATGCCCGATCGGGAGCGCCGGTTCTTCATCGTGAAGTCGTCGTCGCCGGACTACGTGCAGGAATCCGTGACGGCTTACGCTTCGGTCGAGGATATTGGTCCGCGCTTCCAGCCGTCGCCGGCCGATGTCTCGGATTGCCTTTATGCGCTGGCGTGGGTCCGTCACCTGGACCGAGCCGCTTGGCAGATCCTTTGGTGGAGATCCTTCGAGCTGTCGTTCGGCGTGATCGGCAAGTACATCGGTCGAAGTGATGAAACAGCCCGTAAGAGGTTCGAAACGGCTATCACCGATGCGTGGATCGCAGCTAATGTGTGATTTCACCATGAAAATCGAAATTCTTGGTGAAATTGCCTACAAAACGCTTGGCATAGTTGGCACCGAATGCCATGTTGCGTGAAATAATCGGTGATTTGCGCGTGACGCACACCGCCAGAGGCCCTGCACGACGGGGCTTTTCATTTCAGCTTTTCAATCACGGCGCTGATCTCAGGCGGCAGGAAACCCATTTTCAGCGGGCTTTCCGATGCTAGCTGGATAAGAGCCCAGCACGCGGCGGAGATGTGCACGTCCCTGACTTTGGCCCGGCCCGCCTCTAAATCCTCATATGTCCGAACAGGAATGCCCATGATCGCAGCGAATTTCGCCTGCGAAATCTGGGCACCAGTGCGCCAGTGTTTGAGGATGTTTTCGCCGGTTACAGTCGTTAACCTGAACATTGAATTTTCACCTTTCTATTGATAAACTTCGGGAACCGGAAGGGTGGTCTAGACCCCTCCGGCCCCCGGTTACCGGCTAATGGAGATAGTCAGTCTCCATCTTCCGATCCGGACTTGGACGGTGAGCTTGATGCTCATGTGGCCCTCCTAGTCCTACCGAAGCGGGATTGCTTCGGTAACATTGTTGTCCCACGGTTTCCGTGGGGACGCAAGTGTAAATCCACGGTTTCCGTGGTAAAAATTGAAGGCCGTCCGATTAGTCACCGGGCGGCCTTTTGCTTTTGGTGGTTCAGGTAAATTTGCAGCGCTGTCAGCAGGAAGTATCCCAAGGGCAGCAGTTCGTTTATCTTCTCGATCATTTGATCACCCCCTTTCCTAATAGCGTCCGTATGCACCGCGAATGGTTGCGGACACCAATCGGATACCGGTCTTTCTTTCACGGAGGGAGAGTTCGATTGCCTGAGTAGACTATACTCGGGACGATAATTCAGATCGGGAAGCATCTCCGTTCGGTGCCGAGGGCCAGGGCCGTAAACCCTGCGCAGCGAGGATAGAGCTGCTAGCTAGGTGCTTCCCGTACCCACCTAGCCCCGCCATCGTGCGGGGTTTTTCTTTGTCATAACCCAGAGAGGCAACAATGACCGAGCACGTCAAAAGCGAATCCGACGCCCGCACCGTGAACAACGCCGTGCGCCATACCTATCGCGTCCTCAGTGACGAAGAGAAGGCGCAGATGGTCAAGATCAAGGACGCCGGTCAGGCCCTCATCGATATCATCAACGAGACCGGCAAGAGCCGTGAACTTTCGCTGGCACTGACAAATGCCGAGCAGTCGGTCATGTGGGCGGTCAAGCACGTCACCGCATAACGAAGATCTGGCCCGAACTGAAGTCGGTAAGGGGTACCCAGCCAAGGAGCCTTTCAGAGGGCGCTGGGCGAAGCAGCACGTCGCGGCCTGCCAGTATCCAACCACCAACCAGAGGATTTCCAGATGAGTGCAGAAGACGAAACAGTCGTCGATCGGCAGGAATTCATTGCCATGGCATCGCGCGCCAGCGACGAAATCAAGGCTCTGCGCGGTCAGATCGCCTTCCTCGCGCCGAAGGCTCAGGCATACGACGCCTTGGTCGTGGTCCTCGGCATGATCCCGGCTCGCCCTCAGACGATGGGTGAAGACCTTGCGGGCCTTCTCGATCGCCGAGTGCATTTCTTGAAGGACGCCGACAAGCCGAAGCCGCCACCGCCTGGCGCAAAGGGTGTGAAATCGCCGGTGAGTGACGACGAAGCGGAGGGTGTGGAACATGCTTAACGCTCCGAAT
Organism: Neorhizobium sp. NCHU2750; assembly: GCF_003597675.1. Classification (NCBI taxonomy): domain Bacteria; kingdom Pseudomonadati; phylum Pseudomonadota; class Alphaproteobacteria; order Hyphomicrobiales; family Rhizobiaceae; genus Neorhizobium; species Neorhizobium sp. NCHU2750. Next base: position 2,899,691 of record NZ_CP030827.1, on the reverse strand, counting down.
GATGAAGCCACCGCGCAGCGCGACAAGGCGATCCAGCAGTTCATCGAAGACAGCCGCTTCGCCAAGGTGGTCAAAACTTCCCATGGTTCAGCGATCCTGATCGACGGGCATGTCATCGAGGTTATCTCGAGCGAGCAAGCTTTCGTGGTTGATGCGATTGTTCGCGCCCTTCGTTCGAGCCGTGTTGATTGCGGCACGGCGGTCAACACCATGAGCCAGGCAGAGGCGACGTCTTGACGCGCTTCACGATGATGCTTCCCGATCGGTTGTGGCGTTGCCGTATCGGTCGGGTTCAACTCAAGCCGGGGGTGACAATGGTCTGCCCCTTCGCGTGCAATAACTTCTTCTGACGTTTGGAGGGAGCGGGTTATCCAGGCTAGGGCAACCGATCCCGGGCCTCATTGCATGAAAACAAGGTTTCGCTCGCGGCTCAGAACCTCGCCGGCCGCTCCGGGGACGGAAGCCCCCACATATACCGGCGCAAGCGGACAAATCGGAACATCAACTTTAGGAGGCTTCAATGGCCGCTCAGGATCTCGCCAACGGCGGGAATGCAATCAATGCGCCCGCTGGGAAGTTCGCAGCCGTCACGCCCCATGCCAGCAATGACCTCGGCTTTGTATCCCGTGCCATCTATGTGGGTGGCGCTGGCGATATCGCTGCTGTTGACGTCTCTGGCAACGTGGTCGTGTTCAAGGCCGTCCCAGCGGGCACGCTGCTGCCGATCCGTGTAGCGCGCATCAATGCCGTCAACACCACGGCAACCAACCTGGTGGCACTCTGGTAAATGGCACGCCCAACGAAATACAGCGAGCAGCTGGTCGACAAGATCTGCTCTCGGCTTGCGGACGGGGAAAGCCTTCGCTCGATCTGTGAAGACGATGCAATGCCAGACAAGGCGACCGTTTTGCGTTGGTTGTCTGATGATAAAAACGCTGGTTTCGCGACCAAGTACGCGCGGGCGCGCGAAATGCAGGCCGACGCTCTGTTCGATGACATGATCGACATTGCCGACGATGGCCGCAACGACTGGATGGAAAAGCGGAACGCCGACGGTGAAAACATCGGCTGGCAGGAGAATGGAGAAGCGCTGCGCCGCTCTGACCTTCGTATCAAGACCCGTCAGTGGATGGCATCGAAGCTGCAGCCGAAGAAATACGGCGACAAGCTGGATATCGACCAGAAAACGACGGTTGAGGCAGGCGACAGCATTACAGCGCTGATGCAGGCGATCGATGGGCGCACCCGCACTAAGTGAGGAGATAGTCGAGCGCTGGGCTGATCGCCGGTGGCGCTTGAACAACCTGTATTACATCGAGGACAAGTACGGCAACGTCGTGCTGTTTCAGATGAATGCGGCTCAGGAAAAGCTGCTCGACGAGCTGCACTATCTGAACATCGTGCTGAAAGCCCGGCAGATGGGATTCTCGACGTTCATCCTCATCCTGGCGCTCGACTGCTGCATCTTCAATACCCACTTTTCGGCAGGCCTGATCGCGGACACGATCAAGAACGCACAGAACCTGCTGGATAGGATCAAGTTCACGTATGCTCGGCTGCCTGAGGCTATCCAGCGCGCGGTCGAGATCACGACGGAAAACCAGACTGAGGTGGAGTTCAGCAACGGCTCAGGTGTCGAGGTCGGAGTATCTCTTCGCTCCGGCACGAAGAACCTGCTGCATATTTCCGAATACGGGAAGATCTGCGCCAAGGCGCCGGACAAGGCCAAGGAAGTGAAGTCGGGTTCGTTGAACACGCTGGCAGCTCGACAGCTTTGCTTCATCGAGAGCACGGCAGAGGGTAGGGGCGGTGACTTCTACGATAAGGTTCAGCAGGCCCGGAAGATAATCGACAGTGGCAGAGAGCCGGGGGATATGGACTACCGCTTCCATTTTTTCCCATGGTGGCAGGACGCGACGTATCAGCTCTTCCAAGAGGTGCTGATAACCGCTGAAGACCAGAAGTATTTCGACGAGCTGGCATCAGAGCATGGCATTCGCCTGACCGACCCACAGAAGTGGTGGTACGTCGCGAAGAAGGCCGAGCAAGGCGATGACATGTGGAAGGAATATCCGTCGACCCCAGACGAGGCATTCCGGGCCGCGAAAGAGGGCGCTTACTTCGGATCAGAGATGCGGGCGCTGCGCCAGCGTGGCAGGATCGGCAGCTTCCCGTTCGTGCCGAACATCGTCGTAAACACGTTCTGGGATTTCGGCCTCGGCGACACTCAGTCGATATGGCTGCATCAGGAAGTAGCCGGCGATAATCGCTTTGTTGGTTACTTCGAAGATAGCGGCATGGGTCTGGGCTACTATTTCAACTGGCTCGATAAGTGGGCAACGATACGCGGCGCGCGCTGGGGTGTGCATTACGGGCCGCATGACATCGACCATCGCCGCCAGACTGGAACGTCGGGCAAGGCAGAGACGATCAAGACCATGGCCGCCGCTCAGGGCTGGATGTTCACGACAGTTACCCGGAACCCGGACAAGCAGAATGCGATCATGGGTGTTCGTGCCAAACTGCCTGGCTGCTGCTTCGACGAGGCTGAGACCGCCAAGGGCGTTGAGCATATCGAAAACTACAGCCGTGATTGGGATGAGAAGATGGGCGTGTGGCGGAACTACCCGCGGCACGACGAGCATAGTCACGGCACCGACGCGTTCATGACCTTCACCGATGGATACACGCCACCGGTGAACGACGATGACGCATGGGATAAATTCAAGACCGTAAGGGTGGCCTGATGGCTGATGGCGAAAAGACAATCGATCGGCTCACGTCGGTCGTGAAGTCGCTTGTCGAGGATTGCGAGACCTATCGCGACGAAGGCGAGAAGGACCGCACACGGGCGAACGAGTATTTCGACGGCAAGATGACCGACCCCGGCATGACGCCACAGGTTGGCCGGTCTGAGGTCGTTTCTCGCGATGTCCGTGCGATCACGAAGAAGGCTCTTCCTTCTCTGATCCGAACCATTCTCGGCAATGATAAGGTCGTTGAGTTTGAGCCCGTTGCCGAGGGCGACGAAGAGCATGCAGCACAAGCAACCGACTACATCAACTATGTCGTGTTTCCCGAGAGCAACGGCTATGAGGCGGTGCAGGACGCAATCAACGACGCGCTGAAGCTGCGCAACGGGATTATCCGCTGGTATCGCGACAAGAAGATCACGGTCTCGGTCTCGGAGCATACAGGCGTTGGCGAAGATGAACTCGTCCAGCTCGTGGCTGACGACAATGTCACGGTTCTGGAAGCGGAGCAGAAGCTTGAGGCGATGCAGCAGCCCGACGGCAGCATGCAGCTTATGCCTGTCTACGATCTGAAGCTGAGACGACGCGATGAGCGCGGCAAGAACAAGATCGAGGCGGTACCGGGCGAGAAGTTCCTGATCCACCCGAACGCGCTAGACATCGAGGAGAGCCCAATTGTCGGGTTCAACGACAAATACACGCGGTCCGACCTGATCGCGATGGGCTACGATCGAGCCAAGATCGAGAGCATCCCAGCCGGCGACGGCGACGACGAGAAGGACCAAGAGGAAGACACTCGCAGGCGCGATATGTACGACCGTGGTGATGAAAGCGGCGCGCGCGAGCTGGAAGAGCTTGAGTATTACGAGCTTTATGTCCGGGTCGACGAAGACGACGACGGCATCGCCGAGCTGCGCCGCCTGGTCTATGTCGGATCGATCAAGCAGGAGTTCCAGCTCGAAAACGATGAGTGGGACGAGGTGCCATTCGCCGACATCACGACCGAACGCAGGCCGCATCAGCGAGAAGGAGTATCGATCGCTGACGATCTGATGGAAATCCAGAAGGTCAACACGGTTCTGCTACGCGAAACACTGGATAACATTTACTGGCAGAACAAGCCCCAGCCGATCGTGAAGACCGGGACAGTCGAGAACCCGGACTCGGTGCTGAACCCATCGTTCGGAAAACCTATCCGCATGAAGGCGACGGTTGGCAACTGGCGTGAAGCTCTTGGATGGACCGAAGTGCCATTCGTCGGCGATCGATCCTTCCAGATGATCGAGTACATGAAGAACGAGGGGCAGGAGCGCACCGGTATTTCGGACTCCGCTGCTGGCCTACCGCCTGACGCGCTACAGAACGTCACTGCAAAGGCATCAGCGCTGATCGAACAATCGGGTATCGGCCAGACCGAACTGATGGTTCGCACGGTGGCGCGCGGGCTCAAGCGGGTGTTCAAGGGCCTGCTCCGCCTGACGATCAAGCATCAGGACAAGCCGCGCACGCTGAAGCTGCGTGGTCAGTGGGTGACGTTCGATCCCCGGCCGTGGAATGCCGAAATGGATGCGACCGTCAATGTCGGCCTAGGGGCCGGCACACGCGAGCGCGACATGATGGCAGTGCAGGCGGTCATGAACCTGCAGGAAAAGCTGCTTCAGAGCCTGGGCGCGGTGAACAACCCGTTTGTGACGCCTCAGAACCTCTACAACGGCATTGAGAAGTTCGTCGAAGCCGTCGGCCTGCCATCTGGGGACATGTTCTTCACCAAGCCGACAGAGGAACAGCTCAAGTCGCTGATGGATTCGATGGCGAACAAGCCCGATCCTGAAATGGAAAAGGCGAAGATGCAGGCCGAGACCGAAAAGGCAAAGGCAGCAAGCCAGCTTCAGATAGCCACCATGCAGGCCGAATCCAACGAGCGTCTGAAGATGAAGGAACTTGAGATGGAAGACGCCCGCAAGCGCTACCAGATCGACCAGGAGCTTCAGCTTCGCCGGCAGCAGAACATGGCTGAAATCATGGCGGGTAATGCGCCCCGGCCTGTCGTATTGGGAGGTGCTGCAGGATGACGCCCGAACAGAAGACGGCAGCAGCCCGCAACCTCATCGAAAACCCGCTGACCTTGTTGCTCCTCCACGAGATGGAGCAGGACGCGGTAGACGCAATTATAGGCGCCAAAATCACGGATGACGCCAAGCGCGCAGCCTACGCGGCTGAAGTACGCGCGATCAGGAATTTCCGAGATACGCTCAACCTCCTGCTGGAGGAAGCCAAGGCCTCGGGAACCCGCGCCCCGGCATAACGCCAGGGCCAAAACCCAATAGGGAAAGCCATGACTGTAAACGAGAGTGCCAACCTGCCGACCAACGGCGGGAGCAAAACCGTTGAACCCTCGACTGACCTCGATACCTCCGATGACTACAGCGGTGTCTGGGAACCCGAAGACGACGATGAAGAAGACTTCAGCGACGTCGCGGACAATCCCACCGGTGGAGCCGACGAGACCGATAGCGAGACGGGTGCGGCCGATGAAGGCCTAGAGACCGGCGAAGGCGAAGGTACCGACGACGAGAATGATGGAACCGGCAACGAAGAGCAGTCTGAAGAGACCAAGCTCGACGAAACCGTCGTCACTCTCAAGGGCGGTGAGCAGGTTCCCGTAAAGGAGCTTAAGCTCGGTTACATGCGCCAGCGCGACTACAGCGCGAAGACACAGGAACTCGGCAATCGTGGCCGGGCGCTCTCCGAAATGTCTGACCGCGTGAACAACACCGCCAAAGCATTTGCCGAATTTCTGATTGCCCAGATGCCACCGGAACCAGATCCGGCGCTGGCGATGCAGAACCCTGATCAGTACACGCGCCAACGGGTGATGTTTGAAACCGCTGCCCAGCGGGTCAACCAGATCCTCGAAATGGCGAATGTGCCGAAGCAGGTTGCCGGCCAATTGACGAAGGAACAGCATGACGCTCTTCTGAAAGATGAAAGCGCCAAGCTCGCAGAGGTCTTTCCGCATACCGCGGACCCGGCCAAGCGCGAAACCTTCTTCAAGGAAGCGTTCGAAACTGCCCGTGAACTCGGCTACTCCGACGAGGAGATGGAAGGCGTCACGGATCATCGCCTGTTCGCACTGGCTCATTACGCCCAGATCGGCCTGAAAGCCGTCGCAGCGCGTCGGAAGGCCATGACGAAGGTGAACAACGCTCCTCCGCCAGCGGCGAAGGGACGAGCGCAGAACGCATCAGCGCAGCAGGCTAACAAGCAGAAAACGGCAATGGCTCGGCTCAGACAGTCCGGATCGATCGATGACGCGCTCAAGGTCGATTGGGATTAACCCCAAGCTATCGAGGAAATGACCATGGCAGCGCCTGCCAACACCTATTCGACGACCACGGCCGTCGGCAACAAAGAAACCCTTTCGAACGTGGTCTCCCGTATCACGCCGGAAGATACCCCGATCTACTCGATCATCTCCAAGGGCAAGGCCGATGGCGTGCACCCGGAATGGGAGATCGACAAGCTGGCAGCTCCCGGCGCCAACGTGAACACGGAAGGTGACGAATACACCTTCGGTGCGACCGCTCCGCCTGTCCGTGTCGGCAACTACACGCAGATCTTCCGCAAGGATGGCGTGGTTTCCAACACGCAGGAAGAAGTCAGCAACGCTGGCGACGTGGAAAAAGTCAAGAAGCAGAAGCTCAAGAAGGGTATCGAGCTGCGTAAGGACGTCGAGTTCTCGATCGTCTCCAACGTCGGTTCGGTCGGTGGCGCAACCCGCGTCTCCGGCGGTCTTCCTTCCTGGCTGGAAACGAACGTCTCCCGCGGTGCCGGCGGCGCCAACGGCGGCTTCAACCAGACCACGAAGGTGACCGTTCCCGCGACGGATGGCACGAAGCGCGCTTTCACAAAGGCTCTTGCCGATGGTGTCATGCAGGCTGCGTACCAGGCCGGCGGCAACGTGAAGCACGTCTTCGCAGCGCCGTACGTCAAGTCGGTCTTCGTCGGCTTCATGTCCGATCCGTCTGTCGCTCAGTTCCGCTATTCGGCGGAAGACGGCGGCCGTCGCACCATCGTTGCCAATGCGGACTTCTATGAAGGCCCGTTCGGCAAGGTGCTGATGCACCCGAACCGCGTTCAGGCCGCAAGCGCCGCAGTGGCCCGCAACGTCTTCTTCATCGACCCGGATCATGCCGAATGGGAATGGCTCCGCAAAATGAAGGAAGACAAAGACATCGCCAAGACCGGTGACAACACGAAGTTCGTCATCATCGGCGAAGGTCACCTGAAGATCAGCAACGAAGCCGCTCATGGCGTTGTTGCTGATGTCTTCGGCCTCAGCCCGACCGTCTAACCGACAGGCGGGGGAACGAGCAACGGGCGGCCTAATAACGGGCCGCCTTTTTTCATTGAGGAAACGACCATGAACAAGAAAATAGATGAGAAGCAGGCTCCGACACCTGCACCAGGCGAGGCTCGACTTGTACCGGATATGGGCGGCATGCGCGTCGAAACGGCTGCTGAAGTCGAAGCCACCAAGAAAGCCGAAGGCCAGCCAGTCGCGCCGGCTCCGGGTGATCCGAAAGAAGCTCATGCTCTCGCTGTCGAGCTTTCCCAGGTGCAGCCGGTAGCTGAGCCGCAGGATCTGCCGACCGCAGGTTCTGTGAATGCCGCCGACGTTGCCGAAGACGTCTATCCGGTTCGGCTGCTCTATGACTGGTGGGATGGTCAGGGCGTCCGTCATCCGCGTGATGAGGTCGTCGAGATGCCGCTCAACGAGATGCAGAAGCTTATCGACGAGGGCAAGGGCGAATACGCCGGCAAGATGACGCCCTCAAAGAAGCGGTGATCTGACATGGCCATACGGGACGGTGACTGGGAACTGTTCGATTACGACTATGCCACGGGCCGTTCCGTATGGCGCTATTTCGACGGACAACAGACGATATTCCGCACGGATTATCCTGTTCATCACCTCGTCGAGCAGAACCTGCTGGAGCGTCAGGAGACGCCGGCAGGATGGAAGGGTGACTGGCACAAGATCGGCTCTGTCCCGCTCAACATGGCCTACGACAGCGGGCTTGTGGATGCCATCACACAGCAAGACGACAAGTTCGTCTCTCGCTTTCTCAACGACAGCGATAACCGCGCCTGGCGCACGAAGGAAGGCCGCGTATGAGCCCCGACGCACGCCAGCAGCTTGCCGAGCTGGAAGCGCGCCGGCCCGATCCGGAAAAAGATCCTGATGGGTTCCGTCGCATCAATGAAGAGATTTCACGCCTGATCGATGCAGAGCGGGCGTTTCAACGAGCCTCCAAAGGCTTCCGGGTAGCGTGATGACGATTTCAGATTATGCATCGCTGCTCGTCGACGTCGGCGAGTATTCGGACCGTGACGACGTCGCGCACCTATTCCCTCGCTTCATTGGCCTCGCCGAGGCGAAGATCAATCGCGTTCTCCGCGTGGGCGAAATGGAAACCTCGGCCATCGTGTCGATCGTCGAGGGTGATGGCTCTCTGCCAGAAGATTTCCTTGAGGCTCGCATGATCCTCGGCCCGGCAGGGCACGGGCTTTCCTCGTGGTCGTTGCAGGAATTGAACCGGCGCTATGGCTCGGGTGGCGGCTTCCCGCGCGCCTATTCCGTCGTCGGCTCGACGATCAAGGTTCGACCGGTCGCTTCAGGTGACATCTCGATCGACTATTACGCCAAGATCCCGCCGCTCACGATCGACAATCCCACGAACTGGCTGCTGCAGAAGGCGCCTGACGCCTACTTGTACGCGCTCGTCGAGGAAATCGGCATCTGGGAGAAGAACGTCGAGAAGGTCTCAAACTTCCGCAGCTTGAAGGAAGGCGCCCTTCTGGGGCTGTCGCTTCAGGACGAGGGCGCACGCTGGGGCAATAGCCAGGTGATGGTCGGAGGCTTGACCCCATGAGCATTCTCGATGTCATCAACAGCGTCTGCGATGTGGTCAGTCTCGATCAGTTCGGCAGCGTCTATGGCTCCAGCGATCCGCAGGCCTCGACCATGCTGGAAATGGCAAAGATCGGCGGTGAAGAGATTGCCGGCCGGTTCGATTGGAAGTGCCTTGAGAAGGTATCCCCGATCGAGCAGATCCCCAGCCCCTTGCCGGAAGACTATGACCGGATGATTGACGGTGGCGCGGTGATGTCGGTCATTGGCGACTTCTACCGGCCCGTCAAGAACCCGTCGCAGTGGACGGTGATCAAGCGCGTGGCATCGGTAACTCCATTCTTCTACCTGAACGGCCAGAAGATCGAGTTTTCACCGGTAGCCGACGCCGTAGGCGGCACGCTCACCTACATCACTAAAAACTGGATCATTGGCAGCGATACGAAGGGCAAGACCGACTGGAGCTCGGACGACGATACCGTCGCGTTCCCCGAAGATCTGCTGGTGCTTGATCTCATCTGGCGTTGGAAACGTCAGAAGGGGCTGGCCTACGATGATCCCCTGGCTGAGTTTGAGGCCGCCCTTGGTGCCGCCACTGAGGAGGATCGAGGATGAAGCTTCGCCCCGGTCGAGTGGCACAGTCCAACCGCGGTCCGATCCGCGCCGTTCCGCCACAGAAATCGACGCCTATGACGTTCCAGGCGCCGGCCAAGGGTCTCTACACAACCACTGCATTGTCGGATGAGCTACCCGGTGCCGCTGCCGTCCTGAATAACTGGCTGCCGACGCTGACAGGCGCTCGCATCCGTGGCGGGTCGAAGAAGAAGGCACTCATTGCAGGCGGGGCTGATTTCGTCACAGCCTTCACGTTCAAGTATGGAGGCGCCGAGAAGCTGTTCATGGCTACTGCCTCGGCAATCTTCGACATGACATCGCCCGCGGCTCCTCCGGTCATTACGGCTCCCGTCCTGTCGGGCATGGTGAGCGGTGACTGGTCAGCATTCCAGCATTCGAACGCGTCCGGCTCCTACCTGATCATCACCAACGGCGCGAACCCGCGCCAGGTCTACAACGGCACCAGTTGGACCACGCCGGCAATTACGTTCCCGGCCGGAGATACGACGACGACTGCACAGCTCTCGCAGGGCTGGCTGTTCAAGAAGCGTGAGTTCTTCGTGAAGGCAGGCACGATGGATGCCTACTATCTGCCGACAGAGGCGATCAGCGGTGCGGCGAAGGCCTTCCCATTGGGCAGCACCTTCAAGAACGGCGGTTCGCTGCTGATGGGCTTCAACTGGTCAATCGAGAGCGGTAGCGGCCCCAACGAGTTCTGTGTGTTCGTGACGACTGAGGGCGAGGTTGCTATCTTCCAGGGCTCCGATCCTGACACGGCCGGCCAGTTCACTCTGCAGGGCGTTTACCAGATCGGCAAGCCGCTGGGGAAAAACGCCTTCATCAAGGTTGGCGGTGACGTGCTGGTGGCGACAGTCTCCGGTCTGATCCCGATGTCGCAGGTTCTCCAGCGCAGCGCAGAATCGCTCTCGACCCTGTCGAAGTCTCGGCCGATCGAGGATGATTGGACGATGGCGGCGACCGCGGTGTCGTCTGGCTGGGCTCTTACCTATTGGCCCGAGCAGAAGCTGATCTTCGTTTCCTTTCCCGACAATATCGTCTCGCCTGACACGACCTTCGTCATGAATGCGGTGACGGGTGCATGGGGCATCATCAAGAACTGGAAGGCAACCTGCTTCGGCTCGATACAGGGCAGTCTGTTCTTTGGCTCGCTCAACGGTCTGGTGTGGCAGGGCGACATCACCGGTACTGACGACGGCAAACCGTTCCAGGCCGCTTACCTGTCGCAGTTCCTGACAGCAGGGACGTTTGGTCAGCGCAAAGAGGCGACCCTTGGGCAGATGCACGTCAAGGCCAAGGAAAAGCCGAAACTGCGCCTTTTCGCCCGCGCCGACGGCGACGATCGGATCCCGAATTTCTCGGAAGTCACCGAAAGCGAAGAAGGCGCGTCGGAATGGGACGTCGGTCTCTGGGACGTGGCGAAATGGGACGCCTCGTCGTCGCTGTTCCGGTTTGAGTATCGGCAGAACGTCCGGGCAGCCGGCGACACGCTCGCCCTTGGCTGTGTCGTCGTCTCCGGTGGCCCGTTTGCCCTAAAGGTGATGCTCGATTTCGGAACCATGCAGGTTGCGTTGGGAGAGCAGAGCGCATGACGATCGAAGTCGTATGGGCGAGCCATGCGCTTCCTGAACTCAACGCAGCGTTCGGTGATTTCGTCGCGCGCCATATCGATGGCTGCACCGGCTTCAGGGACTTCGTTTCTTTTGGCGTGATCGAAAACGACCAGCTCATCGCCTGTGTCATCTACAACAACTACTACCCTCAGCATGGCGTCATCGAGTTTTCGGCGGCGTCCATAAGCAAGCGCTGGCTGACCCGTCCGGTGCTGAAAGAAATGTTCGGATACCCGTTCGAGCAACTTGGCTGCCAGATGGTGGCCGTACGCGTGGCTGAGACGAACCGAGCCATGGCCAAGATCTGCGAAGACTTCGGCTTCAACAAATACGTCATTCCCAGGCTGCACGGACGCGACGAGGCGGAGATCATCTTCACCTTCACCGATGACCAGTGGGCCAATCATGCTGTCAACAGAAAGAGCAGGTCGTAAATGGGCAAGAAAGACACGCCTAAGGCTCCTGATCCCCGCGAAACTGCGGCCGCTCAGACCGGCACAAACGTCACGACGGCCATCGCGAACGGTTATCTCGGCAACATCAATCAGAACACGCCGGACGGAAGCCTGAAATACACCTATGGTGACATGAAAACTGTCACCGACCCGACGACGGGCGCGACCTATCAGGTGCCGACCACGACCGTCACGCAGACGCTTTCCCCCCAACAGCAGGCAATCAAGAACCAGAATGACAAGGCAAGCCTGAACCTTGCGAGCCTCGCTGCAAACCAGTCAGGTCGCCTCGATGGGCTCCTTGGCACGCCGTTCAATCTCAATGGGGCGCCGGCCGCTGCCGATCCGTCGAAATTGCAGGTTCCGACCTATCAGCAGTTTGGCTCTGGTCCTCAACTCCAAACCTCGATCGCGCCGGCGGGCGACATCACGAAGAGCTACAACGTCGACTTCGATACGTCGAAGTACGAAGACGCTCTCATGCAGCGGATGAACCCGCAGCTTACCGCAAGCCGTGAGGCACTGGATAACAGCCTTCGCCAGCAGGGGCTTGAGCCCGGATCGGTCGCGTATGACCGCGCAATCGACGCCGCGACGAGGCAGGAGAACGATGCTCGCTACGGCGCAATCCTGAATGCAGGACAGGAGCAGTCGCGTCTGGCAGGGCTTGCAGCCAACCAAGCGGCATTCCAGAACTCGGCTCAGGCCCAGCAGTATTCGCAGAATGCCAATAACGCCGGGTTCGCGAACACTGCTAACCAGCAGATGTTCAGCAACCAGAACAGCGCGACGGCGGCGAATAATGCCCTGAAGGATCAAACCTTCAACGCGCAGCAGTCGGCGAACAATGCGCAGAACCAGGCACGGGCTACCTACCTCAACGAGCAGTATGCGCTGCGCAATCAGCCGATCAACGAGATTTCGGCGCTGCTCTCTGGCGGTCAGGTGACGAACCCGCAGTTTGTTCCCACGCAAGGCCAAAGCATGCCGACGGTCGATTATGCCGGCCTCGTAGGTCAGAAATATCAGGCCGACATGGCTGCATACCAGCAGCAGCAGGCAAATGGCGGCGCGCTCCTCGGCGGCCTTGCTGGCCTGTTCTCGCTCTCCGACAAGGACGCGAAAACCGACATCAAGAAGGTCGGAGGCTTGTACTCCTATCGTTACAAAGGCGAGGGCAAGAACGCCCCGAAGCGGATTGGCGTCATGGCACAAGAGGTCGAAAAAGTCCGGCCTGACGTTGTGCGCAAGGGGGCGGATGGTTTCCGCCGCGTCAACTACGGCGCTCTTTTCCAGGCAGGAGCATAATCGATGGTCGGGTTTATCTTCGGCGGAAACACCGGTGTGTCTTACAAGGATCTGCAGGACAAGAGGACGCGCGCCGATCTCCTCGCGGCGCAGATCCTTGGCCGCCAGCCGAAAACCGTTGCCGAGGGCATCGGTTCTGTACTCGGCGGTATTGGTGTTGGCATCAACCGCTGGCAGGCAAACAAGGGCATGCGTGAAGGTCAGCAGCAGGCTTCGTCGCAGTTCGACAGCATCCTGAGCAAGATCACCGGCCAGCCATCGACGGGCGGCTCGACGCTGCCGATGCCAGGAGCTGCAGCCGAAATCGGCGCAACCGCTCCGGCAGACGTGTCGAAAAACGGTTCGACCTTCTCCCCCTTTATCGACAGTGTGAAGGCTGGCGGCTTGACGAACCCCTATGGCTTGGCTGCCGTCGCTGCCACGGGCCGCGCTGAAAGCGGATGGTCACCTGAAAACGCCGGCCGGACTTGGAACGATCCTTCGGAAAGCGGCCAGCCGGGCACGTCTGGCGGCATCCTGTCTCTTCGCGGTCCGCGCCTCGCTGCCCTTCAGGCCTACGCGCGATCGAAGGGTGAGCAGGGCAACGGCTCTCCGCAGACACAGGGCGAGTTCTTCCTGCGTGAAGATCCGCAGCTCGTCGCAAAGCTCAACAGCGCCCAGAGCGTCGAAGAAGCGCAGTCGCTGATGAACAACGCATGGAAGTTCGCGGGCTACAATCGTCCTGGTGGTGAGGCCGGCCGTCGCCAGAGCTATGCCGCGGGATATCTGCCGCAGTTCCAAGGCGGGCAGGGCGGCGGCACTGAAGTGGCTTCGCTCGATCCATCGGCTGGAATGTCAGGGGCTGCCGCGATCGAGCGTCAGGCTCCCGGCTCCGGATATGTCGACCCGACGGTCAGCGCGCCGAATTCCCAGCCACAGCCGATGCAGCCGCCGATCCCGCAGGCACGGCCGGAGCAGCCTTTCGATGTGTCCCGGTTCGGTCCTGAGCAACCCCAGAAAGGCGGTCGTCTGCCTATGCCTGCCGCTGTGCCTCCACAGGCTGGCGGTGGCGCGCTTCCGGCAAGTAATGTGGCCGCTGCGCCTCAGGTCACTTCTGCGCCTCAGCAGGCAGCCCCAGCACCTCAGCAGGCCGCACCGGCTCCACAGCCGCCAATGATGCAGCCTCCGCAGATGCCGCAGATGCAGCCGTTCCAGATTGATCAGGAAACCCTTCGCTTCCTGTCCAGCCCCTTTGCTGACGAAGGCCAGAAGCAGGCGGTTCGGATGGCCGTCCAGCAGCGGCAGGAGCAATACGAGCAGCGCCAGAAACAGGCGATGTGGCAATATCAGCAGGACTACGAGCGCTATCAGAAACAGAGCGACCCGGCATATCAGCTTGGCCTGAAGCAGACGCAAACGCAAATCGACCGGATGAACCAGCCGGGTTACCGAATGCTGACCAGCGATGAGCGCAGAGCCTATGGCATCCCTGAATACGATCGCCGTCCTTACCAGATCAGCCGAGAAGGTCAGGTCTCCGCTGTGGGCGGTCAGGGCGCTGCCGACAATCCGGGTTTTGAAGCATCGCAGCGTGAGGCCCTAGCAGCACGCTACGGCATTGATCCGAAATCACCAGAGGGCCAGCGTTTCATCCTGACCGGCACGCTGCCTACATCCGACCGCGGCGTCACCGCCGGCGATCGGGAGGCGATCAGGGATTCGGAAGACAATGCATTCGCTGCCCAGAACGTCATCGAGCAGTTGCAGAGTGTCATTGCTCCCGGCCCCGAAAACGGCCCGTCGCTCAATGATCGCGCTGGTTATGGTGCTTCTGCTGGCTGGCAGTCTTGGGCGGCCCGAAATGATCCGACAGGCTTCTTCGACGACACGAAAGGTGAGGCCACGACCGAGCTGTCGAACACGGTGCTCAATCAGGCGCTGAGCTCGCTGAAGTCTATCTTCGGCGCTGCTCCGACGGAAGGCGAGCGCCAGATCCTTCTCGATCTCCAGGCCAGCATCGACAAAACGCCGGCAGAGCGGAAGATCATCATCCAGAAGGCGATCCGTCAGGCCGAAAAGAAACTCGCCTACAATCAGGACCGCGCGAAAGAGTTGCGCGGCGGAACCTACTACAAGCCACGCCAGCAGGGCGGGCCCGTCAATATCGGCGGTTACACGATCGAGGCTGAATAATGCCGACATTCAAGATTACCGGACCTGATGGGCAAGTCTATCGCGTCACGGGCGAGAACCCGGAAGGCGCGATGCAGGCTCTCCAGCAGCATCTGGGCAGCCCTCCCGCCGCGGCGGAGCCAGTTCAACAGCAAACAGCAACTCAAACCCGTCAGCCAGTTCAATTCGATGGCGGAATGGCCGGTGCCGCTGCTCTAGGTGCCGGCGATGTGATGTCGTTCGGCTTCGGTGACGAATTAGGTGCAGGTCTTGGAGCCGCGTCTGAATATCTTGCGTCCATGATCACCGGTGAGAAGCCGCGGTCTTATGACGAGCTGCTGAAGGCGATGCGCGGTCAGGAAGCGCGGGCGAAAGAAACCAATCCCGGATCATTCCTCGCCGGTCAGCTTGCAGGCGGTATCGCAGGCGGCACTGGTCTGGCAAAGGCGGGCTTGTCTGCCACTGCAAACGCCATCAATGCGGGCAAGGGGCTTGCTGGCGTAACGAAGGCGTCTGCGCTTGAAGGCTCTCTGCTCGGTGCCGCGCAAGGAGCGGGCAACGGAGAAGGCTTGGAAGGTCGCGCGCTTGGCCTCGGGACGGGCGCGTTCGTTGGTGCGGGTCTTGGTGCGGCTCTGCCTTCCGTCACGACGGCTGTATCAGGTGCGTTCAAAGGAGCTACAGCCCCGCTTCTCGCACCGTTCCGTCCCGAGGCTTATACCGACAAGGCTATGCGAACCTACCTCCAGCGCTCAGGCAAGACGCCTGACCAGATTGCAGACATCATGCGTCTTGCTGCTGATGAAGGTCAGCCGATGTACACGATGGCGGATGCAATGGGGAACGCCGGTCAGCGCGCGCTGGTACCGGTGACACGGACCCCGAACGACGCTCGGCAAGAAGTGACAGACTTCCTTGTTCGTCGGCAGATGGGCCAGCCTGAACGCCTTGCGGCCAATCTCGCAGAGGGTTTTGACGCTCCCGTAACCTCCGATCGATTGACGAGGACATTGACCGACGCTCGCGACACTGAGGCGGATGCTCTTTATGGCACTGCCCGTCGGCAAGCCGGCTCTGTCAACGTCACGCCGATCCTTGAGCGTATCGACGAAACCTTAGCGCCCGGTGTTAATCAGATTGTGAACCCGCGCGACAATATCGGCTATGATACGATTGAGGGCGCGCTTGCCCGGGTCCGTCGCATGATCTCCGATGGCAATAGTCAGATAACCGACTTCAACGCGCTTTTCCGTGTGAAGCTGGATCTCGACGACGCGATCACGCGAGCCGAAGGGCAAGGCGCTGGCAACCGCGCTCACGCCCTGACGCAGGTCAAGAGAGAAGTGGACCGCGCCCTTGAGGCTGGCTCTCCTGCATTCCGTCAGGCCAACGATACCTTCGCAACGCGCAGCCGCGTGATCGATAGTGTTGCAGAGGGTCAGGCCGCCAAGTCGGGCCGTGTCAGGGCTGAGGACAGCATTGATCAGTTCAATCGCCTGACGCCCGACCAGCAGCAAGCTTTTCGCTCTGGTTATGTCGATCCGATCATTGCGGACATCGAGAGCAAGGCCATGGGGCCTTCCACTAATCGCGCTCGGGCTTTGACCACGCCTAAGTACGAGCAGGAGTTCCAAGCGTTCGCGGCTCCTGGCCGCGCGGAAAAACTTGGCCGGCAGATCGGTCGTGAAAACCGCATGTTCGAGACGAACAATGCCGCCCTTGGTAATTCGCGAACCGCGGATAACCTTGGCGATATCGATGATATGGCGAACTTTGATCCAGCGGTCTTGTCGAACCTGCTGCAGGGAAATTTCCCGCAGGCTGCGCTCGCTGGCGTTCGGCAGGCCTTCAGTGCAGGGAAGGGACTTCCACCCCGTGTGGTGGAGCGTGTTGGCCGCCAACTAATCGAGACAAATCCGGATGCTGCTCGGCAAGCTCTTGCACGAGTAGGTCGTCAGCAGATGAGCCGTGATCAGCTCAGGGCTTTGGTCTTGTCGAGCATGCTGCAGGGAACCGGTGCCGGTTCGGGAAGGATCACGTCACCATAAGTGCTTGAAGCGTACAGACGCCCAAAGCATGAAGATTGCGCCAGTGGCAAAGCCTGCAACTGCTGATCGCCAATCTAAATCCGTGCTGTAAAGCAGTGCCGCCCATGCGACCGCGATAACGGCAAATAACAGCCGGAAGCTCTCTGGCTTCCGGTCGATCTTAGGTTCGTTCGGGTCGTGGTCGATCTGCATGGTCAAGACAATACACGAAAGGAAATGGAAATGAACAAGATTGATATAAGGATGGAATGCCTCCGCCTTGCGCTCGCACAGGGCAGCTCAACTCCTACCAAGGACGTCGAGAAGGCGGAGGCGTATTATAAGTTCGTCACAGATGGTAGCTTGGATTCCGTACAACGTTCATCGCTTCCGCAAAAGTCTTGAGGATGTACTCCTTGTCGGCAGGCGTGTAGCCGTTGGCGTTGCCTCCGTTTATCCCTTTTTTCTCACAAGCCGCGATGTGTTCGAAAAGCTTGTAAGCGATCTTTTCCGGCGAATTTTCCCCGATATGTACGACTGCATTGTCAGCCATTTCGCCCTCCTTTGTTGGCGCGCTGATCATCGCTTTGTTCGCGCATAAGTCGAATCCGAAATCGAATTATCGTTAAGCCTCGCGGTCGCGGGGTTTTTTTATGGAGAAAGCGATGCCCCGTTCCAGTGGTGTCTATTCAGAACCGGCCGGCACAAAGGGCACGCCGAACACGACAATCCAGTCGGCGCCCTACAATGCCTTCGTCGACGACTTGGTCGCGGATGCTAACGCCGCGAGGCCGATCACTGCGGGCGGTACCGGCGCCACCAATGCCACTGCTGCCCGAGAAGCGCTCGGCCTGAAAATCGGCACCAATATTCAGGCCTATGATGCCTTACTTCAGGCGATGTCTGGTTTGGTCACGGCAAATAATCAGCTGATCTACACCACTGGCGCCGATACCGTCGCCTTGACTACGCTATCGGCTTACGGTCGCTCTCTGATCGATGATGCGGATGCAGCGGCAGCACGGGCCACACTTGGCCTCGGTAACGTGTCCACCCTGAACGGCATCAACGATGGCAACTGGTCCGGTGCCGATCTGTCTGTTGCAAACGGCGGTACGGGAGCTTCAACGGCAGCCGCGGCGAGAACGAACCTCGGGCTGGCGGCAATAGCTTCATCTGGATCTGCGTCTGACCTAAGCACCGGTTTCGTAGCCAATGGGAGATTAAAACATCTCTATTCGAGCGATGCTGATGATGGCCTCGCATATCTGGTCAATACGGGGGATGGTACAAGCGGGGGAAAGCTGGGCCTCTCGACCGCAGGAACTCTTCTTTATTCCTACGACAACGTCGAGCGTTTCCGCGTCAATGTTGACGGCACACTTGTCGCGAGCATTGGCGCTGGCAACATCGATTCAGGGACTATCGACAGCGCGCGCCTTCCGACCGTGCCTATAGCAAAAGGCGGGACAGCTGCGACTACGGCATCGGCAGCTCGCACCAATCTCGGTCTTGGGGGGTTGGCGACAATGGACCTCACAGACCTATTCTATACGGGATCGAGCATTGCAGGCGGCGTCCCAGTTGGCGCTTACATTGGCCTGCTTGCGAGCAGCGCGCGAGGCCCGCGAAACTCGACAGTATCGGTCTATTACGACGGGTCGAACAATGATCGATACACGTATTCGGCTAGCGGCAACACGCCGGTTACCGGAACGTTCGTCTATCGAGCGGCGCTCACGTCGGATTCATCTTTGGTCCAGAGGAGGGCGTAATGCCTGCTATCAACTCCGTCTCCGCCGTCTACAGCGTTCCGACCGATGCTAGCGCGTTGATCGTCGTCGCCAACATAACTGATATGCAGGGGGAGACTTATGACTGCGAGTATTGCACTCGTCCATCAGATCCCGATGGCGGTCCGAACAGCATGAACGGGCTGTTCCAGCAGTGGCTGGGCGATCATGCTGGGCAATTCGTCATACTTGATCCGCCTCCCGCTCCCCCTTCGGTCTATCAGATCTCCAAAACCACGCCGTGGCTTCGAATGACAGATGACGAAGCCGCCACGATGGATGCCGTCATGAGCGAGACAACCGCTCGGCTCAAGCAGATCTACATGGCGGCAACCTATCTCGCGTCGAATGATCCTCTTTGGGCAACGCTTCACGAGATGTTGGTGAATGCGTTCGGTTCTGATCGTGCTGATCAGCTTCTCGCGCCGGAGACCTGAACATGACGAAGAAGATTGATCCGGCCGCCCCGCTTACCGGCGCAGAGACCGCTATCGTCTTCCAGAGCGGGAAAGCCGTCCGCACCACAGTTCAAGACATCGCGGGCAGGGCCCAGACCGTCAAAGGCGATCAGGGCATCCCCGGCAAGGACGGCGCTCCGGGAAAGGACGGGCTGCCCGGAAAAGACGGCTCGGCCGGTGCGGCTGGAACTCCCGGCAAGGATGGCCTCCCGGGAAAAGACGGATCACCTGGCCTACCGGGGAAAGACGGCTCTCCGGGCGCTGCCGGCGCACCGAAGCGGGTAGAGCGTTTCACCGGCGCGACATTGAGCACAGGTATCGCTTCCATCGTGTTCAGCCCTGCCTTCGATGCCATTCCTGACGTCGACGTGATCGAGGGATGGAGCAATGAACAGATGATCACCGGCGCAGTCGTTGCCGGATCGGTCAGCAAGACAGGCTGCCAGGTGCAAGTTATGGTCTCACGGGCCACACTGCTACTCAGCTCCGGTCCATTCCAGAAAGCCGGTGCCGGCGTGTCGATCACCGTTCGGGCGATCGGCAACTAACCCCAAAGGAAAATCACCATGAGTAATACCGTGCTGGATCTCCAGCGGCGGCTGACGGCGCTTGGCTTCAATCCCGGCCCGATCGACGGCATCAAGGGTCAGAAGACAATCGACGCTGTGAAGGCTGCTCAACAGAAATACGGCCTGGTCGTTGATGGCATCGCCGGCCCCCAGACCATGACCGCTCTGAAGCGCGCAGAGGCCGATCCGAAGCCGGGAAGGACGGAACCGGACAAGAGCGCGATGCTTCAGCCGGTGCCGGCGTTCGGGCTTGGCGCCGATATCGCAATGCCGCCGCCTAACGTAGCCAGCTTGAGGCTGCTCGATACCGCTCGGTTCATCAATGAGATCATCGCTCATTGCACCGCCACGCCTGAAGGCAAAGACTTCACGGTCGACGACATCCGCGCCTGGCATAAGCTACGCGGCTTTTCCGATATCGGTTATCACTACATCATCTATCGCGATGGCCGGATCATGCTTGGCCGACCGATCGGTCAGATCGGTGCTCACGTCGAGGGCCACAACACCGGCACCATTGGCATTTCGTATGTTGGCGGCGTCTCTGCCGATGGCAAGACTGCCAAGGACACACGGACCGCTGCGCAGCGCTCTTCGATGCTCCGGCTGACAGCCCAGCTCTGCCGCAAATTCCCGATCGCCAAGGTGACCGGGCATAACCAGTACGCCAACAAGGCATGCCCATCATTCGACGTGCGAAAGGACGCACTTTCGAGACTGGCAGCCTGATCTTTCAACAAGGGACAAGACCATGAAGAGCATCGCAGTTCTCTGCGCGGCAGCCGTTGTGCTGTCCGCATGCACCACGACCGGTTCGATCGACACGGCGATCCAGAAGAACCTGCCGGCCACCTGCAACCTGATCCAGACCGGCCATGCGGCGTTCATCGCCGCCTCGGCATCCGGCAACATCAAGGCATCGACCATCGCCAAGGAAGACGCCGCTTATCGTGGCGCCATGGTGGTCTGCGCCGATCCGACGAGGGTCACCGCGGCAAATGCGCTTGTCCTGGCTGCCACGGCCTACGCCACCATCTCGCTCGCCCTCAAGGAGGCCAAGAATGTCAGCCGTTGATCTCGTCCGTACCGCCATCGTCAAAGGTGTTGCCAAGGCCGCCAGCGATCCCGAGCTGTCGACTGATCGCGCCGATGTTAGCGCGGTCACGTCCAAGGTGCTGACGGAGGTTGCGCCGGTGGTGGCCCACGTCACCAATTCTGAGCCCTGGTATCAGTCCCGCGTGACGCTGGGGTCGATCCTCGCCTTGGTGGCCGGCCTCCTCAGCCTGTTCGGTTATGCCTTCCCGTCTGAGCTGCAGGGCCAGATCATCGACCTTGTGCTTGCCAGCGCTCCGCTGATCGGTGGTGCCCTCGCTCTCTATGGCCGATGGGTCGCAAAGAAGCCACTGGGGAGCTGATCAATGGAGATCGGTATTTCTCTTTCGCTTTCGCGACCCATGGGCCAGGGCGGTGGAATAGCGCCGCCTGCTGGCTACTCCACTCTGACCGGCAAGCAGCCGGACGGCTCCTACATCACGTTGACTGGCAAAGGCCCGGACGGCACCACTTCCCCCCTTACAGGAAAGACTGCACCATGATCCGCCGATTTTTCTATGGGCTGTTGTGCCTATTGTCGCTTGCGTCTCTGGCGACTGCCCAGACCTTGCAAATCGACCAGCTCCCCGCCCGGAACCTGACGAACGTCGTTGGCCATGATGCCAACGGCTATGTCGGCAAAATGGCCGTGACGACGCCGTATCTCGGTGTCACCGCGACACGCGGGCGAATTGCGTATCAATCACTCGGCGCCAACTCTGGCACGATGTCGCAGACCATGCACTGGTCGCGTGACCGCATGGTCGACCCTGTCGTGATCTTCGGAAACTTCTATGTCACCAACGGGGCGGGGGAGGTAACGACAGGACCGGGAACTCTCGGCGCTTCTATCTGCGTTGGCGATTTTACGCGGTGCAATGTCGGTTCGAACTACACCCTTTGCGGGACCGGGCCGCGCACCATCGCAACTACGATCGGCCTGAATACCATCCAGTGCAGCGGCTTAACGATCCCGATTAACTCCCGCTTCTATGTGCGAATGCTCCAGACCAACGCAAGCGGCGCTATTTTCACTCAGATCAGCCCGCAAAGTATTCCCGATCAGGACGCTGCGCCGGATTGCTGGACAACCGGAAATCTTTCCGTCACCGACATGCTGACAAGCGGAAGCTTTGCAAATAATCAGTGCGGATCATACACTGTATTCCCCCTTGGTATTGCCTCGATTACAACACGACCGTCAGTCGTTTTGATTGGTGACAGCAAAATTCAAGGCGGTGTCGATTACGCGACAGATTATACCGGCGACATCGGCAACGTGGCGCGCTCTATCGGCCCCGCGTTCGGATATTCAAATCTCGGTATCGGTGCGTCTCTTTCGGCGCAATATTTGGCGAATGCGCGGACATTTCGAGACGCGTTTGTCTCGACCTATTTTTCGCACTTCATCGACAATTATTGCATCAACGATCTGGCGACAGCAACGACCGCCGCTCAGTGCGCTGCAAATCGCGCTTCTATTGCGGCGCTCTACCCCGGTCTGATCGGTTTTGGCACGACAATTGAACCGTCGCTTTTATCAACCGATAATTTCACCACGCTTGCAAATCAGTCAACGCCCAACGCGAAAATTGCTGCATTCAATCAGTTGGTGCGCGCGGGTATTGCTGGCGAAAAAGGCGTCTTTGATATTGCATGGGCGATTGATCCGACGCGCTCGAATATTTGGCCGGTTGCGCCAAATCCATACGCGACGGCTTTGTCGCCAGTGTTCAGCGGGACAGGAAGTATTTCGGTCGCAACACCGGGAATATTGACGATCACCGCTTGCACGGTTTGCACCTTGCCTATCGGCTCGTCTATCGTCGGCACGAACGTTGCACCGGGAACGTTTATCGCCGGTTACGGAACGAACGTAACGAGTTTGGGTGTTTGCACCGCAACTTGCACATATACGCTTGGCACTCGACCAGCTAGCGCGGTCGCCAGCACGACGATAACGGCGGGTGGATTTTTCACGACTGACGGATTGCATCTGACACCGCCCGGAAATGTCTGGCTGAAAAATACGGGCGTCGTGAACCCCGCGCTCATCACACGATGAGCTTCAGGCAGTCTGTGGAGCCACCGCCCGGAAATCAAAAGCTGCTACCTTTCCCTCGTTTTTGAGGGAAAGTCGCCTGCGCATTTCTGCGTAAATCTGCGCGTTTCTGCGCAATCTTCGGCCGCTCTTCTGGGCGGCTTTTTCATGCCTGAAAGGAATTCCGTTGCTGCCAGATGAAACAGCCATCAGCGCGGGCAAGAGCCTTATCGACGTCGGCGTCGTCGGTGCCGTGCTGCTGCTCACGATGGCGGCGCTGGTCTTCGTGACCAAGAGGCTTTTTTCGGTCCAGGACAAACTGATGGATGCCGTGACGTCGCACAAAGACGACGCGGTGAAATGGTCGGGCATGTCCGAGGTCATGAAAAATCAGATGGAGGATCAGGCCGACCTCATGAAGACCACTATCGAGATCCTGCGAGATAGGGGGAGAGCATGACGTTATCAGGCATCCTTTCGCGGATCATTAGAGGTCACCCGGAGCAACACCGGCTGGCGGAAATGAGCCAAACGATATCCGAGGCTCAGGAAAAGACCCGATACAATTCCGTCGCCATCGATTCAGGAGACCGCGCGCTCCGGAACATGTCGGGGATGATGCGCCTCTTAATGGAGAATGATGGTGGCAAGACTGAAAGGTAACCAGCTCGTCTTTTGGACGCTGGTAGCGAACGCGATTTACTGGCTCGCTGGAGCCATCACCCCAAACCCGTATGTTTCCAGCGCCGCCTCTCTCGCGCTGCTACTATCGAGCGCATGGATGTTCTTGCGGTATGCGCCGCATGCCTTCGACGTCGTCGTCAATGGCCGACGAGATAGCGGGGAGGGCGGAGAGAACAGCCATATCTCACTCTATGGGGCCACGCTGATAGCAGGTGGCTCCTGCTTCATAGGAATGTTTGGTTTCCTGTGGGTGCTGGCCGATCAGCCGCAATCATGGCTTGGGACGTCGATATCTGGATTTGGTCGCGCCGTTTGTTCGGTAGGCTTTGCGATGATGGCCCTCAGCCCTGACAGGACGCCGTCGGGCGTGAAGATGCCGAACCTCATTATGATTGTGCTGCTGATTGTGGCGGTTGCTGTCGGATCATTCTTCGCCGGCCGTAAGACTGTGCCGCAAGAGCAGGCGGTCTACTGGCGATCAATCCGAGGTGCTTTTGCCGATCGGCCTGTCTGCCCTCCTGATCGGCAGATATGGGGGTCTGAAAACCGGAAGTATCACGTTGCCGACAGCCAATACCGGGCGATGATGTCGCCTGAATGGTGCTTCCGAACGGTCGGCGAAGCTGAGAAAAAGGGATTCACGCCAGCAAAATGAATAAGAATTTCTCTTGTCGCTGCACGACGTTTAGGCAGCGTGTCAAGTCTTGCACTGTGAACTTTACGAGAATCAACTATCTTTATGTTAGTCGCCGGTGCTAAGGCGAGCAAAACTCTCGTTAACGTCGGAGCTTCCATGATTACTCTGTATCGAAGGAACCGAACATGACCGCGCCGGAGCGGTCGCAAGACGCCCGTGCGGTTGCCAATTACATACTGGATCGTGCGCCGGCGTTAGGCGTCGAAAAGCTCACTATTATGCAGCTCCTGAAGCTGGTCTACCTTTCGCACGGCTGGTCCCTGGCGTTCAGTGATACACCTTTGGTGGAGCAAACGCCTCAGGCCTGGCAGTATGGACCCGTGTATCCGCAGGTCTACCGAGCTCTCAACCATTTTGGTGGAAACCCTGTGACGGACAGAGTGACCGATCGTCTTACTGGAGCCCAGTTTTATCCAAGTCTGACCGACTATCAAAAGCGTGTGGTGGATGCAGTTCTCAAGAGTTACGGCAAGAAGCACGCCTTCGAGCTTTCCCGTATTACCCATCAGGACGGCGGGCCGTGGGAAAAGGCATTTAACTCTACTGGAGCCTATTCAGAGATACCGGAATCAGGGATGAAAGAGCACTATAGATCTCTCGCGAAGCAGCGCGGCATTGCGAGCATCTAAATGGCTATCACCGGTGAAAACCCGCTCGGAGAGCCATCGCATGGACAGGGACAAGACAAAGTCTCTATGATCCTTGAGAAATGGCCTGCAGTAGAGCTGCTTCTCGAGCAAAAAGGTCTGCAGTCGGATCTCATTAACGAGGTGCGCGATTACGTCTCAGACCTGCGAAGCGAGGCTTCGACGATAAGCAAGCTTCGTAAGCTGATGGTCACATGCGCACTGGTCTACGTCCTGTTTGTCAACCTTCTTTTGGTCTGCATGCTCTTTTACCATCAATGGTTCTTCATTTTGATTGGTAATTACGGCCGAGTGGGATTGATCGTGGCGGTCATTTCATCGAGCGTCATAATAATAATCAAGATCCTCGCTGGGCTATTCAGAACGCATGGAGACCGTAACAAGGACGAAATGCTTCCTCCTCATCTCCAGCACCTGCTCGAGGTATTTAAAGCCGCACAAGGAAACTGATCATCATCGACCGTTACCTTGCTGGCCGCTGCACCAATCGTTCCTGATGCCCGGGCGCCATGCTCGGGCCGTCCCTTCCTTGATTAGGATTTGGCCAACCTCGCGCCCATCGGGCAGATAGAGGTTCACAAGTGGCCTTTTGCTCGGCGTCCGGTCGTGGCCTTTCACCTCGATCCTGATATCTTTCCCCTCAATGATATCCCGCAAGCGCTTATTGGCGATCAGTGCCAGCTTGCGTTCCTTCGTGCATCGGGCGTGACTGCCGATCTCAGGCGTGTCTATCCCCCACTCGTTCACGACGCCACCGCCAAGCAGGCGAAGGTTCTGACCGCCGGGCTGGCACTTCACGGTATCGCCGTCGATTACGAACAGCGAAGCGCAGATGAGAAGCGTACTCAACATTCAGACGTTAGAACTCTAGATCGAAATCATCTGCAAGAGGGGCGGTTCGACGGTTTTTCTTCGCCCGTTGCTCCGCAACGATGAGCGTGTCGAACGCGGCGCGTTGCGCTTCCTCCTTGGTTGAGAACACATCGCGAGTATACAGCGGTTTGTCTACGCCTCGGGTGTTAACAACCGCTCGCCAATATTTCCCTCTTTGAAAAACAGTAATAGTGAATGGCCCCTTCTTGAGGGTCGGATTTTGCTTTTGACTTAACCCCCAGCTCTTTAGGGTAGGAAAGCGTTTCCGCTTTGCGGCATCGCTACGCATTGATTTGTCACGGACCTCGGCTCCTGCCAAATCCTCTTCCATATGACCAGCGCAAACTACGCCGCAAGCAAGCTGCCCGTCGTATCGTGTATTGACCATGTAGTGAACGTAGCGGATTTCGACTGCCTCGCACATCTCGCACCGCTTCGCCGGCTCGCCTAGATCCTCGACGTTGATGCACTCCCAACCTTTTTTAGGAACGCCAGCTTCCGACCATTTTCCTCTTCCCCCTGCAGGACCGTCCATCCTATCCCTCCCGTTCGATTCCTCCTCAGCATCTATCCTCGCCTGACGGCGGGCAAGTGCTTTGGCGAGTTCGATTAGGGGATTGTATTCCTCGTCGGGCACCATTCCATCTCGCGCTAATCGTCAAAGTTATCTTTCCCGTCGGGTGCCAAGTCCGTCAAGGGATCAGGCTCTGCTTCTTCCCTGGCAATGACGGTAACGACCAGCGTTCGGAGATCGATCTTTACTATTGATCCAACCGTCTTGGCGGCTCGGAAAATCCTCTCAAGATCGGCCTGCCGGAATGCACCGCGACTCATGCGAAACCCCTCCGAAAGTGATTTTTAGGTGAGGGGAGCGTAGCGGGTTGCTCAACGTTTTCAATGGGCGCTGCGAGGGGGTAGGTGAGGGGTCTTGATAGCCCCAGAAAAGCAAAAAGCCCTGCGTTAACAGGGCCTTGCGAGTATCGGAATGGTGGGCGTGACAGGGATTGAACCTGTGACCCCTACGATGTCAACGTAGTGCTCTCCCGCTGAGCTACACGCCCATCCGATGTCGGCGCATAGACCATAGAGTGGTCGGGCCGTCAACTGGTTTTTTGGAAGAAATGCGAAGCTTTTTTGAAGGCCCCACATTTCCGGGATTTTGCGGCTGTGGATTGCCAGCCTTGGCCCCGAATAAATCCGGCCTCCGTCTGGCGGGGCCGGATTTCTCAAAAGAATCAGCCGATTGAATCAGGCTGCGGCAAGCATCTTGTTCACTTCGTCGACGAGGTCGCGAAGGTGGAAGGGCTTGGACAGGACCTTGGCATCCTTCGGAGCCTTGGAATCGGAGTTGAGCGCGACCGCTGCAAAACCGGTGATGAACATCACCTTCAGGTCCGGGTCGAGTTCGGTCGCCCGGCGGGCAAGCTCGATCCCGTCCATTTCCGGCATGACGATGTCGGTCAAAAGAAGGGAGAAGGGCTCTTCGCGGAGCCGGTCATAGGCGCTTGCGCCATTATCGAAAGAGGCGACCTTGTATCCCGCCTTTTCCAGTGCCTTCACCAGAAAACGGCGCATATCGTTGTCGTCTTCGGCGAGAAGGATTTTCTGTATCATCTTCGAGACCGCTATCCGTGCATGCCAGAGGTTGTAATGGTCACTCCACAATGCCTGTTTGCGGTAAATTTCCGTTTAACCGGCCTGGAAGGGTGTTGGTAGGTTATAGATAGTATGGACTTGGCGCCGGGCAACTGGCAACATGACGCGTCAGACTAGTTCGTGAAATGGTAAAGGCAGGATGGATCAGGCCGCGGGAGATTGCCAGCATTTCGAGGTCAGAGAGCCCGCGCTGCAAACCATTCCCTTCGTTTTCAACTCTCCCCATAGCGGCAGCCAATATCCTGTGGATTTCCTGGCGGAGAGCAATCTGGACGCGCTTTCCATCCGTCGTTCGGCCGATCATTACGTCGACGAGTTGTTTGCCGATGCGCCGGAGCTTGGCGCGCCGCTGCTCGTCGCACACTTTCCGCGTGCCTACCTCGATGTCAATCGCGAGCCCTATGAGCTCGATCCCAGGATGTTCGACGGTCCTCTGCCGCCATACGTCAATATCGGTTCGATGCGGGTCGCCGGAGGGCTCGGGACGATCCCGCGGATCGTCGCGGAAAACATGGAAATCTATCGCAAGCGTCTGTCGGTGGACGAGGGGTTGTCGCGGGTCGAGGGCATCTACAAGCCTTATCATGCCTGCCTCAGGAAGCTGATCGCGCGCACCCATGCGCGATTTGGCCTCAGCGTACTGATCGACTGCCATTCGATGCCTGGCAATATCCGGCTTTCCGGATCGGATGTGCGGCCTGATTTCATCATCGGCGATCGTTACGGCACCAGTGCATCGGCCGAGCTGTCGCGTGCAGCCCTGCAGTTTTTCGACGACATGGGTTTTACCGCCGTGCGCAACAAGCCCTATGCCGGGGGCTTCATCACCGAGCATTACGGCCGACCGGTCAGGGGGCTGCATGCCCTGCAGATCGAGATCAACCGTGGTCTTTATGTTGATGAGACGACACTCGAAAAGCGGGACGAATTTCCGATCATCGCTGCAGCGCTTTCGACCTTCATGCGTCGGATGTCCGACTATGTCGCTGATTTCTCAGGCGGCATGACCGCGCTCGCGGCGGAATAAAAATCTTGCAAATCTCTGGCTGGATGGGCGCCCGCGGGCGCAGCACGCTTCTTGCTGTGCTTCGAAGCGGAAAAACGGGCAAAAAAAACCGCGCTATTCGCGCGGCTAAGTCTAGGGAGGAAACACCCAAGGAGGGTATTTACAGTCAAAGACTGTGAGGAAGAACATACTGTCAGGTATGCACATTTGTCAAGCATCTTTTTGTGGTGATTAAATTTGCGTCATTTTTAGGCTTTATGATGAATGCTGCGGCATGGATTTGCGGTTATCGTGGTTTTCATCGTCGTCGGGACGTCTTATGACAGGCGTATCCATGCGCCGTATTTCAAAGACACAGGAGTTGCCGATGTTGCCCGACCGCGCTTTCTTCGATGCGCTTGCCCAAGCTGCAAAGGAGGAGACCCTGCCGCGTTTCCGCACCGGCATTTCGGTGGTCAACAAGGCGGCGGGCGGCTTCGATCCGGTGACCGAGGGCGACCGGGCGGCCGAAACGGCAATCCGGGCGCTGATTGCGGACAAATTTCCAGATCACGGCATTCTGGGCGAGGAGCACGAGAATGTCGGGCTCGACCGGGAGCATGTCTGGGTGATCGATCCGATCGACGGCACGCGCGCCTTCATCTCCGGCCTACCGGTCTGGGGCACGCTGATCGGCTTCCGCTCCAACGGACGGGCGGTGATGGGTGTGATGGATCAGCCGTTTACCGGCGAGCGCTATTTCGCCGATGGCAGCCGGTCCTGGTATTCCGGCCCGGATGGCGAGCGGCAGATTTCCGTGCGCGATTGCGGGTCGCTTTCGGATGCGATCCTGTTCACCACCTCGCCGCATATCTTCAAGGGCGAGGATCTCGTCCGCTATCGTGCGGTCGAGGGCAAGGTGCGGCTGTTCCGCTATGGCTGTGATTGCTATGCCTATGCTCTGCTTGCTGCAGGCCATGTCGATCTGGTGGTGGAAAACAGCCTGCAGCCCTATGATGTCGGTGCGCTGATCCCGATCATCGAGCAGGCCGGCGGTATCATCACCACCTGGGATGGCGGGCGTCCGGAAGGCGGCGGAAATATCATCGCGGCCGGATCGAGGGCCGTTTACGAAGAGGCGATGGAACTGCTTTCGAAGGCCTGATCGACGGTTTGCGCGGCGGCGCTGTCCGCATGTCCGTTCAGGCGGCGGTCTCGAAAATATCCAGCCCGCCGTCGAGGCCGGGCATGAATGTCTCGATCGCGGCCATAGCCTGGGCGCGATAGATATCCTTGTCCTGAAACAGTTCGTGGCGACCGCCGGTTACGGTGATCAGCTGTCCGGCACGGAAATTGCGAGACAGTTCCTCCTGCAGCCGGTACGGCACGACGCCGTCGAGGACCGGTGCGAGGATCAAGGTGGGGATCGTGATCTTCGTGAGGTGAGCCTGAAGCGATACGCGGCTTGCAGCCTTCAGTGTCTCGTGAACCCAGCGTGCCGTCGGCGCGCCGACCGTCAGCTCCCGGAATGTCTTGTAGAGTTCGATATTACGCTCGAAACGCGGGCGGTCGCCGGTCAGGCCGTTGCCTTCAAAGGGGATGATGCGGTGGTCACCGCCGAGCTGCATGCCGCCAAGGCCGGTCCAGGCCATCGCCCTTGCCAGAGGCCGCACGAGTTTTTCTGAGGCGGGCTGATTGTGGAAGCCGATATAGGGGGCGCAGAGCGCCATGCGGCTGATGCGGTTGGACAGTCGCGGCGCGGCCGAAAGCGCGATCAGCGCGCCGGTGGAATGGGCGACGAGGAAGAAGGGCAGGCGGGCATCCGGAAGGACGATCTGCTCCAGAAATATCTCGAGGTCCTTCTCATAGTCGCTGAAGCGGCGGACATGGCCTTTGCGCGGATCCTTCGTCAGTCGCTCCGAGCCGCCCTGGCCGCGCAGGTCGTAGGTGGCGACCCACAATCCCATGTCGTTCAGCTGGCGGATGGTCTCGAAATATTTCTCGATGAACTCGTTGCGGCCATGGAGCAGCACAATCGTGCCGCGGGCCGGCAGGATGTGGCTGCGGAACAGGGCATAGCGCAGCCTCGCACCGCGATGACCGGCAAAATACCCGGCGGTAAAATCCTCCGGTGCCGGATTGTCCGGGGTCGGATGGAGGATGTCGTCGTTGATCTGGGGCAGTTCGCTCATGCCGGTCAGGGTCGGGCGAAGGGGCGTCGAGGTCAAGTGAAATATCCCCGACACAAAGAACAGCTGCGGCGTGGGCGGGTTTCTGCCGGTGGGGAAAGAAGGCCGGAACCGGCGTTACGGGGGCTGCACGGTTCCGGCAAAAGGAGCTGAAGCGAAGAAGGCACGTATGCGACTTCAGCCGGGGAGGGGTACTCGACCTCCCTTGTGTTCGTTCTAGATGCCGGCGGCTGAACCGCTGCCGAACCGGGCATTCACCCGGCATTCATGGCTGGTTCCGGCGCCCTCGATGCCGTTGGCCTCGGAATTTTCAGGTGGTTTCGGAGGGGGCTTGAAGCCGGGTTTGGCAATTCCCATCTTCATTCTGCGGGCGCCGAAAGGGTCCGCTGAACGGGGTCTTCATCGCCAGAACGGGATGTCGACACCCAAACCGAAAACCGCAACGTCGCTTCAATGGAGGACATTATGCGTCACGTCGATTTTTCCCCTCTCTACCGCTCCACCGTCGGTTTCGACCGTCTTTTCAATCTGCTCGACAATCGCAATTTTGCCGACCAGACCCAGACCTATCCGCCCTATAATATCGAGCGGACCGGCGAAAACACCTATCGCATCACCATGGCCGTCGCCGGCTTCGACGAAAGCGAGCTTTCGATCGAATTCCAGGCCCATGCGCTGACCGTCAAGGGTGAAAAGAGCGAGGAAGACGGGGCAGACCAGAGCGAATATCTCTATCGCGGAATTGCCAAGCGCGCCTTCGAGCGCCGCTTCCAGCTTGCCGATCATGTCGAAGTCGAGACCGCATCTCTCAAGAACGGGCTGCTTCACATCGATCTGGTGCGCAATATCCCCGAAGCGATGAAGCCGCGTCGCATCGCGATCGCCGCCGAAGCCGGCGATACCGCCAAGACGATCGAGGCACAGATCGCTCCGCAGCAGGTCAATTAACGCACTATCCTTCGATCTCCAGTCGAAGACAGTCCAAGGCGCCTCCTCCGGAAACGGAGGGGGCGCTTTCGTGTTAGCGGCGGTCAGGCCGCGGCTGGTTCTGCCTTGATCTCCTTGGCCTTGAGGCGCTCGGCATATTTTTGGGCGAGCACTGCGCAGGTCATCAGCTGGATCTGGTGGAACAGCATGATCGGCAGAACGATGGCGCCGATCGAGGCGGAGCCGCCGGCGAAGATGGCGTTTGCCATGGGCACGCCGCTGGCGAGCGATTTCTTCGAGCCGCAGAAGGTGATGGTGATCTCGTCTTCCTTGTTGAAGCCGAGCAGGCGGCTGCCGAACATGGTGATGCACAGGACGGCTGCGAGCAGCACTATATCGAGGATGATGACGACGGCGATATCGGCCAGCGAGAAGGTGTGCCAGATGCCGCCGATGACGGCCGCCGAGAAGGCCGAATAGACGACCATCAGGATGGAGCCGCGGTCAAACGGCATCAGGAGCTTCTTCTTGGAGCGGATCCAGCTGCCGATCCAGGGCTGCAGCAACTGGCCGAGGACGAAAGGTGCGAGAAGCTGCAGTGCGATCTTTTCCAGTGCGTCGAGCGACACGCCGCCACCGCCGGTCGTCGAGAGGAGCAGCGCGATCAGCGCGGGCGTCAGGAACATGCCGAAAATGTTGGAGCCGGATGCCGCGACGATTGCGGCGGGAACATTGCCGCCCGCCATGGAGGTGAAGGCGATCGACGACTGCACCGTCGAGGGCAGGACGCAGACGAACAGCAGGCCGAGATAAAGCGATTTCGGCAGGATGCTTTCGGGAATGAAGCCGAGGGCAAGGCCCAAAATCGGAAAGATGACGAACGTGGTGAGCAGGATCGTCAGATGCA
This sequence comes from Neorhizobium sp. NCHU2750, assembly GCF_003597675.1. Lineage (NCBI taxonomy): Bacteria > Pseudomonadati > Pseudomonadota > Alphaproteobacteria > Hyphomicrobiales > Rhizobiaceae > Neorhizobium > Neorhizobium sp. NCHU2750. The sequence continues at coordinate 2,867,322 of NZ_CP030827.1, read as the reverse complement.
GACGCCAGTGCAGCAGGCCGGCGACCACCGTGTCGCGGGCAAGGCGGGCGCCGTGCAGGAAGAACAGCAGGCCGATGGCGATGTCGGTTGCGATCGCAAACCAATCCGCCAAAGCCCCGTAAACGGGAAAGATGGAGGCCAGGATCACGGTCCCGACCAGCATCATCGTATATTGGTCAGGCAGGAAACGTTTCATCGGATGCTCCTCAAGCTGCGCCCGTCAAAATGGAATTCTTGTGGTTTCTCTTATCGTGAATTAGAATGCAACCATTAACAGTTATTGTGAAATGTAATTGCGATGCTGAACCTTCATCATCTCGACAGTTTCCTCATGCTGCAGCGGACCGGCAGTTTCACCGAGGCGGCATCAAGGCTCGGCCTGTCCCAGTCGACGGTGACCCAGCATATCCAGCGGCTGGAGAAGTCGCTTGGGCGGCAACTGGTCTTCCGTGACACTCACCAGGTGCGGCTGACTGTCGATGGCGAGGCGTTGGTCGGCTATGCGCGCGGCATGCTCGATCTCAACGGTCAGGTCCTGTCGCTGTTCGGCGAAAGCCGGCTGCGCGGCAGGCTGCGGCTCGGCGTGTCGGAAGATGTGGTTGCCAATCGGCTGACGGGCATATTGGAGGATTTCATCCGACTGCATCCGCTGGTCGACCTGGAACTGACTGTAGCGCTGTCGGCGGTGCTCAACCAGATGCAGGATGCCGGCGATCTCGATCTCGTGCTGGCCAAGCGCCATATCGGCGAAACGCATGGCAGGCTGCTCTATCGCGAGCCGCTGGTATGGCTGGCGCGTGATCCCCACTTTGCGCCGGCCAAGGATGGCGTGCTGCCGCTGATCGCCTTTCCGCCGCCCTCGATCACGCGACGGGTGGTGCAGGAGGCGCTGGACCGGGAGAAGCTTGCATGGCGGGTCGTCTGCACCTGCGGCAGCCTGAGCGGGCTGACGGCCGCAGCGCGAGCCGGCATGGGCGTCATGGTGCAGCCGCGCAGCATGGTGCCGGAGGGGTTGCGGGAAATTGCCGGCGACCGGCTGCCGCGGCTCGATGACGTTGAGTTCGTGCTGATCCCGCGGCGTGGCGCCGATGCGGTGATGGTCGAGGCCCTGTCGAGCCTGATTGCGGCGCGGATTACGCCGCAATCAGTCTAGTTCGTGGTTGTTGCTCGCAAGGCTCGGATCAGGCAGCGGCGCAGATCGACAGGAACTGGTCGACATCCTCTTCCGTCGTGGCAAACGAGGTGACCATGCGGATCAGGGTCTCGTCCTCGCCGACCTTTTCCGGCATGTCGCGCGGTTCCAGCCAGTCATAGAACTTGGCGCCCTTGTCGGCTGCTGCCTTGGCTGCTGACTTGGGCAGAATGGCGAAGACTTCGTTCGATTGGGTCGGCCATGCGAGGCGGGCGCTGTTGAGTGCGCCGAAGCCAGTGCGCAGGCGGTTTGCCATCGCATTGGCATGGCCGGCGAGGCCAAGCCAGAGATCGTCCTTGAGATAGGCCTCGAACTGGGCGGCGATGAAGCGCGACTTGGAGAATAGCTGGGCGGTGCGCTTGCGCAGGAAGGCGAAATCCTTGGCCAGTTCGGGATCGAAGAAGACGATCGCCTCGGCGCACCAGCAGCCGTTCTTGGTGCCGCCGAAGGAGAGAACGTCGACGCCGCGCTTCCAGGTCATCTCGGCCGGCGTGCATCCCAGCGCCATCAATGCGTTGGCAAAGCGGGCGCCATCCATGTGCAGCGGCAGGTCGTTGTCCTTGGCAATCCTGGCGATCGTGTCGATCTCATCGAGCGTATATATGGTGCCGACCTCGGTGGCCTGGGTCATGGTGACGGCGGCGGCGCGGCCGTGATGGACGGCATCCTGCGGATATCTTGCGATCCGTTCGACCAGGTTTTCCGGCAGCATCTTGCCTGCCGGGCCCTCGACCGCCACCATGCGCATGCCGGAGAAGAAGTCCGGAGCACCGCATTCATCCTCGATCACATGGGCTTCGGAATGGCAGAAGGTCAGCCCGCCGGGCCGCGCCAGGCTGGCGAGCGACAGGGAGTTGGCTGCCGTGCCCGTGGCGACGAAGAAGACCGCGACTTCCTTCTCGAATATTTCGTTAAATCGCTGCTCGATGGAGCGATCGAGGTCACTCGTTCCATAAGCCGCGGCAAAGCGGGTCGATTCCTTCGACAAACGGTCGTTGATCGCAGGATGGGCTCCTGCCCAGTTGTCGGAGGCGAAGAACATGGAAAGGCACCTTGGGATTGGTTTGGAGGGTGTGTGGAGATTAAGGCTTTTTCGCTTTCACGCAACGGGAAAGCCGGTCCGGGAGCCGCGGTCCTTTCCGTCTGGCAATGAAAAGGTGTTCCGGTTGCAATCGGCGTAATTAAATTTCGTGTAACTCACGGAAATCGTAACAGAGTGTCGTCTACGGTGTGGTTTTTTGCAGACATGCCCTTGCCGGAAGGTTAAAATCGTGCGATAGAAAAATGGAAATTAGGACAGCTTTTCTGTCCTAATTCCGGCGGCAAAGCTTCTAAATCGGATGCGTGCCGCTGACCTCAGCGCCGATCCGGGCTGGACTTGAACTTAATTTGGGTTCTCGTTTGGTACCTGAGCGGCGCCGTCGCATGACCGGCAGGTGCAGGTGTCATCTGCAGGATTTGATAAAGTGCCACCTTGCTCGCCTGATCGGCGGCCAACAGGAGGAATGACGATGACAAAGAAGACGATAGACGTGCACTGTCCCTCCGACATAGCTTCCGCGAAGGCGGAAGAGCGTGTGCCTTTCGTTGCGTCCGGCATTCCAGCGGCACAGGGTCTCTACGATCCGCGCAACGAACATGACGCCTGCGGCGTTGGCTTTATCGCCAACATGAAGGGCATCAAGTCGCACCAGATCGTCAAGGATGGTCTGTTTATTCTTGAAAACCTCACCCATCGCGGTGCCGTGGGTGCAGATCCGCTGATGGGCGACGGTGCCGGCATTCTGGTGCAGATCCCCGATCGCTTCTTCCGTGAGGAAATGGCGGCGCAGGGCATCACCCTGCCGAAGGCCGGCGAATATGCCGTCGGTCACTTCTTCATGCCGCGCGATCCCGAGCAGATCGAACATTTCAAGCAGGCGATCATCGATGTGATCGCCGAAGAAGGTCAGCAGTTTCTTGGCTTCCGTGAGGTTCCGGTCGATAACTCGTCGCTCTCCAAGGCGCCGGCGATTGCCGCGACCGAGCCCTATCACTGTCAGGTCTTCATCGGTGCGGGTCGCGATGCCGCAACCAATGCCGAATTCGAGCGACAGCTCTTCCTCGTGCGCAAGGTTATTTCCAACCGCATCTATGACCAGTTCGGCGGGCAGGAGACCGGTTTTTATCCGGTGTCGCTGTCGTCCTCGACCATCGTCTACAAGGGCATGTTCCTGGCCTATCAGGTCGGCGCATATTACAAGGATCTGGCCGACCCGCGGTTCGAGACGGCGGTGGCACTCGTCCATCAGCGTTTCTCGACCAATACCTTCCCGTCGTGGAAGCTGGCGCATCCCTACCGCATGGTCGCCCATAACGGCGAAATCAACACGCTGCGCTCCAATGTCAACTGGATGGCGGCGCGTCAGGCTTCCGTGTCTTCGCCGCTGTTCGGCGACGACATTTCCAAGCTCTGGCCGATTTCCTACGAAGGCCAGTCCGATACGGCCTGCTTCGACAACGCGCTCGAGTTCCTCACCCGCGGCGGCTATTCGCTCGCGCATGCGATGATGATGCTGATCCCAGAAGCCTGGGCCGGCAACCAGTCGATGTCGAAGGAGCGCAAGGCGTTCTACGAATACCATGCTGCGCTGATGGAGCCGTGGGACGGTCCGGCGGCCGTCTGCTTCACCGACGGCAAGCAGATTGGTGCGACGCTCGACCGTAACGGCCTGCGTCCGGCCCGCTATCTCGTCACCGACGACGACCGCGTCATTCTTGCTTCCGAAGCCGGCACGTTGCCGGTGCCGGAAGAGAAGATCATCAAGAAGTGGCGCCTGCAGCCGGGCAAGATGCTGCTGATCGACATGGAGAAGGGCCAGATCGTCTCCGACGAGGAGCTGAAGACCTCGCTTGCCACGCGCCATCCCTATGGCCAGTGGCTCGATCGCACGCAGCTCATCCTCGAAGACCTGAAGCCGGTCGAGCCGCGCGCGCTGCGCCGCGACGTGTCCCTGCTCGATCGCCAGCAGGCCTTCGGCTACACGAGCGAAGACACCAAGATCCTGATGTCGCCGATGGCGACGACGGGCCAGGAAGCGATCGGCTCGATGGGCACCGATACGCCGATCTCGGCCATGTCGGACAAGTCGAAGCTGCTCTATACCTATTTCAAGCAGAACTTCGCGCAGGTGACCAACCCACCGATCGACCCGATCCGCGAAGAATTGGTCATGAGCCTCGTGTCGTTCATCGGGCCGCGGCCGAACATTCTCGACCATACGGGCATGGCGAATGCCAAGCGTCTTGAAGTGCGCCAGCCGATCCTGACCAATGGCGATCTCGAAAAGATCCGCTCCATCGGCCATACGGAAGAGCTGTTCGACACCAAGACGCTCGACTTCACCTATGACATCGAGCGTGGCGCCGAAGGCATGCCGGAAATGCTCGACCGCCTTTGCGAACGGGCAGAAGCGGCGGTCAAGGGAGGCTACAACATCATCGTGCTTTCCGACCGCCAGATCGGTCCGGACCGCATTGCGATCCCAGCGCTGCTGGCGACCGCTGCCGTGCATCATCACCTGATCCGCAAGGGGCTTCGCACCTCGGTCGGCCTCGTGGTGGAGAGCGGCGAGCCGCGCGAAATCCATCATTTCTGCTGCCTTGCCGGCTTCGGCGCGGAAGCGATCAACCCGTATCTTGCCTTCGACACGCTCACCGACATGCATATGCGCGGCGAGTTTCCGAAGGAAGTCGATGCGTCGGAAATCGTCTATCGCTACATCAAGGCTGTCGGTAAGGGCATCCTCAAGGTCATGTCCAAGATGGGCATCTCGACCTACCAGTCCTACTGCGGCGGCCAGATCTTCGATGCGGTCGGTCTGAACTCTGAGCTGGTCGACAAGTATTTCTTCGGCACGGCGACTTCGATCGAAGGCATCGGCCTGACCGAGATCGCCGACGAAACCGTGTCGCGTCACCATGCCGCCTTCGGCAAGGATCCGGTTCTGGCCTCGACGCTCGATATCGGCGGCGAATATGCCTATCGCATGCGTGGCGAAAGCCATGCCTGGACACCGGATGTCGTGGCGACCCTGCAGCATGCCGTTCGCGGCAACAGCCAGGACCGCTACCGCGAGTTCGCCGAGATGGTGAACGAGACCTCGGTCAGGATGAACACCGTGCGCGGCCTGTTCAAGATCAAGTCGGCGGATGCGCTCGGCCGCAAGCCGGTGTCGATCGACGAGGTCGAGCCGGCGGTTGATATCGTCAAGCGCTTCTCGACGGGAGCCATGTCCTTCGGTTCGATCTCCCGCGAGGCGCATACGACGCTTGCGATCGCGATGAACAGGATCGGCGGCAAGTCGAACACCGGCGAGGGTGGCGAGGAGAGCGATCGCTACCTGCCGCTGCCGGATGGTTCGATGAACCCCGAGCGTTCGGCAATCAAGCAGATCGCATCGGGCCGCTTCGGCGTCACAACCGAGTATCTGGTCAATGCCGACATGCTGCAGATCAAGGTGGCGCAGGGTGCAAAGCCCGGCGAAGGCGGCCAGCTGCCCGGCCACAAGGTCGATGCAACCGTCGCCAAGACCCGTCACTCGACGCCGGGTGTGGGTCTCATCTCGCCGCCGCCGCACCATGACATCTATTCGATCGAAGATCTGGCGCAGCTGATCTACGACCTGAAGAACGTCAACCCGACCTCGGATATCTCGGTCAAGCTGGTCTCGGAAGTCGGCGTCGGCACGGTTGCCGCCGGTGTGGCCAAGGCGCGCGCCGACCATATCACGGTCGCAGGCTTCGATGGCGGTACCGGTGCTTCGCCGCTCACCTCGCTGAAGCATGCCGGTTCGCCGTGGGAAATCGGCCTTGCCGAGACCCAGCAGACGCTGGTGCTGAACGGTCTTCGCTCGCGTATCGCGCTGCAGGTGGATGGCGGCCTGAAGACCGGCCGTGATGTCGTCATCGGCGCGCTTCTCGGCGCCGACGAATTCGGCTTCGCGACGGCTCCGGTCATCGCCGCCGGCTGCATCATGATGCGCAAGTGCCATCTCAACACCTGCCCGGTTGGCGTTGCCACCCAGGACCCGGTTCTGCGCAAGCGCTTCAAGGGCACACCGGAGCATGTCATCAACTACTTCTTCTTCGTTGCAGAGGAAGTGCGCGAGATCCTGGCATCGCTCGGCTTCACCAGGTTCGACGAGATCGTCGGTCTTTCCGAGTTGCTCGAGAAGGACGACATGCTGGCGCACTGGAAGTCCAAGGGGCTCGATTTCACCAAGATCTTCCACAAGGTCGATGCTCCGAAGGAAGAGACCTACTGGACGACCCGCCAGAAGCACCCGATCGACGACATTCTCGACCGCAAGCTGATCGAGAAGTCTCAAGCCGCGCTCGAACACAAGGAGCCGGTGGTCTTCGAAGTGCCGATCAAGAATGTCGACCGTTCTGCCGGCGCGATGCTTTCGGGCGCGCTTGCCAAGCGCTGGGGCCACAAGGGGCTGAAGGACGACACGATCCATGTGACGCTGACCGGTACGGCCGGCCAGTCCTTCGGTGCCTTCCTCGCGCGCGGCATCACCTTCGATCTCGTGGGCGACGGCAACGACTATGTCGGCAAGGGCTTGTCGGGTGGCCGCATCATCGTGCGCCCGCCGGAGAATTCCAAGATCGTCGCCGAGAACTCGATCATCGTCGGCAATACCGTGCTTTACGGTGCGACGACGGGGGAGTGCTACTTCCGCGGCGTTGCCGGCGAGCGTTTCTCGGTGCGCAACTCGGGCGCGATCGCGGTCGTCGAAGGGGTGGGCGACCATGGCTGCGAATACATGACCGGCGGCATCGTCGTCGTGCTCGGTGAAACGGGACGCAACTTCGCGGCCGGCATGTCGGGCGGCGTCGCCTATGTGCTCGACGAGAAGGGCGATTTCGCCAAGCGCTGCAACATGGCGATGGTCGAACTCGAGCCGGTTCCGGAAGAGGACGACATGCTGGAGAAGCTGCACCATCACGGCGGCGACATCATGCACAAGGGACGTGTCGACGTTTCCGAGGACATGACGCGCCACGACGAGGAGCGTCTCTACCAGCTGATCTCCAACCACATGCACTATACGGGCTCGACCCGCGCCAAGGAGATCCTTGACCGCTGGACCGAGTTCCGTCCGAAGTTCCGCAAGGTCATGCCGGTCGAATATCGCCGCGCGCTAGTCGAGATGGAACGCATGCGGATGGGCGTGGCGGCAGAGTAAGCCGAATGGCTCTGGCCCACCGATTGATTGCGGTGGGCATCGCGGTCGCCATTCCGGCGGCCGTGTTCCTGGCGAGCGGCAATCTCGCAATAGAATTCATCGTGCTGGGGGCGACCGTGGGTGTCGCCTGTCGGTACTGGGGGCCAACGGGCACCCTGCTTTGAAGAGGGAATGACATGGGCAAGGTTACGGGTTTCATGGAAATCGACCGGCAGGTGGGCAAGTATCAGCCTGCATCCGATCGTATCCGCCATTTCCGCGAATTCACCATTCCGATGTCGGATGCGGAAGTGACCAAGCAGGCCGCCCGCTGCATGGACTGTGGCATTCCCTATTGCCACGGTCCGACTGGCTGTCCGGTGCATAACCAGATCCCGGACTGGAACGATCTGGTCTATAACAACAAGTGGGAAGAGGCGATCCGCAACCTCCATTCCACCAACAACTTCCCGGAATTTACCGGTCGCGTCTGTCCGGCGCCTTGCGAGGAAGCGTGCACGCTGAACCTTGAGGATGCGCCGGTTGCGATCAAGACGGTCGAGCAGGCGATTGCCGACAAGGCCTATGAGCTCGGCTATATCGTGCCGCAGCCGGCAACGGTGAAGACCGGCAAGAAGGTTGCCGTGATCGGCTCCGGCCCGGCAGGCATGGCGGCTGCCCAGCAGCTCGCCCGCGCCGGCCATGAAGTGCATGTCTACGAGCGCGAGAGCAAGGCCGGTGGCCTGCTGCGCTACGGCATTCCGGACTTCAAGATGGAGAAGAACTTCATCGATCGCCGCGTCGAACAGTTGACCGGCGAGGGCGTGACCTTCCATTACGGCGTCAATATCGGCATCGACAAGAAGGTTGAGGAGCTGACGGCGGAATATGATGCCGTCGTCTATTGCGGTGGTTCGGAAACCCCGCGCCCGGCCGGCATTCCCGGCACCGAACTGCATGGCGTCTATGATGCGATGCCCTATCTGGTGCAGCAGAACCGCCGCATCGGCCGCGAAAACATCGACAGCGTCGCATGGCCGGCCGAGCCGATCCTCGCCGGTGCCAAGCATGTCGTCGTCGTCGGCGGTGGCGATACGGCATCCGACTGCGTCGGCACGGCGTTCCGCCAGGGTGCCGTCAAGGTGACCCAGCTCGACATCCGTCCGCAGCCGCCGGAAAAAGAAGACAAGCTTGCCGTCTGGCCGTTCTGGGCCACCAAGATGCGCACCTCGTCTTCCCAGGCGGAAGGTGCGATCCGCGAGTTCCAGGTGGCAACGCTCGAATTCATCGGCGAAGACGGTCAGCTGACCGGCGTGCGCTGCTGCGAAGTGGATGAACGCCGCAAGCCGATCGCCGGCACGGATTTCATCATCAAGGCCGATCTCGCCTTCATCGCCATCGGTTTCTCCGGTCCGATGAAGGAAGGTGTGCTGAGCGAACTCGAGGGCAAGCTTGAGATCAATGTGGACCGCCGCGGCTCGACCAATGTCGTTGCCAATGATCGCGACTACAAGACCTCGGTCGACAAGCTGTGGACCGCCGGCGACGTGCGCCGGGGCCAGTCATTGGTCGTCTGGGCAATCCGCGAAGGCCGTCAGGTTGCCCGCGCGATCGACGAAGCTCTGATGGGAAGCTCCGTCCTGCCGCGTTGAGATGCAGAGGGGCCAGCAGGCCCCGTCGCCACGAAACGAGACCGTCTTGCTCCCACCGGGCAAGGCGGTTTTTTATTGCATGGATGGTGCCGCGGAATTCACGCCAATTTGACCAACGTCAAGGGGAGAGGGCATTCGGGGAGGTAACGCCTTGAGGGACAGGGCAAGGCAGAAGTCTTGGCCCGAGACACCCGCAATACAAGGCCTCCGCCTATGAACATCCCCGCCATCCTGAATTACTTCAAGGCGATGGTTCCGTTCCGGATCATCCCTGCCGTCATCACCACCGTCTTCCTCGTCGTGCTTCTGGCGCTGCCCGCTCCCACGGGCCTCGACGAGAACGGCTGGCGCATGCTGGCCATCTTCCTCACCACCATTCTGGCCATCATCCTGAAGGTTATGCCGATCGGCGTCATGGCGCTGATGGCGATCGTCATCGTCTCGCTTGCTGAGGTCACCTCGCCCAGTTCCAAGGGCGCGGTTGCCGATGCCTTGAGTAGCTTTGCCAATCCGCTGATCTGGCTGATCGTTATCTCGGTTCTGATCTCGCTGGGCTTGAGGAAGACCGGGCTTGGCCGGCGCATCGGCCTCGGGTTCATCGCTCTGCTCGGCAAGCGGACGATCGGCATCGGTTACGGTCTGGTCTTTTGCGAACTGATCCTCGCCCCCTTCACCCCCAGCAACACCGCGCGCGGTGGCGGCATCATCCATCCGATCATGAAGTCGATCGCGCATGCCTTCGATTCGGAGCCGGAAAAGGGCACTCAAGGGCGCGTCGGCACCTATCTGGCGCTGGTCAATTATCACGCCAACCCGATTTCGTCGGCCATGTTCGTCACCGCGACTGCGCCGAACCCGCTGGTGCTCGAATATATCTCGAAGGCGACCGGCGGACACATGCACCTGACATGGGTCAGCTGGGCGCTTGCCATGTTCGTTCCGGGCGTGATCGCGATGGTGATCATGCCGCTGGTGCTTTACCTTATCTCGCCGCCTGAATTGAAGCGCACGCCGGACGCTGTTTCCTATGCCCGCAAGGAATTGGCCATGATGGGCCCGATTTCCGGCAAGGAAATCGTGATGATCTGCACCTTCGCGCTGCTGCTGGTGCTCTGGGCCAATGTGCCGGCGATGATCTTCGGCGATGCCTTCACGCTCGACCCGACCGGGGTTGCACTGATCGGCCTCTTCGCACTGCTGATTACCGGCACGATCGACTGGAACGACGTGCTTTCGGAAAAGAGTGCCTGGGATACGCTGATCTGGTTCGGTGCGCTGGTGATGATGGCCGACCAGCTGACCAAGCTCGGGGTGATCGGCTGGTTCTCGACCGGCATGAAGGACGTCATCGCCCATGCCGACCTCAGCTGGCAGATGACCGCCGCGGTGCTGGTGCTGATCTTCACCCTGTCGCACTATCTGTTCGCCAGCACGACCGCGCATGTGAGCGCCATGATGCTTGCGTTCCTCACCGTCGGCGTGATGCTGATCCCGGCCGAGTATCAGGCCGTGTTCCTGCTGATGATGGCGGCCGCCTCGTCGATCATGATGACGCTCACCCATTATGCCACCGGCACCTCGCCGATCATCTTCGGCAGCGGTTACATCACCATGGGCAAGTGGTGGGGCGTTGGCTTCATCATGTGCGTGGTCAATCTGGTGATCTTCGCGGTCGCCGGCGCCATCTGGTGGAAGGCTCTCGGCTACTGGTGAGCCCGCTGCCGCGCAGCAGATCCTTTCGATAAGCAATGGAGCAGGCGCCGGAAGCGGCGCCTGTCCTGTTATTGTGTCTTGATCATCCGGTAATTATCGACACGGCCTGCCGGGGCCGGGTCGAGTTCGCCGCGCCTGACGAGTTTGTCGCGCGGCGACTGGGTGAGCCCGCCTGCTGCGGGGACCGAGGACATCAGGTCCTTGCCTCCGTCGAGATCGGGATCAGACAGACTGATCGGCTGCGCCAGACGGGCCGCTGCGGGATCTGCCGGCAGGCCGAGGGCGGGCAGGCTTGCAGCATCCAGATTGACGATTTCGGGGCTTGCCATGTCGCCCAGATGGCGGCGGGCGAGCTTTTCCACATAGAAGGCGAGCTTCTGCTTGCCGGCCTGGGTGAAGGTAATGCCATCGGCGCTGCGCAGGCGCACCTGCTGGCCGCTGACATCGGAACCGGTGACGATGAACTTTCCGTCCTCGTCGACGAAACCGTCCCAGATGTCGACGAATTCGCCACCGGCCTCTTCGGTACGGGCACGGTAGATGGCGTTGAGCTTGGCGGCATCGGCCATCATCGAGGGCGACTGGAAGGAGGGCAGCCCGACCCAGAGAAGCGGCAGCTTGCGCGCGGTCACGATGCGGGCGATCTCCGTGACGCGGCGCTGGTACTCGTCGAACCATGCGTCGGTGCGGAACTTCTCCTTGCCGCCCGAGGTCATCTGCTGGCGGTCGTTGGCGCCGAGCATGACGACGACGATTGCCGGCTTGGTTTCGTCCAGTATGCCGGGAAGCTCCGCAATCCAGTTGTAGTGGTCGTCGCGGACGAGACCGGAGGATCCGTCGCTGCGGGTGATGACTGCGACACCGGGCGAGGCTTCGAAGGTAGTTTCAAGCTCCGCGCCGATATTGCCGGCAAGGAAGTCACCGACAACCAGAATCTTGCGGGCATTTTCCAGCTTCGCCACGGGCTCCGGCTTGGGCGGCGTCATGGGGACGGGCGGTCTAGTCGGCGGCGTGGCGCGGACCGAACCGCGATTGCGGTCGCGGCGCGGCGCCATGTCGATGATCGAACCGTCACGCCGGTCATATTGCGGCGGCGGCTCCTCGCGCTCGTAGCGGGGTCCGCCGAACAGCAGATCGAACAGATTGCGCCGTCGCACCATTTCCTGCGCTTCCGCGGTAAGCGGATAGCTACCAACCGTCATGATCGCCGCGAGGATGCCGCAGGCGAGGCGTCGCAGAAGAGGGCGTTCGGAACTTTTGCCAGACATTTTCGCCAATCCAGCCATTCTCATCGATCCAGACGGGCTATGGTTCTACACGATCCTGCGCCCATACCGTCCGTCGGTCAACGCAGGGCGCGCAGTAGGCGCTGCGACGGCTCGCCGTCGGCCTGCATGCCGAGGCGCTGCTGGATGGCGGAAATCGCCGCTTTCGAGCCGGAGCCGAAATTGCCGTCGATCTCGCCGTCATAATAGCCGAGCTGCTTCATGCGCGATTGCAGCTCGAATTTCTCCTTGACGTCGAGCGTGCCATCCGGGCGCGGCCAGGACTGCTGCAGGCCGCCATAGCCGGCGATCTCGTCGGCCAGAAGCCCGACTGCCAATGCGTAGCTGTCGGCGGCGTTGTATTTCTTGATGGTATAGAAGTTCTTCATCATCAAGAAGGCGGGGCCGTTGGCGCCGGCCATCAGCTTGAGCGTCGCGCGGTCGGAGCCGCGCGGGAAGCTCTTGCCGTTCGGCCGAGTAAAGCCGAGTGCTGCCCATTGGGAGAGCGTCTTCGTCTGGCCCTCGTATCTGGCGGCGCCAGAGGGCAGGACGGCTTCGTAACCCCAGGTCTTGCCGGGCGTCCAGCCGTTCTGCGAAAGCAGGTTGGCGGAGGTTGCCAGCGCGTCCGGGATCGAGTGCCAGATGTCGCGCTTGCCGTTGCCATCGGCATCGACCGCATAGAGAAGATAGCTCGTCGGGATGAACTGGGTATGGCCCATGGCGCCGGCCCAGGAGCCGGTCAGCTGTTTTGCCGTCACATCGCCGGATTGCAGGATCTTCAGCGCTGCGATGAGCTGGGTGCGAGCGAATTTTGCCCGCTTGGGATCGGCCCAGGCAAGGGTCGCCAGCGCCTGCGGCACGTGATGCATGCGCTCGGGATTGTCCAGCACTGCCCCATAATTGGATTCCATCGACCAGATGGCGAGCAGGATATATTTATCGACGCCGAAATGCCGCTCGATCGCGTTGAGCGTCGCGCCATGGCGAGACAACATCTGACGGCCAACCTGGGCGGTATAGGGATTGACGCGGCTATCGAGATATTCCCAGATCGGCGTCTTGAATTCCGGCTGGAATTGCGCCTTCTCAAGCACTTCCTGGTCAGGCTCGCTCACGCCGGCGAAAGCCTTGTTATAGGTCGTACGGGTAATGCCGCTCTCTGCGGCTGTGCGGTAGAAATTTGCAACCCAGGCCTTGAAGCCGGCGTCTGCGCGGGCATCTAATGGCATCATGCCCATGGCAAGGCCTGCTGCAAGCATGAGGGCGAAGCTACGCGAGCGGGTGCGGAAATTCGTCATCGGTAGTCTATCCGTTCCTTCATTCGCCGTTCATGGCGTGACTGGTATGCGGCTCAACGATGTCTTAACGGAATAGAGTCAACAAATTCTTTACCATAGGTAGCGCGTTTGTGGCAGTCCTTTGCGAAACGGTAGCAAATGAGCGCTAGACGCCTAAAAGTTCAATTCTGCACAATGATGTGCATTCAGGAGGCATGAGTGTCTGAAAAGCGTAAGATCCGCAAAGCAGTCTTCCCGGTCGCCGGGCTCGGGACGCGTTTCCTGCCGGCCACCAAGGCCGTTCCGAAGGAAATGCTGACTGTCGTCGACAAGCCGGTCATCCAGTATGTGGTCGACGAGGCCGCCGAAGCCGGTATCGAGCATTTCGTCTTCGTCACCGGTCGTGGCAAGGGCGTCATCGAAGACTATTTCGATATCCAATTTGAACTCGAGCAGATGCTGCGCGAGCGCAACAAAAATGCCGAACTGACGCTTCTGTCCCACATCCTGCCGAAGGCCGGCACGGCGAGCTTCACCCGCCAGCAGGTGCCGCTCGGTCTTGGACATGCCGTGTGGTGCGCCCGCGACATCGTCGGCGACGAGCCTTTCGCCGTGCTTCTGCCCGACATGATCATGTCGTCGGAAAAGAGCTGCCTCAAGGGCATGGTCGAGCTCTACGAGCATACCGGCGGCAACGTTCTCGCCGTCGAGGAATGCGATCCGGAACAGGCCCATAAATACGGTATCGTCGGCAAGGGCGCTTCCGTCGGCAATGGCGGCTTCAAGATTACCGAGATGGTGGAAAAGCCGGCCAAGGGCACTGCTCCGTCGAACTTCTTCATCAACGGCCGCTACATCCTGCAGCCGGAGATCTTCAAGATCCTCGAAACCCAGGAACGCGGTGCCGGCAACGAGATCCAGTTGACCGACGGCATGCTGGCGCTTGCCAAGAGCCAGGAATTCGCCGCCTATCCGTTCACCGGCGAGACCTATGACTGCGGCGCAAAGGACGGCTTCATTCTGGCCAACCTTGCTTTCGCGCTACAGCGTGCGGACATTCGTCCGGCGATCGAAGGTCCCTTGAAGGCGCTGGCCGCCAAGCTGAAATAACGAGACCGATATCCCGAAACAGAAAAGCCCCCGCGGCATCCGCGGGGGCTTTTCCTATTGGGCGGGCGGGGACCTGCCCGTCCTGTCTTCGGTCTCAGACCACCTTGTGGCCCTTGAGACCGTAATAGAAGATGTAGATGTAGCACAGGACCGGCATCAGGAATGCCATGTGGATGGTGAACGCATCAGCCAGGGCGCCCATGATCACCGGGATGATGGCGCCGCCGACGATTGCCAGGCACAGGATGCCCGAGCCCTGGCTGGTATGGCGGCCGAGGCCCTTCAGCGCCAGGCTGAAGATCGTCGGGAACATGATCGAGTTGAACAGGCCGACTGCCAGCACTGCCCACATGGCAAGCTTGCCGCCGGTGAAGACGGTGACCAGAAGCAGGATCGCAGCCAGGAGGGCGTTGAAGGCCAGTGCCTTGCCATCGGCGATATAGCGCATGGCATAGGCGCCGATGAAACGTCCGACCATTGCGCCACCCCAGAAATAGGAGACGTAGTGGGCGGCTTCGGATTCCGGCAGGCCGGCGATGGACGGTTCGTGCAGATAGTTTACCAGGAAGCTGCCGACCGAGACTTCACCGCCGACATAGACGAAGATGCCGACCGCGCCGAGGATGAGGTGCCGGTAGGACCATGCGGAGGCACGTTCGCCGCCTTCGGAGGATACTTCCTCTTCCTCGATATGGGGAAGCTTGAGTGCAGCAAAGATCGCCGACAGGACCAGGAAGGCGATGGCGAGGATCATGTAGGGGAAGCGGACGGAGTCGGCTTCTTCCAGGCGCAGGGTTTCCAGCTGCTGGCCAGTTGCTGTGGCGATGTCGCCCGTGGCTGCCGACAGGATCAGGAAGGCGCCGAACAGCGGGGCAATTGTGGTGCCGAGCGAGTTGAAGGCCTGGGTGAGGGTCAGACGGCTGGCTGCGGTTTCAGGTGCACCAAGCTCGGTGACGTAGGGGTTGGCTGCGACCTGCAGCACCGTTACGCCGGCGGCGAGAACGAAGAGCGCGCCGAGAAACAGCCCGTAGACGCGGTAGCTGGCGGCCGGAATGAAGAGCGCGCAACCGAGTGCGGCGATCAGCAGGCCGACGACGATGCCCCACTTGTAGCTGATGCGCTTGACCAGCGCGCCGGCGGGCAGCGAGACGATGAAGTAGGCACCGAAGAAGCAGAGCTGAATCAGCATGGACTGCGTGTAGTTCAG
Organism: Neorhizobium sp. NCHU2750; assembly: GCF_003597675.1. NCBI lineage: Bacteria > Pseudomonadati > Pseudomonadota > Alphaproteobacteria > Hyphomicrobiales > Rhizobiaceae > Neorhizobium > Neorhizobium sp. NCHU2750. The sequence continues at coordinate 2,851,694 of NZ_CP030827.1, read as the reverse complement.
CGAGAAGACGTTCTTCAGATGCGGGATCAGGATGTCGTTCAGGCAGGTGATGAAGCCCCACATGAAGAAGAGCGACGTCAGGGCGACAAGAGCGAACTGATAGTTGTTGGCACCGGTGCCGGACGGCTGGGCGCCTCCGGCCTTTGTGCTGCTGGTGATGGGACTAGCCAATTTGGAACCTCAAACTTACGCCATGCGGCAATGCTGCATTGCGGCAAAAATGTGCCGTCTGAATCCGCTATATGTTGCAGTTGCTCACAGTTGGAAGAGGGTTTTCGCTGCAATTGTGAATACTCCACCGGTTAAAGCGGATCGCGGCTTCGAAAAATGGCTTGCTACCTTTGCGTTTGAGACATGGCAAAAGTATCGGTTGTGATGGGGCGGCGAAACAATCGTTCGTGCCTCTGTCAAGTAAGGACACTATGCGGCATATTGGCCCGAGAAATTAAGCTGCCTCTTATGCATCTGCTCAAATTGAGTGCAAAGTTATTGGTCCGCCTTAGGTATCCATGCTTGTATTGCAATCCGAATATCACGGAAAAGTGATCATCGTTTCACCGCAAGGCCGACGCCGGCGCGCAGGATACCCTGATCGGAGCCGCCGCCCGTCGTGCGTTCATATTCGACGTCGCCGGTCAGTTCGACATAGCGGCTGATGCTCCATGTGAGGCCGGTGCCGGCGATCCACGTGACGTTATCCTCGCCGCCATTGCCGAAGTCGCGATATGTCGTGCTGCCGGTGAGACGGGCGACGAGATGGTCGCGCATCTGGTGAGCGAGGACGGAACTCAACTGGTATTCGGCCCAGCCGCTTTCGCCGGGCGTGGTGGAATCTTGGACTGTAGTGCGCAGCCCGAAGCTGACATCGGTGCCGCGATGCGGCGACCAGTTGGCCTTGCCATCCAGTGTCAGGCCATCGACAGCTTTCAGGCGCGGATCTTCATAGGCGACGTGCTGGTAGCCGGCAGCGAGTTCGCCACTAAGCTTCTCACCAAAATCGAATGCCACGCCGGCGCGGCCGGCATAGTTGTTGGACGATCGTTCATAGCCCGAATCGTCGCGGCGCCGGTCATAGACTGTATGGCCCATGGCGATTTCGGCAAAGGGAATGATGGCGGGTGAGAGTTCGTAGCCGAGGCGCAGACGGCCATCGATGCCGGTGCGGTCGCGGTCCTTCATGCTCAGCACCGTGCCGTCGGCGAGTTTGGCATCGGTATAGACCTGCCGGCTTGCGCCGATCGCCGCGAGGCCACGAATGCGACCCGCTTCTCTTTCGATCGAAGCCTCGCCGCCGAATTCGTGCACGCCGGCCTGCTCGGACGCGTCGCCGATGGCGTTCGGATCCGAAACATCCTCTCGCTGGAAATTGTAGCGACCGATCACATGGCCCGTCGTGTGGTCGGCAAGGTCAAGGCGCAGGTCTGCCTCGATGTTGGCGTGCGGTTCCGTATCGTTCTGGCTGCCGTTGATGTTGCGCTGGAAAACGCCGTCGCCGGTGACGGTCAGCGCGTGGCGGGACCAGTCCGAGGAAAGCGTGCCGCGAATGCCCGTGGCCAGGAAGTTACGCGTTTCCTTGTAGCCGCTGTCGTGGGTGACTTCGGTATTGATGCTCTGGCTGACCGTGGGCCTGAGGCGAAAGGTGCCCAGAGGAATGCCGGGCGCGTCATCGGTCGAGGCGCGCTGCTCTTCCCATTCCGGCCGCCCGATCGGCGTCGTGCCCTGATCGATCGCCTCATCGGCAGGCTGGTTGAGGTCTTCCTCATAGGGCTGGGTGGTGTCCAGTGCGCCATCGGCATTCCGCTGGGCTGCTCTGGCGGCGGTGCTGGCGTTGGTGCGAACGGCAGATGCACTCGGATCGGCCGTGGCGATGCCGGTCGGATCGAGCGTCGGGTCTGACTGGTCCGTTATGGCTGAAGGATCGGCGGTGGCCGCGCCCTGCGTGATGGTTGTCGTGCCGGCCGTGCCGAACTGGCTGTCTGAGAGAGCGGGGAGCGTGCTTGAGCCGGACGACGGGAGGCTCTGGGCCGCGACGTTGCAGGCTGCAGACAGGGATGCCAGTGCGGCGACGACACCGATGGTCGTCCGTCGCCCCTGTCGGGTCGCACCTGTCTGTAGGATGTTCTTCATCAAATGCCCGGCAAGCTCAGATCTCTGCCCGAATGCATGTTCGCCGTCATCTTTCCTCCACAGCCACCTATATGGTAAGTGCATGAGAGATAATGATTTTCCATGCTTTCGGGCGCTTGCCGGCATCCTAGGGCAGAAGGGTTAGTTTATGGTTAACAGGTGGTAAAGGCATGACGGCAAGCCTTTCGATATCTGCCCTTGAACGTGTTGGTCGTGATTCGGAACTGAAGAATACCATCGATGGTTGCCGGCTCGAAGATGGCCTGCAAAATGGTCAACACGGCCGTCGACGATCTGGTGAGGAAATGGAACAGCGGTGGACGGGGTAACCTGTAGTCAATAATGCCAATGGACTTGATTTCCCAAAAGGACTAAGCCTTCGGCCATGATCAAGCGCGCTTTACAACTCGTCGAACATGACGTCGTGGAGTCCGCCCTGCGGACTGTTTCTTATGGCCAGCAAGGGCTTGCCGCATTGGATGCGGCGCTGCAGGACGGGCTCGGTGCCTGTTTTCGCAAGGCCGTCGAGCTGATCGGCACGATCGAGGGGCGGGTGGTCATCACCGGCGTCGGCAAGAGTGGCCATGTCGGACGCAAGATTTCCGCCAGCCTCGCATCCACCGGAACGCCATCCTTCTTCGTCCATCCGGTTGAGGCCAATCACGGTGATCTCGGCATGATCACGGCGAGCGACGTGGTGTTGGCCCTCTCCTGGAGCGGCGAGACCGCAGAGCTTCAGGGGCTGGTGTCATTTACGCGCCGCTACTCGATCCCGCTGATTGCCATGACGTCCGGCGAGACTTCGACCTTGGCACGCGAGGCGGATATCGTATTGCTTCTGCCAAAGGCCCAGGAAGCTTGCCCGCATGGGCTGGCGCCGACGACATCGACGCTGATGCAGCTTGCGCTCGGTGATGCGCTGGCCGTGGCACTTCTGGAGGCACGCGGATTTTCCGCAGCCGATTTCCGTGTCTACCATCCCGGCGGCAAGCTCGGCGCGATGCTGTCTCACGTCAGCGACCTCATGCATGTGGGGGATCAGCTGCCACTGGTTTCCAAGGGATGCCCGATGTCGGCGGCTATCCACGAGCTGTCGGCCAAGCGGTTCGGCTGCGTCGGCGTGGTCGATGACGAAGGGCGCCTTTGCGGCGTGGTGACAGACGGCGATCTTGCCCGCCATCTCGACAACAATCTCGGTGCCATGTGTGTGGATGACGTGATGACCGTCAATCCAAAGACTGTCGGCAAGGAGACGCTCGCGACCGCGGCGATGGCGATCCTCAACAAGCACAGCATCGGTGCGCTGCTGGTGGTGGACGCAGACAAGCGGCCCGTCGGCATCGTGCATTTCCACGATCTGCTCAGGGTCGGGGTGGCCTGAGGTCACCCACCTTCACCATCATCAAAGGATTGCGGTCTTATCTCTTCCGATGGAAGATCATGCCGCCGTGATGCAGTGTGTCCGCGTCCACGAATGTTCCGTCCGCGGTGAAGCCGGTGTCGTCCCAGTAGTCGATATGGTCTCCGCGTATCTCGTAGCGGCCCTGATAGGCGCTGCTGCGGCTGCCGCGCGCCTCGTCATATCGCCCCGAGGGCAGGAGTTCCTGGCGGATATGGCCATCACCGGTGACCCACATTCCGAGATAGGGATGGGTGTCTATCTGCTGTTCGTTGCTCATGGTTTCCTCTGCTTTTGCAAGATGGACCGCCGCGCCGACGGAGGCAGCGGCGAGGATGATCGTGCCGACGATGATGAGAAGTGGCCTACTCATGGTCGTATTCCCTGTGATCGACCGTTCAATGCGGCGACCGGGTGGGACGTATGACGATCTCGCTGACGTCGACATCCTCGGGCTGCTGAATGGCAAAGCGTACGGCGCGGCCTATCGCATCCGGGGTCAGCGCTATGGCGCGCCATGTCTTCATGCCTTCGGCTGCGGCGGGATCGGTGATCGTCTTGGCGAGCTCGCTCTCAACCACGCCCGGGTGGATGCAGGTGACACGCAGCCGGTCATTTTCCTGCCGCAAGCCATCGGATATCGCCCGGACGGCATATTTGGTGGCGCAATAGACTGCTGCGGTCGGCGATACTCGCAAAGCACCGATGGATGCGATGTTGATGATATGGCCGGAGCCGCGGGTCGTCATTTCCGACAGAACTGCAGCGATGCCATAGAGTACGCCCTTGATGTTGACATCGACCATGCGGTCCCATTCGTCGACCTTCATCGATGCCATCGGCGATAACGGCATCACGCCGGCGTTGTTGACGATGACGTCGACGCGTCCGAATTCCTCTCGCGCCGCGTCGGCAAACGCCGAGACATCGGCGCGGTCGGTGACGTCGAGCCTGCGGGTCATGGCCTTGCCGCCTTCCGCCCGTATGTCGGCGGCCACAGCTTCCAGCCTGTCGGTGCGTCGGGCGCCGAGCACGACGGTTGCGCCGGCTTTCGCCAGTTCGCGAGCTATACCGACGCCGATGCCGCTCGATGCGCCGGTGATGAGAACAACCTTGTCCATGACGAACTCCCTGCAAATGTCCGCGGGATTGCGGTTGCCAGGAAGGTAGGCTTTGGGCATTGTCGCGATAAGCCGTCTTTTTGTTCATTCAAAGGTAAGCAGATCTAACCAATGTTGCCGGACTTTAATGCGCTTTCCGTATTTTCGATCGTGGCCGAAAAGCGCAGTTTTCGTGCTGCGGCCGATCGGCTGGGTGTTACGCGTTCGGCCGTCAGCCAGACGATCCGAAAGCTGGAGGAGACGCTCGGTATCGCGCTTGTCAGCCGCACCACCCGCAGCGTGGCGCTGACGGAAGCGGGCGAGCGGCTGTTTTCGGAGATCGCGCCCGCTCTGGCCGAGATGCAAGGTGCGGTCGATGCCGCCGGGCAGCTTGGCGGGAGGCCGCGGGGGCAATTGCGGCTTGCCGTCTCGTCGATCGCCGAAGGTTTTCTGTCCGGTCCGCTGATTGCGTCTTTTGTCGATGTCAATTCGGAGGTCAGGCTGCATATCACCGTCACCGACGAGGAATTCGATATCGTCGCGGAAGGCTATGATGCCGGTGTGCGGCTCGGTGAAGTGATAGCGCAGGACATGATCGCCGTGCCGGTTTCGGGCGCTCAGAGACAGATTGCCGTTGCATCGCCGGTCTATCTCGATCGGTTCGGAGCGCCTGAGCATCCTGTCGAACTCGCCACGCGCCGTTGCATCGGCTGGCGAAAGGCCGTTGGTGTTGCGCCTTACCGCTGGGAGTTCGCGGAAGATGGCCGGGAATTCTCGGTGGCGGTCGCCGACACGATCACGACAACGGACATGGCGCTAATGGTCAAGCTGGCGGTTGCCGGTGCAGGGATTAGCTTTGGCATGGAAGACACGTTCCGATCCGCGATCGATCGGGGCGAATTGGTGCCAGTGCTGGAGCCGTTCTGCCCAAGTTTTCCCGGTTTTTATCTCTATTATCCAAGTCGACGAAACATGGCACCGAAACTGCGGGCGCTGGTCGATCACCTACGCAGCTTCCGCCATGACAGCTGACCGTCCGAAGGGCGTCAGCCGATTTCGTAAATGATGCTTCTAACGTCGCAGCCATGATGTTAATGGCGCGGCTTGTTTAGCGCTTTCGCATTGAAGTGCGATCTTGCGGGGGGAGGCAGGCGGAGGACATGGATCGGCTTACGTCTCCCTATATCCTGTTTCGCGACGATCTCGCCGGCAGAGCGCTGGTGTTTTCCGCTCCGACCGAGCTCGTGGTGGCGCGAAGGGTGAATGAGGTTCTGCCGGCCTTACGCAGGCTCGAAGAGTACAGGCGCTCGGGCAGGTGGCTGGCCGGTTATCTCTCCTATGAAGCCGGGTTTGCCTTCGAGGAAAAACTCATTCCGCTTGCGCCGTCCGGGCGCGAGACCCCGCTCGTCTGCATGGGCGTGTTTGATGCACCCTGCGAGGAAAGGGCGGTTGGCGCGCCGTCGTTCGACGACGGGGGCATGCCTGCTGCGCTGAGCGCGCCGCGCGCCCTGTGGAGCGAACAGGCCTATGCCGAGCGTTTTGCCGTGCTGCACGACCACCTGCGCAGGGGTGACTGTTTTCAGGGCAATCTGACCATGCCGATCGAGGCGTGCTGGCAAGGGGATCCGCGCGCGCTGTTTCATTCGCTGATCGCCCGTCAGCCGGTGCGCTACGGAGCGCTTGTCGAGCTCGGCGGGCCGGCGATCGTCTCGCGTTCGCCGGAACTGTTCTTCTCCGTCGACGAAGAGGGGTGGATCGAGACGCATCCGATGAAGGGGACGGCGGCGCGGGGCGCCTCGTCCTCGGAGGACGAAGCGATCAAGAAGGCGATGCTTGCTGACGAGAAGACGCTGGCCGAAAACCGGATGATCGTCGACCTCCTGCGCAACGACATTTCGCGGATCAGCGAGACCGGCACGCTCTCGGTGCCGAAACTCTTCGATATCGAGACCTACCCGACCGTGCATCAGATGGTCAGCCATGTGCGGGCGAAACTGTTGGCCGAGGCGGGGCTGCCGGAGATCATGCGGGCGCTGTTTCCCTGCGGGTCGATCACGGGCGCGCCGAAGCTCAGCGCCATGAACATTCTGCACAAGCTCGAGGCAGGGCCGCGGGATGTCTATTGCGGGGCGATCGGCTGGTGCGATCCTGACGGGCCGATGCGATTTTCGGTGGCTATCCGCACGCTCTCTCTTTTCTCCGGTGGGCGCGCGGTTTTCAATGTCGGCGGCGGCATCGTCTTCGATTCGATGGCTGAGGCGGAATATCAGGAGTGCCTGCTCAAGGCGCGATTTGCGGTGGGAGACCAATGGATTTCTCGTTGATCGAGACGATGCGATGGATGCCGGATGACGGGTTTCTGCGATTGGACCAGCATCGCCGGCGGCTTGCCCGTTCGGCCGACGCGCTCGGCTTTCGCCAGCCGGCAAACATCGAGCGGGACCTGAAGGATGCGGTCAGTGGCGACGAGCCGCTGCGCGTCCGGCTGGTCATGTCGTTTCGCGGCAAGATCGAGATCACGGCGACGCCCTTTACGCCACAAGGTGAGGAGACGATCTGGAAGATCCGGGTCGGCAAGACGAAGCTCAAGTCCGACGATCCGCTCTATCGTCACAAGACGTCCCGGCGCGAGCCCTATGAGGCTGCGCGGGCCGAGTTTCCCGCCGAGGACGCGGACGAGGTTCTGCTCACCAACGAGCGCGGAGAACTCTGCGAGGGCACGATCAGCAATCTGTTCGTCGAGGATGCCGAAGGCATGCTTTTGACGCCGCCGATTACCAGCGGCATCCTGCCCGGTGTGCTGAGGGCCGATCTAATCCGCGAAAGGCGGGCGAAAGGAGCGGTGCTGATGCCAGCCGATCTCGAAGAGGCGACGAAGGCCGGCCGTGCAATCTATGTCGGCAATTCGCTGAGGGGCCTGATCCGCGCGCAACTTGCCGGCTGATTGTCACAAATGCCGCTTGGCTGGCAGGTGGCGGGTTGAAAAGGCGATGGCTTGCACTCAGACTGCGGCAAACAGGAGATGCCGCGCCCGATGTCCGTTCCCGCACCTTCCCATGACCAAACCGCGCGTGATCAAACCGCGCATGATCGGCCCGAGAGCATTGCAGTCCCCTCCCATCCTTCGCTGACTTACACCCCCTATGACGGATCGTCGAAGCCGTTCACTATCGGCCTGGCGCAGCTTGAGGCGGATGGCTGGATCGAGCCGGATGACGATCTTGCGGAGCAGGTGCTGTTGAAGCGGCAGCTGGCTGGCGAACATGGCGAGCTTGTGCTGAGGGCGGAGCCGGGCACTGAGGCGGCACAGCAGGAGGTTCTCGACCTGCTTTTGGACTACCTGCCGGCGCATCATCCCGACCACTACTGTCTTGAGGGCACCTGCATGGCGGTTGCCGGTGTCGAGACGGATATTGCCGATGGCGACATGATGCCGCTCCATCGCGCCGGGCTGCTCGTACAGGACGATCTGGTCATCATGCGCAGGGGCGACAATGGCTGGCGAATTGCCGCCGCTTTCCTTGCCTTTCCGTCGTCATGGCGCCTTTCGGAAAAATTCGGCCTGCCGATGGATGAGATCCACGCGCATGTACCGGGTTTTCAGGGCGGCAGCCGCAATGCCGGGCTGATTAACCGGATGTTCGATAATCTTGCGCCCGGACGCCTGGTCGTGCGCTGGAACTGGTCGATGAACTGGTCCTATTCGCTGTATCACCCTTACGCCAAATCGCCGGAGGAAAAGCGTGGCGTGGCGGCCGAAAAGGCCTTCATCCGGGTGGAGCGGCAGACCTTGCGCAAGCTGCCGGTTTCCGGCGACATCCTGTTTACGATCCGCATCTATCTCGATCCGGTTTCCGCCATTCTTGCCCAGCCGAATGCGGCCGAACTTTCTGCTTCCATGGCGGGGCAGCTGGAGGCGATGTCGGATGACGAAGTTGCCTACAAGGGGCTCACTGAAAAGCGGTCGGAGATCGTTGCGATGCTTCGCCGGGCAGAAGCCGTTAAGAGTTTGGCGGAATAGTGCCTTGGGCTTGCCGTCTTCGCGGAACAAACCCTTTATTGTGACGAAGTTTTATGATCTAGGCCGCGCAATCAAACGGGCGTTACACACGACCGTTAGGCCGGAGAAAACCGGCAGCGGTTGTGCAAGAGAAGTCCATTCACAGGGAGTATGACATGTCGGATACCAATTACCCGGTTTATGCCGAAATTACCGGTCCGATCGTGATGATCGGTTTCGGTTCGATCGGCCGCGGCACGCTGCCGCTGATCGAACGTCATTTCAAGTTCGACAAGAGCCGGATGGTGGTCATCGACCCGCGCGAAGATGCCGCCGACATGGAAATCCTTGCCAAGCACGGCGTACGTCACGTCAAGGAATACGTGACCAAGGAAAACTACAAGGACCTACTGAAGTCGCTGCTCGACGACGGCAAGGGCGGGCAGGGCTTCTGCGTCAACCTGTCGGTCGACACGTCTTCGCTCGACCTGATCAAGCTCTGCCGCAAGCTCGACGTTCTCTATATCGACACGGTCGTCGAGCCGTGGCTCGGCTTCTATTTCGACAAGGGCATGAAGAATTCCGAGCGCACCAATTATGCGCTGCGTGAGACCGTGCGCCACGAGAAGAAGAAGAACCCCGGCGGCACGACCGCGGTTTCCACCTGCGGCGCCAATCCGGGCATGGTCTCGTGGTTCGTCAAGCAGGCACTGGTCAACCTTGCCAACGACACCGGCCTGAAGTTCGACGAGCCGGATCAGAACGACCGCGAAGGCTGGGCCAAGCTGATGAAGAAGCTCGGCGTCAAGGGCGTCCATATCGCCGAGCGCGACACGCAGCGGGCCAAGCATCCGAAGCCGCTCAACGTATTCTGGAACACGTGGTCGGTCGAAGGCTTCATCTCGGAAGGTCTGCAGCCGGCCGAACTCGGCTGGGGCACGCATGAAAACTGGATGCCGAAGAACGCCAAGAAGCACAAGAAGGGCTGCCAGGCCGCCATCTATCTGGAACAGCCGGGCGCCAATACGCGCGTTCGCACCTGGTGCCCGACGCCCGGCCCGCAATACGGCTTCCTCGTCACCCATAACGAGTCGATCTCGATCGCCGACTATTTCACCGTCCGCGACAAGGACGGCGAAGTCACTTTCCGTCCGACCTGCCACTATGCCTACCATCCGGCCAATGATGCGGTTCTGTCGCTGCATGAAATGTTCGGCAATGGCGGCAAGCCGCAGCCGGTGCTGCACGTTCTCGACGAGCATGAACTGGAAGACGGCGTCGATGAACTCGGCGTGCTGCTCTACGGCCACGAGAAGAACGCTTATTGGTTCGGTTCGCGCCTGTCGCTTGAGGAAACTCGCCGTATCGCACCTTACCAGAACGCCACCGGCCTGCAGGTGACCTCGGCGGTTCTCGCCGGCATGGTCTGGGCGCTGGAAAATCCGAAGGCCGGCATCGTCGAAGCCGACGAGGTCGACTACAAGCGTTGCCTCGAAGTGCAGATGCCCTATCTCGGCCCGGTCGAAGGCCATTATACCGACTGGACCCCGCTCGAAGGCCGTCCGGGCCTGTTCCCGGACGATATCGACGAGAAGGATGCCTGGCAGTTCCGCAACATCCTGGTGCGCTAAGGCATCAGGTCCCAGAAAATTGTGCAATATTGCAACGCCCGCCGCATAGGCGGGCGTTTTGCATGTAAGCTTCCTGTGCCATATCTAGCCAAGTTCACAGCTTGCCATACATGTAGCGGGGCGCCATGGTCAGGATCAGCATGACCGAGCTTACCGCGGGAGATAGATCATGAAACTGAAATTGGGCTTTGCGCTCATCGCCGCCGCCAGTCTGAGTGCCTGCGTGACCTCGCCACCGCCGCGCCAGGTCGCCATGGCACCCCAGCCGCAGGGTGTCGAAGGGTCCTGGGTCGATCCGAACGGCATCGTCTCGACCTTCCAGGGCGGCACGTTCAATACCCGCGCCAGCGACAGCAACGCCCTGCTTGCATCCGGCACCTATACGAGCCTTTCGCCGACGCTGGTCGAGATCAACATGACTTCCCTGGTGCGCAAGACACAGTCGCGCGTCAACTGCGCGCTGGTCACTCCGAGCCAGCTCAACTGCACCCAGGACAGCGGCGCGCAATTCTCGCTCAGCCGCAAATCCTGAACCTGCTGGACGCAGCATGATCCGTTCCCTGGGAACCCCGCGACAGCGGGGTTTTCGCGTCTTTGGGGTAAAATGGCCCGATAGGCCCTTGTCATATTCGCCTTGCAACCGATTTTGCTTGATGAAACCATGCGCCGCACAATCGCCGTGGCGTCAGCCCGGTTGTGCGGGGATATCGAGAGATCGGGGACGGCCGCGCGCGTTGCGGGGCTTGATAGACAAGGAGAGAGACGATGATGAAGACGATAGGGTTGGGGCTTTTGACCGCATCGGTCATGGTGCTGTCGAGCGGTGCGGCATTTGCCGATTTCGAACTCAATATCCTGCACATCAACGATTTACACTCCCGCATCGAATCCGTCAACAAATACGACAGCACCTGCTCGGCCGAGGAAGAGGGCAAGGGCGAATGCTTCGGCGGTGCGGCCCGGTTGCTGACCGCGATCGACCAGACGCGCGATGCGCTGAAGGCCGACAACAAGAATGTGTTGCTGCTCAATGCCGGCGACAATTTCCAGGGCTCGCTATTCTATTCGACCTACAAGGGCGCGGTCGAGGCGGAAGTGCTGAACGCGATGAAGTTCGACGCGATGACTGTCGGCAACCACGAATTCGACGATTCGGACGATGTGCTCGCCACGTTTCTCGACAAGATCCAGTTTCCGGTGGTGACGGCCAATGTCGTGCCGTCGGCCGCGGCCAAGATCGGCAACCGAATCAAGCCTTATCTGGTGCTTGAAGTCGGCGGCCAGAAGATCGGCATTGTCGGCGCCGTGACCAATGACACGCCGGAAATCGCCAATCCCGGCCCGAACATCACGATCGCAGACGATGTCGCCAAGATCACCGAGGCGGTCAAGGCGGTGAAGGCGGAGGGTGTCGATAAGATCATCGCGCTCACCCATGTCGGCTATCCGCGCGACCTCGCCTATATCGCCAAGATCCCCGATGTGGACGTGGTCGTTGGCGGGCATACGCACACGCTCCTGTCCAACACCGTCAAGGGGGCTGCCGGCCCGTACCCGACCTGGGTCGATAATCCGGGCGGCTACAAGGTGCCGGTGGTGCAGGCGTTCCAGTACAGCCGCTATCTCGGCGACCTGAGGGTCGTGTTCGACGACAATGGCGTGGTGAAAAGCGCCGAGGGCGAGCCGATCCCGGTCGACACCAAGTTCCAGCCCAATGCCCAGATGGTCACCCGCATCAACGAGCTGAAGGCGCCGATCGAGGAATTGAAGAAGAAGGTTGTCGGTAGTGCCGAGAGCCCGATCGAGGGCGACCGCAAGGTCTGCCGCGCTGTCGAGTGCTCGATGGGCAACCTGCTCGCCGATGCGCAGCTCGACCGCGTCAAGGACCAGGGCATCACGATCTCGATCCAGAACGGCGGCGGGTTGCGCGCCTCGATCGATGCCGGTGAGATCACCATGGGCGAAGTGCTGACCGTGCTGCCCTTCCAGAATACGATCGCCACCTTCCAGATCAAGGGTTCGGATCTGGTTGCCGCATTGGAGAACGGTGTCAGCCAGATCGATGATGGGGCAGGGCGCTTTCCGCAGGTGGCGGGGATGAAGTTCTCCTTCGACAAGTCCAAGCCGGTCGGTTCGCGCACCAGTGATGTCGAGGTGAAGGAGGGCGACAAGTTCGTGCCGATCGATCCGAACAAGGTCTATGGCGTCGTCACCAACAACTATGTCCGCGGCGGCGGCGACGGTTACAAGATCTTCGCGACCAACGCCCAGAATGCCTATGATTTCGGCCCGAACCTCGAACAGGCGGTTGCCGATTATCTCGGTGCACATAATCCTTACAAGCCCTATACGGACGGCCGCATCACCGACCTGACGCCGGCCGGCTATACGCCGCCCCCGCCGCCGGCTCCCGCTGCAGCGCCTTCGGCGGCTGCTTCCACTGCCGCTCCGGCGGCACCTGCCGCTACCGCGCCGGCGCCTGCTCCCGCACCAGCGGCCAAGTTGCCAGGTACGGCCACGCCCACGCCGCCGGTCGAGGGGTCGGGCAAGTATACGGTGCTGAAGGGCGATTCTCTGTGGAAGATCGCCGAGACGACCTATGGCGATGGCGGCAAGTGGACGGACATTGCCAGGCTCAACAAGCTGCGCCACCCGGATGTCATTCTGGTCGGCGAGGAACTGGACCTGCCGGCAAAGTGATGATCTTGATCCCGGTCAATGCCGGGATTTTAGAAACAAATCATGGATCGGGACAAATTGTCCCAGCGACGATGGCGGCTCGGGGTTTCCCGAGCCGTTTTTTGTTTCTAAATGATCCGCATCTCATCCATCACCGTAATGGGTATGGTTCGTCTGTCTGGAAAGCTTTCATGAGTATTTCGTCTTCTGCCTCGCCTGCCGGTCACCCTTCCGTATCCTTCGGCAAGGTGGGGGTGCTGCTGGTCAATCTAGGCACGCCCGACGGCACGGATTACCGGTCGATGCGGCGCTATCTGGCCGAGTTCCTGTCGGACAGCCGCGTCATCGAATGGTCGAAGCTCTACTGGTATCCGATCCTTTACGGCATCGTGTTGAACAAGCGACCACAGAAGGTGGGCAAGGCCTATGAGGCGATCTGGAACAAGGATCTCAACGAAAGCTATCTGCGCACCTATACCCGCAACCAGGGTGAGAAGATGGCCGAGCGGCTGAAGGACCTGCCGGATGTGGTGGTCGACTGGGGCATGCGTTACGGCAAGCCTTCGATCGCCGAACGCATCGACGCGCTGAAGCAGAAGGGCTGCGACAAGATCGTGCTGTTCCCGCTCTATCCGCAATATGCCGCCTCGACGACGGCGACGGTCAATGACAAGGCCTTCGAGCATCTGATGAAGCTGCGCTGGCAGCCTGCCGTGCGCACCGTGCCGCCCTATCACGACGATCCGGCCTATATCACAGCGCTGGCCAATTCGGTGCGGGCGACGCTTTCGACGCTCGACTGGGAGCCGCAGCTTCTGATCACCTCGTTCCACGGCATTCCGCAATCCTATGCCAAGGCGGGCGATCCCTATCCGTGCCATTGCCATAAGACGGCCCGCCTGCTGCGCGAAGAACTCGGCTATAGCGACAAGCAGCTGCGCATCACCTTCCAGTCGCGGTTCGGCCCGGAAGAATGGCTGCAGCCCTACACGGACAAGACGATGGAGGCGCTGGCCGGCGAGGGTATCAAGCGGGTCGCCATCATGAATCCGGGCTTCGTTTCCGACTGTCTGGAGACGCTCGAAGAAATCGCCGGCGAGGCGGGCGAGATCTTCATGCATCACGGCGGCGAGAAATTCGTCCATATCCCCTGCCTCAACGACAGCGACGACGGCATGAACGTGCTGGAAGCGGTGGTGCGGCGGGAGCTGCAGGGCTGGGTGTGATCGGATGGGTTACATACAGGATAAGACCCCTCCCAACCCTCCCCACAAAGGGGAGGGCTTAACCTAGGCCTACCGCCGAATCCTCATTTTGGGCAGGCGGGTGCCGCGGATTTTCTCCCCCCTTGTGGGGGAGATGGCCGGCAGGCCAGAGGGGGACTTTCCGCGATGAGCGACGAGTTTGGGGAAAGCTAATTCCAAAGGAGCCAACCATGATGAAAGCAATCGTCACCGGTGGTGCGGGGCTGATCGGGACCGGGATCTGCGAGGCGCTCGGCGCGCGTGGTTATGAGGTCGCCTCGTTCGACATGGCCGGCAAGATCCATTCCGTCGCAAATGTCCGCGCCGTCGAATGCGATGTCGCCGACGAGGCGTCAGTCGAGATCGCGGTGGCGGAACTCGGCTGGGACCGTCTCGACCTGCTCGTCAACAATGCGGGTGCGACAGGAAATGCGCTCGGCACGCCGATTACCGACATGTCCTATGTCGACTGGCGGCGGGTGATCGACAGCCATCTGACCGGGGCCTTCCTGATGACGCGAGCAGTCGTGCCGCTGATGCAGGCGGGTGGTGGCTCGATCGTCAACATGGCCTCGACCCGCGCCTTCATGTCGGAGCCGAATTCGGAGGCTTATGCAGCCTCCAAGGGTGGCGTCGTGGCGCTGACCCATGCGCTTGCCGTCAGCCTCGGGCCTTCGGTCCGCGTCAACGCCATCGCCCCCGGCTGGATTACCAACGAGACGGAGCTGAGCGAAGAAGACGAGGCCCAGCATCCGGTCGGCCGGGTGGGGCGGCCGAAGGATATCGCCGATGCGGTTCTCTATCTGGCCGGCGCCGGTTTTGTGACCGGTCAGGTGCTGACCGTCGATGGCGGTATGACGAAGAAGATGATCTACGCCGAGTGAAGGTGTCGGGCGCCTTTCACACGCCCCGCTTGTTGCCCCAGAGCAGGACGTGAAGCTGCGGCAGCACGGTTGCCGAAAACCAGCGGTCGGCCGTTACCTTGTCGACCAGCCAGAGCATGCGGTCCATGATGCGGTCGAGATCGATGCGGGCGTCGTCGTCATCGGGTGGCGGCGGCGTGTGGTTGCCGGGCTGCAGATAGACGGGCAGTTCGGGATAGCGGCCCGATGTCTCTCTGGCGAAGTCATAATCGGCGTCGTCGAAGATGACGAATTTCAGCGCGATACGCGGCGCCTTGCCAGCTGCTGCCAGACAGTCGGCAAGCTTGTCCCAGTCGGTTTCCATGCCGCTCGACGGCGGTTTCGGCGAGAGTACGAGGACGTCGAGATCGGCAAACCAGTCGCGGGCGATGCTGCCCTGGGTTTCGATGGCAAACCGGTATCCGTCGTTCTTGCCGCGGCGGATCAGCGGTTTCATCGGCTGGATGGCGGGATTGCCACCCGAGAGCGATACCATCAGCGGCCTTCCACCGGAAAGCTCCCGCACCTCATCCCAGATCGTTCCGGCATCCATCGGCTTCCAGTCATGGCGATAGTCGCTGTCGACCGCATGCAGCGTATCGCACCATGAGCAGCGATAGTCGCAGCCGCCGGTGCGCACGAAGACGGTCGGCTGACCGATCAGCATGCCTTCGCCCTGAATGGTCGGGCCAAAAATCTCGCTGACGCGGATGATCTCCGCAGCCGAGGTCATGCCCTTGCTCCGAGGTACATATCGGGGCGGTATTCAGCCCAGGTCTTCGGCGTTTCGCTGACCTTGACGGCCGACGTTTCCGGTAGACGCTCCTTGCACCAGTCGTAGAAATGCCTGGCCAGATATTCCGACGTCACCTTGTCGTGGCCCAGAACCTCGTTCAGGTGGCGATGGTCGAAATGATCGTCGATATAGCGCTTCAGCGGTGCGAGTTCGTGATAGTCGCGGACGAAGCCGTCATCGTTCAGTCCGGCTGAGGCGAGTTCCACGACAACGATATAGTTGTGGCCGTGCAGGCGTGCGCATTGGTGGTCGGCCGGCAGATGCGACAGCTGGTGCGAGGCGGAGAAGTGGAATTCCTTGGTGATCCGGTACATCAGCGGACTTCCTCGGCCTTGAATTCCGGGGCCTTGAAGCCTTGGGTCGTGGCCTTCCAGAAGTCCGGATCGGCATAATCGGTAGGGTCCTCGACGCCGGCGAGGTGGAAGGCCTCGCGCCGCTCGACGCAGGTGCCGCAGCGGCCGCAATGGCGCTCGCCGCCCTTGTAGCAGGACCATGTTTCGGCAAAGGGCGTGCCATGTCTTGCGCCGTCGGTGACGATATCGGCCTTGGAGCCGGTGACATAGGGGGCGAGCAGCTTGACCGAGGCATAGCCATCCAGCGCATGGCGCTGCATGGCATCGAAACTGTCGATGAAGCCGGGGCGGCAGTCGGGATAGATGAAATGGTCGCCGCCATGCACGGCGATCGCCACCGCATCGGCCTGGCGCGCGGCGGCAACACCGAAGGCGATCGTCAGCATGATCGCATTGCGGTTCGGCACGACGGTGATGCGCATCGTCTCTTCGGCATAGTGGCCATCGGGCACGTCGAGATCGTCGGTCAGTGCCGAACCGGTCAGTTGGCTGCCGATGGCGCGCATGTCGATGATCTGGTGGAAGACGCCGAGGTGCTTGGCTGCCAGCGCGGCGAATTCGAGTTCCTTCTGGTGGCGCTGGCCATAGTCGAAGGAGATGAGGCCCATCAGCTCGCCCCTGGCGGCGATGCTGTGGGCAAGCGAAACGGAATCCAGTCCGCCGGAGCAGACGACGAATGTCTTCATGTTCAGTGTCCTTGTTTTGACCGGGTAGGCTGCGACCGGTGGTACCGGCGCCTTCTAGACCATCGTCCTGCGCTTGTGAATGCCGTCCCGGTTGAATAGGATCGGCGGCATATAAAGCAATTCATAAGGGAGGCTCATATGGGCTTGGGCGGGTTCGATATTTTCGTGATCGTGGTGGTGATCCTGGCGATCCTGCTGCTGTTCGCCTTGGTGAAGACGGTGCCGCAGGGTTATGCCTATACGGTGGAGCGGTTCGGGCGGTATACCCGCACGCTGCAGCCGGGGCTCAATATCCTGACGCCGTTCATCGAGCGCATCGGTGCGCGGATGAACGTGATGGAGCAGGTGCTGGACATTCCGACGCAGGAAGTCATCACCAAGGACAATGCCAGCGTCGCGGCCGATGCGGTGGCCTTCTATCAGGTGCTCAATCCGGCGCAGGCGGCCTATCAGATCGCCAATCTGGAAAACGCCATCCAGAACCTGACGATGACGAACATCCGTTCCGTCATGGGGTCGATGGATCTCGACGAGCTGCTCTCCAACCGCGACGTTATCAACGAGCGACTGCTCAGGGTGGTCGACGAGGCGGTGCATCCGTGGGGGATCAAGGTGACCCGTATCGAGATCAAGGATATCCAGCCGCCGAAGGATCTCGTCGAATCCATGGCGCGGCAGATGAAGGCCGAGCGCGAGAAGCGCGCATTGGTGCTGGAGGCCGAAGGTGCGCGCAACGCGCAGATCCTGCGGGCCGAAGGCGCCAAGCAGGCGGCGGTGCTGCAGGCCGAAGGCGAGCGCGAGGCGGCGTTCCGCGAGGCCGAGGCGCGCGAGCGTCTGGCCGAGGCCGAAGCGCGCGCGACGCAGTTCGTCTCGGAGGCCATCGCTGCGGGTGACGTGCAGGCGATCAACTATTTCGTGGCGCAGAAATATACCGAGGCGCTGGTCGAGATCGGCAAGGCCAACAATTCCAAGATCGTGCTGATGCCGCTCGAAGCCTCGTCGCTGATCGGTTCACTCGGCGGTATCGGCGCGATTGCCAAGGAAGTGTTCGGCGACGGCAACGGCCCGGCACCGACTGCGCCGCGGCCTCAAAATCCGCGTCCGGCGCGCAGCACGCCGACGGTGACGGCCGTCGTGCCGCCCTTCACGCCGCCGACATCCGACAGGTGATGTGATGATCATCGAACTGTGGAACAGTTTTGGGCCGTGGAGCTGGTGGATCGTCGGCGTCATCCTGCTTGCCGCCGAGCTTCTGGTGCCCGGCGTGTTCATCGTCTGGATCGGCGCTGCGGCAATCGTGCTTGGTGCACTGTCGCTGGCCTTCTGGGACGATGCCTTCTGGGGCTGGCATCTGCAATTGCTGCTGTTTGCCGTCCTGTCGGTCATCTTCGCCGTGCTGGGGCGACGGATCTATAACGGCAAGCGGACGACGACCGACGAGCCCTGGCTCAATCGTCGCGGTGAAAGCCTTGTCGGCCGCACGGCGACGCTGTCCGAGCCCATCCAGGAAGGGCGAGGGCGGATCAAGCTCGACGATACGATGTGGTCGGTGATGGGGCCGGACCTGCCGGTCGGCTCCCGCGTACGGGTCGTGGCATCGAGCGGCAGGGATCTGACGGTCGAGCCGGTGGTCAGGTAGAGAGATTACTTTCGAAAGGCGAACGGCCGGGTCTACCCGGCCGTTTGTTGTTTCAGACCCTCAGGCCAGTTCCTTGTCCAGAGCGTCGAGTTCGTCGATCAGGCCTTCGATCATCGACAGGCCCTTGGACCAGAAGGTCGGGTCGGTGGCGTCGAGGCCGAAAGGTTTCAGGAGTTCGGAATGGTGCTTGCTGCCGCCGGCCTTCAGAAGCTCGAAATACTTCTCCTGGAAGCCCGGAGCTGCATTCTGGTAGACCGCGTAAAGCGAGTTCACCAGGCAATCGCCGAAGGCATAGGCATAAACATAGAAGGGCGAGTGGATGAAGTGGGGGATATAGGTCCACCACGTCTCGTAGCCTTCAGAGATCCTGATCGCCGGGCCGAGGCTCTCCTCCTGCACCGACAGCCACAATTCGCCGATCTGCTCGGAGGTCAGTTCGCCTTCCTTACGCGCGGTATGGAGCTTGCGCTCGAACTGGTAGAAGGCGATCTGGCGCACGACCGTGTTGATCATGTCCTCGACCTTCTGGGCCAGCATCGCCTTGCGCTCGTGCTTATCCCTGGTCTTTTCGAGAAGCGCGCGGAAGGTCAGCATTTCACCGAAGACGGAGGCGGTTTCGGCAAGTGTCAGCGGTGTCTGGCACATCAGCGCGCCCTGGCCGCCGGCAAGAACCTGATGCACGCCGTGGCCGAGTTCGTGGGCCAATGTCATGACGTCGCGCGGCTTGCCCAGATAGTTAACCAGAACATAAGGATGGGCCGACGGCACGGTCGGATGGGCAAAGGCGCCCGGCGCCTTGCCTGGGCGGGCGGGAGCATCGATCCACTCCTCGTCGAAGAACCGGCCGGCAATCTTGGCCATGTCGGGTGCGAAGGCACCATAGGCCGAGAGCACGGTTTCCTTGGCGGTCTCCCACGGGATGACGGCCTTCGGTGTTTCGGGAAGCGGGGCGTTGCGGTCCCAGTAGTTCAGCTGGTCCATGCCGAGCCACTTCGCCTTCATTGTATAATAGCGGTGAGACAGGCGCGGATAGGCGTCCTGAACGGCGGCCGCCAGCGCGTCGACCACTTCGCGCTCGACGCGGTTCGCCAGATGCCGGCTATCGGCGATATCATCGAAACCGCGCCAGCGGTCCGAGATATCCTTGTCCTTGGCGAGCGTGTTGGTGATCAGGGTGAAGACGCGCAGGTTGTCGCCGAATGTCTTCGACAAGGCGGCTGCGGCCTTGGCGCGGGCGGCCGGGTCTGCTTCCTGCAACATGTTGAGGGTGACTTCGAGCGGCTGCATCTCGCCATCGAGATCGAAGCGCAGTTCCGCCATTGTCTCATCGAACAGGCGGTTGAAGGCCGCAGCGGATGTCATCGACTTTTCGAGGAAAAGCTGTTCCAGCTTGTCGTCCAGCTGAAAGGGCTTGTCCTTTCTTAAGTCCACGATCCAGGGGCGGTAGTGGCCGGCCACCGGATCACGATCCATGCAGGCATCCATCGTCGCGTCGTCGACGCGGTTGAGTTCGAGCGCAAAGAACAGAAGATGCGCGGATATGTCGGTCAATCGTGCCTGGGCGTCACCGAAGAACTTGCCATTGGCCGGGTCGGTCGTATCGGAAAAATAGGTGAGGCCGGCGAAGGAGCCGATCTTGCCGATGAGCTCGTCGAGCGCCTCGTATTCCTGCAAGGCTTCGCCGATACCGCCGGCACCGATCTTCGTGGCGGCCTCGGCAAGCTTGCCCTTCCACTTGGCTTCGAAAGCGATCGCTTTGGTTTCCGATGTCTTGAGGTCTTCTTTGAACGCATCGGCATCTCTGGAGGCATAGAGATCGGAAAGCTTCCAGACGGGAAGAAGACCGAGCGCGGAGTCACTCGCCGCCTTGCCGGAGCCGCCGCCCGCGGTCGATGCGGCAAGGACATTTGTGGACTGCGCAGAGCGTTTCGTCATGGTCATTCCTTTCACTCAACTGGGCACTCAAATTGCTGGCAGAGAGGTAGCATTTCGGCCTCCCCGTCGCCACCCGTCCGTTTTCCGTCCAGACGGTTAAAATGTGAGCTTTTCTCAAAAGGGGATGTTCAAGCCTTTCTGGCACAACCTTGAGCATAAGAGCCCGCAAAGGGTGCACGATGAACGTTGCCGGGAGTTCAAGCATGTCTGCTCATATCCTCGTGGTCGATGACGACCCCATTCAGCGCCGCCTTTTGAAGAACGCGATCGAGCGGCAGGGTTATGTCGCGCATCTGGCCGAAAACGGACGGGTCGCGCTCGACTTCCTCAGCCGTACCAGCGGTGACATCAATGTCATCGTGCTCGACCTGATGATGCCGGAAATGGACGGGCTGACCTTCCTCGCCGCACTGCGCGAGATGGGGATCGCCACGCCGGTGATCGTCCAGACGGGACAGGGCAGCATCGAATTCGTCGTGCAGGCGATGCGGGCCGGCGCCTTCGACTTCGTCGTCAAGCCGGTGTCGCCGGAAAGGATCGCGACCTCGATCGCCAATGCGCTCAAGCTCGATCACCGCGAAGGCAAGGCCAGGGCCGGCCGCCGCCGCGCCGGCGTCGTCGGGTTCAACGACATCGTCTCGGCAAGCCCGGACATGCTGCGCGTGATTGATCTGGCACAGCGTGCCGCCCATTCCAATATTCCGGTGGTCCTCGAGGGTGAGTCCGGCGTCGGCAAGGAAATGATTGCGCGGGCCATCCAGTCGGCCAGTGACCGCGCCGGCAAGCCGTTCATCACCGTCAACTGCGGCGCCATTCCGGCCAATCTGGTCGAGAGCATCCTGTTCGGTCACGAAAAGGGAGCGTTTACCGGTGCTACCGAACGTCACACCGGCAAGTTCGTCGAAGCCGATGGCGGCACGCTTTTCCTCGACGAGATCGGCGACCTGCCGCTCGAAGTGCAGGTGAAGCTGTTGCGCGCCGTACAGTCGGGCGAGATCGAGACGGTGGGTGCAGGTCGCGTCCATAAGGTCAATGTGCGGCTGATTTCAGCCACCAACAAGGACCTGATCGAAGAGGTTCGCGCCGGGCGCTTCCGCGAGGATCTCTATTATCGCCTCAACGTCTTCCCGATCACCATTCCGGCGCTGCGTCGTCGCAAGGAAGATATCCCGCATCTGGTTCGGGTCTTTGCCGAGCGTTTTTCGCTGGAACAGAAGCTGCCGCAGAACCTCGGCGTCAGTGCCGGAGCGCTTGCGCTTCTGACCGCCTATGATTGGCCGGGCAATATCCGGCAGCTGGAAAATGCCATCTTCCGGGCCATCGTCCTGGCGGAAGGCGATGAGCTGACGGAACTCGATTTCCCGCAGATCGCCGCACAGGTGCCGGAATTCCGCTCTGCCGAGCTTGCCGCGACCGCCGTCGGCACGCCGATTGCGCTGGAGACGCCGGTCGTCCGCACATTCTCGCCGGAGCCGGGTTTCCCGCAGCCGATGATGCCGCCGCGCCCGAACCGGCCGGACCCGCGGGCGTTGCTCGCTGCCGCCTATCCGCAAGAAAACATCATCGTCAGCACCGACGATACCGGAGAGGTGCGCAAGCTTGCCGATGTCGAGGAGGAGCTGATCCGCTTCGCGCTGAAATTCTACCGCGGCCAGATGAGCCAGGTTGCGCGCAAGCTCGGCATCGGCCGCTCGACGCTCTATCGCAAGCTGAAGGATTACGGCATCGATCCGGACGATCCGCTCAAGGAAGCGGCCTGAGCCGAGACTATGGGGAAGCCCTGGCCATAGCGCCGGGGCTTGCTCGATTAGAGAGAGTTAATTTTCACGCAAGCGAAGCATGGCAATTTCTGTCAATCTCTCTTTAGCACATCATTGACTATAGGAGAGATCGTTGTACACCTGTGGCATATTTGCCATCGTGTGACCGCAATTGTCAGTCATTGAGACGACGAGGGACGTTGTCTGCCGGACGGGGATCGCTTTGCCTGAATTGAATGCAAAAGAAATGCCCTCGAGGACTTCCTCGGGCACGAGCGTTCAAAGTCTCGCTCTCAGAGCCTTTCAATCGCTGGCTCGGCGTGCCGCGACGGCTGTGGCAATTGCAGTGCTTGCCGCCCTTTCCTGGTCTGCCTGCGTTGCCGATGCGGCCGCCGAAGACCGCAGCCTCAAGCTCTATTTCATCCATACCGGCGAGAAGGCGGTCATCACCTTCAAGCGCAACGGCCGTTTCGATCCCAAGGGGCTGGCGCAGCTGAACCAGTTCCTGCGCGACTGGCGCAAGAACCAGCCGACCAAGATGGACCCCCGCCTGTTCGATCTCGTCTGGGAAGTCTATCGCCGCAGCGGCGCGACGGACTATATCCACGTGGTTTCCGCCTTCCGTTCTCCCGACACCAACAACATGCTGCGGACCCGCACGCGCTATACCGGTGTTGCCAAGAACAGCCAGCACATGCTCGGCAAGGCGATGGATTTCTATATTCCCGGCGTGAAGCTTGCGACGCTCAGGGCACTTGCCATGCAGATGCAGGTCGGCGGCGTCGGCTTCTATCCGACATCCGGTTCGCCCTTCGTGCATCTCGATGTCGGCGGCGTGCGTGCATGGCCGCGGATGAGCCGCGAGGAACTCGTGAAGATCTTCCCGAAGGGCCATACGCTGCATCTGCCCGCCGACGGCCAGCCGCTGCCGGGTTATGAAGAGGCCTTGGCCGACTACAAGAAGCGCGTCGGTGCCGATTCGATCCAGATCGCCTCTACGGCCGGTGGCGCACCGGCTGCCAAGCGCCGAGGTTTCTTCGCCAGCCTGTTCGGCGGCGGCGGTGCCGACGAGGAAGAGGATAACGGCGAAAGCGCTGCCCCGGTCGTGGCCTCGCGGTCTCCCGGCCCGGCAGTACGGCCCGGCGATGCCGGTGATGACGATGCTCCTGCGGCCGTTGCTGCGCCAGGCGCCCCGGCTGCGCCCACTGCACCTGTCGCGCTTGCTTCCGTGCAGCCGCAGCAGCAGCCTGATATGATCGCGCCGCCTGTTCCGGCATCGCGTCCGGCATTCCGCCAGGACGGCCCGGGCGCGCTTGCGACCGCTCTTTATTCGCAGCAGCGCAATCCGGCGCAGGAAGCGCTTGCGATGCAGGCGTCCGCGCCCGTGCCGCAGGGTGACGGTTTCGCCGATCTGTCCAACTATTCCATTCCCGTCCCGACGCTGCTTGGCGGCCGCGGTGCAAACCGCGACGCGGGTACGGCGGCTATGACGGCTTCGCTCGGCAATGTGCCTGTACCGCTCGAACAGATGGCAAGCGTGCCCGTGCCGACCCATCGTCCCGGTGCCGGTCAGGTAGCGGTGGCTGCGCCGACCATCGGCGTTCCATCCGAGCGGCCTCAGGGTCAGACACGGGAGCAGAGCTTGACGCCCGAGCTGGTGGCGGCTCTGTCGCGCAGCATGGATGACGATCGCAAGCCGGCCGTGGCCGCAGCGAATGTCCGCCCGGTTGCCAATGTGGCTCCTCAGGCCGCGCAGGCGGCTGCCCCGGCTCGCAAGCCGGTGGAAGTCGCGTCGCTGCCGAAGAGGGGCAGCCAGCCGGCCGTTACAGGGCAGTTCGGCGACGGCTTCGATACGCCGAAATGGGTCGCGGCAGCCGCTGCTGCGGTGCCGACCAAGGGCGGTCGCACGACGAAGCCCGATACCGCTGCTGCTCCGGGATCTTTGACCAAGGACGCGCTGGAAAAATGGGCGCTGGACAACAAGCGGTCCGGCGACGTCGTTTCGATGAAGGCGCCGCGCGTTGTGACGCGCACGATCGACGGCCAGTCTTCGTCGGTCTATGCCAGCGACGGTTTCCATCCGGTATCGGATACGGTGGCGATCGATCCCGGCCGTTTCAGCGGTTCGAACTGAGTTTCACCAGTAGTCGAGTTTACTCTTGCCGATGGCCCAAGGCGGCGAGCACGGATTTTGCCGCCTCCCGTCCTGCGACGATCGCGCCTTCGACATAGCCCGGAAATGACGGCGACAGTTCCGAACAGGCGAAATGCAGCCGCGGCAAGCCTTCAAGCAGCACGTCCTCCGCATCCGCCGCATCGAGATCGGTGATGACGTCGCTATAGGCGCCGTCGCTCCAGGCGTCGTTGACCCAGTCGCGCATGCAGGTCGATGTAGGGTGCGCGGCGTCATCGCCGAGCGCTGCGGTGAGTTCGCCAATGACGAAGGCCACGAGATCGGCCTGCGGCTTGCGGTGCCATTCTGACGCCAGCGGCCCGCCGAGGAAGACGACGATGCCGCAATAGGCGTCGTGGCTGGTATCGAAGGCGTACATGCCCTGCGGATCGCTCCAGATGACGGAGCCGCTCAGGCCCCTGTCGCGCCAGAACGGGCGCTCGTAACCGATCAGCAGCTTGATGGCGCAACCCGGTTCCCAGGCGGCCAGTGCCTTTTGCAAGGGGGCAGGGAGCGCAGGGGAGATCTCGATCCGCCTTGCCATGACGGGCGGGACTGCGAGAATGACCTGGCGTGCGGTTATGGCCTGGCCGTTGATGTCGACCTCGATACTGTCGTCCATCATGGTAATCGAGGTGGCGGGAGCCGACAGTCGCAGGCGGTCGCCGAGCGGTGCCGCGAGCGCTTCCGCCAAGGCATGCATCGTATCGCCGAGGAACATTTCGAGCTCGGGATAGACATTGGTGATGCGCCGATCGTTGGAGACGAGATAGGCGAGCGATACGTCCTCGGGCGCGCGGCACCAGAGGCCCTTGACCAGGCGGCGGAAGGAGCCGGTGATCTCGGGGGCAATATCTGTCTGGCGGTCGATCCACTGGCCGACCGTCAGGCGGGCAAGCGAGGGATCGCTCATGTCGAGCGCCAGCATTTTCTCCCGCAGCTGCTCGACGCCATCCCAGATAGCTTCTCCGGCTTCAGGCGGGATGGCGGGACGATAGGACTGCTCACCTTCAGTGCTGGAGCGTACGATGCGTGCACCGTGCCGGTGCGCGACCTCGACGAGGTTGACCATGTCGCGGCAGAGGAACTGGCCGCCGGTATCGACCCGCGTGCCATCGGGTAGAAAATCCGATTCCACCCGGCCGCCGACGCGGTGGCGGGCCTCGACGGTGATCACGTCGCATCCGGCCTCGATCAGGGCGCGGGATGCCGCAAGGCCGGTAAAACCGGCGCCGACGACGATGACATCGTGATCTGCCATGGGTTTCTCACGCAAAGAGAGGTTATGCTCAGATATGCGGCGGGTGCCTGCCGGCTGACGGCATGAAAAAGCCCGCCTTGGGGGCGGGCTTTAAAAGCGGATCAGGCGGCTTCTTCCTCGTCGGTCGGTGCGCCGGGGATCATGCCGAGGGCGCTCAGATAGGTGTCGAGGATCAGGTCCTCTTCCATGCGCTCCTGGTCATCCTTCTTGCGAAGGGCGATGACCTTTTTCATGATCTTGGTATCGTAACCCATCGACTTGGCTTCGCCATAGACGTCCTTGATGTCGTCGGCGATGGTCTTCTTTTCTTCTTCCAACCGTTCGATGCGCTCGACAAAGGCGCGGAGTTGGTCGCGGGCGACGCCATGAGCATCAGACATCGGGGTCTCCTGATAGTGAAAGTGTCTCTTAAGAGCCTTTCCACCTTCCTTCGAAAGGCGAAACCGCTCTGTCTTCCTGTGCAATGCAATTCCGAACACAAGACCGTTGCCGCTCTCGGTCGGATTGCTTTCAAGTGATGGTCAAGTGCCGAAAAGCGGGCCGGAGGTCAAGCCCAATCAATCACGGCTGCCATTTAGCCCTGATCATCAATGGTCCGGCTTGTTGGCGTCGAATGCGGCTTTTTGAGCGTCGCTTGCCTCTTTCTGGTGGAGGTTCTTCCAGTCCTCATAGGGCATGCCGTAGACGATCTCGCGCGAGGCATCCCTGGAAAGGTCGATGCCGGCGTCTGTCGCCGCATCCTTGTACCAGTTGGACAGGCAGTTGCGGCAAAAGCCCGCGAGGTTCATCAGGTCGATATTCTGGACGTCGGTGCGCTCGCGCAGATGATTGACGAGGCGGCGGAAGACGGCCGCCTCGAATTCGGTCTGCTGCTCTTTCGTCAGTTCGGTCATGCTTGCGCCTTTCCGGATCATTTCTCGGATGCAGGGTATGGGCCGGTCCGCGACGGGAAGATCCTGTATTCGTGCAGCATCGGATCGGCATTGAGGGCGGTGAAGATCGGTGCCAGCCTTGACGCCCAGGCATCCATGCCGGCCTCGTCGCCGATCAGGTCCTGACGCACTTCCAGAAGCGCATGGGGGATGCCGGGCACCATGCAGTGGCGATACATGGTATCGCCCTTTAGCGCGCCGTCATAGGGTTCGTTATCGCCGACGACGATATCGCCGGGCTGCCGCAGCATTTCAAGAAAAGGCGTCACCGCCCGGTCGTCGCTGTCCCATAGGACGGCGGCATGCCAGGGACGGGCGAAATCCTTCCAGAAGGGCGTGAAGGAATGCAGCGAGAGCACAAGCGGTGCCCTGTCGGATGCGGCAGCCGTCGCCCTGATCGTGTTGTCGACCGCCTGATGGTAGGGGCGATGATAGGTGTCGAGCCGGCGCTGCCATTCCTCGTCGGTGATCGGATGGTTTCCGGGAATGATCGCGCCGTCGGAAATCTTCATGATCAGGGTCGGATCGTCCTCGCCGCGGTTCGGGTCTATCAGCAGGCGGGAGAAGCAGCCGAGTACGGCGGGAACGCCGAGCATGGCGGCCAGCCGGCGGGTCATGCCCTCGACGCCGATGTCATAGGCGATGTGGCGGAGGAAGGCGCTATCGGGCAGTCCGAGGCTGCCATAGGAGGCCGGGAGACGGTTCATCGCATGGTCGGCGAGAAGCACCATGCCCTTGTCATAGTCGCCGTCTATAATTTCGAAAGATTGGAAATTTTGCATGCTGGCGTTCAATTCAAACGATTATTTTGTGACTTCGGTGATCGCATGGCACCGGTTCAGGCGCAAGAGCAGAGGCCTGAAACTGCCAAAAAGCAAGGGCATGCAGGGCTATAGAGCAATTTTGAACAGGTCCAGCGTCAGGGCGCCGCAATCAACCAGAGCTTCGTTGACTTTCTGCCCCTTCCGCGCGAGAAAGTGCCTCCACGATAACCATGGAGTCCTGACGGAAACCGTGCCGATAAAATCCATCAAAATTTATCTCCGTTCGCTCATTTCCGTTCCGGCGGGTGCTTTTGCCTTATGTGCTGGTGGCCCGCTTCTACTGGCTTCTCCAGCTCACGCGGATTTCCGCGTTTGCAATGGCACGCAGAACCTTGTCGGCGTCGCTATCGGCTATCGTGCCCAAGATGGTTGGAATACCGAAGGATGGTGGCAGGTTCCTGCTTCCACCTGCGCGACGCTGATCGAAGGGGAACTGAAGTCACGATATTATTATCTTTATGCCGAGGATGCTGCCCGAGGCGGGCGGTGGACCGGCAATATCAATATGTGCGTCGCCGAGAATGAATTCAAAATCGTCGGCGTAAACGATTGTTTCACCCGTGGCTACCAGCGCATGGGTTTCAAAGAGTATGACACGGGTCGTCAGGGAAGCTGGATGGTCCAGCTTTCAGACACGCCCGGTACGCAAGAAGGCCAAAATTGATGAGGCGTAACCGCAAAGTAAAGATCCTTGCCACGCTCGGCCCGGCATCTTCCGAAGAGGAGATGATCCTGAAGCTGCACGAGGCAGGGGCAGACCTGTTCCGCATCAACATGAGCCATGCCAGCCATGACATGATGCGCACCCTGATCTCGCGCATCCGCTCTGTTGAGAAGAAGTCCGGCAGACCGATCGGCATCCTCTGCGACCTGCAGGGACCGAAACTCCGCGTCGGCAAGTTCGCCAACACGAAAGTGACGCTCGCTCCGGGCCAGACGTTCACGCTCGACAACCGCGACGAGCCGGGTGACGAAACCCGCGTCTTCCTTCCGCATCCGGAAATCCTCGAAGCCGTCAAGCCCGGCCACCGTCTGTTGATCGACGACGGCAAGCTGGCACTGAAGGCTGTCGAGGCGGACGGCACGAAGATCGTCTGCACCGTCGTTGCCGGCACCAGCATTTCCGACCGCAAGGGCGTCAGCCTGCCCGACACCATTCTTACAGCCGGTGTTCTGACCGCCAAGGATCGCGCCGATCTCGATGCCGTTCTCGCCACCGAAGATGCCGACTGGGTCGCGCTTTCCTTCGTGCAGCGTCCGGAAGATCTCGCCGAAGTGCGCAAGATCGCCCGTGGTCGCGTCGGCATCATGTCGAAGATCGAGAAGCCGCAGGCGCTCGAGCGCATCGATGAGATCATCGAGCTTTCCGATGCCGTGATGGTTGCCCGCGGCGACCTTGGCGTCGAAATGCCGATCGAAATGGTGCCCGGTATCCAGAAGCAGCTGACCCGCGCCTGCCGCCGCGTCGGCAAGCCGGTCGTCGTCGCCACCCAGATGCTGGAATCGATGATCACCGCGCCGGTTCCGACCCGCGCTGAAGTCTCCGACGTATCGATCGCCGTTTTCGAAGGTGCTGACGCCGTCATGCTGTCGGCGGAATCGGCCTCCGGTCAGTATCCGGTCGAAGCGGTGTCGATGATGGCGTCGATTGCCCGCCAGGTCGAGCAGGATCCGCTTTTCCCGAGCATCATCTACTCGCAGCGTGCCACGCCGGAAGCAACCGGTGCCGATGCCATCTCGCTTGCGGCCCGCCAGATCGCCGAAACGCTGAAGGCTGCCGCAATCGTCACCTACACGTCGTCCGGCACGACCGGCCTGCGCGCCTCGCGCGAACGTCCCAACGTGCCGATCCTGGCGCTGTCGCCGAATGTCAAGACGGCTCGCCGTCTCGCCGTCTGCTGGGGCCTGCACTGTGTCGTCACCCATGACGCAACCGATCTCGACGACATGGTGAACCGCGCATGCCGCATCACCGCGCGCGAAGAATTCGGCAAGCCGGGCGACCGCATCATCATCTCGGCCGGTGTGCCGCTCGGCACGCCGGGCTCCACCAACATGCTGCGTATCGCCTATATCGGTGCCGATGGCGTGACCGGCGCCTGATCAGGCCTCGATGCGAAGAGATTGAAAGACGGCCGGAGCAATCCGGCCGTTTTTTTGTTGGGCAGGTCAGGATTGTTTTAACGCCGAGCGGATCGCGATCTGCTCCGTGGCAGCACCTCCGGCCAGCCTTGCTTCGGCCTCCCGGGCAAGGCCGTCAAGATCATGAGGCTCACCCGATAAATTTTCGATGGCGGCGACCACGAGGTCGGTCACGACGTAATCCGGCTTGTGGCCAAGGCCGCGGACGGTGACCAGTTGCGAGCCGGCAATGTCGCGGGCCAGGCCCTCCGAATGGATTTCTCGCAATACGATCGGGTCGCTGTCGCCGGTGATGATCACGGTCGGTGCCTTGATCTCGCGGTAACGCGGCGCGATGCGGGTGACGTAGCCGTGGAGATTGGCGACATCGATGGCGTTGTTGCGAAAGTTTTCCGGCCGCAGCACAAGAGCAGGGGCGCCTTCGTCGAGATAGCAATCGCGGCGGCGGTTGGGGCTGAACACGGCCTTGGTCGCCGCATCCATGCGCATCAGGCCGGCGGGGAGGCTGATGAGGCGGGTGAACCACCAGCCGAGAACGGGCGTTGCCGCGACCCGGTAATACCAGTCGACGCCGCCCGGCCAGGGATGCGTGGCGGGCGCGAGGAAGAGTAGGCCTGCGGTCTTTTCCGGATGGAAGACGGCAAAGCTTGCGGCAATCGCGCCGCCGAAGGAATGACCGACGATGATGGCGCGGTCGATGCCCTTCTTCTCCATCAGTCTCGCGATTGCGGCCGCCTGCCCGTCTGGAAAGCCGTTTTCCGGGCCGCCACGCTCGGAATAGCCGTGGCCGGGGCGATCGACGAAGAGAAGCTCGGCTCGGCCCTCCAACGCGCTGCGGAAGGCTGCCTCCTGGTCGCGCAGATTGCCGCTGGCGCCGTGGATAAAGACGATCGGTGGAAGCGTTGGGGAGGGCGGCCCGGGCAGATGCTGCGCGTTGATGCTGAAGGTGCCGAGATCTGTCAGTTCGCCGTGTCTGGGGAATCGACCGGAGATGCCGGCGGACTTCAAGGCGGTGAACGCGAGGCCGGCGAGGATGATGATTATAAGAATGGCAAGCAGGACGATCATGCTGGGCGGGCCGGTATGGCGCTCACGTGCGGCTACCAGCGATCTTTTCGGACAGCTTGTCGACGGCTTCCTGTGCGTCCTTGTCGGCCGGGTAGACGTCGAGATAGCGTTCCCAGGCCTTGAGCGCGAGCTGGTCGTCGCCGGCTTCGGTGAGGATCGCTGCCATGCCTGCAAGGGCGCCGAAATGACGTGGCTCGCGCTTCAGCACTTCAGCGATATCGGCCATCGACTTGCGGCTGTCGCCCATGGCGTAATGCAGCGTCGCGCGCCGGTTCCAGCCTTCCGCATAATCCGGATCGATCAGCGTCACGCGGTCGAGGAAATCGAGCGCTGCCGCGTTGTTCTTCTTCTTGATGGCATCGGCAGACCACTGCATCAGCAGATTGACCGTCGGGCTGCCCGAATCGTTCATCTCGGCAATGATCTGGTGGGCGATATTGCGCGCTTTTTCCGCATTGGGTTCGCGCTTCAGCGCCTCGAAGAGCTTGTCGAGAGGTTTTTGCGCCTGCGCGGTCGTGTCAGCCGATTCTGGTACGGGCGATTCTGGTGTGGGCGACTGCTGACCGCTTACCATAGGCGGCAATGGTTGCGGCGCCTGTGCATGGGCAGCCGACGCCAGTGTCGTCAGGATCAGGAATGGGGTGCCCAAAAGCAAATAGCGCATCCGGATAAGCTAATCCGGATGCGCTAAAGGTCAAAGCAGAATTGTCGCTCTATCGACAATTTGATTGCCGGCCGAAGCCGGCAGTCGCAATCAGCCCTGGCGAGCCTTGAAGCGCGGGTTCTGCTTGTTGATGATGTAAATGCGGCCCTTACGGCGAACCAGACGGTTGTCGCGGTGACGAGCCTTCAGCGCCTTAAGCGAGTTCTTGATCTTCATTGTACTGGTCCAGCAGTCTGTGGGCTCAAAGAGCCGCTTGTCTCTAACAATCGAAAGCGCGCCGCCTAGTCCTTAAGATCAAGGGCGCGCCTCAGGTTGGCGTGCAGATAACCCGAGGCTTTGTCCATGTCAACCTTGTGACGAGGTTTTCCGGCCTTTCAGTTCGGTGACATGCCCCATTTTCCGGCCCGGACGGGCTTCCGCCTTGCCGTAAAGATGAACGAGCACGTCCTTCTTCCCGAGCCATTCCGGCACGGCGAGAATGTCGTCGCCGATCAGGTTGGTCATGACGCAATCGGAATGGCGGTCGGGATTGCCGAGCGCAAAGCCTGCAACCGCGCGCATATGCTGCTCGAACTGCGAGACGACACAGGCGGCCTCCGTCCAGTGGCCGGAATTGTGGACGCGCGGGGCGATCTCGTTGGCGATCAGCGTGCCGTCGGCCATGGCGAAGAATTCCATGCCGATGACTCCGACGTAATCAAGTGCGGCCAGCAGCTTCTCGGCGGCCTCGCGGGCCGTCTTCGCGGTAGCAGAGCTGATATTGGCCGGCAGGGTGGAGGTGTCGAGAATGCCGTTGCGATGGACGTTTTCGGCCGGATCGTAGCTTTCGATCGTGCCGTCCTTGGCGCGGGCGGCGATGATCGAAATTTCGCGCTCGAAGGGCACGAAGCTTTCGAGGATAAGGGGCACGGAGCCGAGTGCCTCATAGGCGCCGGCGGGTGAGTCGCTGGCCGAGCGGAAAACGCGCTGGCCCTTGCCGTCATAACCGAGGCGGCGGGTCTTCAGCACGCCCTTGCCGCCGAAATCGGCAAGGGCTGCTTCGAGATCCTGCTGGCTATCGATGGCATGGAAGCGGGCGGTCGCGATGCCGCAGCTGTTGAGGAAACGCTTTTCGACCAGCCGGTCCTGCGCGACTTCGAGCGCCTTGGACGGCGGATAGACCGGCACGCCGCGTTCCAGGGTCTGGGCGGCGGAGACCGGTACGTTCTCGAACTCGTAAGTGACGACATCGCAGCGTTCGGCCAGTTCGGCGAGCGCCTTTATGTCGTCATAGGCTGCGGTGATCTGTTCGTTGGCGACCTGGGCTGCCGGGCAGTCGGCCTGCGGCTCCAGAATGATGGTGCGCAGGTTCAGCCTTGCCGCCGCCATGGCGAGCATGCGGCCGAGCTGGCCGCCGCCGATAATGCCGATCGTCTGCATGCTCATGCTTCATCCATCGGGTATTCGGCGACCGCTGCGCTCTGGCGGGCGCGCCATTCATCGAGCCTGTAGGCGATGTCCTCGTCGGAGAGCGCTAGGACGGCGGCGGCTAGAAGGGCGGCGTTGACCGCGCCGGCGCGGCCGATGGCGAGCGTGCCGACCGGAATGCCGGCCGGCATCTGGACGATCGAGAGCAGGCTGTCCTGGCCGGAGAGTGCCTTGGACTGGACCGGCACGCCGAAGACCGGCAGCGGCGTCATCGAGGCGGCCATGCCTGGCAGGTGAGCGGCGCCACCGGCGCCGGCGATGATGACCTGGAAGCCCTCGTCGCGCGCGCCCTTGGCGAAATTGAACAGGCGCTCGGGCGTGCGGTGTGCTGAAATGATGCGTGCCTCGTAGTCGATCTCGAGCGCATCGAGGGTTTCGGCAGCGTTCTTCATGGTTTCCCAGTCGGACTGGCTTCCCATGATGATGGCGACGGGTGGTGTCTCGGCCATGTCAAACGTTCCTAGGCGATGATGTCGGGCAGGATCTGGTCTTCGAGCTGGCTCATCTTGTCCTTGATGGCGAGCTTCTTCTTCTTCATGCGCTGGACGCGCAGAGCATCGCAGCCAACCTGAACCATGGCGTTGATGGCGGCATCGTAATCTTCATGCTCCTGCCGGAGCTTTGCCAGCGCCAGCCGGATATCCGCCTGTTCCTGATCGGCCATGTCTTTGGTCCCCATAAAGATCCGGGCTTGTGACCCGGCCCGGCTTAATGCGCAAGCTCCTACCATCAAACCGCGTTAACTGGAAGTTAGCTGAAGCCACGAATTTGCCGCGCTCTTGTCACGAAAACACCTTCGACAAACGCGGCCGATCGTGTCACACTCCCGTCGTAAACCTGAAGCTTCGGCCGATGGGATGGCCGGAGCAGGCAATAAGGAAGGACATGCCACATGACCATCCAGGCTCATATAGCATCGCTTGAAAAGAAGCATGGCGCTCTTGAGGAGGAGCTCCAGACGATTCTTTCGTCTCCCTCCACCGATGATCACAAGATTGCTGATCTCAAGCGCCGCAAGCTGCGTATCAAAGACCAAATGCAGCGGCTGAAGGCGACAACGCGCCATTAAGGCCAGCTAGTAGAGCCTGCCGCCGATCTCGATGTTTTGGATGAGATCCACAGGGCGGCCAAAAAACCCAACCTTTTCTGGTCGTGG
Organism: Neorhizobium sp. NCHU2750; assembly: GCF_003597675.1. Classification (NCBI taxonomy): domain Bacteria; kingdom Pseudomonadati; phylum Pseudomonadota; class Alphaproteobacteria; order Hyphomicrobiales; family Rhizobiaceae; genus Neorhizobium; species Neorhizobium sp. NCHU2750. Next base: position 2,817,756 of record NZ_CP030827.1, on the reverse strand, counting down.
TTCATGTGGGCCACGGCCAGAATCGTTTCAGGGCCTGGTTTTGCGCGATGCGCACCACTCATATCCCGACTTTTTTATTCTCGAGCCGTTCTGTCTTTGCCGTTACCGAGATCGAGCCCACGCTGCGCAGGACGATCCCACCTGAAGAGAACGATGCGCCAGACGCCTCTGTTGCCGGCCAGCGGTGAGGGGGTGTTGATCCTTCACCCTGTCCGGTCTATCGAATTGGCGCTAAGAAATCGGAGCGGGGGCCTATGGCATTTTCCCGCGCTGCGCTGAGAATGATCGGATAAGAACATGACAGAACCGGAAGACCGCTGCCGCCTCGTGCTGATCGTACCGGATGATGCCGATGCCGATCGTCAGGCAAAGCTGCTTGCCGAGGCACTGTCGGGTGGTGACGTCGCTTCCGTCATGCTGCCGCAATATGATCTCGATGACCAGGCGTTCCAGAAGCGGGCAGAGGTTCTCGTGTCGATCATCCAAGATGCAGGCGCTGCCGCGATCATTTCCGGCGACAGCCGGGTTGCCGGGCGCGCCAAGGCGGATGGCCTCCATCTTGCCGGTTCGCTGGAGGAACTCGGCGAGGCGATCGAGAAGTTTACGCCCAAGCTGATCGTCGGGGCAGGCGGTGCGAGCGAGCGTCATACGGCGCTGGAAATCGGCGAGCTGCGCCCGGACTACATTTTCTTCGGTCGGTTCGACGGCGACATCAAGCCGGAAGCGCATCCGAAGAATGTCGCGCTTGCCGAATGGTGGGCCTCGATGATCGAGATCCCCTGCATCGTGATGGGCGGCAGCGATGCCGAATCGGTGGTGGTTGCGGCTGAGAGCGGTGCAGAATTCGTGGCGCTGCGGACGGCGGTTTTTGCCCACCCGGAAGGCCCTGCTGCAGCCGTTGCGCGCGCCAATGCGCTGCTCGACGAAAAAGCGCCACGGTTTGAGGATTGATGGTTCGCATGCCATCGAACCTTCACCCCTCGTCACGTCCGCTGACGATCGCTGCAGTCCTGTCAATCCTCGCCATGGCGGGGACATCGGCGCATGCGCAGCCGCAATCGAATCGTGCCGTGACACGACCTCTCGAATCGCAGGCCGGCAAGATCGAGCAGGACGAACAGCCGGATGGTATCGTGCCTTCCGGTGGTGTCAGCCTCTACGAGCGCATGGGCGCGACCCTGCCGCCGCTGCCGCCGGAAAAGAAATATACGGGCCCGATCGACGAGGCCTATGGTGCCTATCAGCGCGGGCTCTACGTGACGGCGCTGGCAATGGCGCTTGACCGGGCGCAGAAGGGCGACGCCACGGCCCAGACACTGGTTGCGGAGATGATGACGCGCGGGCTCGGCATTGCGCGCGACGCGAAGTCCGCCGCATTCTGGTACGGGCAGGCGGCGGAACACGGCGACCCGGCGGGAATGTTCGAATACGCGCTTGTGCTGATGCGCGGGCGTGACGTCCCCCAGGACAAGAAGAAGGCCGATGATTACATGCGTCGCGCCGCCGAGGCTGGCAATTCATCGGCCGAATTCAACTGGGCACAGATCCTGATTTCGGAAAATCCCGGAGATAGAGGCCTCGAACTGGCGCTGCCCTTTTACGAGAAATCCGCCGAGCAGGGCGTTGCCGATGCGCAATATGCGGTGTCGCAGCTTTATAGCAGCCTGAAAAGCGTGCCGCCGGAAAAGAAGGCGCAGGCGCGCATGTGGCTGGAGCGTGCCGCCAAGGCCGGCTACGACACGGCACAGCTCGACATGGGCATCTGGTATGTCAATGGTGTCGGCGGCGAGCGGGACTATGACAAGGGTTTCGAGTGGCTGAGGATCGCGGCGCTGCGCGGCAATGTCGTCGCCCAGAACAAGCTCGCCTATCTCTATATCAACGCGCTCGGAACGCGACCCAACCCGGTCGAGGCGGCCAAGTGGTATGTGCTGTCGCGCCGGGCGGGGTTGCAGGATGCCGGTCTCGAGGACTTTTTCCTCGGGATCGAGGACGATCAGCAGAAGCAGGCGATCGACCTGGCCAACAAGTTCCAGCGCAAGTGATTCCAGCGTAAGTGATCGTCTCAATTCACCATCAGGCGGGGTGAGCCGCGGCCAGCGCAAAGAGCGCCTGACGGATGATCAGGCCGTGGCCGATCGTCAAGGCGAAGATCACGGCGAGCCAGATCAAGGCATAGCGACCCTGATGGTTCAGCGCATTGGGATTGATCATCGGTACGATGAAGAAGATGGCGGTTGCGAGCAGCATTGCTGCCGGCAGGGCGAACAGCGATGCGGAAGCCGCCGGAAGTGCCGACCACAGCCCGAGCGACAGGAATGTCATGATGACGAACATTCCGAGGCTGATGAAAAAGGGGATGGGCATGCGCATTGGCCAAGTCTCCGACGTCTGTTTGTCTTCCTTTCGCAGGCTGTGCGGCGAATGACAACACTAAAGCAGGTCGCGATCTTTCAGATTCGCTGACCGTGCTTTAGCTGTCTGTTTTTGGCATGTCTTTATCCCGAAACCGGTGACCACTTTCGGGAGACATGCTGTAGATCATCCTTTGTGCATGCGAATGGACGCACAAAGGATGATCCAAATTTTTCAAATCTGCGCATCGTGCTCCGCGAAAATCGATTCGGATTTTCGGGCCGATGCTGTGCGGTCCACTTGGACGACTTGAATTTACCGGCAATTTGTGGTCTTGAAGCCGCCCAATCAACAAAATCAGTCTAGCCCGCTCTCCCGGTCAGCCGGTTTCCGGGGCTCAAGGATTCCGAAATGGCCCGTTCAGCGCTTCTCAATGTCATGGTGCAGGCTGCCTTGAAGGCAGGCAAATCGCTTACCAGGGATTTCGGCGAGGTGCAGAACCTGCAGGTTTCGGTCAAGGGACCGAGCGATTTCGTTTCGCAGGCAGACCTCAAGGCCGAGAAGATCGTTCGCGACGAGCTGATGAAGGCGCGCCCGACCTATGGCTTCCTCGGCGAAGAGGGTGGCGAGGAGAAGGGCACCGACGGCGCGCATCGGTGGATCGTCGATCCGCTCGACGGCACGACCAACTTCCTCCACGGCATTCCGCAGTTCGCAGTCTCCATCGCGCTGGAGCGCAATGGCGAGATCGTTGCCGGCGTGATCTTCAATCCGGCAACGGACGAGCTCTACACGGCTGAAAAGGGCGGCGGTTCCTTCCTCAACGATCGCCGTATTCGCGTGGCTGCCCGCCGCGTGCTGTCGGATTGCGTCGTCGGCTGCGGCGTACCGCATCTCGGCCGCGGCAATCACGGCAAGTTCCTCGTCGAGCTGCGCCACGTGATGGGCGAAGTCGCCGGCGTGCGCCGGATGGGCGCAGCCGCGCTCGATCTCGCCTATGTGGCTGCAGGCCGCCTCGACGGCTTCTGGGAAATGGATCTTTCGCCCTGGGACATGGCAGCCGGACTGGTGCTGATCCGTGAAGCCGGCGGCTTCGTGTCCGACATGAAGGGCACGACCGACATGTTCGAAAGCCGCAACGTGGTTGCCGGCAACGAGCTGATCCAGAAGGCCATGGTTGAAGTGATCAACCGGCCGATCCCGAGCCGATAAGTCACCGGAAGATCCGAAGAAATTCAGTGCTTGCTCATCGGTAGCGCACTGATTTCGCATGTCTGCACACTTCAATTCGTCGTAATTTTCCACTAGCCTCCGGTTCAGTTAAGCGGAGTCGAGGCGTATTATGGCGAATGCGACGGTGGATGATCTGGACGAGTCTGAGACGGGCCGGGGCGGCTACAAGCACAGGCTCTCCAATCCCGCATCCTTCCTCTGGACGATGCTCATCTTCCTGATCCTCGTCGGGTTTGTCGCCTCCATTCTCTACCGGCAGGCGCAGCATGCCTTCCAGACCAATCCGGGCCTCAACGGCCTCATTCTCGGCGTTTTGGCGATCGGCATCCTGCTCGTCTTCGTGCAGGTGATCAGCCTGGCGCGCGAAGTCGGCTGGTTCAATGCTTATCGTGCAGCCGGCGGCAATGCCGAAAAGGTGGGGCGCGAACCGCGGCTGCTTGCTCCGATGCGCACGCTGATCGGCCGCCGCCGCAAGGTGTCGCTGTCGACGGTCGCCTATCGCTCCATCCTCGATTCGATCGGAACGCGGCTTGACGAGACGCGCGACACCTCGCGCTACCTCATCGGCCTTTTGGTGTTTCTCGGCCTGCTCGGCACCTTCTGGGGCCTGATCGGCACGATCGGCTCGATCAGCGACGTAATCGGCGCGCTGGACCCGTCTTCCAACGGATCGAGCGACATTCTGGGCGCGATCAAAAGCGGGCTGGCCAAGCCGCTTGCCGGCATGGGCACGGCGTTTTCGTCCTCGCTGCTCGGCCTTTCCGGCTCGCTCATCCTCGGCTTTCTCGACCTGCAGGCGGGCCGGGCGCAGAACCGCTTCTATACCGAACTGGAAAACTGGCTCTCCTCCGTCACCGATGTCGGTTACGACGGGCCGATCGCCGATGGCGAGGGTAATGGCAATGGTGCGACAGAGGAGTTGAAGGCGCTGACGGCGGAACTGCGCAAGCTTGCCGCCGCACAGGCTAAGGCCTCCCATGACGGTGCCGATAACGAGCGGTCGATGACGGCGATGGCCAATCTCGCCGAGGGGATCCAGGGCCTCGTCAAGAACATGCGCAACGAGCAGCAGATGCTGCGCGACTGGATCGAGGCGCAGCAGGAGGAATCGAAGGCGATGCGCCGCACGCTGGATCGTCTCTCCGACAAGATCGCGGCCGACAAGATCGGGGGGAAATAAGCGATGGCGCTTGCCAAGAACCGCCGCCGCGAACGCAGCGTCGATTTCTGGCCGGGATTCGTGGATGCCTTGTCCACGCTTCTCATGGCCATCATGTTCCTGCTCACGGTCTTCGTGCTGGCGCAGTTTCTGCTGAGCCGTGAGATCACCGGCCGTGACGAGGTGCTGAACCGGCTGAACAGCCAGATCGCCGAACTGACCAACCTTCTCTCCCTGGAAAAGAGCGGCAACCAGGATCTCGAGGATCAGCTAGCCAACCTGCAATCCTCGCTCGCATCGGTCGAGAGTGACCGGTCGCGGCTGCAACAGTTGCTCAACCAGGGGGCAGGCGCCAGCGATGCGGCTAATGCCAAGGTCGGGGAACTGACGACCCAGCTCACCCAGCAGCAGCAGATCAGCCAGCGGGCGGCAAGCCAGATCGAGCTTTTGAACCAGCAGATCGCCGCACTGAGGGCGCAGATCGCCGCCGTCGAACAGGCGCTGCAGGCATCGGAGGCCAAAGATGTCAATTCGCAGGCGCAGATCGCCGATCTCGGCCGGCGTCTCAACGTGGCGCTTGCCGCCAAGGTACAGGAACTCAATCGCTATCGTTCCGACTTCTTCGGCCGCCTGAGGGAGATCCTGTCGGACCGGGAGAATATCCGCGTCGTCGGCGACCGGTTCGTGTTCCAGTCGGAAGTGCTGTTCCCGGTCGGCGGAAGCGAACTGGACGATGCCGGGCGCGCGGAGATGGACAAGCTTGCGGCCGCACTTCTCGATCTCGCCAAGGAAATCCCCGCCGAGATCAACTGGGTTCTGCGGGTCGACGGGCATACCGACAATTCACCGCTGTCAGGCACGGGCCGCTACCGTGACAACTGGGAGCTTTCGTCGGCGCGCTCCACATCGGTGGTCAAGTACCTGATCTCCAAGGGCGTACCGGCCAACCGGCTGGTTGCGGCCGGTTTCGGCGAGTTCCAGCCGATCACTCCGGGCGATACGCCTGAAGCGAAGGCGCAGAACCGTCGTATCGAACTGAAGCTGACGGAACGCTGATCGATGGCCTCCGACAGAGACGAGATCAACGCCCTGATCAAGGCGGTGGCGGATACGCCGCGCCGCGACAACAGCGCCTATCATCAGGCGATGGCCGAAGCACGCGAGATGTTCGACAAGGCGGAAGCGGCACTTGGCGGCCCGGTCACGATGAGGGCCAAGACCAAGTTGAAGCCGAATGGCAAATATGTGGTGAAATGGGTGTTCGAGCGGGCGGACTGACCGCCCGTCTTCACGCCATGTAGCGGTCTGAGGAAAAGCCCAGCCGCTCCAGCCCGCGCTTTATTTCCGGCGCCTTCATGAACAGGTTCCAGAGCAGGCCGGTGCGATGGTTTTCGATCATCGCGACGATCGGGCCCTGGTCGATCGACAGATAGGTCGGAGCCAACCAGTCGATCGCCGGGGCAAAGGCGTCGACGAAGCCGAACGAGCCGAACAGCTTGCCATCCTCGTAACGCAGCATGGCGCGCAGGGCTTGCTCCGCTTGTTCGGGCAGGAAGGGGAAGCTCGACAGCGCTGCCGTCGGGGCGATCGATCCGGTGTCTGAGGTCGGTGAATTGGCATTGTAGCCGTTCGGCGCTTCCGAAGCGGTGAGGCCCCAGACACCATATTGCTCATAGGCCGGCACGGTCATGCAATAGTCGCGGTTGATCCTGGTATGCGCCACCGCCTGCTGCCAGTAGTCGGCATAGCGGTCGGAGAGGCCGCGCGGATCGAGCGCGCAGAAAGAATATTGCGACATGAACAGCGGGCCGCCGAAGGGCTCTCCCAGCGGCAGCATGGTGCCGAGATAGGTCTCGCCATTCTTCATCGTGCCGGAGCGCGACCAGCCGGAAGAATAGCTTTCGGGGTCGATCGGATGGGTCTGCGAGCCCGCAGCCATTACATAGGCCGACAGGGCCTCGTTCCAGCCGCGGATCGGCAGGTTCATCGCCCAGGCATGGGTCGGGCTCCAGTGCCAGTAGAGCGGGCCGGCATCATTGCCGCGGGTGAACCAGTTCCATTCCACCTCGTCAAACAGGCGGGTGACGGTGGTCCGCAGCGTCTGTTCCTGCTCGGACGCGCCGGTGAAATATTCGCGGGCACAGATCAGGCCCTGCAAAAGCAGCGTCGTTTCGACGAGATCGCCGGCATCGTCATATTGCGAGAACTGGATGGTCTCGCTGGTGGCGCCATCGACCATGTGGGGGAAGGCGCCGTGATAGCGGGTGGCAAGCATCAGCCGTTCGAGGATGAGGGTGAGCCGGTCCAGCGCCTCGGCGCGGCTGATCCATTGGCGTTCGGCGGCAACGATGATCGCCATGATGCCGAAGCCGGTGCCGCTGATCGAGATCATGTTGGTGGCAATCGCGCCGTTGACCCAGCGCTTGTCGTAGACGAGCTTGCTTTCCGCATGTGCGCCATCCCAGAAATACAGGAAGGTCTGGCGCTGAACCGCCTCCAGCAAGGTATCGATCGGGGCATCCGGATCCAGCGGCTCGACAATCATCCGGTTTTCCCTTGCCAGTCTTTCATTTGGGCAAGCACGGCGTGCCTGCTGTCCTTGTTTTCAGGCGTATTCCCCGAAACCGATGGCCAGTTCAGGGGAACATGCGTCATTTACACGGCAGCTGCGCTCGGCTGTTCCAGGTCATGGAACTGGAGCCGGGCGAGCTTGGCATAGAGGCCGCCACGGGCAACGAGACTCTGATGCGTGCCTTCCTCGACGACACGACCATTGTCGAGCACGAGAATGCGGTCGGCCTTGAGCACGGTCGCAAGGCGATGGGCGATTACCAGCGTGGTGCGGTCCTTCATCAGTCCGTCGAGCGCGCGCTGGACCAGCGTTTCGCTTTCGGCATCGAGTGCCGAGGTGGCCTCGTCGAGAAGCAGGACCGGCGCATTCTTGAGGATGGCGCGGGCAATTGCGATGCGCTGGCGCTGGCCGCCCGAAAGTGTGATGCCGCGCTCGCCTGCCATCGTGTCGTAGCCCTGGTCGAGTTTTGAGATGAACTCGTCGGCCTGGGCGGCGATCGCAGCCTCGCGCACGGCCTCGCGGCTGGCGCCCGGCGTGCCGAAAGCGATGTTGTCATGGATCGAGGCGGCAAAGATGGTCACGTTCTGCGGCACGATCGCCATGCGGGAGCGGATATCGGTGAGCCTTGCCTGCCGCAGTTCGACACCGTCGAGCTTCACGTTGCCGCTCTGCGGATCGTAGAAGCGCATCAGGAGCGAGAAGATGGTGCTCTTGCCGGCGCCGGACGGGCCAACAATGGCAACGGTCTCGCCCGGCTTTACCTTCAGCGAAAGCGCATTCAGCGTGATGGCGCTGACACGGGCGGGATAGGCGAAGGAAACCTGCTCGAATTCGACCTCGCCGCGGGCTGGTTGGGGCAGGGCGACGGGGTTTTCCGGGTCCCGCACGGCCGGGATTTCCTGCAGAAGTTCAGTCAGGCGTTCGGCGGCGCCGCCTGCGGCGGAGAGTTCTCCCCAGACTTCGGAAAGCTGGCCGAGCGAGCTTGCGGCAATTACCGAATAGAGCACGAACTGGCCGAGCGTGCCGGCACTCATGGCGCCCGACAGGACGCTCTGGGCGCCGTACCAAAGGACGGCGACGATCGAGCCGAAGATCAGAAGGATGGCAAAACCGGTCAGCAGGGCGCGGGCGCGGATGGCGGCACGGGCCGCATCGTAGACGCTTTCGATCGCCCGGCCGTAGCGTGCGGCGGCTTCCGGCTCCTCACCAAAGGCTTGGACGGTTCGGGTTGCGCCGACGATCTCGGAGGCAAAGGCAGACGACCCGGCCAGCGTATCCTGCGCCGCACGCGACCGGCGGCGGACGTTGCGGCCAAAGCCGACGAGCGGGAAGACGATGACCGGGATGGCACAGAGGACCAGCGCCGAAAGACCGGGGCTGGTATAGATCATCATGCCGATTGCGCCGAGGCACATGATGGTGTTGCGCAGCGCCACGGAGGCGGAAGACCCGAGCGCCGACTTGATCTGGGTCGTGTCGGCCGTCAGGCGCGAGACGATTTCGCCCGACTGGTTGACGTCGAAGAAGGAGGCGGAGAGGCGGGTGACATGGCCAAAGACTTCGCGCCTCAGGTCGGCCACGACGCGCTCACCGATGGTGATCACATAGTAATAGCGCATGGCACTGGCGATCGCGAGAAGCACGGCCAGAACCAGGAGCATGCCGAAATAGTTGTTGATGAAATGGCCGTCGGAGGAGGCGAAGCCATGATCGATCATGCGGCGGACGGCAAGCGGCAGGGCGAGCGTCGTGGCCGCCGCGAGAACCAGGAAGAAAATCGCCGAAACGACAAGCCTTCGATAACGGGAGAGATAGGGTATCAGTCTGGCGAGGGGCTTCAGGCTGCGATTCTTCTTTTCGGTCTCGGACATGTCTGCCACGCGATCTCCTGCTGGCGCATCGTGCCCTGGCACGATACTTTGGCTCCGGTATGACGGCCTTCGTTCCTGCGTTGTCGGCGCCGGATAAAAAGGCGTTTGGGGCCCGGTTATCTTACCCTTGCGGGTACTTGTGCTTGTCGCGACCTTCCTGTATAGGCTCCGCATCGAATTGGGAAGCCGTGACCGCACCGGTCTGCGGCTTCATTCATTAAAGAGGGTCGGTGATCGCTAAAGCGGCATGGAGACCCCGCAGAGCAGGAATATCGACATGAAGGCTGACATTCATCCCGACTACCACATGATCAAGGTCGTCATGACCGACGGCACCGAATACGAAACCCGCTCTACCTGGGGTTCGGAAGGCGCTGTCATGAACCTTGAAATCGACCCAAAGTCCCATCCGGCTTGGACCGGCGGCAACCAGCAGCTGATGGACCGCGGCGGCCGCGTTTCCAAGTTCAACAAGCGTTTCGGCGGCCTCGGCCTCTAAGCCGAACCGTAGGCGGACCCAAAAAAAGCCTGGCGCAAGCCGGGCTTTTTTCGTTTTCTGCATGGCGCTGGCGGCAGGCGGTCTCGGTGAGCAATGCCCGGGCGTGTCGCGAAGGAGCAGGCAATGGCTCGACATGTCGGAGATGGCGTCTTCAGCCGGGTGGCAATCATGGGCAATGGCGGCTCGGGAAAGACGTGGCTCGCCAAGCGCCTTGCTCTCTGTCTCGAGCGTGCACCGGTTCATCTCGACGATGTCTATTGGCAGCCGGAGCGTTTCGGCTCTGCTGCGCGGGATAAAGCCGTGGTTGCCGAGGAGGTGAGGCGGCTTTCGCGTGCCCCCGAATGGCTGGTCGAAGGCGTCTATGGCTGGCTGATCGACGTGCTGGTGCCGCGCACGAGCCTGCTGATCTTTCTCGATCTTCCGGAAGACGAATGCGTGGCCAATGTGAAGGCGCGCGGCAAGCAGTATCGCGAAAGTGACGAAAATTTCGCCGAGTTGATCGACTGGGTGTCGAAATATCGGCAGCGAGTGAACAACTGGAATTCCTTCGAGGCGCATCAGCGGCTGTTTAATGAATTCCAATACGCAAAAGTGCGGCTGAGGAGCCGCACTGAAATTTCCGCTTATGCAGACAGGTTGTCGAGCAACTGATCAGTTGCTGAAAGCGGTATGAAGCAGGTTGAGCTGGGCGCGGACGCTGTTTTCATTGTCGGGCATGACAACGGCGTCGGACGGGCGGTAGATCTCGCGGTCGAGAAGGGCCACGCGGTTCTGCAGGCGCAGCGAGCGCTCGACGAGATCACGGAAACCTTCCGGCAGATCGTTCCAGCCCGGCGCGTTGCGATCGACATTGAAGCCGTCGAGACGAACCTTGTTCTTTTCGGCAAGCACCTGATCGCGGGACATTTCGCCATTGTTGACGGCGCGCTGCAGGAGCAGCCAGGAGGCCATCTGCATCAGGCGGGTGGTCAGGCGCATGGATTCTGCTGCATAAAGTACCGAAGCGATGCGGGGCAGAACCTTGGATGCAGCGCGGCCGGTACCGTCGAGGTAGGTCGCGGTTTCTTCAACCAGCGACATGCCTTCCGAGTAAAGTGTCTTGAACTGCGAGGAATTCGCGGCGCGGCCTGCGAAATTGACGGTATTCAAACCCTGTTCCTGCATGAAAGTCATCCTGCTAACGCATCACGATGAGGCAATGGCGGCGTGGGGCGAAAAGTTCCATCGCAGCCCTCATTGACTTGAACATGATCCTTATAATTGAAATCCGCAAGGCGTTTATTAAGGAAAGGTTAATACCCACAAGAAGCGGTAAACCTGTGCGGATGTTCTTGTTTTGGAACAGATTTTCTGTGGAGGCAAGGGAGGGGAAATGGTGCTTGAGGCGCCCGATCATGCTGTTTTCACGGCAGATCAAAAAAAGAAGAGCCGCGGAAAGGCGGCTCTCAAGGTAAAACAGGGAGAAATCAGACCATTCGCCGGGTGGTGAAACTGTCTGAGCCCAGCAAAACTGGACGGTTTGATAATGTCCGTTAATGATTAATATCCGCTTAAATTCCACAGGAAATACTTAGGGATTCCGGTGGAATGCCGATTTCGGCTTGGCGGGTTTTTTCATTTCTTGAACAGATTGTCGGCTGCCATGCGGCCGGCATGTTTCTTTACCTTGTCCGCCTCGAGCCTTTCGATTTCCTGCTGCAGAAGGGCTATCCTCAGGTCGAGGTCCCCCACCGAAAGCAGAGAGAGATCCGAGCCGATCTCGTGGACGGTTTTCTTTGCCGGGCGGTCGTCGTCGAAAAGGCTCATGGTCATATCCTCCGCTCTTCCATGGCGTTTTCCGCCGTTGCAGCCCGCGGATCAAGAGCGATGCTTTCCGGCGTGGTGAGCGGCGATGTCGCGGCGGGTGCGACTGTGTAGGAGTCGCGCTGCTCGGCCGGGATCGCCGCACGCTGGCGGCTGCGTATGATCGCATAGGCGGTGATCAGGATATGCGAGACGGCGGTGACGAGGAAGAGGGCGTAAGGGCCGGCCGAGGTCATGACCGGGCCGCCGAGTGTCGGGCCGATGATCGTGCCGATGCCGTAGAGCAGGAGCAGGCCGCCGGACACTTTGACGAAATCCTCGGGTGCTGCGAAGTCGTTGGCATGGGCAACGGCGATCGGATAGAGGGAGTTGGCGGCTGCACCATAGATCGCCACCAGCACGATGATGCTGTAGGTATCAGTCGGGCGGATGAGGGCGACGACCAGCCCCGCGAGTGCCGCTGCCGCCGACAGGCCGGCAAGAACGTAGCGGCGGTCCATGCGGTCTGACAGGCGGCCGGCGGGAAACTGCATGATGGCGCCGGCGAAGATGGTGATCGTCACCATGGCGGCCACCGAGCCTTGCGACAGTCCCGCCCGGCTGGCGAAGACCGCGGACAGCGTTCCATAGGCGCCGTTGGCGATGCCGATCAGCAAGATGCCGACGAAGGAGATCGGTGAATTTCGAAACAGGCCTTTCAGATCCAGCTTGGCACGCTTCAAGGGTTGCGGCGAGGCGGCCTTGGACAGCGTCGTCGGCAGCGCGGCGATGCTGTAGAGAATGCCGCAGATCATGAACAGCGTCGGCGCGGTGACATCGGAGAACGGCACCATCATCTGCCCGCCGACCACGCCGAAGAGCGTGATGGATATATAGAAGGAAAAGATCGTGCCGCGGCTTTCCGGCGTGGCGCGTTCGTTCAGCCAGCTCTCGATGATCATCGAGGTGCCGGCAGTGCAAAAACCGGTGATCGCACGCAGCGTCAGCCAGGCGGTCTGGTCGACCATCAGGCCGGTCAACAGGACGTTCAGGCAGATCAGCGAGAGGAAGCCGGAAAAGGCCCTGACATGGCCGATGCGGCGCACGACATTCGGGGCGACGAAACAGCCGATGACGAAGCCGGCGGCCCAGCTTGTGCCAAGCAGGCCAAGGGTTTCGTTGGGATAACCCTCGAGCGTGCCTCTCAAGGGCAGGAGCAGGCCCTGCAGGCCATTGCCGAGGAAGAGGAAAAGAGTACCGGTCAAAAGGGCGAGGACGGGAAGCAGGTTTCGTCTCATCGTCTCACAAATGTAACTGTTTCAATCAATCGGCGGCCGCGCTTCCTTGAGCCTGGCGAGTTGCGCCCTGCAAAGGAGAACGGTAACGAGGGGAAGAACCATCAATCACTTTATCTCCGCCCCTCGTGACTATCTGTGGTGGAGTTTAAAAATGTCTACCCCGTGGCGGCGGGAACCAACCGTTGCCGGATGAGAAATGACCAAAGTACTCGCCATCCTGCTGATCGTCGCCATGGGCGTCCATATCCTCAAGCCGCTCGGTCTTCCGGGCCTAAGGCGGCGAAGGGATTTCTGGAAGATCGCCCTGTTCGCCTTCGCAATCTGGACGGTGGCGCTTCTGGGGCGCGAGTTTTCCTGATCAGCAGTCGATCGTGCCGCGCATGACGAAGACCGAGCGGCCGCTGATGCGCACATCCGTCACCTCGCCCTTTCTCTTCACCACGTCCAGTTCGATGATGCTCCTGCGGCCCATCTCGACACCCTGCTCGATGGTCAGGTGCTGGTTTGCATCGTCCTCGGGCATGCTTGCGACGAGATAGGCGGCAAGGGCCGCCGAGGCGCTGCCGGTCGCCGGGTCTTCCGGCACATCGTCGAGCGGTGCGAACATACGGGCGCGGATGTGGCCGGGCCTCGCGTTGTCGCGGACATAGAGAAACAGCGAGAAACCGAGGCCGTCGCCCGGATATCGGGCTGCGGCCTCTCGGAAGGCGCCAAAGTCCGGCACCGTATGGCCAAGCGTATCGAGCCCATCCAGTTCGCCAAACACGAAGGCGAGGCCTACCGAGGCGAAGATCGGCTCATGCCTGGCCGTCAGCACGTTTTTCACATCTATCGAAATGCAGCGGGCAACGAGTTCGGCGGAAACCGTTTCGCCTGTCGTGAGCGGCCGCGGAGCCCGGATCGAGGTGGAGAGGACTGCTCCGGCCTCACGGGAAAGATCGACCTCGACTATTCCCGCGTGCTCTTCAAAACGCAGGCTATCGCCGACCGGTTTGCCAAAAATCTCTGTCTGCTGGCCGAGTACATAGGCGGTGCCGACATTCGGGTGGCCGGCAAAGGGCACTTCGACGGTGGGCGTGAAGATACGGACCCGAGCGGTGTTGGCGGGATCTTCCGGGGGCAGCACGAAGGTGCTTTCGGAGTAGCCGAATTCGGCCGCGATCTGCTGCATCTGATCGGAGGACAGGCCGCGTGCATCGGTGACGACGGCCAGCGGATTGCCGGTAAAGCGCTCGGCGGTGAAGACATCGACGGTAACGAATTCGACGGTCGGCATGCAACTCTCCCTATAGATCCGGCTATTGCGGGCTAAAAGTCCCCCTCTGGCCTGCCGGCCTGCCCGGGTTGAGCCGCGTGTCTCAACCCGCTCTTCGAGCCCCCCACAAGGGGGGAGAAAACCTTCCGCCACCGCCTGCCTCAATCGGGCCTCGGCGCCGCGACCAGGTTAAGCCTTCCCCCGTATGGGGAGGGTGGGGAGGGGTCTTCTCTCATCTGCAACGAAACGGGCTGAGGCTAAATGGGGAGATGCTGCGTCGCCAGCCAAACTTTGTGACGGTGCCAATCTTTGTTGCCAGGCCTATAAACGGGAAAAACCGCGCCATTCACGACGCGGTTTTCTCCCTCCCTGCAGCATCCGCGCCCTCCCAGGCTGGCGGACCGGCTGCAACGATCCTGTTTGAAAAGGCCGATCAGGCCTTGTTGACGCTGGCGGCGTAGATTTCGTCGATGGTTTCGCCGAGGCTTGCGTCGAAGTCCGCGTCGCTCATCGAGACGCGCAGGTTTTCCGTCAGTGCACGCGAGAAGCTGGCGATCATGCCGTGGTTGTGGCTGAGCTTTTCGCAGGCATCGGCGCGGGTATAGCCGCCCGAGAGGGCGACGACGCGCACGACCGACTTGTGGGCGATCAGCGGCGCGTAGAAATCGGCGACCGTCGGGATGGTGAGCTTGAGCATAACGTTGTCGCCGGCCGGAAGCTTGTCGAGCTGGGCGGCGATCTCGTCACGCAGGATGGCTTCCGCCTCGGCCTTGGTCGGGCTCTTGATCGAGACTTCCGGCTCGATGATCGGCACGAGGCCGTGGCCGATGATCTGGCGGGCGACTTCGAACTGCTGGGCGACAACGGCTGCAATGCCGGCCTTGTCGGCATTGGCGATCACCGAGCGCATCTTGGTACCGAAAATGCCCTTCTTGACGGCGCGGGACAGGAGCGCGTCGAGATCCGGCATGGGTTTCATCAGCTGAACGCCGTTTTCCTCGGCGAGCAGCCCCTTGTCGACCTTGAGGAAGGGAACGGTGCCGCGCTTTTCCCACAGATAGGACGGAACAGGCTGACCTTCGACATCGCCGTCCATGGTGCGCTCGAACAGGATGGCGCCGATCACCTTCTCGCCGGTAAAGGCGGGGGCGGTCATGATGCGAACGCGCATGGCATGCATCAGGCCGAACATTTCCTCGTCGCCCTTGTAGTCGGTTTCGGCAATGCCGTAGAGGCGCAACGCTCCAGGTGTCGAACCACCGCTCTGATCCAGCGCCGCAATGAAACCAGGCGCCGAGCTGATTTTGTTCAACATCTTCGCGTCCACCATATTTTACTCCTATCCCTAAAAATGCCGCGGTCCGTGCTCGCGTATGTTCTGCAGGTCCTGTGACCAACCGGCAAGGTCGAACTGGTCAATTCCCGGATCAATATCGTCAAGACGCCCGGATATTTCAACGCTCTCCGGAAGCGACAACCCGGCGATAACAGAAGTTTTTTTAAAGGGGAATGTGCGTTTAAATAGCTGAAACGATTGAAATGATTTCAATCGTTTAAAATTTTGAATATTTTTAAAACTGTCATGATCGGTGGATGCGCGAAGGATCTCGCGCATCCACGAGCATCAATGATCAGGCGGTCTTGGACAGAACCGCGACGCCAGGCAGTTCCTTGCCTTCCATCCATTCGAGGAAGGCGCCGCCTGCAGTCGAGACATAGGTGAAATCGTCGGCAACGCCCGCGTGGTTGAGGGCTGCGACGGTATCGCCGCCGCCGGCGACGGAGACGAGCTTGCCGGCCTTGGTCTGCTCGGCAGCGAATTTGGCGGCCGCGACGGTGGCGGTATCGAAAGGTGTGATCTCGAAGGCGCCGAGCGGGCCGTTCCAGACCAGCGTCGAGGCGCGACCGATCCAGCCATTGACGGCTTCGATCGACTTCGGACCGACGTCGAGCATCATCGCGTCGGCGGGGATAGCCTCCACCGCGACGGTTTCATTTGCCGCATTGGCCTTGAATTCGCGGGCGACCACGCCGTCCACAGGCAGCACGATGGCGCATTGGGCGCTGGCTGCTTCGAGCATGATCTGGCGGGCGGTTTCTGCGAGGTCATGTTCGCAGAGCGACTTGCCGACATTGATGCCCTGTGCAGCGATGAAGGTGTTGGCCATGCCGCCGCCGATGACGAGCGCATCGACCTTCTTCACGAGGTTCTGCAGGAGGTCGATCTTGGTCGACACCTTGGCGCCGCCGACAATGGCAACGACCGGGCGGGCCGGTGCGCCGAGGCCCTTTTCGAGTGCTTCGAGCTCGGCCTGCATGGTGCGACCGGCATAGGCCGGAAGGTGATGGGCAAGGCCCTCGGTCGAGGCATGGGCGCGGTGGGCCGCGGAGAAGGCGTCGTTGACGTAGATATCGCCGTTCGTTGCCAGCGCTTCGGTAAATTCCGCGTCGTTCTTTTCCTCACCCTTGTGGAAGCGGGTGTTTTCCAGAAGCAGGATATCGCCGGCCTTCATCGAGGCGACGGCCTTTTCCGCATCCGGACCGATGCAATCGGCGGCAAACAGCACTTTCGTGCCGAGGACTTCGTTGACGGCAGGTACGATCAGCGACAGTGACATGTCGGCGACCGGCTCGCCTTTCGGGCGGCCGAAATGGGCGAGCAGGATGACCTTGGCGCCCTTCTTCGACAGTTCCAGAATGGTGGGGGCGACGCGCTCGATGCGGGTCTTGTCCGTAACCTTGCCGTCGGCCATCGGCACGTTGAGGTCGACGCGCACGAGGATGCGCTTGTCCGCGGGGTTGCTGATGTCGTCAATGGTCTTGAATGCCGGCATGGGCTGGTCCACTCCTTGAGTGCTTAAGACTGGCGCGGGCGGCATGTCTGCCCGGCCAAGGGAACTGGCCGGACCATACTATGGTTGCCGGCCGACGCAAGGGCACCAACAGCCGCAGTATGGGGTGGCCGGGGCTAGTGACGTTGCTGCGGTACCGGCTTGCCGCGGTACTTGCGGATGAGGTCGCGCACGCGGTGAGCGATCTCGCGCATGTTGATGAAGATCGGCAATTTGGTGGTCGGTTCCACCGGTTCCAGCGACACGCCGACCGAGCTGATCTTGTTCATCTCGTCGACCTCGCGGACGATCAGAACGATCGAGCCGAAGCGGATGCGATCGGCATATTCGGCCTTGCCGTTCAACCGGGTGACCAGCAGTTCGCCGACCGTCATGGCCTGTTCGGCGGCCGAGAGGAGGCCCGGACCATAGGCGGCGTCGAGTTCCTTGGCGGGGCGGGCGGGCGAGATGGCGAAGGCGCCGAAGAATTCCTCGTCGGTCTCTTCCACCGGGGCGCGGGCGGCAAACAGACGGTCGAGGAGTTTGGTATAGGCGGGGGCGACGAAGAGGTAGACCTGATCGCCCTCGCGCAGTCGTCCGGCATATTGGTAGCGCATGCTCTTGCCGTCGCGGATGACGAGCGAGGGCATGGCCCAGCGCGGAATGCGCTCGCCACTCAAAAGCGGACTGTCCTTGATCACCTTGTAGGAGATCAGTTCGTGCTGGGCGGCACCGGGCAGGTCGAGCTCGATCTTGTCCACGGCGCCCATGCGGGGCGGAATGATCAGGCCGAGATAGTTTGCGACCGGCTTGATCGTCCAGCCCTGGACGAGAAGCGAGACCAGCACGATGATGAAGGTGACGTTGAAATAAAGCTCGCCATTTTCCACGCCGCTCAGCATCGGCATGATGGCGAGCAGGATGGAAACGGCACCGCGCAGGCCGACCCATGCGACGAAGCCGATTTCCTGCTGGGTGAAGTCATAGGGCAGGAGGCTCAGCCACACGGCGATGGGGCGGGCACAGAAGATCAAAAACAGCGCCAGGCCGACGGCGGGCAAAAGAATGCTCGGGAATTGCGACGGCGTGGCGAGCAGACCAAGCACGAGGAACATGATGATCTGGGCAAGCCAGGTCAGCCCTTCGTTGAAGCGGGTGATCTGCTGCTTGGCGAACATCTTGCGATTGCCCGCATACATGCCGGCAACATAGACGGCGAGGAAGCCGCTGCCGCCCATGGCACCGGTGAAGGAGAAGACCAGGAGCGCCAGCGTCAGGCCGAAGATCGGGGCCAGGCCGCGGTCGGAGGTGAAGCGGTTCAGCGTCCAGACGATCATCATGCCGCCGAGCAGGCCGAAGATGACGCCGAGCCCCATTTCCTCGAAGAAGGTGAGGAAGAAATGGATGTCGATGCCGGACAGGCGTTCGCCCGTGCCGACCAGTTCGGCGATGGCGATGGTGAGGAAGATCGCCATCGGATCGTTGGTGCCGGATTCGACCTCGAGCGTGGAACGCACCTTGTCGCGGATGTTGATGCCGCCGATGCGCAGGAGGAAGAACACGGCGGCCGCATCCGTCGAGGCGACGATCGAGCCGAGCAGCATGCCCTCCAGCCAACCGAAGCCGAGGAATAGCATGGCGGCGAAGGCGAAGATGCTGGCGGTCAGAAGCACGCCGATCGTGGCGAGCGTCAGCGCCGGAACGGCCGCGATGCGGAACGAGTGAACCGGCGTGATGAAGCCTGAATCGAACAGGATGATCGCCAGCGCCAGCGAGCCCAGCATGAAGGTGAAGGGATAGTTGGAAAACTGGATGCCGAGCCCGTCGGACCCTGCCAGAAGTCCGATCGACAGGAAGACGAGAAGAAGCGGTGCACCGAAGCGGAAGGCGAGAAGACTTGAGAAGGCTGACACAAGCACCAGAAGGGTGCCGATCAACAAGACGATATAGAAAGCCTCCAACGGCCCCGACCTCTTCAGTTTGCCGCCATGCATCCCTGCTTCGACAACAGATCGCAATCGCGGAACCGTTTGAAGGCCGCGGATCAGGTGTCGGAGCGGGGGCAGATCCGGCAGGAGCCGGAGCGAATCGTTACGGTCGCCAATTAGGCATCAACAATTCCGGCAAGAGAAGGGCGAGGCGGAAAAAAGACGGAAACATCCCTTGGTGCCTTCGGTTTTTCTCTGGGCACCCGGACCCATGGACGATCTGCCGCCAGGCTGGAGACGGGATGGGGCTTCATCGAAGGGGGCGCCTGCGTGCTGGAGGTATTACCACGCGGAAGCGGCTTTGGACGGATACCGGCCATCGAAGAAGATTTTGCGATTCTTGGCTGATGCCTGAAGCTCCTGCAGGAATTGCTTCGAGCAAATTGCCAAGCTCTGCGGATTCAGCGCTTGGTCAAAATTTCCGCTGTTGAAGCCTCTATTGGAAACGAGAAGGGCCTGCTGCCTCTCCATCGTGATGCAGCGAGCTCGCAGCAGGCCCAGATTTCGTCAGTTTGTCGTGATAGCCGGTATCCAGCCATCGTAGACAAGCCGGAAGCCGCCGCCGCTCTTTTCGATCCGTCCCGTGGCCGGCGAATTGAAATGCATGCCGCTGATCTGCAGCCGCTCGGCCGCGACACGATCGAGGATCTTGGCACGCGAGGCCGCAGCCTGCGTCGCGTCGCCATCGAATGCGATCGTCACGTCAGGACGGGTGACCTGGATATGAGGAAAATGCACGATGTCTCCCCAGATCAGCAGTGACTGGCCCTTGTCGGCAATGAGATAGCCGGTATGCCCGGGCGTATGGCCCGGCAATGGAACGGAATGAATGCCCGGTACCAGGCTATCCTCGCCGGCAAATGGCACCAGTACATCCCTGTAGGCATCGAAGGCATTTCCCGCGAGGTCGAAATAGGGTCTGACTGCATCCGGCGCGCCGGCGCGGATCGTGTCATTCTTCCAGAAGCCAAGTTCGTCGCGGTGGACGAAAAGCCTGTCGACATTTTGGAACAGCGGCGTTGCGAGCGGCCCGGCCAGTCCGCCGACGTGATCGGGATGGGCATGGGTCAGCAGGATCGTGTCGATGCTGAGTGGATCGATATTGGCTGCGGAGAGCGCAACCGGCAGGCGGCCGCCCCATCCGTTGATGCCGCCTGCACCACTGTCGATCATGATGGTCCGGCCAGCGCTTTGGACGATATAGACATTGATATTGATGCGAGGCAGCTTCGATGCGTTGTATGCGGCGAGAATTTTTTCGGCCTCGGCCGGCTCGACGCCGCTCAGAAGATCGAAAGTCACGTCGAGATATCCATCGCTCAGAATGGTGACCAGAATGTCTCCAACCTTGACACGATTGAGACCGGGCGTCTGGAATGGCATTGGCATATTCATAAACTATCTCCTGAATGCGGGGCAGCAACAGGCCCCGCGAAAGGCCTGGATCGACGACCGGACGCCGGTCGTGATCTTGCTTTCAAATATCGGTTTGTATCCGGTGCAGCGCTGTGCGCCGGCGAGGGCAATATAGGTGGTATGCCGGAAAGCGGGCGCGCCGCTTGGGAGCGCCAATGTCGCGAGAACCGCTACAATGAGGATGGACGCCCATCCCTGGCTTCTACGTGGAGATGCGGATGATCTGTCGGATCCGTCAGGCTGGCCAAATCCATATCCGGACTCCCTGAAAGGTCGGACAGCAGCGCCGGCAGACGGGCGGCGAGATAATCGATGGTGACGCGTGTGCGCACCGGCAGATGGGTGGTTTGCGGCCACAGGGCGGTGATGTCGAATGCGCGCGGCCGGCTCATGGCAAGTTGCACCAGTGCACCGGCCCTGACGCTTGGCCCTGCAAGCCAACAGGGCAGGGAGGCTATGCCAAAGCCGCGGCGGGCCGCATCCGCGAGAAGGTCGAGATCATCGATCTGCGCCTTTGCATCGCCGGTGATCATTGCCCCGTCCGGGCCATCATCGGGTAGGCGCCAGCGAAGCGTGCGACCTCGCGAATAGATGACCATTTTGTGCTCGTCGAGATCTACTGCACCGCGTGGCGCGCCGTGGCGTTCGATATAGCCGGGTGCCGCATAGAGGCTCATCACCTGCACGCCAATCTTGCGCTGCATGATGCCGGCGGAATCGAGCGCGGCACCGATCCGGATGGAAAGGTCGAAGCCGCCATCGACCAGGTCCACCGGGCGATCGCTCAACGACATCGCCAATCTGAGGTCGGGATAATCCTTGGCCATGCCGAGCAGCAAGGGGCCGACGCAATGCCGGCCGAGTGTGGCGGGCAGCGCAACCCTCAGGATGCCGTTCGGCACCTGCCGACCCGAGGCAAAGATCTGGCGGGCGGCTTCCAGCTCGGCCTGTGCCCGCCTGGCATGGTCAAGATAGATCTGTCCGTCCTCGGTCAAGGCCTGAACCCGGCTCGACCGGTGGAAAAGCCGGATCCCGAGATCCTGCTCCAGCCGCGCGATGGCTTTGCCGACGGATGACCGGGACAGGTTGAGCTTCCTGCCCGCCGCGGCGAAGCTCTGTGACTCGACACATGTCAGGAAGATCGCCGAGAGGCTTTGGTTGTCCAACACGTTGCTGCTTTCTCGGCCGCAAGGCGGCAATGCCATCGAACCGCGCCCGGTGCACCGGAGGCCGTTTTCCCAAGATTATGCGGCTGTCGCAAAGCCGTCCAGTAGGGTGGTGTCTACCCACGATCGCCGACCGGCAAGTAGGGCCGTCAGTTGCAATAGGCAGATCTGGACGTCGGCCGGCTCACGCCCCCGTCACGCGCCAGATGACGTCGCCGACATCGTCGGCCATCAGGACCGCGCCATCGGCGGCGAGTGCGACGCCCACCGGGCGGCCGTAGGAATGTTTCTCGTCGGGCGACAGGAAGTCGGTGAGGATTCCGCGCGGCATGCCGACGGGCTTGCCGTTTTCGAAGGCGACGAAGGCAAGCTTGTAGCCCGAAAGCTTCGAGCGGTTCCACGAGCCGTGCTGGCCGATGGCCATGCCTGCGGGAAAGCCCGGCAGCGTTCCTTCGGGCAGCCAGCAGAGCCCGAGCGAGGCGGTGTGGCCGCCGAGTGCGTAGTCGGGCTGCAGCGCTGCGGCCACCTTTGCGGCATCCTGCGGCACGCGATCGTCGACGACCCGGTCCCAATAGCAGAAAGGCCAGCCGTAGAAGCCGCCATCGCGTACCGATGTCAGGTAGTCGGGCGGGGTCTCGTCGCCCAGCCCGTCGCGTTCGTTGACGACTGTCCAGAGCAGGCCTTCCTCGGGCTCCCATGCCATGCCGACGGGATTGCGCAATCCGCCGGCGAAGATGCGCGATTGCCCCGATACCAGGTCATATTCGAAAATGCAGGCGCGGTTTTCTTCCGCGGCCATGCCTTCGTCGGCAATGTTGCTGAGGGATCCCACAGCGACATAGAGCTTCGTACCGTCTTTGCTAGCGATCAGGTTGCGGGTCCAATGGCCACCGGGGATCAGATCCATCAGCTTTTTCGGGCTCGCGGTAATTTTCGTCGCGCCTTGCTCGTAGGGATAGGCGAAAAGCGCGTCGCTTGCGCCGACATAAAGCGTTTCCCCGATCAGCGCGATGCCGAAGGGCTGCCTGACGTTCTCGATATAACGGTGGCATTCCTCGGCGACGCCATCGCCGTCTGCATCGCGCAGAAGCGTGATGCGGTTCGGACTGATACCGGAGGCGCGGGCCCGCTGCATGGTGGCGGACATGGCGTGGTCGAAGAGGCTGCGCGGGTTGCCGCTCTCGCCCATCGATTCGGCCACCAGCACATCGCCATTGGGCAGGACATGCATGTTGCGCGGATGAACGAGATCGCGGGCAAAGGCGTTGACCTTCAGGCCCGGTGCTGCCGTCGGCTTGTGATTTCCTTCCCAGCCCTTTGCAGTCGGCATTTTCAAGGTCGGCATCATGCCCTGCGGCTTGGCGGCCGGAATGGCAGGTGCGCCGCCATAGGCTGGATCGCGCGGGGCATCTCCGGAGTGACGGATCAGCACGGTGCCTTGTCCAATGAGGGCGATGAGGCGAGCGAAGAGGGAGGGTTCGGCCATGGGTCGTCTCCAGCAATGAGCGCGGGGTGAGGAGAGACCGGGACGCTAAAGACTTTATGCGGCAAGCACTAGGGGATGGTGGAGAAAATTATCAACCTTGCGGTGCCGATTGCCGAGGAGCGCGATGCCTTGCTTCCCCATCCCCTCGAAACGACAAGGCCCTCTCCTTCGCCGAAAGAGAGGGCCTTGTCTCAATAGCTCGGCGTTTCCGCCTGCCATCTTAGATGAGCTTGCCCAGCGCGACCGAAGTGTCGGGCATGCGGATGGAGAAGCCCCATTCGTTGTCGTACCAGGACAGGACGAGAAGGCTTCGAAACTTGCCTCGTCAGAGGGCGACGATACGGCCCCTTCCGTAGCGGTTCAGCGCGTGGTCTGCGCCAGAGCGGCTTTCAATTCGGCGGCGTTCATGGGAATGCAGTAGACCGGTCGTCCGTTTTCAAACCGCCATCCCTCGGATAGTGGGCCGACATCGACTGCGTCATAGCCGAACTCATCATAAAGCTTAACCACGATCGCCTTGTCATCGACCCTGTCTCCCGCAAGAGGCAGGGCGCGCCGATCGGATGAACCTTCGGGGCGTCCGTCCTTTTCGAGGTCGCTCATGGCGACGGCATTGAAGGCTTTGACGATCCGCGAACGCGGCAGGTGGCGCGCCAGCAATTCGCTTGTCGTGGTTGAAGCCGAATCAAGCTCGGGGACGTTGCCATCCCGTTCAGGATAGTAGTTGTCCGTATCAATCACCAACTTGCCCGCCAGTGGTTCAACCGGGACAGACCGATAGGCTGCAAGCGGAATTGCCACGACAACGATGTCGCCGAAGGCGGCAGCCTCTTCCACCGTTCCGATCTCGCAGCCGATACTGCGGCCAAGACTGAAAAGTGTCTGCGGCCCGCGCGAATTGCTCACCATGACCTGATGGCCCGCGGCCAGTGCAAGCTTGCCGATGGCGCGGCCGACTATGCCTGCACCTATAATACCGATTTTCATCTCTGCTTCTCCATGTCGATTATGCGACGGGAGGGATTTAATTGGCTCATAAAAATCGATAAATATCCGTTATTGAATGACATTACCAACCAGACGGAGGGAATTGTGGACAGGTTCACAAGCATGACGATCTTCGTCAAGGCCGCCGATCTGGGGTCGTTCGCCGCGGCTGCGGACGCGATGGGGATTTCCCCGCAAATGGTTGCGAAGCATGTCGTTTTCCTCGAGGATCGGTTGGGCACCGCGCTCCTTCACCGGACAACAAGGCGGCAGAGCCTGACCGATGTCGGGAGAGCCTATTACGATCGCTGCAAGCATCTGCTTCTGGAAGTCGACGCGGCCGAAGCCGTGGCGCAGGACATGCGCACAAAGCCTAAGGGAGTATTGCGGGTCAATGCTCCGCTGACTTTCGGCACCTTCAGTCTGGCGCCATTCGTGACCCGCTATCTCGGCCGCTACTCCGACATGCAGATCGACCTGACGCTCAATGATCGTTTCGTCGATCCGCTCGAAGAGGGGTTCGAAGTGATGATACGCATCGGCGACGTCAGCGACACGTCGCTCATCGCACATCCTCTGGCGCCGTATCAGATGATTGCCTGCGCATCGCCGGAATATCTTGCCCGCCGGGGCATGCCTCGGACCCCGGCGGAATTGAGGCAGCATGATTGTCTTGCCTATGCCTATTGGTCGCCTTCCATTCCCTGTCGCTGGCGCTTTACCCGCGACGGCAAAACGGAAGAGGTCCGGGCGACAGGACGTATGCGCAGCAATGACTGGAAGACACTGCTTTGTGCGGCAATGGAAGGTTATGGCATCACTCTCGGGCCGGAGAATGTGCTTAATCCCGAGATAGAAGCCGGCCGGCTTGTCCGGGTGCTGCCGGATTATGAGGGGCCTTCCCGACCGATGCATGTCATCTATCCGGCCGGACGGCGACCGACCGTCAAGGTGCAAAGCTTCGTGCAGGCGGTCATCGAAGAATTCGGTCGGGCCTGAGCCGGGGCCATTTGCGAGGCCGGGCGGCCCCTCTTACCGTGCCACCGATACGACCCAGACAAACAAAAGCCCTCTCCTTCATCGAAGGAGAGGGCCTTGTGTCAATGGTTCGGCGTTTGTGCCGGTCGTCTTAGATGAGCTTGCCCAGCGCGACCGAGGTGTCGGCCATGCGGTTGGAGAAGCCCCATTCGTTGTCGTACCAGGACAGGACGCGGACGAAGTTGCCTTCGAGCACCTTGGTCTGGTCGACGGCGAAGATCGACGAATGGCTGTCGTGGTTGAAGTCGCGCGAAACCAGCGGCTCGTCGGTATAGCCGAGGATGCCCTTCAGCTTGCCGTTGGAGGCAGCCATGATGGCTTCGTTGACTTCTTCCTTGCTGGTGTTCTTCTTGGCGACGAACTTGAAGTCGACGACCGAGACGTTCGGGGTCGGCACGCGGATCGAGGTGCCGTCGAGGCGGCCCTTCAGGTGCGGCAGAACCAGGCCAACAGCCTTTGCGGCACCGGTCGAGGTCGGGATCATGGACAAGGCTGCTGCGCGGGCGCGGTACAGGTCCTTGTGCATGGTATCGAGCGTCGGCTGGTCACCCGTATAGGAGTGGATCGTGGTCATGAAGCCGTGGTCGATGCCGATCGCATCATCCAGTGTCTTGACGACGGGGGCGAGGCAGTTCGTCGTGCACGACGCGTTGGAGATGACCAGGTGGTCCTTGGTCAGCTGATCGTGGTTGACGCCGAAGACGACGGTCAGGTCTGCGCCGTCGGACGGAGCGGAAACGATGACGCGCTTGGCGCCGGCGGTGAGGTGGGCCGCAGCCTTCTCACGCGAGGTGAAAATGCCGGTGCATTCCAGAGCGATGTCGACGCCGAGTTCCTTGTGGGGCAGGGTAGCCGGGTCGCGGACGGCGGTGACCTTGATCGGCTTGCCGCCGGCAACCGAGATCGTGTCGCCGTCGACCTTCACGTCGGCCGGGAACTTGCCGTGGATCGAATCGTAGCGGAGCAGGTGGGCGTTGGTTTCGACCGGGCCGAGATCGTTGATGGCAACGACTTCGATGTCGGTGCGACCGGATTCGACGATGGCGCGAAGCACGTTACGGCCGATACGGCCGAAGCCGTTGATGGCAACCTTTACAGTCATATGAGCTTTACTCCCTGATATTGGGGCTGTGTTTCAACGCAATTCCGCTTTTCTCCGAATCGCGAAATCGCTCTACTTCCCTGATGTGACGCAGTTTCGGACGCAAAACCGCTACGCACTTTTGCTGGAACTGCTCTAGCGCGTATGAAGGCTGCCCCACTTTGATCTAGGGCAGCCTTTTAGAATTAAATTTTTGCCTCGGCAGCGGCGACGACGGCGTCGACCGTGATGCCGAAATGCTTGAAGACGTCCTTGGCCGGACCGGAAGCGCCGAAGCTCTTCATGCCGACAAAGGTGCCTTCCGGACCGATGAACGCATCCCAGCCTTCGCGAACGCCGGCTTCGACGGCAATCTTGACCGGCGACTTGCCGATGACTTCGGCACGGTAGGCATCCGGCTGCTCGAAGAACAGTTCGGTCGAGGGAACGGAGACGACGCGGACCGAGATGCCCTTTTCCTCAAGCGTCTTGCGGGCCGCGACGGCGAGTTCGACTTCGGATCCCGAGGCGAAGATCGTCACCTTGGCGTCGGCGCTGCCGGCGAGCGTATAGGCGCCGAGCGTCGAGAGGTTCTTTTCTGAATATTCGGTGCGCACGGTCGTCAGGTTCTGGCGGGTGAGCGCCAGGCCCGACGGACGATCCTTGGTCGTGACGGCGATCTGCCAGCATTCGGCGGTTTCAACCGCATCGGCCGGGCGGAACATCATCAGGTTCGGGATGGCGCGCAGGGATGCCATCTGCTCGACCGGCTGGTGGGTTGGGCCGTCTTCGCCGACGCCGATCGAATCATGCGTCAGGACGTGGATGACGCGGATACCCATCAGCGAGGCAAGGCGGATCGGCGGGCGGCAATAATCGGAGAAGATCATGAAGCCGCCGCCATAGGGGATCAGACCGCCGTGCAGCGCGATGCCGTTCATGGCCGAAGCCATGCCGTGTTCGCGAATACCCCAGTGCATGTAGCGGCCGGCGAAATCCGTCGGCGTGATCGAATGCATCTGGCTGGTCTTGGTGTTGTTCGACGGCGTCAGGTCGGCGGAACCGCCGAGCGTTTCCGGCAGGAAGCCGTTGATGACTTCAAGCGCGTCTTCGGAAGCCTTGCGGGTCGCGATCGTCGGCTTCGTCTCGGCGAGCTTTTTCTTGTAGTCGGAGATGGCGGCATCGAAGCCGGCCGGCAGATCACCGGCGAAGCGGCGGTCGAATTCGGCCTTCTTGTCGGACTTTGCCAGGCGGCCTTCCCAGGCCTTGACGGCATCGACCGAGCGGGTGCCGGCGGCACGCCATTCGGACAGCACGTCGTTCGGGACGATGAAGGGTTCGTATTCCCAGTTCAGCGCCTTGCGGGTCGCGGCAATTTCCTCGGCGCCAAGCGGAGAGCCGTGAACCTTGTGGCTGCCGGCCTTGTTCGGGGCGCCGAAGCCGATGACGGTCTTGCAGGCGATGAAGGTCGGGCGGTCGGACTTGTGGGCCTGCTCGATGGCGTCGGCGATCGCAGCCTGGTCGTGGCCGTCGATCTCGATCGTGTTCCAGTGAACCGCCTTGAAGCGGGCAATCTGGTCGGTCGAATCGGAGAGCGAGACGGCGCCGTCGATGGTGATCGAGTTGTTATCCCAGAAAAGGACCAGCTTGTTGAGCTTCAGGTGGCCGGCAAGGGCGATGGCCTCATGGCTGATACCTTCCATCAGGCAGCCGTCGCCGTTGATCACATAGGTGTAGTGATCCTGCAGGTCGGCGCCGAATTCCTCGCGCAGCTTGCGTTCGGCGATCGCCATGCCAACGGCATTGGCAATGCCCTGGCCGAGCGGGCCGGTGGTCGTCTCGATGCCGGTGGCATGGCCGTATTCCGGGTGACCTGCGGTCTTGGAGCCGAGCTGGCGGAACTGCTTTAGGTCCTCGACGGTCATGTCTTCATAACCGGTCAAATAGAGCAGCGAATAAAGCAGCATCGAACCGTGGCCGGCCGACAGCACGAAGCGGTCGCGGTCGGGCCAATGCGGTTTCGTCGGGTCAAATTTCAGGTATTTGGAAAAGAGGACGGTTGCAACGTCGGCCATGCCCATCGGCATGCCTGGGTGGCCGGAATTGGCCTTTTCGACGGCATCCATGGCGAGAAAACGGATTGCATTTGCCATCCGGTCGTTTTGTTCGCGAGAAGTCATGGCTAATCCACTGTATCCGGTGTCGGTCGGAGCCCTTCAAGGGCCTTTTGAGGGAGCGCCTGATCCATATCAGGTGGAACGGGCAAGTCAACAAATGCGGGAGGCGGGCGCCAGAAAATGAGCAAGTTTAGGTGGAGCCGCCTCATGTTTGAGCAGGAACGTTCAAACACAATATAAGGCGCTTGATCCACAAGTCGATGAGGCCGGAAGGGTGGTCGTTTGTTGACCGGCATTATTGCGGTGAATAATCTTGCCGCTCAATGGGCGAGAACCAGTGGCCGATTCGGCCGAACTCGCATTCTCAGCGGGATATCATGAATGCCGGCAGACAAGACGGTTGAGATGGCGCTTTCAGAACTGCGTGCGGCGGTCGGCAGCCTGGAGAATGCCGTGGATGCACGCATAGAGCGACAGCGCGAGAACCGCGATGTCGACGGCGAAGTGCGCCGCGTCCATGCCGACCGCGCGCGTCTGGCGCAGGAACTCGACCAGTCGCAATTTCGCGCCAATCGTCTGGAAGAGGTCAATCGCGAGGTTTCGCGGCGGCTGGTGACGGCGATGGAGACGATACGCGCCGTGCTGGATCGGTAAGGACAGGTTTCAAATGGCCCAGATAACAGTCACGATCGACGGCAAGGCCTATCGCATGGCCTGCGAAGAGGGACAGGAAGATCACCTGAGCCAGCTCGCGGACCGGCTCGACCGTTATGTCGGCCATCTGAAGAGCCAGTTCGGCGAGATCGGCGACCTGAGGATCACGGTCATGGCCGGCATCATGATCATGGACGAGTTGTCGGAGATGACCCGCAAGGTGTCGGCGCTCGAGGCGGAAGTGGATGCCCTCAGATCCAACCGGGACGGATCGCTCGAACACCAGCAGCAGAGCGAGCAGGTGCTCGTCTCGACGATCGGCGAGCTTGCCGCACGCATCGAGGGACTGGCGGCAAAACTCAATGGCCGCACGCCCGCACAGGCGAACTGAGCGGCCACCGGGCGACCAGCCGGCCGGAAAGGTGACAGACCACAAAAATCGTCTGACCAGCCACTGGCGCGAATTGCGGTTCGACCATATATTGCTGTTGCGGTCTGCGCTTCCCGACAGGAACAACTGAATCCTCGGGGCCATACCCGATCCTAAGGGAGCTGTCCCTGTCCAGGCCCGTGGGCTTGGGCACACGGCGCCCACCTACGTTTGTAGGCGCCCAGGATCGAACGTCACCATCGGAAGGGTGGATCGCACTGTTTTCTTTCCAGACAGAATTCTTCGGATAAAACCGCTGCTGTGCAGCGAATGATGTTTTGGGTTTGTGCGGCACTCCCGCGCAAAGCGCCTTCCTCCCCGACTTGCGTACGCTACCGTACCATGCGCCGTATGCTCTTTCGCCGCCGGACACTTCATGCTGTTATCCAGCCGTCGAGACGGAGGCAATTGTTTTTGACGACAGGCGGAGGCGATTGGACGCGGGGGTGTTCGCTCGTCTCCGCTCTATCAAAGCCTCGTGACAGGCTGGCATCGAGCAAAAGGTCGCAAGAATGGCTCGGTGAGGCGTGTCGGACGGACAAAGCTGTTCCGGCTTGACAATCGGGGCCTCGTCGCCAAGTTCATGCCGTCAATCTCAAAGGACGGTTTGCTTCATGCCCTTATCGAACAGAACCTTCACCCGATCGTCGCTTTTGATGCTTTTGATCGGTGCGGGACTGCTCATGGCCATCGTCCTGTCGTCCTTTTTCCTGGCACGGATGACGCATACATATTTTGACGAGGTGACGAAGCTGAGGGCGGTGCGCTCGGCTGCGGCCGACATGCTGTTGTTGATGAATTCGGCCGAATCGGGCCAGCGTGGCTATCTGCTCATTCAGGATGACGGCTTTCTCCAGCCCTATGAAAAGGCGCTCCAGGCACTGCCGACGCAGGTCGACAGGCTTGAGCGCGTCGCGGGAAACCAGACGACCGTCAAGGTTCCGATTGCCGACATTCGCCGCCTGATCGCCGAGAAAGTGACCGAGATGCAGTCGACGCTCGACCTTGCGAGCAAGGGGCGGGTTGGGGATGCGCTGGCGATCGTGCGCAACCAGTCCGGCTTCCTCGTCATGCAGCAGCTTCGCGATACGCTCGGCAAGTTGATCGACGAGCTGGACGGGCATCTGGTCGGGGGTATCGGTGATCTGCGCGACAGCGCCGCGTCGCTGCAATATGTGACGATCGGTGGCGGGTTGCTGATCATCCTCGTGGTCGGCGGGGCGATTGCCGTCGTCATGCAGCATGTGCGCGAACTCGACAAGGCACGTGGCGAAGTCGAGGAACTGAATGTCGGCCTGGAGGAGCGCGTCACCGAGCGCACCGAAGACCTGATCCAGGCAAACCGGGAAATCCAGCGCTACGCCTATATCGTCTCGCATGATCTCAGGGCGCCGCTCGTCAACATCATGGGTTTTACCAGTGAGCTCGACGCGTCGCTGAAATCGATCAGCACCTATGTGCTTGCCGATGGCGCGCAGCCGAGCGAAGACGAGGTGCGCGAGGCGCGGCTTGCGGTGGAGGAGGATCTGCCGGAGGCGATCGGCTTCATACGGTCGTCGACGAAGAAGATGGACGGTCTGATCAACGCCATCCTCAAAATCTCCCGCGACGGACGGCGCGAATTGAAGCCGGAGCGGATCGATCTCGGCGAATTGCTGGAAGCGACGGCCGCAAGCGTTTATCATCAGGTCAGTGATGCGGGCGGGGAGGTGTCCATTTCCGTCGATGCGGCGCGCGGTCTGGTGACCGACCGGTTCTCGATGGAGCAGATTTTCGGCAACCTGTTCGACAATGCGGTAAAATACAAGCATCCCGACCGGCCGCTCGCCCTGTCAGTCCAGGCAAAACCCATGGGGCGCAGCGCCGTCAGGATCGAAGTTGCCGACAACGGACGGGGGATCGCTCAGGAAGACCAGGAGCGCGTCTTTGAACTGTTCCGGCGGGCCGGCGTGCAGGATAAGGCGGGTGAGGGGATCGGGCTTGCCCATGTCCGCTCATTAGTCAGAAATTTAGGCGGCGAAATTACTGTGACGTCAACCTTGGGCGGCGGATCGACATTCGTCATTCGCCTGCCCCTCGATTTGTCCCAGTATGTCAGGAGTAACGGGTCATGAAAGCAGCCGGCAAGGAAGTCACGATCGTCATGGTCGAGGACGACGAGGGCCATGCCCGCCTGATCGAAAAGAACGTGCGGCGGGCCGGCGTCAACAACGACATCGTGCCCTTCACCAACGGTACCGAGGCGCTCGACTTCATTCTGGGGCCGGATCGCTCCGGATCGATCAATCACGACCGCTACCTGTTGATCCTGCTCGACCTCAACCTGCCCGATATGTCGGGTATTGACATCCTCGAGAAGGTGAAGTCCAACCCTCATGCGAAGCGACTGCCCGTAGTGATCCTCACGACGACGGACGATGAGCGGGAAATTCAGCGCTGCTATGATCTCGGCGCGAATGTCTATATTACCAAGCCAGTGGATTACGATAACTTCGCGCACGCCATAAGACAGCTCGGTCTGTTCTTCTCGGTGATGCAGATACCCGGATAATACGAGAAGAGATGCCGCGAACGATCCTGTATGTTGACGACGACGTCGCGCTTGCCCGTCTCGCGGAACGCCATCTTGGTCGTGCCGGCTATGAGGTAATCCCTGCAACCGATGGCGCAAGCGCCATGACGGTGATGGAGAAGGGCGGCATCGATGCCGTCGTTCTCGATCATTACCTGCGGGCGGAGACGGGTCTCGATATCTTTCATCGCCTGCGGGAGCACGATGCGACCATTCCGGTCATCTATGTAACCGGATCGAGCGACGCGACGATCGCCATCGAGGCGATGAAGAACGGCGCGTCCGACTACGTCATCAAGACGGTCGGCGAGGAATTCTGGCCGCTGATGCAGAATGCGATCGGCCAGGCGATCAGCAATGCAAACCTTCGCCGCGAGAAGGAAAAGGCAGAGCAGGAAATCCGCCTTGGCAAGGAGCGGGCGGAAGTCCTGCTGGCCGAGGTCAATCACCGGGTGGCCAACAGTCTGGCGCTGGTCGCGGCGCTGATCCGGCTTCAGGCCGGCAGCAGCAAGAACGAGGACGTGAAGGAGGCGCTGGCCGAGACGCAGGCGCGCATCACCGCGATCGCCGGCATGCATCGCAGCCTCTACACGTCGGACGACGTGCGGCAGGTGGAGATGGACAAATATCTCGGTACGCTGGTCAACGAGGTTCAGGGAACGGTCGTCGATCGCCAGGGACCGTCGATCAGGCTCGATGCCGACTGTATCGCGCTGACATCCGACCGGGCCGTCTCCGTCGGTATGATCGTCACCGAACTTCTGACCAATGCGGTCAAATATGCCTATGAACCGGGCCGCGACGGCGAGGTGAGGGTGCTGTTCAAGCACCAGCCCGACGGAAAAGCGCTGCTTGCCGTCGAGGATGACGGGATCGGCTGGAAGGAAGGCGACACGGTGCAGGGGACCGGGCTCGGAAGCCGGATCGTCAAGTCGATGGCCTCCACGCTCGGTTCGTCGATTGAGTATGTCGTGCGTCCGGTCGGAACACGGGCGGAGATCATTCTCGATATCGCGTTATGAGCGAAGTTCCGACTTCAATTGTTCCAGCCATTGCAATAGCGCCAACAGGCCCCTATCATTCCAGCCTCTGATGAAGGTGCATAGTTCCGAGAACCGGCTCCCGGTTTTCCGAACTGTGCGCGAGATCACTTTGAAGGAATGGAACGGCTGCCGCCCGATGCGGCGATCGTTATTGCGCGCAGGATATTGTCCCAGCTCAAGAGCAACTTTTGTTAACCGAAATCATCATCGTCATTGCACTCACCGTCCTCAACGGTGTTCTGGCAATGTCGGAGCTTGCCGTCGTTTCCTCTCGCCCCGTGCGCCTGAAAGTCATGGCCGAACAGGGTAACCGGGGGGCCGCAACCGCGATCAAGCTTGCGGAAGACCCGGGCCGTTTTCTTTCTAGCGTACAGATCGGCATTACCCTCGTGGGCGTTCTTTCCGGCGCCTTTTCCGGTGCAACGCTCGGCACGCGTCTGACCCAATGGCTGGAAGCCCAGGGCCTGCATGAAAACGTGGCCGACTGGCTTGGCGTCGGTGGCGTCGTTGTCGTCATCACCTATCTGTCGCTCATCCTCGGCGAACTCGTACCGAAGCAGATCGCGCTTCGCGCGCCTGAGGCCGTCGCCGCGCGGGTTGCGCCGACGATGAAGCTGATCGCCACATTCGGTGCGCCGATCGTCTGGTTTCTCGATATTTCCGGCCGCATCGTGCTGACGATTCTTCGCCAGCGGGGAGAGACCGACGACAGGGTGACGGACGAGGAAATCCGCACGGTGCTTGCCGAAGCGCAGAGCGCCGGCGTCATCGAGAGCGGCGAGTCCGAGATGATCTCCGGCGTAATGCGCCTGGCCGACCGAACCGCACGTGGCCTGATGACGCCGCGCCGCGATGTCGAGGTCGTCGATACCGAGGACGAGCCGGAGGAAATCCGCGCCCAGCTGCGTGCCACGACGCGTTCGCGCCTGCCGGTGCGCAAGGGAAGCTCCGACGAAATCCTCGGCGTGCTGTTCGTCAAGGATGCCTATGACTTCATGGCTGGCGGCAGACATTTCGACATACAGAGCGCCATGCGCGAGGCGCCTGTCGTTTCCGACCTCACCGGCGCGCTAGACGTGATCCAGGCGTTGCGCCGGGCGCCGGCGCATATGGTGCTGGTCTATGACGAATACGGTCATTTCGAAGGCATCATCAGCTCGGGTGACGTGCTTGAGGCAATCACCGGCGTGTTCCAGGAAGACGAGACGGAAGAGCCTGCGATCGTGCCGCGTGACGACGGGTCCTACCTTGTCGCCGGCTGGATGCCGGTCGACGAATTCGGCGCGCAGATGGGTATTTCGATCGAGGACGATCCGGGCTACGAGACGGTGGCAGGCTTCGTGCTCGACGAGTTGAAGCACCTGCCGGATCTCGGCGAGAAGTTTTCGACCCATGGCTGGACCTTCGAGGTCGTCGATCTCGACGGGCGCCGTATCGACAAGCTGCTCGTCTCGCGGGCGAACGAGAAGGCCTGATTTCATGCAGAACAAGTCCATCAAGGCGCAGATGCGGGCCGAGAGGCTTGCTGCGCGTGATGCGCTTGGCGTGGCCGACCGGCTGGACAAGAGCCGGTCGATTGCCGCGTATGGCGCTGCCGCGATCGAACTCGATGCCGGGACCACCGTGTCCGGCTTCCTGCCGATTCGCTCGGAAGTCGATGTTCGCTTGCTGATGGACGTGCTGCGCGACGAAGGCGGTCGGCTCTGCGTGCCAGTCGTTCTCGACAAGGAGACGATCGTGTTCCGCGCGTTCACGCCGGGTGTTGATCTGGTGTCCGGCGTGTTCGGGACCGTCGGGCCGGGGCCGGATGTGCCCGAACTCGAACCTCAGATCATGCTCGTGCCGCTTGCGGCATTTGATAGCAGAGGTCACCGGATCGGCTATGGCGGCGGCTATTATGACCGCGCCATTCACCGTTTGCATGAAAAAGGGCGCAATCCTCGGCTGATCGGCATTGCATTCGACTGCCAGGAAGTGGCATCAGTGCCGGAAGAACCTCATGATATCAGGCTTCATGGCATTCTGACGGAAAGCGGCTTTCGCGACCTGTCCGATGGAGCCATTGCGAAGATTGGATAGGAATGCGCCTTCTCTTTCTAGGTGATCTGGTCGGCAAGACCGGCCGAACGGCCGTATGGGAAAAGCTGCCGGGCTTGATCTCCGACCTGAAACTCGACTTCGTCATCGTCAACGGCGAGAACGCGGCGGGCGGTTTCGGCATTACCGAAGACATTTTTATCGAGACCATCAATGCCGGCGCCGACGTGGTGACCACCGGCAACCATGTCTGGGACCAGAAGGAGGCGGTGAGCTTTGCGGGCCGCCACGACCAGTTCCTGCGCCCGGCCAATTATCCGGCCGGCACGCCCGGCAAGGGCTCTGGGCTCTACTATGCCCGCAACGGGGCGCGCGTGCTCGTCGCCAACATCATGGGCCGGGTCTATATGCATCCGGAACTCGACGATCCCTTCAAGGCGGGCGAGACCATTCTGGAAGCCGCACCGCTGAAGGATCAGGCGGATGCGATCATCTTCGACTTTCATGCGGAAGCGACCAGTGAAAAGCAGTGTTTTGGCCATTTCGTCGACGGCCGCGCCTCGCTCGTCGTCGGCACGCACACGCATGTGCCGACCGCCGATTGCCAGATCCTCAATGGCGGCACCGGCTACATGTCGGATGCCGGCATGTGCGGCGATTACGATTCATCGCTCGGCATGGACAAGGAAGAGCCGCTCAACCGGTTCATTTCCAAGATGCCGAAGAGCCGTTTCGAAGTGGCGAGCGGTCCGGCGACGATCTGCGGCGTCGGCATCGAGATCTCGGACCGCACCGGGCTTGCCGAAAAGATCGAGCCCTTGAGGATCGGGCCGCGGCTTGCGGAGAACATCCCGAGCTTCTGGCGTTGATCGCAGGCGGGTTGATCACCATATCCTGAGGGTGAGCAGTTTTCTGCACCTCAATCCAGGGGCGCAGGAATGCGCCCGCTGGAGAAAAGTCGATGGTTGATCCGGTCACTCCCGTTGCCGCCACGGCCGCTTCCGCGCCGGTCAAGGTGGAGAGCAGTTTCTCGATTGCTGAGCCGGACAATGCCTGGGCCGATGCCCGGCAGTCGCAGGTCAATGCGGATCTGGCGGCGCTTAAAGCGGCCCGCGATGAAGCGGAAACCAACCGCGAGGAAAAGGCAGAACGCAATACGTTGGACGACCGCCACCCGCACAAGCGCCACGACGCCTCCGGCGCCGATGTGTCTGGTGAGAGCGAGGAGAATCCGGACGAGGAAAGGCTGTCTGGCGAAAGCGATCGCATCGGCACCCGCAATTTCGACGACAAGACACCGTTCGGCCATCGCGTGCTGATCGTCTGAGGCAACATTTCGCCCGAAGGCACCGGGTTTTTCTCGCCGACCGTGGTGTCGGCCGAGCTGCGACATGACATGATTGTGAGGCGTGTACAGCACTGCGCGCTGGACGGTTCCCGGAGCTTCCCGCATCCTTGCAACCCAGGATGAGAATGAACGCAGTTTCCGGGGTGTGGCATGATGCTGCGAAATCTCGCATTCGCCTTCGCAAGTCTCCTTCTTTCCGCATTTTCAGCCATGGCACAGGATGGCGGCCTTCCGGTCAGCCAGTGCCAGGCGATCGCGCAGAACCTGCCGCATGCGCAGTTTGCAAGCTTCCGGCCATCCGGCGTGCAGCTGACGCAATCAGGCACCAAGCGCAGTCTTGCGGAGCGGGAAGAGGTGAAGATCACCTTTGTCGGGCACTCGACCTATTTCATCGAGACGCCAGAAGGCATTGGCATCGCTACCGACTATAGCGGCGTATACCAACCCTACCGGACGCCCGACGTGGTAACGATGAACCACGCGCATTCGACCCATTACACGCTGAACCCCGATCCCGCGATCAGGCATGTGCTGCATGGCTGGAGCGATGTGCCGGGCGAGAAGGCCGATATCCACGAGATGATCGGCGACGTCTATATCCGCAATGTCGTTACCGATATCCGCACCTGGAGCGGCGGTATCGAACAGAACGGCAATTCGATCTTCATCTTTGAGGTGGCGGGGCTTTGCATCGGCCATCTCGGACATCTGCATTTCGAACTGAACGAAGCGCAATATACGGAGATCGGTCGGCTCGACGTGCTGATGGTGCCGGTCGACGGCGGGCTGACCATGGGGGCGCAGAGCATGAGCCGGGTGGTGCAGCGGCTGCGCTCGTCGCTGATCCTGCCGATGCACCGGTTCGGGCCGCCGCTCGAGACGTTTCTTGCCATGTTCGATGGAAAATTCGACATTGCCTATGCCAAGCAGCAGACCATCACAGTCTCGATGCGCAGCCTGCCGAAAAAGCCGACCATATTGGTGCCGCAGGGCCTATAAAGGTCCCGCAGCGAGGCCGTATCAGTGCATGGCGGAAAAGCTGAGATGCTGCTTCACGCCCACTTCCGGCACCTTTTCGTCCTTCATGTTGGCCTTGGCAACTTCCCAGCCGAACTTGAGCGTGCTGCCGGTCGAAGCCCAGATCTCCGCGTCTTCGACGTGGAAGGCGAGCATGGTCAGAAGCGGGTCGTCCTTGCCGTGTTCATACCAGGCGGATGTGACCGCGCTCCAGTACTCGTCGCGCCTTGCCGGGTCGAGCCGCACTTCGATCAGGCCGGAGAGGCAGGCGTGATAGTCGTGGTTCTTGCCGGTGACGCAGAAATGCGCGCGCGAGCCGGCGCCGATGGCGCGCACCAGATCCGTATCGGCCTTGGTGAAGAACCAGATCGTGTTGGTCTTGATGTCGAGATTGGGAGCCATAGGCTGGAAGTGCAAATGGGCACCTTCCAGACCCAGCATGCCGGCGTGGACGGCGTTGATCTCGTCCCAGAGCTGGCGTTCGGGGGCCTTTTTAGCGTCGGTGAGGCTTGCCATTCTGTTCTTCTCCTCTGCTGTTTTACTCGATAGCCAAACGACAGGGGGCGGGGTTTGTTCCCTTGCCGGCATTGCTCTAGAAGCGGCCATTGCGGGCGAATGGCTGAAATGCCTTGAACGGGCGCGTCTTCGAAATTATAAGGCGCCCATTCCCAAACAGGCAAAACTATCAGGGGTGCCATGGCTGGCCATTCACAGTTCAAAAACATCATGCACCGCAAGGGCAAGCAGGACGGCATTCGCTCGAAGCTGTTTTCCAAGCTCGCGCGTGAAATCACCGTTGCTGCCAAGACGGGCCTGCCTGATCCGGCGATGAATTCGGCGCTGCGCCTTGCGGTGCAGAATGCCAAGGCACAATCGATGCCGAAGGACAATATCGATCGCGCGATCAAGAAGGCTTCCGGCGCCGATGCCGAGGTCTATGATTCCGTACGCTACGAGGGTTACGGCCCGGGTGGCACGGCCGTCATCGTCGAGGCTCTGACCGACAACCGCAACCGGACCGCGTCCAACGTCCGTTCGATCTTTTCCAAGGCCGGCGGTGCGCTTGGCGAGACCGGATCGGTTTCCTTCTCCTTCGATCACGTCGGTGAAATCACCTACAAGCTCTCCGTCGGCGATGCCGACAAGGTGATGGAAGCGGCGATCGAAGCCGGCGCCGACGATGTCGAGACCGACGAGGAAGGCCACACCATCTATTGCGGCTTCGAGGACATGAACGAAGTGTCCAAGGCGCTTGAAGCGGTTCTCGGTGAAGCCGAAACGGTCAAGGCGATCTGGAAGGCGCAAAACACGATCGAAGTCGACGAGGAAAAGGCGACCTCGCTGATGAAGCTGATCGACAATCTGGAAGACGATGACGACGTGCAGAACGTCTATTCGAATTTCGAGGTGTCGGAAGAGGTCCTGGCCAAGCTTTCGGCCTGATTCAACCGCCACTGATGCAATTGCAAACGGCACCGGAGAGATCCGGTGCCGTTTCCGTTTTAGGTACGCCATGCCGGCTTGCTAAAATACCTGGCGCAGCACGATGAACAGGATGAAGGCGAGCCCGATCGAGGCGGGCAGGGTCAGCACCCAGGCCATGATCATGTTGCGCACCGTCGACCATTGCAGGCCCGAGCCATTGGCGGCCATGGTGCCGGCGACGCCAGAGGACAGGACGTGGGTGGTCGAGACCGGCAGGCCGAGATGATCTGCGGCGCCGATTGTCAGCATGGCGACGACTTCGGCGGAGGCGCCCTGACCATAGGTCAGGTGGGTCTTGCCGATCTTCTCGCCGACGGTGACGACGATGCGCTTCCAGCCGACCATGGTGCCGAGGCCGAGCGCGAGTGCTACGGCGACCTTGACCCAGAGCGGGATGAACTTGGTCGCGTTGTCGACGGCGCCATGATAGGCCTTTACCGCATCGAGATCGCCCGCCTGCATGGGCAGAAGCTTGTTCTTGTCGATCAGCTTCAAGGCTTCGCCGATCAGATAGACGTCGTTGCGGATGTTGCCGATGAGCGCGGTCGGCACGGCTTCGAGCGTCGGGAATTTCGAGATCTGGTCACTCGATGAATGGATGAACTGCTGCAGGGCAACGGTCGTCTCATCGGTCCAGGTCTTGCTCTTGACCGCCTTCGATACCTCAGCCTTGGCGTCGGCGACGGTGATGCCCGGCTTGGCGTATTTGGCCAGCACGGTCTCGACATTGGTGGAGGCCTGATCGTAAGCCTGCAGATATTGCGGATCGGGGGTTCGGTTGAGCGCAAAGGCGGTGGGCACGAGGCCGATCAGGATCAGCATGATCAGGCCCATGCCCTTCTGGCCGTCATTGGAGCCATGGGCGAAGCTGACGCCGGTACAGGTGAAGATCAACAGGCCACGGATCCACCATGGCGGCGGCTGGTTGCCCTTCGGTGCTTCGTAAAGCGCCTTGTTGCGGATCAGCACCTTCATCACCAGGAGCAGCACGGCCGAGAGACCGAAGCCGACGATCGGGGAGACGAGCAGCGACATGCCGATATTGCCGGCCTGCGACCAGTCGACACCGCTTGTCGCCGAACCTTGCGGGGCGAGGAACTGGTTGGCAAGGCCGACGCCGATGATAGAGCCGATCAGCGTGTGGGAACTCGACGAGGGCAGGCCGAGATACCAGGTGCCAAGGTTCCAGACGATGGCGGCGATCAGCAGCGCAAAGACCATGGCAAGGCCGGCACCGGAGCCGACCTGCAGGATAAGCTCGACCGGCAGAAGCGCCACGATGCCGAAGGCGACGGCGCCGGTGGAAAGAAGAACGCCGAGGAAATTGAAGACCCCCGACCAGACGACGGCGAGTTCCGCCGGCATGGAGCGGGTGTAGATGACGGTCGCAACCGCATTGGCGGTGTCGTGGAAGCCGTTGACGAATTCGAAGCCCAGCGCGATCAGGAGCGCGATGCCGAGCAGCGCCCAGGGCACGGAATTGGCAACCTCAAGATCGCCGGCCAGCGACGCGCCGACATAAACGAGGCCGGCGAGCAACAGCAGGCCGAAGATAGGCAGGAACCACTTGCCGATCGGACTGCGGCCTTCAAGCGGATGGGCGGAGGAGGAAGTGCCCCCCTGGGCGATGGCATCTGTCACGTTCGATACTCCACACGTTGCCAAAGTTAACAAATGCTAACCGCGGGCGGTGAACCTGTTGTGACAGGGGCTAAAGCCAAAGCGCCGCCGGCATCATGCCGTTGCCGACGGAGGAGGAGTGTCAGGATTGCCGGTCGCGGGCTGCCGTTCAGGCGACGAGCTTTTCCTTCTCCATCAGCGACAGAGAGGCAAACAACTCGACGGAGCGAAGGCGCTTGTCGATGTCGTGGATCGGCATGGAGACGATCAGTTCGTCGGCTTGCGTCTCGGCAAGAAAGTGTCCGAGTTTTGTCTCCAGAGTCTTCGGTGCGCCGACGGCGGCGTAGCGCAGCGTGTGTTCGACGCTCATCTTTTCCATCGGCGTCCAGAAGCCATCCATGCTGTTGAGCGGCTTGGGGAAACGGGTGCGGACATTCTTGCGCAGATTGACGAACTGCTGCTGCGAGGAGGTGAAGAGCCGCTCGGCCTCCTCGTCGGTATCGGCGGCGACACCC
The DNA here is from genome assembly GCF_003597675.1 of Neorhizobium sp. NCHU2750. Taxonomy (NCBI): domain Bacteria; kingdom Pseudomonadati; phylum Pseudomonadota; class Alphaproteobacteria; order Hyphomicrobiales; family Rhizobiaceae; genus Neorhizobium; species Neorhizobium sp. NCHU2750. Next base: position 2,776,901 of record NZ_CP030827.1, on the reverse strand, counting down.
ATCACACCGACCATGACATAGGGCTTTTCAAGCTCGTCCGACGGCTGGAAACGATCGCGGTAGATGGCTATCGCATCCATCAGCATGTCCGGGGCAAAATGCGAGGCAAAGGCATAGGGAAGTCCAAGCGCTGCCGCGAGATGGGCGCTGTAGAGGCTCGATCCCAGAAGCCAGAGGGGAACTCTCGCTTCGGTTCCGGGGACGGCGATGATCGCCTGGTTTTCGATCGGCGTGCCGAGAAGGTGCTTCAGCTCGACTATATCCTGCGGGAAATTTTCCGCCCCGGCATCCATGTTGCGGCGAAGCGCGCTTGCGGTGCGCATGTCCGTTCCCGGCGCCCGGCCGAGGCCGAGATCGACACGTCCCGGCAACAGGGCTTCCAGCGTGCCGAACTGTTCGGCGATCACCAGCGGCGAGTGGTTGGGCAGCATGACGCCGCCGGAGCCGACGCGGATCGTCTTCGTGGCGGCGCCGACATGGGCGATAACAATCGAGGTTGCGGCGCTGGCGATGCCGGGCATGCCGTGGTGTTCGGCGAGCCAGACGCGCCTGTAGCCCTGTTCCTCGGCCTTGATCGCCATGCGGCGAGACTGGTCGAGTGCGTCACGGACGGAATAACCTTCGCCGATCGGCGAGAGGTCGAGGATCGAAAACGGGATCATGGGGCCTACCTTGGCAAATCAATGAGGGGTAGTCGATAAAGGGCAATCGATATTTGGTTCGCCTCTATCTAGGCACCCGCTTGACCTCATGCGACCCTTCGGCCGTGAAAAAGGTACTGAGCCACCATTCTCCTCTCAGGTCTTGATCAATTGGAGATGAGTGCGGCGGCGGGGTGGCCGGTCATCGGTGGGCGGGCCATTTTCCCGCAGCAAGGTGACGGGGATGAACCTTCCGCAATGACGGTTGATGGTTGCCAGATCCTGGGCCATGCGCGCGAGGACTGTATCCAGAACATGGTCGAGGTCGCGCCGGCGGTTGGCCGAATGCGCGTTGGAGGCGACGATCGTGGCGGTGCGTGCCACAAGATCCGACAGCGGGGCCGTGGCTTCGCTGATCGTCGCAAGCGTCGTCTCCAGTTCGGCAAGGTCGGTGTCGATCTTTTCATGTTCTGCACCCACCTTGGCACAGGCGGATATGGTGGAGGCTGCGGATCGGGCGATTTCCCGTTCGAGGATCGACACATCGCGCGCTGCATTCGCCCCCTGCTCGACGATTGCCTGCAGTTCTGCGGCAAAGGCGCGGAGCATGGCCTGGCCCGGTGCGGGCTCGGCCGCTGCGAGGTTGACGTTGACGGCGAGCATATTGGTGCGGAAGGCGACATCCCGCATGAGTTCGGCAACGGATGCGGCGGCAGACTTACTGTCGGCAAGCGCCGTGGCCGATCTGGCGGCTGTCTCGACGGCGCTCTGTTGCCCGACGTGGGACTGGCGGGCCGCAGAGGCCATTTGCAAGACCTGCGTCAAAGCCGCTTCGTGCCGGTTGAGAAGATCGGCGATATCCTTCAATCCGTTGCCGGCAGCCGACAATTGCGACAGTTCGCCGGCGGCGGTGGACCGTTCCTGCATCAGGCGAAGCCTTGCCTCGGCACATTCGCCATGAAGGGCGCTGGCCGAGAGGGTGATTTCGGCGATGCTCCCATCAAGCGCATCGAGTGCGCGGTTGAAATCGCATCGCAGGCCTTCGAATTGTGGCGGGAACTCCGTTTCGCAGCGGACACCGAGATCGCCAGCGGCGAGCCGCCGCAGGCCGGTGTCGAGAGTATCGAGGGCTCCCTCGGCGGCGCGCAGACGCAAGAGATCGCTTTCTCCGCCGGTGTTTTCCAGCTTCAGCCTTATGGGTTCGGCAGAGGAAATCCGCTTCTCGGCGGGGTTTGGCGGCATCCGTGAACGGCTGTCGAGAGCCACGCTCTTGATCTGCAGCTTTTTCTGGTGACTTGCCGGCGGCATGGCTGCCGATATGCGGGCGGATGCGCCGGGGCCGGCAATACGGGTGGCCATCATGGCCGTCGCTACCGAAAGAACGATAACGCCCGCTGCCAGCGCGATCATCATGACCGCCGTCCAATCGGGAATGAGATGCGATGCCAGGATCGCCAGAATCCCGTTCTGAACCAAAAGTAGAACGAGAACAGTGCTGAACAACGAACGACGTTTGAACATCGCCTCTACCTCCCTCTCGAATCATTCGAGCATCGACACAACGCAGAGGGGTGTTGGGCGTTGCATTGTGACCGGAAATGGTTCGGGTCATGGTTAGCAGATGGTAAACCTCATCCGCATGTGGATGTTTCTGTTTTGTTCATATTTCGATGGCACTCAAAGGCGTATGAAGGTAGGGTAGGCCATGGCAGACATCATTCGAATCATCGGTATCGATCCGGGACTGCGCCGCACCGGCTGGGGCGTCATCGACACGATCGGCAACAGTCTGAAGTTCGTAGCCTCGGGGACGGTGACCTCCGATGGCGATCTCGACCTGGCATCGCGTCTCTGCCAGCTGCATGACGGGCTGGCCGAGGTGGTGCATGCCTACAAGCCCGATGAGGCGGCCGTCGAGCAGACTTTCGTCAACAAGGATGCGGTCGCGACGCTGAAGCTCGGTCAGGCGCGCGGCGTTGTCATGCTGGTGCCGGCGCGGGCGGGACTGCCGGTTGCCGAATACGCGCCGAACGCCGTGAAGAAATCGGTGATCGGTGTCGGTCACGGCGAAAAGCAGCAGATCCACCTGATGCTGAAAATCCTCATGCCGAAAGTGGAATTCAAGGGCAATGACGCGGCCGATGCGCTGGCGATCGCGATCTGCCACGCCCATAATCGTGGTGGACACCGCATGCGGCAGGCTCTGGCGGGATAGGCCGCAAGTGGCGTTGTTCTTGACTTGTTCTCAAGGTAAGATATTTTCTTACTCAAAGGAGAACAGGTCATGCGTGTGACATCCAAAGGGCAGGTGACCATACCGCGGGATCTTCGCGAGCTGGTGGGCATCGGGCCGAACAGCGAGGTGATCTTCGGCGTGGAAGGTGGCGTGATTACTCTTACGCCCAAAAATGGAACCACCGCAGACGCAGACCGTGCGCGGCTTGATCGTTTCATCACCACGCTCGATCAACTGGGCGGGACCGGCGACCAGGCTGTCGATGCCGATGAGCTGATGCGGATAACGCGCGATCGATAACGGCATGGTAACGCTCATCGACACCAATATTCTCGTCGACCTTGCGGTGCGCGATCCGCATTGGCTTGAATGGTCGCGACGGCAATTGCTGGCGGCCGTGGCGCGCGGCAGCGTGGTGATCAATCAAATCATCTTTTCGGAATTCTCCTATCGATACGATAGGTTTGAAACCGTGGATGCGCTTTTGCCGCGCAACCAGTTCATTCGTGAAAACCTGCCTTGGTCAGCGGCGTTCGCGGCCTCTTATGCCTTTCGCCGGTATCGGTCCGCCGGCGGACGGCGTGAGCGTGTATTGCCGGATTTCCTGATTGGCGCGCATGCGACGATCCGTGGATATACGTTGCTGACGCGTGACCCATCCGGCTATCGCAGCTATTTTCCGGGTATCGATGTGATCGCACCCGACACGCATCCTCTTTCAGGAAACCAAACATGATCGGCAAGCTCAAGGGCACTATCGACGAGATCGGCGACGACTATGCATTGGTCGACGTGCATGGCGTCTGTTACGAGGCATTCTGCTCGTCGCGTACGCTGTCGCGGCTCAATGTCGGCGAAGCGGTGGTGCTGTTCATCGAGACCTATGTGCGCGAGGACCAGTTGAAGCTGTTCGGCTTCGTCTCGGCGCTGGAGCGTGAGTGGTTCAACCTTTTGCAGAGCGTGCAGGGCGTGGGCTCAAAGGTGGCGCTGGCGGTGCTTTCGACGCTGACGCCATCGGAACTCGCGAATGCGATCGCGCTGCAGGACAAGACGGCCGTTTCGCGGGCGCAAGGGGTCGGGCCGAAGGTTGCCGTGCGCATCGTTACCGAACTGAAGAACAAGGCGCCGGCCTTTGCGGGCGAGGCGTCTGCCAATATCGGGCTCAAGCAGGAACTCGGCGAAGGGGTCGCCTCCGCGCCGGTCTCCGATGCGGTCTCGGCGCTGACCAATCTCGGCTATTCGCGCGACCAGGCCGCCAATGCCGTGGCTGCAGCGATGAAGACGGCAGGCGAAGGGGCTGACAGCGCCAAGCTGATCCGACTGGGACTGAAGGAACTGGCTCGGTAAGATTGGTTCCTTCGCGGAATACTGATATAGAAATGTAAGAAAAATTTGTCGAGGTAAGAAATGGGCTCGTTTACCACCATGACCTCCAAGGGGCAGATCACGATCCCCAGCGACGTTCGCGATGAATTGCAACTGCTGCCCGGTACACGTTTTTATGTCGCCGCGCGCGATGGTCAGGTCGTGGCGATCCCGAGGAACAAGAAGCTGATGGATTTTGCCGGCATTCTCGGCAAGCCGCCGACCGGTGAAAACCTGACCGTTGAAGAGATGCGCGATGCCATCGGGCAGGCAGCGGCGGATGATGATGCACGCATCATGGGTGAACCGACGGAGCGGGACGGGTGATCGGCATCGATACCAATGTCCTGGTCCGCTTTCTTGTTGATGAGCAATCCGAGCAAAGCGAGGCAGCCCGGCGCTTTCTCAGCGAACGGTCGGCCGACAGCCCTGCCTATATCAGTGCGGTGGTTCTGGCGGAAACGGTGTGGGTGCTCAACAGGCGGATGAGATATCCCATGGCGACCATCGTTCAGGTATTGCAGGATCTGCTCGCCGCAGACTGTTTGCTGGTCGAGCATACAGAGGAACTTGATGCGCTGTTCAGCCAGGGCGATGTCGCCGGCGATCTGCCCGATTATCTTATCGCCTGGGCGGCGCGACGCGCCGGTTGCGGGCATACTGTTACATTCGATAAGGCAGCAGCCCGAAGAATACCCGGAATGGAACTTCTCGCATGACCGATGAAACCCGCCTCATCTCGCCGGAAAAGCGTGGCGAGGATATCGATACGGCGCTCAGGCCGCAGTCGCTCGACGAATTTACCGGCCAGGCTGAGGCGCGGGCCAATCTGAAGATCTTCATCGAGGCGGCGAAGAACCGTGGCGAAGCGCTCGACCACGTGCTTTTCGTCGGGCCGCCGGGGCTCGGCAAGACGACGCTGGCGCAGATCATGGCGAAGGAACTCGGCGTCAATTTCCGCTCGACCTCCGGTCCGGTCATCGCCAAGGCGGGGGATCTCGCCGCACTCCTCACCAATCTCGAAGAACGCGACGTGCTGTTCATCGATGAAATCCACCGGCTCAATCCGGCTGTCGAAGAAATCCTCTATCCGGCGATGGAGGATTTCCAGCTCGACCTGATCATCGGCGAGGGGCCGGCGGCGCGGTCGGTGAAGATCGATCTGTCGAAATTCACCCTCGTTGCGGCAACGACCCGTATCGGGCTTCTGACCACGCCGCTGCGCGACCGTTTCGGCATTCCGGTCCGGCTCTCCTTCTATACGGTGGAGGAGCTTGAGGGCATCGTACGGCGCGGGGCGCGGCTGATGGGCCTCAATATGAGCGATGATGGTGCCCGCGAGATTGCAAGGCGGGCGCGTGGCACGCCGCGTATCGCCGGCCGCCTGCTGCGCCGGGTGCGCGATTTCGCCGAGGTGGCGCGGGCGGAGACGGTGACGAAGGAGATTGCCGACGAGGCGCTGACACGCCTCAATGTCGACCATGCCGGCTTCGACCAGCTCGACAAGCGTTACCTCAACATGATCGCGGTGAATTTCGCCGGCGGACCGGTCGGCATCGAGACGATCGCGGCGGGACTGTCGGAGCCGCGCGATGCGATCGAGGATATTATCGAGCCCTACATGATCCAGCAAGGTTTCATCCAGCGCACGCCGCGCGGGCGGGTGCTGACTGCGATCGCCTGGAAACATCTCGGCCTGCAGCCGCCGAAGGAAATGGAGGCGGCGCAGTTCCGCATGAACCTTGACGATGAGTGAGAAGACCGTGCCGCAGGACCTGCGTATCCGCATGAAGTTCAAGCCGAAGCGCATCTTCCAGATGCGGATTGCGGGACTTGCCTTCCGAAATGACCATGTGCTCGTCCATCGCGCCACGCATGAGGCGTTCTGGACCTTTCCCGGCGGGCGGGCGGAAGTGGGCGAGACGTCGGAAGAAACGCTGGCGCGAGAGATGGTCGAGGAACTCGGCGTGACGGCCGGGATCGGTCCGCTCCTGTGGGTAGTGGAGAATTTCTTCCACTACGAGGGCGAGGACTGGCACGAACTGGGCTTCTACTATCGCATGGAACTGCCGGAGAGTTTTCCCTTCCATCCGACCGATATAGTCCACCGGGTCGTCGATACCCATGATCTCGAGTTCAAATGGGTGCCGGCGACGACGAAGGCCCTGCGGGCACTCGACATCCCGCCCTATTTCATTGCCGAGGAGATCGAGGATCTGCCGGCCACGCCCCGCCATGTCGTCCAGCGAGATGGCGATCTCGATCTTAGAGCCTTTCCTGGTTAAATTGAAACGCTCTGTTGGCTCAAGCGGAGTCGCATGGTCGACCGGCCGGCGCGCGTCGTAGCCAAAGCTTACGGCCAAGCCGGCCGGTCGATCAGGCGGCCCGCTTCAGCCAACCCGAAGGGCCGGGCATCTTTCCGCCAGGATCAAACGCGATCGGCTCGGACGTACCGTAGGGTATGCCCGTCGCCAATCGCCTTTGCCCTGTCGAAAACCTGCTCCGGCAGAGCGCTTCAATTTAACCAGGAAAGGCTCTAAAGGCTGATTTCGGAACATCATCCGGCTGCTTGAGTTTCCCAATGAGGAAAGGAGCCGCTGATGCAGAAAATCCAAGTCGGAACCAATGTCGAATGGACATGGGGGCGCTCCAGGGCGCAGGGCAAGGTCACCCGGACATTCACGGCAGACGTGACACGCAAGATCAAGGGCAAGACGATCAGCCGCAAGGCCGATCGTGACAAGCCCGCCTTCCTGATCGAACAGGAGGATGGTGATCGTGTGCTCAAGAGCCAGTCGGAAATCCGGAGGGCTCATGGCTGAGAGAACCACAGAGAACCGCTCGTCACACAATCGTACTCCCGATCATATTCCTGCCGATAACCGGCCGCCGGCCGAGGTGGCGTCTGCCGCCGAAAAGGGGCTCAAGCTCAGGGCCAAATTCCGCCGCGGCGGCACCACGGTCGGGATCGCGCGGGCCCGCGACCTGCAGCATCGCAAGTCGCTTTCCGACCTGACGGTTAAGCGCATGGTCAGCTATTTCGCCCGCCATAAGGTGGACAAGCGGGCGGAGAATTTCGGCAGCGACGAGGATCCCTCGACCGGCTATATCGCCTGGCTTCTATGGGGCGGCGATGCCGGGCAGAAATGGGCAGAGCAGCAGGCAAAGCTCATCGAGGCACGCAAGAAGGATCGCCGTCCGCCGGAACGGCATGGCAAGGACGGCAATATCCAGCGGCATGCCTCGCCGCATCAGTGATCGGCGTCGAGGGAGTGTTTCAACACCCCGACCGTTTCATCGAGCCGCCGCATCCCTCCGGGCTTCCAGCCGATGCGGCGGATTTTTGCGGTGTCCATGATATTGGCAGACAGCGCCGAGAGCGCGACAAGCTGTGCAGACAGACCCAGACGCTCGACGATCGTGCGGGTGTCGATGGTGATGTCGGAGAGGTTGAAGCTTTCTCCATTGACCGAGTCAGGGGCGCTTTCGATCATCAGGCGTATGGCGGCCGCGACATCGTCTCCATGGACCTCCGTCCCGGCGCGCGGCGCGAGCGGCTTGCCCGAAAGGGCATCGGCAATCAGCTCGTCCCATTTGTTGGGCAGCAGTGACCCATAGACGCCGGTTGCCCGAAGCGAGGCGGTGACGAAACCCGGGCCTGAGAGGGCGGACAGTGCCTGTTCGCATTGAAGCTTGATCTCACCGTAGAGAGAGGTCGGCGAAAGTGCCAGATCCTCGGTCAGCAGCGTGCCGGCGGCAAGCCCGTCATAAACCGCGCGGCTGGAGAGAAAGACGACCCGAGTGACCCCCGCTGCCTTAGCGCTTTCGAAAAGCTTGACCGAGCCGTCGAGATTGAGACGGCGAAAGCGCTTCGGGTCGCGCCCTTCACCGCCCCGATATTTACCCGGCAGGTGATTGAATGCGGCATGGACGAAGGCATCCATCCCGGCAAAGGCGTTTATCTGGTTGCGTCGCGGATCGAGGTCGAGGCGAAGGAACGGCACGGGTGCCGAGAACAGGTTCCCGGCGGGCGGGTTGCGTCCGCCGACGGTGACCGAGTGTCCGGCCGCGAGAAGACCCCCGACGATATAGCGGCCGACAAGTCCCGTACCGCCCGAGACGAGAATGTTCACGCGATAGCTCCGGCCGACGTTGTTGAGGGATTGGGCAGTCCCGCAATGTCGGGAATGTCGCGGTTTTCGTGAAAGGCGTGCCAGAGGTCGATCAGCGGGCGCAGCCTTTCTGCTTTCGGATGATCAGCTTCCCACGGCTTTTCATACTGGTAGTGGAGGATTGCGGCGCTCTTCCAGTCCCACAGGGCCGGCATGTTGAACCACACATATTGCAGCATGTTCATCGTCACCGGCAGGCCGTGCCAGTCGGGAAAGAAGGTTTCGAGAAACGTCTGGTCGGTGCGGCGCCAGAAGACGTCGGGCTGATCTAAGGCCTCCAGCATGCGCTCGAATGTATCCGTCGACGGCTTGGCAACGAAGACACCGGAATTCAGCCGGTGAAAGTCCGCAAGGCTTTCATAGACATTCGGCGCGGCCGAGAATTCCGGATAGTCGAACAGCTTGTCGATGTTCTTCAGCACGACGATATCGGCATCGAGGAAGACGACCGTTCGATATTCCGTCAGTTGCCAAAGGCGCAGCTTGCAGAAATTGTCGAGCGGCGTGTGAAAATCCGGCTTGCGGCCCTTGGTGAAGGGGGCGGCACCATGCAGGTTCTTGCGCGCATGGCGCTGGTTGAAATCGTCCGAAAGGGGCAGGTGATCGACCGCGATGATGCGGCAGCCCAGAGACTGCAGGTATTCAAGCTGCTGGGCCGTTACGGCATGGGTGTGGAGGATGACGATATCCGCCCGGGTTGCCGTGCGGCGCAACGAATGCACGAGGGCGGTGGCGCCCATGACGTAGTCGGCATTGGTGACCAGGGTGACGAAGGCGTTTTTCATGGCGTCTGTCGCTTGTGACGTTGCTTGCCGTCGTCATCCTCGGGCTGTCCCGAGGATCCACTGCCGTTCAGTCCATCTTCGACCAAGGCAGATCCTCGGGGCAAGCCCGAGGATGACGGAGAAGGTATGATTGGTCGCGGCATCATCGACGCCGCGCCGTGTCCGTTACGAAACCGACTTCAGCCGCTTGCCTTCCGGGTCGCGCTCGACGGTTGCGGCGATATCCTTGGTCCAGGCGGAGACGGCGGGAACGCGGGTCCGATCAACGCGATAGGCGTATTTCTTCGCAACGTCGACGATCTCCGACAGAAGACCTTCGCCGAGCGTCGTCGGCTCGAGGCCGAGGCCGAGAAACTTCTCGTTCTTGACGACGAGGTCGTTTTCAGGCGCTTCCTTGCGCGGGTTCGGAAGCCAGGCGATGCGGGCGCCGGTCATTTTCGAGATCATCTCCGCCAGGTCGCGGACGCGATGTGTCTCGGTCATCTGGTTGAAGATCTCCACCCGGCCACCGCGGGCGGGGGGATTGTTGAGGGCGATCTCGATGCAGCGCACCGAATCCTGGATGTGGATGAAGGCGCGGGTCTGGCCGCCGGTGCCGTGCACGGTCAGCGGATAGCCGATCGCCGCCTGGATGAGAAAACGATTCAAGACCGTGCCGTAATCCCCGTCATAATCGAAGCGATTGATCAATTGCTCGTGGATGCGGGTCTCGGCCGTATGGGTGCCCCAGACGATGCCCTGGTGCAGGTCGGTGATCCTCAGTCGGTCGTTCTTGGCGTAGAAGGCGAAGAGAAGCTGATCGAGGCATTTGGTCATGTGGTAGATCGAGCCGGGGTTCGACGGGTAGAGGATCTCCTGCGAGACCGTCTCTCCGGCCATCGTCTCGATGCCGACCGGCAGGTAGCCTTCGGGGATCGCCGCACCGACGGTCGAATAGCCATAGACGCCCATCGTGCCGAGATGGACGAGATGCGTGTCGAGTTCGAGCTCGACCAGCGCGTTCAGCAGATTGTGGGTAGCGTTGACGTTGTTGTTGACCGTGTAGTTCTTGTGGCGGTCGCTCTTCATCGAATAGGGGGCTGCGCGCTGCTCGGCAAAATGAACGATCGCATCCGGCCGGTTTTCGGAGAGCCAGTTCTTCAGAAGCTCGTAATCCTTGGCGAGGTCGATCAGGTTGAAGTGAATGCGACGGCCGGTTTCGGCATGCCAGATGCGGGTGCGCTCCTGGATGCTGTCCATCGGCGTCAGCGACTGCACGCCCAGTTCCGTATCGATCCAGCGGCGGGACAGATTGTCGAGAATGTGGACCTCATGGCCTGCATTCGACAGGTGAAGGGACGTCGGCCAACCGATGAAACCGTCGCCGCCCATGACCGCTATCTTCATAAAAATTCTCCAGTGGCTTTCTGAAACATTCCTGTTAGGGAGGAAATATGACGCCCTTTGGATAGTGGGGCACCGTGTTCCCAATATCCAGTGGACGATAAGGTTTTTCCAAGGCAAGCCACATGGATAGTGAAAAATTTCTGCTGGCGGGCGAATTGACCGAGAATGGCCATAAGCTCGTCCAGCGCGTCTATTATGAAGACACCGATTTCTCCGGCCTCATCTATCACGCCCGCTACCTGCATTTCCTCGAGCGCGGCCGCAGCGACTATCTGCGCTGCCTCGGTTGCGAACAGAGCGCGCTGATCGAGGCGGACGAGGAGGGGCTGGTCTTCGTCGTCCACCGGATGGAGATCGATTTCAAGCAGCCGGCGCGGATGGACGACGTCATCACCATCACCACATCGACCGAAAAAGCTGGGGGGGCCAAGATGGTGCTCAACCAGCAGATCCGCCGCGGCGAGACGCTGCTGATCGCCGCCAAGGTGGTCATTGCGGTTATCAACAAGCATGGCCGGCCGCGGCGTCTGCCCGAGACGATCGCCGAGAAATTCCTCGGTCATCCGGTCTGACAGGTGGCAGACTGATTCGCCTTGAGGGATGCCGGTCCGGGCGACGGTCTTTGTTAAGGCGGTCCCGCACTCTGCAAAGAAGTCGGGGTTTTTGAGTCTTCCCAATGAGATAGAGCGCTGCGTTGTAACCCATTATTAACGATAATGGTGTCTTACTCGCCGGTGAGGAATTTGTGCAACGCACGCCTTCCTTTGACCAAATTTGAAGGCGAGAAGCCAAGCATAAACTCAGGACATCTTGGGGTTAGGGCTGCGCTCTCGGTGGTCAGACAGATATTCGCGAGCATGCGCTTTGGAACCCGCCCGGTCACCACGCCGGGCGTTTGGATTCGGGGATAGTTGATGGAACAGGTAGCTTTGGAAGCCGCGACGCATGACGTCAGTCTGTGGTCGCTGTTCATGCAGGCGGGCATTATCGTCAAGCTCGTCATGGTCGGGCTGATCGGGGCGTCGATCTGGACGTGGGCGATCGTGATCGACAAATACATCAACTTCACCAAGGCGCGGAAGCAGTTCGACCAGTTCGAGCAGGTGTTCTGGTCCGGTCAGTCGCTGGAAGAACTCTACCGGACGCTCGGCGAGCGTCAGAACAACGGCCTTGCCGCAATCTTCGTTGCCGCGATGCGCGAATGGAAGAAAAGCTTCGAGCGCGGCGCACGCTCGCCTATCGGGCTGCAGATGCGCATCGACCGGGCGATGGACGTGACGATGGCGCGCGAAGGCGAATCCTACGCGGCCCGTCTCGGATCGTTGGCGACGATCGGTTCTGCCGGCCCCTTCATCGGCCTCTTCGGTACGGTTGTCGGTATCATGACCTCGTTCCAGGCGATTGCCGGTTCGAAGTCGACCAACCTCGCGGTCGTGGCGCCGGGTATCGCCGAAGCGCTGCTCGCAACCGCCATCGGCCTCGTCGCCGCTATTCCCGCAGTTATCGCCTACAACAAGTTCATGTCCGAAGCGGGCAAGCTGCATTCGCGCATGGAAGGCTTTGCCGACGAGTTTTCCGCCATCCTCTCACGCCAGATCGACGAAAAGCTGCAGCCGCGTCAGGCGGCACAGTAACGGGTCGACAGTCGAAGGAGATCTGACACATGGGCATGTCTGGCGGAGCAAGTGGAGCATCGGGCGGTGGTCGTCGCGGCCGTCGCGGCGGTCGCAACCGTGGCGGCGTGATCAGCGAGATCAACGTCACGCCGCTGGTCGACGTCATGCTCGTGCTGTTGATCATCTTCATGGTGGCCGCGCCGATGCTGACGGTCGGCGTGCCGATCGACCTGCCGGAAACGCAGGCCAAGGCGATGAATTCCGATACCCAGCCGATCACCGTTTCGGTCAATACCGACGGGCAGATCTATCTGCAGGAAACGCCGATCGCGATCGACGAGATCGTGCCGAAGCTGCAGGCTATCGCCACGACCGGCTATAACGAGCGCATCTATGTCCGCGGCGATACGGCTGCAGCCTATGGCGTCGTGATGAAGGTCATGGCCCGCATATCCGCGGCAGGCTACAAGAATATCGGCCTCGTGACGCTCCAGGAAACGGATAAGTGATCGGGTGCCATGAAGGGAAGCCTCGGCACATCGCTGGTTCTTCATACGCTGGTTCTGACCTGGGCGCTTGTCACGCTCAGTGCGCCGGCGCCCTTGACTGTCGCTGACGTCGAGGCACTTCCGGTCGATATCGTGCCGGTCTCTGCCCTGACGCAAATGCAGCAGGGCGACAAGAAGGCTCCGATGTCGGACAAGCCTTCGCCGAAGCAGACGAAAAACCAGAAGGTCGTCGAGAACGCCGAGAATGCCGGCGAGAACGACGTCGACCTGAAGACACCGCCGACGCCGTCGAAGAAGCCGCAGCCGGTTGAGACCGCGGCGGCGCCGAAGCCGACTGAACGGCCGACTCCGACCCCGACGCCCGAGCAGAACGACGTCAAGGACGTCGTAAAGGAAGAGACCGCGCCGAAGCCGACCGAAATGGCTTCGCTGCCGAAACCGACGCCCGAGCCGACGCCGCCGAAGCCCGAACCGGTTCCCACCCCGACGCCCGAGCCGGCGCCTGCTCCGACGGAGACCAAGGCGGAGGAAGCGCCGTTGCCATCGGCCGTGCCGCTGCCGGCTGCCAAGCCGAAGCCGCCGGAAGAACCGAAACAGGAAGCGAAGCCGGTCGAGAAGCCGCCTGAAAAGCCGGTGGAGAAAAAGCCGGATCCGAAGCCGACAGAAACGGCCAAGACCGACAAGACCGATGCCAAGGAAACTGCCAAGCCGACCGACAAGAAGGAAGGCAAGAAGCAGGAGATGGCCAAGTCCGCTTCGTCGCAAAAGAGCGACTTCAACGAGGATCAGATCGCGGCCTTGCTCAACAAGCAGGAGGCGGCCGGCGGCGGCGCGAAGCGCTCCGCTTCGGCGGCCTCGATGGGCAGCACCAAGCCGTCGACAAGTTCGAAGCTCAGCCTCAGCGAAATGGATGCGCTGAAGGGTCAGATCCAGAACAACTGGTCGACCATTGCCGGCATCGAAGGACTGCAGGGCATGGTGATCCGCGTCACCTTCAAGCTCGACAAGTCAGGCATGATCATCGGCGATCCGGAAGTCACGTCGACCGGCGGGTCTTCCATGGCGCGCCGGACGATGGAGGGCAGTGCGCTGCGCGCCGTCCTGAAGTCGCAACCCTTCAAGGGCCTGCCGGCCGACAAATACGACGCCTGGAGCGAGGTCGCCGTCAATTTCGATCCCAGCGATCTGGGGCTCTAGGACATCAAGTAGCTGAAAGGCTTTAGCGATATGATCAGACATTCCCTCATCGGTCTCATGCTGGCGATTGCCGGAATGGCGATGACGCTTTCCACTCCAGCTCGAGCGGCGGTGGAAATCAACATCAACAAGGGCAATGTTCAGCCATTGCCGATCGCCATCACCGATTTCATGTCGAACGACCAGATGGGGGCACAGATCTCCCAGGTGGTTGCCGCCGACCTGCAGCGCTCGGGTCTTTTTGCGCCGGTCAACAAGGCAGCTTTCATCGAAAAGATCGCCGACCCGAACAAGGCGCCGCGCTTCCAGGACTGGACGGCGATCAACGCTCAGGCGCTTGTCGTCGGCCGTGTCAGCCGTGAAGCGGATGGCCGCCTGCGCGCCGAGTTCCGCCTGTGGGACACCTATGCCGGCAGCCAGATGATGGGGCAGCAGTTCTTCACCCAACCGGACAACTGGCGTCGTCTCGCCCATATCATCGCCGACGCGATCTATGAGCGCATTACCGGCGAAAAGGGTTATTTCGATACCCGCGTCGTATTCGTCTCCGAAAGCGGTCCGAAGACGCAGCGCGTCCGCCAGCTCGCGATCATGGATCAGGACGGCTTCAACGTTCGCATGCTGACCAACGGCAAGGACCTGGTGCTGACACCGCGCTTCTCGCCGAACCGGCAGGAAGTCACCTACATGTCGTTCGAGGGCAACCAGCCGCGCGTCTACCTGCTGCAGTTGGAAACAGGACAGCGCGAAGTGGTCGGCAACTTCCCCGGCATGACGTTCTCGCCGCGCTTCTCACCGGATGGCCAGAAGGTGATCATGAGCCTTCAGCAGGACGGCAATGCCAATATCTACACGATGGACCTGCGCTCGCGCACGACGACGCGGCTGACTTCGACGGCTGCGATCGACACGGCTCCTTCGTACTCGCCCGATGGCCAGAAGATCACGTTCGAGAGCGACCGTGGCGGGCGTCAGCAGATCTATGTGATGAATGCGGATGGTTCCGGCCAGCAGCGCATCTCCTTCGGCGACGGTGCCTATTCGACGCCTGTCTGGTCTCCGCGCGGCGATCTGATCGCCTTCACCAAGCAGTCTGGCGGCCAGTTCTCGATCGGCGTGATGAAGCCGGACGGTTCGGGCGAGCGCATCCTGACGACCGGCTTCCACAACGAAGGTCCGACCTGGGCGCCGAACGGCCGCGTGCTGATGTTCTTCCGCCAGGAGGCCGGTGCCGGCGGCCCGCAGCTTCATTCGATCGACCTGACCGGTTACAACGATCAGGTCGTCAAGACGCCGGCCTACGCGTCCGACCCGGCATGGTCGCCGCTGCTGGAATAGCGTGTATAAACAGCTGCAATCAAGCGTGAGGCGTTCTCGCCTCTTTGCTGCCCCAATCTCGCGGGAATGGGGCAGATAAGGGACACCGGAAGATTTGGTTAACCATAGCCATTTGAACATGGTTAACCGAAGCCGGTTACAGTCTGGCAACTCTGATTATTCATGATCCTAAGGAGAGACCGGCCATGAGCCGCACTGATACCCCGGCGATGAGCCGTATGCAGACCCTCGCTCGCAATCCTGCCGTTATCGCACTCACGCTGGCGCTGGCGCTGGCGGGCTGCGCCAGCAAGAAGAACCTGCCGAACAGCGCAGGCGAACTTGGCCTCGGCGGTGCAGGTTCGGCAACGCCGGGCTCCAGCCAGGACTTCACCGTCAATGTCGGCGACGTCATCCACTTCGACACCGACTCGACCTCGATCCGTGCAGACGCCCAGCAGACGCTCGACCGTCAGGCCCAGTGGCTTGCCCGCTACCCGAACTATGCGATCACGATCGAAGGCCATGCCGACGAACGCGGCACGCGCGAATACAACCTTGCTCTTGGCGCACGCCGTGCAGCCGCCACCAAGGAATACCTCGCTTCGCGCGGCGTTCCGGCAGGCCGCATGAAGACGATCTCCTACGGCAAGGAACGCCCGGTCGCCGTTTGCGACGACATTTCCTGCTGGAACCAGAATCGTCGCGCTGTGACCGTTCTCGGTGGCGCCGGCATGTAATCTGCGGCGGCCTCGCAAGGGTGCCCGAAGATGACAATTCGTTAAGAAAGGGTGGCCTTCGGGCCACCCTTTTTGTTTTTCCTTAGTTTGGCCCTGATTATCTCGATTTTGAAGGCGGACTTGGTTGCTTTTTGGCGGCAGTTATAAAGAATCCGTTTCGCGCCAATCCGGCGCACTACAGCTCCGTGCGTCGGCGGGCCGGCGCACAAGGGACGCTGTAGAATCTAAGTTGCGCATCGTACTTTCCAAAAGCCATCCTGGCTTTTGGGTCGATGCGCGGAGAGCAGGACGAACGACATGAAGAAAATTGTCTTGGCAGCAATGCTGGGGCTGGCGGCAATGACTGGCCCTGCCGGGGCCTTCCAGTTTTCGTTGCCGAAACTCTTCCACGGCGAGCAGAGCGCTCCGCAACAGGCGCAGAACGACCAGGCCCCTGAACAAGGCCAAGTGATCCTGGCGCAGAGCAATGATGCCGTTCGTATCCAGCAGCTCCAGGACGAGGTCCGGCAGTTGAACGGCCGGATCGAGGAAATGAGTTATCAACTGCTGCAGATGCAGGAGCAGATGCGCAAGGCGCAGGAAGATAACGAATTCCGCTTCCAGGAGCTGGAAAAGAAGAAGAGAAGCGATTTGGGCGACACGGGCGGGCAACCGGCCGTGGCGTCCAGCCGCCCTTCCTCTTCGCCCTCTCAAGCTTCGGATGCGCCGTCCGGCGGCGATGATGTCGCTCGTGTGATCGATCAGCCGCCGTCTGCTGGCGGTGCACAGGGCAGCGACACGGCGCCCGGGCCGTCGACGCTCGGCTCGGTTACGTTCGACCAGAACGGCAATCCTATCGGCTCAAGCCGCAATGATACGGCCCGCAATTCTTCCGCCCTTCCGGGCGTCGATACCGGCGCCTCGCGTGGCGGTCAGGCCGGGTCCAAGGACCAGCAGCAGACTGCCTCGCTCGGTACCGGCAGCGAAGCCGATGATTACAAGATTGCCTATGAGCATGTGTTGACCGGCGACTACCAGCTCGCCGAAAGTGAATTCTCCGGCTACATCGCCTCCTATCCGAAGAGCAGCAGGCTGGCCGACGCCAATTTCTGGTTGGGCGAAGCACAGTATTCGCAGGGCAAGTACAACGACGCGGCCAAGACCTTCCTCAATGCCCACCAGACCTATGGCAAGTCGCCCAAGGCTCCGGAAATGCTGTTGAAGCTTGGCATGTCGCTCGCCGCGCTCGACAATAACGACACGGCCTGTGCGACGCTCAAGGAAGTGCCGCGCCGTTATCCGACCGCCGCGAAAGCCGTGCTGTCCAAGGTCAGCAGCGAGCAGAAGCGCCTCGGCTGCTGATCGGGTAATGCCGCCGTGACCAAGGACCCGGTTCCGCCCGTCGCGCCGGCCGATGCGTTGAACAGTTTCATCGACAGGCTGACGGGACCCACGACGATCCTTGTCGCGGTGTCCGGCGGCAGTGATTCGGCCGGATTGCTCGTCCTCCTTCATCGGATGCTTGCCGCTGGCAGCTTTGCCGGCCATCGCCTCGTTGCAGCGACGATCGACCACGGTCTGCGGCCCGAGGCTGCCGCCGAAGCGGAGGCGGTGGGGCTGCTATGTCGTGAGCTTTCCATACAGCATGCCATTCTGCGCTGGGAGGGCGAAAAGCCCGCGTCGGGCATTTCGGCCGCCGCTCGCGAGGCCCGTTACCGGCTGTTGATGCAGGCTGCCGATGATCTTTGCGCCGACGTGATCATCACCGGCCACACGCTCGACGATCAGATGGAAACGATCGCTATGCGGGCAGCCCGCAGTGAGGCCGAGGCCAATCTCGGCTTGGCGGGCATGGCGGAGGCGGTGCTTCTCGACCGTCGCCGCTGGTTGCTTCGCCCATTGCTGTCGGTGCGTCGCGAGGCGATCCGCGAGGTTCTCAGAGCCGAGGGCAGGGGATGGGTGGACGATCCCAGCAATGCCGATGAACAGCATTATGAACGGGTGCGCGTGCGCCGGGCCCTGTCCGCAGAGGTCCCGGAGCAGGCTGATTTGGCCGAGAGCGCGGGCCGGCGGCGGGAGCGGCTTTCCGAAGATGCCGCCATGATCTGCCGTCGCCACCTGCAAATTCGCCATGGCGTGCTCGCCGAACTTGCCTTCGAGGCGCATAACGAGGACGTGGAAGCACTTCGGCATCTGCTCGCCGTGCTGACGGCGATCCTCGGCGGGAGGACGCATCTTCCCGCCGCCGCGGCAATGGATCGGGTCATGGCCATGCTCGAAGGGCGCCGGATGGGGCGCATGACGGTCGGCCGGGTGATTTTCGACCTGCGCCGGCAGGGGCTTTTCATGCACAGGGAGAACCGCGATCTGCCGAGCGTGTGCCTGGCGGCCGGCGAGCATGGCATCTGGGATGCCCGCTACCGGATTTGCAACATGTCCGACGAGGACATCGTGGTCGCAGCGTCCGTGGGCGATCGGGCAGTTTCGGCCGAGATGTTCCCGGATGTGCCGCCGGCCATCGCCATGCGGGTAATTCCGGTCCTGCCGCATGCAGCCTCGATGCTGCCTGAGGGCGATAAACCGAGTGTGATGATTACGCCTCTGCTGGCCCCATTCGACCGTTTTTTGCCGCAGTTCGATCTTATTCTAGGGCGCGAGCTTGGGGAATTGTTCGGATGCGATGCACTTCCTGCCGCCAAGATTAAGGTTTTCGAGCGGAAAAGCTAAACCGCGATGCCGCCTTGCCTTGGCAAGGGCGAGACGCAACCTTATGTTATGGGCAATTAAGGCGGCCGCTCAAGCGTCGGCCGTTGCAGTCCGGGGAGTTCGATGAACCCAAACTTTCGTAATTTTGCCCTCTGGGCTATCATAGCCCTCTTGCTGATCGCCCTGTTCAGCATGTTCCAGACGGCGCCAACGCAATCCAGTTCCCGCGATGTTCCTTATTCGCAGTTCCTGAAGGATGTGGACTCGGGTCGTGTGCGTGACGTCGTGGTGACGGGCAACCGTGTCATGGGCACCTATTCTGAGAATGGTCAGTCATTCCAGACCTATTCGCCCGTGATCGATGACTCGCTGATCACGCGCCTGCAGGAAAAGAACGTGACGATCGTGGCTCGCCCGGAAACCGACGGTTCGTCCGGCTTCCTGAGCTATCTCGGCACGCTTCTGCCGATGCTTCTGATCCTCGGTGTCTGGCTGTTCTTCATGCGCCAGATGCAGGGTGGCTCGCGTGGCGCGATGGGCTTCGGCAAGTCCAAGGCCAAGCTTCTCACGGAGGCGCATGGCCGTGTGACGTTCGAAGACGTCGCCGGTGTGGACGAGGCCAAGCAGGACCTCGAGGAAATCGTCGAATTCCTGCGTGACCCGCAGAAATTCCAGCGTCTCGGCGGGCGTATTCCGCGCGGCGTTCTGCTCGTAGGCCCTCCGGGCACGGGTAAGACGCTGCTTGCCCGCTCGGTTGCCGGCGAAGCCAATGTGCCGTTCTTCACCATTTCCGGTTCCGACTTCGTCGAAATGTTCGTCGGCGTCGGCGCAAGCCGCGTCCGCGACATGTTCGAGCAGGCGAAGAAGAATGCGCCCTGCATCATCTTCATCGACGAAATCGACGCAGTCGGCCGTCACCGTGGCGCGGGCCTCGGCGGTGGCAATGACGAGCGCGAACAGACGCTCAACCAGCTGCTTGTCGAGATGGACGGTTTCGAGGCCAATGAAGGCATCATCCTGATCGCCGCGACCAACCGTCCGGACGTTCTCGACCCCGCGCTGCTGCGTCCGGGCCGTTTCGACCGCCAGGTCGTCGTGCCGAACCCGGATATCGTCGGCCGCGAGCGCATCCTCAAGGTTCATGCCCGCAACGTTCCGCTCGCTCCGAATGTCGATCTCAAGACGCTTGCCCGCGGTACACCCGGCTTCTCCGGTGCCGACCTGATGAACCTCGTCAACGAAGCTGCCCTGATGGCTGCGCGCCGCAACAAGCGTCTCGTCACCATGCAGGAGTTCGAAGACGCCAAGGACAAGATCATGATGGGCGCCGAACGTCGTTCGTCCGCCATGACCGAGGCCGAAAAGAAGCTGACCGCCTATCACGAGGCCGGCCACGCGATCACCGCGCTGAAGGTGCCGGTTGCGGACCCGCTGCACAAGGCGACGATCATTCCGCGCGGCCGTGCGCTCGGCATGGTCATGCAGCTGCCGGAAGGCGATCGCTATTCGATGAGCTACAAGTGGATGGTCTCCCGCCTCGTCATCATGATGGGCGGCCGCGTGGCGGAAGAGCTGACCTTCGGCAAAGAGAACATCACGTCCGGCGCATCGTCCGACATCGAGCAGGCAACCAAGCTTGCCCGCGCGATGGTGACGCAGTGGGGCTTTTCCGACGTGCTGGGTCAGGTCGCCTATGGCGAGAACCAGCAGGAAGTGTTCCTTGGCCATCAGATGTCGCAGTCTCGCAACGTGTCGGAATCGACTGCGCAGAAGATCGACAACGAAGTGCGCCGCCTGATCGAGGAAGCCTATACCGAGGCTCGACGTATTCTGACCGACCATCACGACGAATTCGTCGCGATTGCCGAAGGCCTGCTCGAATACGAGACGCTGACGGGTGAAGAAATCAAGGCGCTGATCAAGGGCGAAAAGCCTGCCCGCGACCTTGGCGACGATTCGCCGCCGACACGCGGTTCGGCTGTGCCGAGCACCGGTGCGAAGAAGGACGAGTCCAAGGGTGGAGAGTCCGAAGGCGGGCTTGAGCCGCAGCCGCACTGAAACCTGGCTTAACAAAACTTCAAAAGGCCGCCGTGGACCCAGGTCCGGCGGCCTTTTATGTTAACGAACACTTATCCGGTCACGGGATATGATCGGCTTTGACGCTAATTTAAGTGCTTGTGCCCCGGACCTGTGGCATGAGCCGGAAAACGCCGATCCTTGATGACGCGGCAGCGGAAATACAGGCCTGCCCTGATCCGCAGCGCGCAGGTCGCGCGACGAAAAAGGAGATTACATGGCACGCCGTTATTTCGGTACCGATGGCATTCGCGGACATTCGAATGTCTTTCCGATGACGCCCGACCTTGCGATGCGGGTGGGCATTGCCGTCGGCACGATCTTCCGCAACGGCAGCCATCGCCACCGGGTGGTGATCGGCAAGGATACCCGGCTTTCGGGCTATATGCTGGAAAACGCGATGGTGGCCGGGTTTACCGCAGCCGGCCTCGATGCCTTCATTCTCGGCCCGATCCCGACGCCGGCGGTTGCCATGCTGACGCGCTCGCTGCGCGCCGATGTGGGCGTGATGATTTCCGCCTCGCATAATCCCTTCGAGGATAACGGCATCAAGCTTTTCGGTCCCGACGGCTACAAGCTTTCCGACGAGATCGAGGGCCGTATCGAGGAGTTGCTGGAGCAGGACCTGACGTCGCAGCTGGCCAAGTCGGTCGACATCGGCCGGGCCAAGCGTATCGACGGCGTGCATGACCGCTATGTCGAACATGCCAAGCGCACCCTGCCGCGCGACGTGACCCTGCAGGGTCTGCGTGTGGCGATCGATTGCGCCAATGGTGCGGCCTACAAGGTGGCGCCGTCCGTGCTGTGGGAACTCGGCGCGGAAGTGGTGACGATCGGCAACGAGCCGACCGGCACGAACATCAATCTCGATTGCGGCTCGACGAGCCCCGAGCGCCTGCAGAAGAAGGTGCATGAGGTGCGGGCCGATATCGGCATCGCGCTCGATGGCGACGCGGACCGCGTGATCATCGTCGACGAACATGGCGAGATCGTCGATGGCGACCAGCTGATGGCGGTGATCGCCGAAAGCTGGGCACAGGATCAGCGGCTGACGGGCGGCGGCATCGTTGCAACCGTGATGTCCAATCTCGGGCTCGAACGCTTCCTCGGCTCCAAGGGCCTGACGCTGGCGCGCACCAAGGTCGGCGACCGTTACGTCGTCGAGCATATGCGCCACAATGATTTCAACGTCGGCGGCGAGCAGTCCGGCCATATCGTGCTTTCGGATTTCGGCACGACCGGCGATGGCCTCGTGGCTGCACTGCAGATCCTCGCCTGCGTCAAGAAGCTCGGCCGTCCGGTGAGCGAAGTCTGCCGCCGGTTCGAGCCGGTGCCGCAGCTCTTGAAGAATGTCCGCTTCTCCGGCGGCAAACCGCTGGAAGATCTGGCTGTGCGTCAGGCGATCGCCGATGCGGAGGGCGAACTCGGTTCAAAGGGCCGCCTTGTCATCCGCCCGTCGGGCACCGAGCCTTTGATCCGGGTGATGGCGGAAGGCGACGATCGGGCCCAGGTGGAAAAGATCGTCAACGGCCTGATCGACGTGATTGGCAACGTGCGTTCGGAAGCAGCTTGATAAGATTTTATCCACGTCCTGACGGAACGGATGACGCACCTCAACAAGAACCCCTCCCAACCCTCCCCACAAGGGGGAGGGCTTAACCTGGCTGCACTGCCTCGGCTCGATTGAGGCTGGCGGTTGCCGCAAGTTTTCTCCCCCCTTGTGGGGGAGATGGCCGGCAGGCCAGAGGGGGACTTGCCCATGTGCTATTGCTGCTCGAGATGGTTCCTACGGCCGCCATTCCCTGAACTTGCCGTCGAGGGCGCCATCGAGATAGAAGGCGGCGCTGATCAGGGCGAGATGGGTGAGGGCCTGGGGGAAATTGCCGAGGAATTCTCCGCGCGGATCGAATTCTTCGGCATAGAGCTGCAGGTGGTTGCCGAAGAGCAGCAGTTTTTCCATATTGATTTCGGCCTCCTGCAGCCGGCCGGCGCGGGCGAGGCATTCGACGAACCAGAACGAGCAGGCGCCGAAAAAGCCCTCGTGTCCGTCCAGTCCGTCCTGCCATTTGTAGCGCATGACGAGGCTGTCATCGGCGAGCTCGCGGGACATGGCATCGAGTGTCGCCAGCCATTTGGGGTCGGTGGCGCTGATGAAGCGGACGAGGGGCATCATCAGCATCGACGCATCGAGCTGGGTTCCACCCTTGGCGTGGACGAAATGGCCGTGTTCCTCGTTCCAGAAATTCTGCCAGATATCCTCGGTGATGGCGTTGCGGGCCTCGACCCATCGCGCAAAGGGGGCGGCGAGCGAGCGTTTCTGCGCCAGCCTCAGGGCCCGGTCGACGGCCACCCAGCACATCAGGCGCGAATGGAGATGCTCCTGCGGCTCGCTGCGGGCCTCCCATATGCCGGCATCGGGATTGCGCCAGATCTCGCAGACATGGTCGACGGTATTCCGGACTGCGAGCCAGTTCTCGTGGGAGATCGAGCCGCCGTATTTGTTGCTGATGTAGATGGAATCGAGCAGTTCGCCGTAAATATCGAGCTGGACCTGGCCCGCAGCGTCGTTGCCGATCCGCACCGGGCGGGCGCCGCCGTAACCTGACAGGTGGTCGAGCGCATCCTCCCTGGCGACGCGGCTGCCATCCATGTTGTACATGATCTGCACATGGCCATCGGAGCGGTCTGTCCGTTGGGTGATCCAGCGGCCGAAGGCGTTGGCCTCATCGAGATAGCCGAGGCGCATCAGGGCATAGATCGAGAAGGATGCGTCACGGATCCAGGTGGCGCGATAGTCCCAGTTGCGTTCCCCACCGGGTGCTTCCGGCAGGCCGAACGTGCCGGCTGCGGCGATCGAGCCGTATTCGGCGGAGGTCAGCATCTTCAGCGCCAGCGCCGAGCGGGTAACGGCCGAGCGCCAGCGGCCACGGTAGGTCGATTTCTTCGCCCAGCCCTGCCAATAGCCTGTCGTGTCGCGAATGGCGGCATCGATCGTGTCGCGGTTCGGGGCATGCGGCGTCTCGTCCGCGTCGAGGACGAAGTCGATGCTCTCACCGCTCTTCAAGGTGAATTCAGCACTGGCCGCACCCTTCTTGCCGTGGAATGTCACGGGGCCGGAGAGGCGCAGGGTAAGATCACCGCAATGGAAATAAGCATGCCCCTTGCGGGTCACCACTTTCGGTGTCTGGCGGGCATAGTCGAAGCGCGGCCAGCATTTCAGCCGGAATGTCACTTCGCCGCGGGTGACGGCAACGCGACGGATGAGCGAGGAGGGTTCCTTGTCGCTTTTCGGCAGCGGCATCAGATCGGTGATCTCGGCGCTCTTGTCGTTGCCCAGCCATCGCGTGAGGAGAACGTTGCTTTCCGGGATGTACATCTGCAGGCGGCGCGCATTGGCAATCTTCGGCTCCAGCTCGAAGGCCCCGCCCTTTTGCGGGTCGAGCAGTGCTGCAAAGATGGTCGGGCTATCGAAGTTCGGCCAGCAGAGATAATCAATGGCGCAATCTCGGGCGACGAGCGCGATGGTGCGCATATTGCCGATGGCGCCGTGTTCGGCGATGGGGCGGGGCACATCGACGCTTTTCACGATCGACTTGCCCGCGTCGTCTTTCGAATGCTTCACAGGTCTTCCTTCCTCGTTGCGCATGTCAACGCGAGAGAGGGCGATCTGCTCCATTGCGGAAGGGGTGACATTTGCGTGAGCGGGGCAAGTAACGTCGCTGTCTTGGAGTGAGACAGGTCGGTAAATAGCTATAGTTAATTGGGGCTTAACCTTTAATCTTTATTCTTCATGACCAATACGGTGCTGCGCGAGGAGCGCCACCCTCCGCCATGAAGCTTGGAGAACCGAACTATGAAAAAGCGCATTGCAGCCGCGCTTGCCGCAGCGATGCTGTCGGTGGGAGTTGCCCATTCCGCCGATCTCGTCGAACCGCAACCGGCACCTTTGCAGGACGCGCCGGAAATTACGGTGCAGCAGTCGAGCGGCTGGTATCTGCGCGGCGATACCGGTTACTCCTTCAACCGCATCCGCGGAGCGGAATATTTCCAGGGGTCGAATTCCAATCTCGTCGATTTCAGCCATACCGACCTGAAGGATAGCTTCATTCTCGGCGGCGGCGTCGGTTACCAGATCAACAACTATCTGCGCACCGATCTGACCTTCGACTATCTCGGCAAGTCCGATTTCAAGGGCGGCACCAGCGGCTATTGCGGCACGGTGGCCTGTACGTCCGATGACCGGGCCAACATGAAGGCGTATACGCTGATGGCGAACGCCTATGTGGATCTCGGCACCTATGGCTATTTCACGCCGTATGTCGGCGCCGGTATCGGTGGTTCCTACGTCAAGTGGAGCAAGCTGCACAACACGATCTGCGACGATCCGTCGGTGCCCGGATGCTACACGACCGATCACGACGGCAAGAGCAAGTGGCGCCTCAGCTATGCGTTCATGGCAGGTACCTCTATCGACATCACCTGCAATCTGAAGGCGGATATCGGTTATCGCTATCGCCGCATCCTGGGTGGCGACATGTTCGGTTACGAGGAAAATGGCGGCCCGGGCCGCGACAAGGGCTTTGCCTCTCACGAAGCGCGAATCGGTGCCCGCTACACGTTCGGTGGATGCCAGACCCCGGTGGCCTACGAACCGCCACCAGCGCTGCCGGTCTACAAGTAAGTCATTTGCATCCTGAGCTCAGAGCCGCCTTCGGGCGGCTTTTTGCGTTCTGCCCTGCGTGTCGGCGCGGCGATCGGGCGTTGGCGGGATAGAATTTTTCCCGCTTGCGACACGGGCCCGCTTGACTGCTCCCGGCGACAGGCATATTCACGGCGGCGGGACACTCCTCCCCAACGAGGAGCCAATTACCTGGAAGGGTATACATATGGCCAATGCCGCCGCGAAGCCGGACGTACGTCCGCATAATGCTCATTTTTCTTCTGGCCCCTGCGCCAAGCGTCCCGGTTGGTCGCTTGAAGCGCTTTCCGATGCCCCGCTCGGTCGTTCGCACCGCGCCAAGGTTGGCAAGGACAAGCTGGCACAGGCCATCAATCTCACCCGCGAAGTGCTGAACGTGCCGGCCGATTACCGCATCGGCATCGTTCCTGCGTCCGATACCGGCGCTGTCGAAATGGCGCTCTGGTCGCTGCTCGGTGAGCGCGGCGTCGACATGCTGGCCTGGGAAAGCTTCGGCTCCGGCTGGGTCACCGATGTCGTCAAGCAGCTGAAGCTCAAGGATGTTCGCAAGTTCGAGGCCGATTACGGTCTCCTTCCGAACCTCAAGGAAGTCGATTTCGACCGTGACGTCGTCTTCACCTGGAACGGCACGACCTCGGGCGTGCGTGTTCCGAACGCCGATTTCATTCCGGCAGACCGCAAGGGCCTGACGATCTGCGACGCGACCTCGGCCGCATTCGCGCAGGACATGGACTTTGCCAAGCTCGACGTCGTCACCTTCTCCTGGCAGAAGGTTCTGGGCGGCGAGGGTGGTCACGGCATGATCATTCTTTCCCCGCGTGCCGTC
Source organism: Neorhizobium sp. NCHU2750 (assembly GCF_003597675.1). Classification (NCBI taxonomy): domain Bacteria; kingdom Pseudomonadati; phylum Pseudomonadota; class Alphaproteobacteria; order Hyphomicrobiales; family Rhizobiaceae; genus Neorhizobium; species Neorhizobium sp. NCHU2750. The sequence continues at coordinate 2,750,651 of NZ_CP030827.1, read as the reverse complement.
GAGCGTCTCACGACCTACGTTCCGGCCTGGCCGCTGCCGAAGATCTTCCGCATGACCTCGGGCGGCAAGCTTTCCGAAGGCATTTTCAAGGGCGAGACGATCAACACCCCGTCGATGCTCTGCGTCGAGGACTATATCGATGCGCTCAACTGGGCAAAGTCGGTCGGTGGCCTCAGGGGGCTGATCGCTCGTGCCGATGCCAATGCCAAGGTCATCTTTGATTTCGTTGCGGCAAACGACTGGATCGCCAATCTCGCGCAGGTCGACGAGACACGCTCCAACACATCCGTCTGCCTGAAGATCGCAGACGCCGAGGTTGCTGCACTTGATGCCGATGCGCAGGCCGCATTCGCCAAGGGGATGGTGTCCATCCTCGAAAAGGAAGGCGTGGCCCTCGACATCGGCGCTTACCGTGACGCTCCGTCCGGTCTTCGCATATGGGCCGGCGCCACGATCGAAGAGGCCGATATGAAGGCCCTGATGCCGTGGCTGACCTATGCGTTCGAAACGCAGAAGGCGACGCTCAACAAGGCTGCTGCCTGATCCGATTTCCGGTGCCGCGTATCCCCGCATCGGGGGCGGCACCGTTTCATCCCGCATTCAGAGACTGAACCCTTTATCAGGAGCCCAGACCATGGCACCTCGCGTACTCGTATCCGACGAACTGTCGGAAACCGCCGTCCAGATTTTCCGCGATCGCGGCGTCGAAGTCGATTTCCAGCCGAAGCTCGGCAAGGACAAGGACAAGCTCGCCGAAATCATCGGCAACTATGACGGTCTTGCCATCCGCTCGGCCACCAAGGCGACCGAAAAGCTGATCGCTGCCGCGACCAATCTCAAGGTCATCGGTCGCGCCGGTATCGGCGTCGACAATGTCGATATTCCGGCGGCTTCCAAGCGCGGTATCATCGTCATGAACACGCCGTTCGGCAACTCGATCACGACGGCCGAACACGCCATCGCGCTGATGTTTGCCGTTTCCCGCCAGCTGCCTGCGGCCGATGCCTCGACCCAGGCTGGCAAGTGGGAAAAATCGAAATTCATGGGTGTCGAGATCACCGGCAAGACGCTCGGCGTCATCGGTGCCGGTAATATCGGCGGCATCGTCTGCCGCAAGGCCATTGGTCTCGGCATGAACGTCATCGCCTACGATCCCTTCCTGTCGGCCGAACGGGCGCAGGAAATGGGCGTTGAAAAGGTCGAGCTGGACGATCTGCTCGCCCGCGCTGACTTCATCACGCTGCATGTGCCGATGACCGACAAGACCCGCGGCATTCTCGGGCGCGAAAACCTCGCCAAGACCAAGCCCGGTGTGCGCATCATCAACTGCGCCCGCGGTGGTCTGGTCGATGAGGCAGCGCTTGCCGACGCCATCAAGTCCGGTCATGTCGCTGGCGCCGGTTTCGACGTGTTCGAAGTCGAGCCCGCTACCGCGAGCCCGCTCTTCGGTCTTCCGAACGTCGTCTGCACGCCGCATCTCGGCGCTTCGACGACGGAAGCGCAGGAAAACGTCGCCCTTCAGGTCGCCGAGCAGATGTCGGACTATCTCGTCAAGGGTGCCGTCTCGAACGCCATCAACATGCCGTCGATCACCGCTGAGGAAGCGCCGATCCTGAAGCCGTTCATCAAGCTCGCCGACGTTCTCGGCGCTTTCGTCGGCCAGGTTTCGGATGATCCGATCAAGGAAATCGAGATCCTGTTCGATGGCGCCACCGCCAACATGAACACCCGTGCGCTGACCTCGGCCCTGCTCGCCGGTCTGATCCGCAACCAGGTGGCCGACGTCAACATGGTTTCGGCCCCGATCATGATCAAGGAAAAGGGCATCGTCCTTTCCGAGGTCAAGCGTGACAAGACCGGTGTCTATGACGGTTACATCAAGCTGACGGTGAAGACCGACAAGCAGACCCGTTCCGTTGCCGGTACCGTGTTCTCCGACGGCAAGCCGCGCTTCATCCAGATCAAGGGCATCAACCTGGATGCCGATGTCGGCGCCAACATGGTCTACATCTCCAACACCGACGTTCCCGGCATGATCGGCTTCATGGGAACGACGCTCGGTAATGCCGGCGTCAACATCGCCAACTTCCAGCTCGGCCGCGAGAAGGAATCCGGTGATGCGATCGCGCTGCTTTATGTCGATGCACCGGTATCGGAAGACGTTCTCTCTCAACTGACCGCCAACCCGGCCATCCGCCAGGCACGCCCGCTGGTGTTCAACGTCGACTGAGGTCGCCAGCTTCAAAGTGAATTTCCTCCCGGGAAAGAGAAAAGGGTCCGATGCGCGTGCATCGGGCCCTTTTCCGTTCCGCTCCCGTTTTTGTGATCGGGACTCGTTGAAAAACATCTAATGGTTGTAAATGTATAGATTGGCTCCCGTGATCAAGTTCTGTAACTACTAAAGCGGGAAAAATTGGCGGAGCCTCTAAAATTTCGTCCGGCATTCCCCATATCAGGGTCACGGACCGCATCGGGCGGCCAGAGGAGAAATTGATGTTATCCAAGCTTCGGCGTTTCCAGAAACTCTTCGCGATCCTTGCGGTCGGGATGGCGGTTTCGCTAACTGCCGTCGATATGGCGGAAGCACGTCGCGCGAGCGGCGGTTCGAGCTTCGGCAGCCGCGGCACGCGCACATTTTCCGCTCCGCCGACCACCAATACGGCACCGGGCGCCGCCGGCGGTATCAATCGTTCGATGACGCCGAATACCCAGCAGAACGCAACCACACCTTCGAACGGCATGGGACAGGCCGCGCAGCCGCGCCGTCCGGGCATGTTCGGCGGGATGTTCGGTGGCCTTCTCGGCGGTCTGGCCCTTGGCGGCCTGTTCGGCATGCTGATGGGCACGGGCTTCGGCGGCATGGCCGGCTTCATGGGCATGCTGTTGCAGATCGCGCTGATCGCCGGTCTGGCCATGCTGGCGCTGCGGTTCTTCGCCCGCCGCCAGCAGCAGGCCGCAGGTCCGGCCGGCAATGCACGCGGCTATGGTGCGGATGACTACAATCAGCCGCAGAACAATGCCTACCAGTCGCAGCAGCCGGGGCAGGGTGGTTTCCAGATCCCCAAGATCGGCGGTGGCGGGGCCTCTTCGGCCGGCTTCGGCGGCGGCTATCAGGCTGCCCCGCGTCAGGCAGGTCCGGATACCGACGAGATCGGCATCACCAACCGCGATCTCAGCCAGTTCGAAAAGCTGCTGACGGAGATCCAGGGCGCCTATGCGGACGAGGACTATGCCAAGCTGCGCAGCCTCACCACGCCGGAAGCGATGTCCTATCTCGCCGAGGAACTCGGTGAGAACGCCACCAATGGCGTCAAGAACGAGGTGAAGGACGTCAAGCTGCTGCAGGGCGACCTGTCGGAAGCATGGCGCGAGAACGGCCAGGAATATGCGACGGTGGCGATGCGCTATTCGTCGATCGATTTCCTGCGCGACCGCAACAATGGCAAGGTCGTCGACGGCGATCCGAACCATGAGACGGAGACGGTCGAAGTATGGACCTTCGTGCGCAGGCCGGCCAATGACTGGCAGCTTTCCGCCATCCAGTCGGCGGCTTAAAGCCTCAGGAGCGCGACGGTTCGTTCGTCGTGCTCCCCTTTGTAGAAGACATGAAGGGCTCGCTCGAAAGGCGAGCCCTTTTCGCTGACCATGTGGAACAGGGTCATCGAGCTCTTGAATTTCATGTCGTCAGGAGAACCGAGAATTTCGCCTGGCTTGCGACCTTCGTGGGACAGCATGGCCGCCGTGCATTCGCCAAGCCGCCAGCCAAGCAGCGGGTGTTCAAGATAGGCGACGGCTTCGGCCCGCGAGTTGATGGCAAAACGCTGCGACATGGCCGAGGCGCCGAGCCCGGTGAACTGTGGGAAAATATACCACATCCAATGGCTTCGCTTCTCCCCGTCGCGCAGTTCGGCGATCACCTGATTGTAGATCTCCGCCTGTGCCTCGACGAAACGCGTGAGATCGAAAACCTCGGATCGCTCGTTCATGATTTTCTCCTCACCCAATTGCGGCATGAAGGCGGACAAAGATGATATTTTTGCGACCGGCCTTTCCGATGCTGCATTGCACCCTAACTGCGATGCGATGAACGCTTTCATCGCCGAATTCCGCCAATATACCGATTGGCTGCCGAACTGGGTGGTCAGTCTTGCCGTGCTGGCCGCAGCCATCCTGATCGGGCTCATGGTGCATCGGTTCGCATTCCGCCTTTTTACCCGCGTGGTCGAGAACAAGGATCTGTTCTGGCGATCGCTCGTTTCAAGAGGCAAGCGGCCGCTCCGGCTCGGTATTCTCACCTTCACGCTGTCGCTCGCCGTCACGCTTGCGCCGCTCGCTCCTGGGCCCGCCGAGCTTTTCCGCCATATCCTGCTCCTCGCCTTCATCATCCTTGTCGGCTGGGCGACGAAGACCGTTCTGCATATCTGGACGACGGTCTATCTGAGACGGTTCAAGCTCGATGCGGAAGACAACCTGCTTGCGCGCACCCACGTCACCCAGTCGCGGATAGCCGAGCGCATCGCGGGCTTCATGATCGTCATTCTTACTGTTGCGGCGATGTTGATGACCTTTCCGGCGGTGCAGCAATACGGGGTCAGCGTGCTGGCATCGGCCGGTGTCGCAGGTATCGTGCTGGGCTTGGCACTACAGCCGATGCTGAAGAACCTGTTTGCCGGCATTCAGCTTGCCATCACCCAGCCGATCCGCATCGACGATGCGCTGATCGTCGAGGGGGAGTGGGGCAATGTCGAGGAGATCACCTCCACCTATGTGGTGGTGAAGCTGTGGGACTGGCGGCGGATGATCCTGCCGCTGTCCTATTTCATCGAGAACCCGTTCCAGAACTGGACCCGCGAAAGCTCGGCACTGATCGGTACGGTGATGATCTATCTGGACTATACGGTGCCCGTTTCCGCCTTGCGCTCCAAGGTGGAGGAGATCGCCGCTGCGTCGAAGCTCTGGGACAAGCGGGTGGTCAATGTGCAGGTGACGGATTTCCGCGAGAGCGTGATGGAAATCCGCATTCTCGTCTCGGCCAGCAGCGCGCCGAAGGTTTTCGACATTCGCTGCGAGATGCGCGAAAAGCTGGTGGAATTCATCCAGCGCGATTATCCGCAGGCGCTGCCGAAGGTGCGCACCGACCGGCAGTTGGACCGGGCCGACATGGCCGCAGCGCACTCCGCCGCCCAGCATGCAGCGCTGCAATCGTGATGCTTCATTCACAGGATAACTGATAGTTGATTATCTTCCGCCTCGATTTTGGCGGCAGCATTGCGTAAGCCGCGTCACCCGCCATGGGCGGGTGACGTTCGGACTTTATTATGACGCAACTGCAGCATCTGCTTCCCCTTCTGTTCTTTTTCTATTGTATCTACCTCTTCTTCCGCTGGGTCGTGTGGGACATGAACAGGCCGTCGAAATAGCGGGCGAAACGCGCCCCGGTCGCTGTTTCGGTTGCGCTGCTTGCACGTCGGACGAATAGTTTCTATATCCGAGCAACATTGCCCGGCAGGCGGACGAACCCGCCTCGGGCGCGAAGTGCCACCGGTGATCGGCAAGGCACAAGAGATTGCTGCGAGAGTTGTCCCGTGAATACGCTGGATTTTGACAAGAAGCCGGAAGATACGCGCGTGGTTGTCGCCATGTCGGGTGGGGTGGATTCGTCCGTCGTGGCCGGGCTTTTGAAACGGCAGGGCTATGACGTGCTGGGCATCACGCTGCAGCTCTACGACCACGGTGCTGCCGTCCACCGCGCGGGCTCCTGCTGTGCCGGGCAGGATATCGACGATGCGCGCCGCGTTTGCGAAACGCTCGGCATCCCGCATTATGTCCTCGACTACGAAAAGCGTTTTCGCGAGACGGTGATCAATCCGTTTGCCGAAGCCTATGCGATGGGCGAGACGCCTGTTCCCTGCGTTGCCTGCAACCAGACGGTCAAGTTTGCCGATCTCCTGGCAACCGCGCGCGAACTCGGAGCCGACGCCTTGGCGACCGGTCACTATATCCGCTCTTCCGCCAACCCGACGTCGGACAATCCGAGCCGCCGGGCGCTCTATCGCCCAATCGACAGCGACCGCGACCAGAGCTGGTTCCTGTTTGCCACGACGCAGGAGCAGATCGATTATCTGCGCTTTCCGCTCGGCGGCATGTCGAAGGCCGATGTGCGGGTGCTTGCCGAAGACATGGACCTGATCGTCGCCAAGAAGGCCGACAGCCAGGACATCTGCTTCGTGCCGGCCGGCAAATATGCCGACATCATCAACAAGGTGAAGCCGAATGCGGCGCTCGCCGGCGATATCGTCCATATGGACGGCCGCGTACTCGGCCGCCATGACGGGATCGTCCATTTCACCATCGGCCAGCGCAAGGGGCTCGGCGTGGCAACCGGCGAACCGCTTTACGTCGTCTATCTCGATGCGCGCTCGCGCCGGGTGATCGTCGGGCCGAAGGAAGCGCTCGATACGCACCGGGTCTATCTGCGCGACATGAACTGGCTCGGCGATTCGTCGCTCGAACAGGATGCGGGCCAAGGCTTTGCCTGCTTTGCCAAGGTGCGCTCGACGCGGCCGCCGACACCGGCGACCCTGCATGTCGATGAACGCGGCATCTATGTCGATCTTTCGATCGGCGAGGCTGGTGTCGCACCCGGCCAGGCCTGCGTGCTCTATTCGGCACCGGGGCCGGATGCACGCGTCTATGGCGGCGGCTTCATCGAGCGCTCCGAGCGGGCCGAGGCGGCGGAAGCCTCGCTTCGCCAGTTGCTGGCTCAGCCGGTTGCCGCCTGAACATAACGGACTTTTGCTCTGCCCCGATCCCTGATGTCGCGGTGGCGACGGCAGGCATGCGTGTATCCTGACGTGCGTCTTGCCGTATCGTCAGGCGGCGCCGAACGTGCCAGAAAACAGGTTTGAAACTCCCCTGTTTTTCTCCTGTCATGTGCTTGACAAGGTTCGCGGCCTGCCTTTATAAGCCGCTCATTCCGCGAGGCAGACGCTTTCAAAGCAGCTTCGTCGGGCGTGGCTGGGTAGCTCAGTTGGTGAGAGCGCAGGATTCATAACCCTGAGGTCGGCGGTTCAATTCCGCCCCCCGCTACCAAATTTCTCACTGAATGTTTGTCTCCACTGATGAGACCAGATAAAAAGCCCTTGATCCCAATCTGATAGGTTTCATATGCGGCGCGCGGCTCGACAACGACCGCGGTAACCATCTGCCGGAAAGGAATAGCAACTCCCGGCGAAACCTCTCCCCCTCCCGAAAGTATCTTCGCTAGGCCGTTGACGTTCTCGCGAAACCGCCTCACTGCATTCGGCTGCAGCTCGATCACGTTTTCCGGTTCGTCGACCGAATCGAGGATCGCCTGATTTTTATCGCGGTCGACCCGAAGAGGTCCCTTCCTCCTCGGCGACGAGATCCTTCACCATCATCCAAATGACTTTGCTGATTTCCACCTTGGCATCGTCGGTAGCCTTCCGTGTGTTGGCGCGCTTGCGGAAATTGTCGTGCCGGGTCCGCTTCTGGGGCCATGTCGCTGGCTGTCATGGAAGGCACGCTTTTCGTCGAGAACATCGACAAGGAGGCCGCCCAATTCCTCCGGGCCTACAATCGGGAGTTCGATCAGTTCAAAACTATCTCGCTCGAAGCGCTAGTGCCTGGGGCCGACGGCATGACCTATATGGATAGGCTCGCAGATCCCGAGACCGTCTAAGCGTAAACGCGATGCACGGCCCATATGTTGGGGCCGTGCAACAAGTTGCAAATTCACAAGGCACAAAAAAACCCACCGAAGCGGCCTGCAATTTCACGCTGGCGGAAAGAGGGGCTATTTAATAAATTCGTCAGGGATTAAGTATCGGATATTCTTATTGGCGTGGAAAATCCGAGCGACAACACTTTGTGTTGTCTCGATCACGTAACCCATGCGATCCCACAGTTTGCTGGTATCTACGCCATCGTTATGCGTGCTCATTTCAATAAGCGCGTCAATTGCGGTGTCTGTATTTCGGATAATCAGATTTATCTGCATGATCTGAGTAATGTCATCATTACTCAAAAAGCCTAACTGGGCCAGATCTTTTCCAACAAAAGCCATTGGCCCGTATTTGGAAAACTTTAGTTGTAGAACGTCATCTGCGCTTTTTGCGAATTGTGGTATTTCTGCCCGTGAGTAGTAGTAGTGATTATGGATATTCATCAACTCGCCGAGCAGCACGCTCGTCATTCTCGTCCGATCGGCTTGTTCTTGTTTGGATTTGACGAAGGTATTCGTGATCCAGGTTACCAGGGCTGCCAGCGCAATCCCTAGTGCAGCCAATATTGCCTTGCCTATGAAGCTATCACCATCTGGCATGCTCACCCCCTCGTCGCAATTGAACAATTAATCTATCACTTGCCAATTGTGAGAAAAGCCCGCCGAAGCGGGCCGTGTGTGTGGGAGGGCCGTCAAAACATGGCTGTCTGGCTTAGTATGGGCCTGGTGCGATAGAGGGCGGCTGAGGCAATGACGTCCGGATGATTTGATATCCCATCAGTGTATTCCTCCAGCCTAAGTAATGAAAGCGACTTACCCTCGTCTGATCTTGATTTACCATCATCGAAAGTGAGAAACTGAAGATCTGGAACATTTGTCGCTTCTTTCACCCAAAGCGCTGAAACAATGTGCAACGCGTCACCAAGAGACATAGTCCGGTACTTTTCTTCCGCGGTCCTTCCCGATCTGTTCCATCGCTGATCACGCAGTCTCCCGGCCCTCAGCATCATATCGGGATCCGGAGACACGACTGTTGCGATCGACCGAATATACGACGCAAGCTTTGTCACACTTTCGAACTTGCCAGCGACGAATAGGGAGGGGCGCAACTCTGCGAAAATTATGCTGCTAACCCAGAGCGATCTCTTGCCTGCATAGGCTTCCTCAAGAATCTTCTCTATGTCAGGCGCCGCGCTTCCTGCGTCGGAATTCGCGTGGCTCAAAAGGACATTCGTGTCGAAGAAGAGATTCGTACTACTGCAGGTTTTCAAGTGATGCATCCCAGTCGAGATATTGCTTACCTGTGAGCGACCCTTGGATGCTCAAGTATGACTTAGCAGAATGTATCTCCTGAATGGTTATCACTTCAATCCGTTCAGGGAGTTGGCTTTCGCCGGTGTAAATTGCTCTGCCCGTCACTGATACCCGCTTGTTGCCGAACGGATTAAAGCTGTCTTCGCCTTTGGTTTTGTCGAAGACACACTCGATCTGCACACCCGCGCCGCCTGGCAATACGATATGGCCAGTCCATGCGGCACCTCGATAATCTATATTGCCAATCACACCCTCGAAAGAGCCGATCGCATTCCCAGCAAAGTAGGGAGGAGCGAGCCGCTCTTTGCGGTGCTGCTTGTAGCGTTGAGTTTGCTTGGCGAAAAAACCATCAATTGGTAATTCCATGTCCGCGAACTGCGCAAGAATTGCGTAGTTTGGATTCAGCTTGTCGCCAATGCGGACAAGGCCTTTTGCAACCTCTGGAAACTGGTCAACTCTATCGAACTCATTCCTGATGACGCTAGTGGCGCAGCGTTTAAACAAGTCGATCGAAGGCGACGGAGTATCGCCTGACGTGCGTTTGTGTTCGAGGATGCCAAACTCGTTCGACCCCATTTTTAAATGAGATATAAAGAATTCGCTTCGGGACTTTTTTTCGGTCGCATCTTTGTTTGCCGCCTTGATCGCGGAGAACACCGAATTGAACATTTTCGCGAAAACGCTAGCCTGAATGAGGCGCGAACTATCATCCGGCGCATCTGCTGGCCGGATGATCACTCGCATTTCGTCCGGTCTCATCGCGTATTTCATGTTAAGCCTCGCGTCAGCATTTTATAGGCTAACGCGTGACGGTAAAGCTTTTGTTGACGGTAGGTGAAATTTAACACCTCATTGCGTCATTCTCGCTCATAGCTCTGCCCTTTTCCCCCGATACGTCCCCGGCGGCCGCGCGGCTTCATGCACTTGAGCCAACACTTCCAGCCAGGCAGCTAGAACTTTTCTTTGATGCCTCAGGGCTGCCGTTCGCAGCGGGCGGGGGGATACGGACGGCAGGGCCTCAGCCAGAACCCGCTTGAGCTTGATCTGCCACGATCCGAGTCCACAAACTGGCCTGTTTCCAGTAGGTGATAGTAACTGGAGCGGTCCCCCGCTACCAAATTTCTCCACCTTATTTCCGATGGTTTTGCTTGTTCATTGGGCTTGCGTCGACATTTTCGCGTTAGGCTCTCCTCATCCATCAGATAAAGCTGAAGCGGCTGAGTGCTATGCCGTGGGCCAAAAGGTCGTCCTCGCTTGCTTTCGGCAGCATCGGGCGATAGCGGGCGATCAGGGCCTTGCGGACTTCCGCCTTCGATCGGATCGAGGGCAGGGAGTGCCGGAGCTGCTCGGCGGTGATGTCGTCAAGCGGAAGGTGCTGGATGACCTCTATGCAATCTGCGAGCCGGTAACGGCTGATATCGACGACCGGAAGCTGCTCGCCGCCGTCGGCGAGGCGTTTGCCCGGCCGCAGGATCTCGACCATCGCATAGCGCCTGCCGACCGCATTGTCGGTGACGCCCAGATTGAAGTGGACGAGCTCGGTCGCGAGCGCCGCAAGGCCGCTGTAATCGCTGCCGTGCAGCCGCACCCAGCCGTCGACGCCAAGGCGGGAGCAGAACTCGTCGAAGGAAATGACCGTTTCCGTACCCTGGTCGTCCAGGATGCCGATCTTCGTGCCGTCGGAGGAATATTGCTTCTGGCTCGTCAACGCGCATTCATCCAGGCGATGAATTCGCCATGGCCGAGAATGCCGGGTGTTGATGTCCTGCGCAAGACAGCGCAGGACATCAAGGTGAGGCAAAGCAGCGAGGAGCCGCGATTTACGGAGGCAGATGGATCGGCTCGGGATCAGCCGCGGATGACCTCTTCGTAGCGCAATGCGGCTGAGAGAAGCTTTTCGTCCTCGCCGGCTGCTCCGGACAGGAGGAAGCCGACCGGCATGCCGGCATCGCCGCTGCCGCAGGGGATGGAGACGCCGCACCAGTCGAGGAAATTGCCGAAGCCGGTGTTGCGCAGGGTCTTGCCATTGGTGGCGAAGAACAGATCGTCGTCCTTCAGCAGCGGCTCGCTCGGTGGAGCGACATGGGCGACGGACGGCAATGCGACGAGGCGGCCGGCGAGCAGGTCTTCGGTTTCCTTCGTCAGGCGGCGGCGGATTTCGAGGATGTCGATATAGTCGGCCATGGAAATGTTGCCGCCGAGACGGATGCGGGCGACGACGCGCGGGTCGATCTCATCGGCAACGGGGCCGGTCAGGCGTTCGCGGTGCAGGGCGAAGGCTTCGGCCGTCACCAGGGCGCCACGGGCCTTCATCAGTTCGGCAATCGCCTCGAAGGCGGGGATGCGGATGCGGCTGACGCGCGCGCCCTGCTTTTCCAGCCGCGAGAGGGCTGCCTCGAAGGCCGCCACGACACCTTGCTCGGCGCCGTCGAAGACGGCGTTTTCCGGCACGACGAGATCAAGCACGCTGTCGGTGCCGCGCGTCACGTCCGGTCTTGTGGCGCCGCGCATGGCGGCATCGACCCAGATCGCATCCTGAACGCTGCGGCAGAGCGGGCCGAGGCAATCAAGGCTCTGTGCCAGCGGGAAGACGCCATCCATCGAATAGCGGCCGCGGCTTGCCTTGTAGCCGACGATGCCGTTCAGCGCTGCCGGAATGCGGATCGAGCCGCCGGTATCGGTGCCGATCGCGACGGGGACGAGGCCGGCGGCAACCGCTGCAGCAGAACCGGAGGACGAGCCGCCGGTGATGCGCGGAACATCGGTGCTTTTCGGGTTACGGGGCGTGCCGTAATGCGGATTGATGCCGATGCCGGAAAAGGCGAATTCGCTCATGTTGGTGCGGCCGATGGCGACCATGCCGGCCTGGCGGACCAAATCGACGACGGCGGCATCCCTGGTGGCGATGGGTTGGCTGGCGAGGACGGTCGAACCGGCGGTGGTGGCCATGCCCTCGATGTCGAAGAGATCCTTCCAGGCGATCGGCACGCCGTCCAGCCAGCCGAATGAGCGGCCCTCGCTGACGCGCTTTGCGGCGGCCTGCGCCTCGGCCATGGCGCGATCCTTCAGCAGGGAGACGAAGATCGCCTTGTCGGCATGGGTTTCGATCGCGTCGAAGACGGCTTCAGCGATCTCGACGGGGCTCATCACGCCAGAGTGGATCAACATCGACAATTCGGCGATCGACATGCCGGAAACGGGTCTGCTCACGAGGATTTCCTTGAATGATTTTCAGGTTTGGCGGGTGACAAAGAATTACCCGATATCTGCGTCAAGGGTAGCAGAATTATCGGCCATGCCCTATCTGTCGATGTCATCCGGCTTAGACGATGAAGGGCCGGCGCATGGGTTCCCTATCGAGGATCAGATCATGAAGAAGGCAGTCGCCCTGCTTGTCGTGGCGGTCGCACTGGCGGGCTGCACCACCGGCGGCCTGAACAGTGCCGGGCTCAATCCCATTCCGGGCAGCATCACCTATGGCGGCCAGCCGCGCACCAAGCTGACTAAGTCGCCGATCGGCAGCACGTTCACCCATAATTTCTACAATCAATGGGGCGAGCAATTGCAGGAAACCTATGTCATCTTGCCGGACAGGAGCCTGAAGATCATCGAACGGCACGTCATTCCCGAGCCGCTCTGGGACTGATCTACGGAACGGTTGCAGCAGCTTGATGGTTTGCAGCTTTTCGGAGAGGCAGATTGACGCGCTACAACTTGGTGCCTTGATGAATGCTAATGTTCGGAGTTACGCCAATCTCGATCACATCGAGAGGAAGCCGGACCCATGGGACATGATGCGCAATGGCCGACACTTTCGCCTTGTCGTACCGGCCTTCGAGGCCACTGCCCGCGCTGCGGGCGGGGGCATCTTTTCGAGGGCTTTCTGACAGTCAGGCCGGCCTGCGAAGTCTGCGGACTTGACTACGGCTTTGCCGATCCGGCCGATGGCCCGGCCTTCTTCGTCATCTGCTTTGCCTGCGTGCCGAGCGTGGCGCTGGCTGTGTGGATCGAAACCTTCTACCAGCCGCCCTTCTGGGTGCATCTTCTGACATCGCTGCCGTTCCTGCTGTTGACCTGCATCCTTCCCTTGAGGCCGCTGAAAGGGTGGCTTGTCGCGAGCCAGTTCTTCTACAAGGCGGAGCAGGGCAAGCTCGACCGCGGCTCGGGCCTCAGGCGCGACAGGCTGTAGACATTTCTTCGACAATACTCCTGTCCAACAGTGGCTTCGGCTGCTGTTGCGCGATGCAACATGGGAACCTTTTTGGGGCGTGATCGTTCACTTTTGCGACATCGAAAGGAGAACGTCATGAACAGCATCATTTGGTTGGTTGGAGCAGTCGTGATCGTCATCGCGGTTCTCAACCTTGTCGGTTTTGCCTGAGCGAAGCCTCTACAAACCCCATTCATCAAGACATTTTCAGGAGAGCATCATGAACAGCATTGTCTGGCTCGTCGGAGCCGTCGTGATCGTGCTCGCCATCCTGTCATTCCTCGGCATTCGATAAAACCGGGAAACAAGATGCGGCAGCAGAAGAAAACCGCCTGACCGTGAGGTCGGGCGGTTTCGTCGTTTCAGGGGCGTGTTTTTTGGCGGGATTCGCAGGGGCGGGCACAATCTTACTCCGCGACGAGGACTGCGAAAGGATGTTCGGCAAAGGCCCAGTTGACGGCGACCTGATCGTTGAAATCGAATATGCGGCCGGTGAAAATATCCCGGTAGCGTCTGCCCGACAGGGGCGCTTCGAGCGGTACTGCGGTTTCGGCCCAGGCGGCGGCGCTTGCATTGGCAAGGTTGGCCAGTGCCTCAAGCACGAGACGCGGGGCAATGAGGATGACGGCCTCATCCTTATACTGTCGGGCAAAGGCTAAGATATTGCGCGCTCTCTTGCCGGTGGCTGAAAGGGGAAGGTAGGTGCCCCTGGAAAAGAGTTCGGGGCGATCCTTCCGCAACTGCAGCAGACGGGCGATGACGTGCTGCTTGAGGCGCCCGCTTAGCCACTCCTCCTCGTCAGCGGAATTCAGCGGCGAGGTGGTTTCCGGCAATTGCTGCATCAGCGCATCGAAATCCGGTTCGCGGCGGTTATCGGGATCGACGAGCGACAGGTCGCTCGTCTCGCTGCCCTGATAGATATCGGGCACGCCGGGGCTCAAGAGCTTGACCAGGGTCTGGGTCAGGCTATTGACGCTGCCGGCGCGGATGAAGGGCCGGATGGTGGCGGCGAAATCGCCGAGAAATGCCTCGTTGTCGAGCGAAAGAAGGCGATGGGCGTAGAGCTTCACCGCTTCCTCGTAGCCGGCATTGCCGTCGCTCCAGTTGGTGCGCAGCTTTGCCTCCCGAAGCGCCTTTTCGACATAGGGCTGAAAACGCGCATCGAGCGCCGCCAGTTCTTCGGCATCATCGGCCGCCATCTCTGGCGGCCAGGCACCGGCGAGCGCCTGATAGAGCATCCATTCGACAGCCGGTTCGGGCGCCGGGCCATCGTCGAGCTGCTGCACGGCCCCGGCGTTCATTTCCCGCCAGCGGGCCACGGCATCGGCAAAGACCTGCGGCGCCTCGCTCAGCGCATAGAGCCGGGCGCGGGCATCCTCGCCGCGTTTCGTATCGTGAGTGGAGGTCCCGGACAGTGCCTGTGGCTGCAGCCTTTGGCGCGCGGCCATCCGGTCGTGAAACCGTTGGAGCGAAAATTCACGCGGCAGGGGCTCGGCACCGACTTCGTTCAAGGCAAGCAGCGCATGGTGGCGGAAGAACAGCGTATCCTCGACCGACTTTGCCATCAGCGGGCCGGTCAGTTGCTGGAAGCGGGTGCGGAAGGTCGAGGCTTTTTCGGCGAGCTGTCCCGGCACGTCGCCATTCAGGACCGTGACAAGCAGGGGCAGAGCTGAGAGGTCGGCAGCGGACTGGTTGCGCCTCACATGCTCGACGACCCTTTGCAGCAATTGCCGGCCCTCGGGCGGCATGCCGGCCGGGGTGCCATAGGTTCGATAGACGGGGAAGGCTGCGAGCAGTTCGCGCAGGCCGGCCCGGATGGCTGTCTGCGAGAGGGCGGCTGCATCGCCGCGCATCTCTTCATGTATCGATTCAGCAAGCTTGACGAGCGTGGCAAGTTCACCGGCGAAGTTATTGTCGGCCATCAGCAATTTGGCGGCGCGTAGTTCCGTAGGCATGTCCGGTGCGGCGCCAGCCACGCCTGCATAGGCGGCCTGCAGCTCGCCCAGCTGGTCGGCATCGACAAGCGCGTCGCTCAAGTCTGCGATAAATTCGTAACCGGTCGTGCCGGAGATCGGCCAGTCCGGCGAAATGTCCTCTTCGTCGCCGAGGATCTTTTCCACCGTGATGTAGCAATCCGGACCTGCTTCCTTTCGCAGCCGTTCCAGATAGGCCTTCGGGTCCGCAAGACCGTCGACATGGTCGACGCGCAACCCGTCGACTGCGCCGGAGCGGACGAGGTCGAGGATGAGGCGGTGGGTGTCGTCGAAGACGTGATCATCCTCGACGCGGATGCCGGCAAGGCCGGTGATCTCGAAGAAGCGGCGATAGGAGAGATCGCGCGGCGCATCCCGCCAGGACATCAGGCGATAGGGCTGTGCGTCGTGCAGGTCGGCGACTGCGGCCTTGTCGTTGATCTGCAGCACCTCTTCCTCACTGCCGACATAGGTGTCGGGATCGAGCGGATAGAAGCTGTCATAATAGGCGAGCGACGGCTTGCCGGTCTTCGGATCGGGCTTCACCGAGATATCGCCCGCCTCGAGGACTGCTTCGAACGTATCGCCGAGAAAGGGCAGGGTGAGGCGGCGTGACCAGTCGATATCGAAATGGCGGGTGTAGCGGCTCTTATGCCCATGTTCCACCACATCGCGCCACCACGGGTTTTCCAGCGATGCGGCCATGTGGTTCGGCACGATATCGAGGATCAGGCCGAGGCCTTCCATCTTGAGGGCGGCTGCCATCCGGTCAAAACCTTCGCGGCCGCCGATTGCCGGATCGATCCCGCTGGCGTCGGTGACGTCATAGCCATGCGTGGAGCCGGTCGTGGCGGTGAAGACCGGCGAAGCATAGAGATGGCTGATGCCGAGCCGTTTCAGGTAGGGCACGAGCGCTGCCGCGCGGTCGAAGGTCATGCCGTTGCGGAACTGGATGCGGTAGGTCGCGGTCGGGATCATCAGGGCGGCTCACACCTTCTCGAAGCTGACGAGGATGGAATGGGGGGCAAGGTCCGTCACCCGTTCGGGGTGGTCTCTCTTCGGATAGGCGTAGACCGGCTTGCCGGGCAGTTTCGGCAGCGGCCGTGCGGCATCGCCGATATTGAGGGCGATTGCGTATCTGCCTTTCGGAAAATCCCAGGAGACGGCGAGGAAGCCGTGGCCGGTTTCGATGACTTTGCCGGTGCCGCCGGCAGCCGTTGGCAGAAGCGGGACGATCATCTCCCGCCGCAGCTTGAGCAGTTCGGAGGTGAAATCGAACCAGTCGCGGCCCTGAGGCGTGTCGAGCTTTTTCCAGTCGAGTTTGGAAGCCTCGAAGGTCTTTTTCGCATTCGGGTCGGGCACTTTTTCTCCGTGCCCGGCATGGCCTTCGAACTCCCGTGCCCGGCCCTCGCGCACGGCCTTCGCCAGATCGCCGTGAAAATCGGTGAAGAACAGGAAGGGGTTCGTCTCGCCATAGTCCTCGCCCATGAAGATCAGCGGGATATGCGGCGAGAGAAGCAGGGTGGCGAGAAACACTTTCGTGCGGGCGTCTCCGGCAAGCACAATCAGCCGCTCGCCCTGGGCTCTGTTGCCGGTCTGGTCGTGGTTCTGGATGAAGTCGACAAAGGCTGTGGGCGGCTGGCCTTTGCTGTCGACGCCGCGCTTCTGGCCCGATTGCGGTGATACCTCGCCCTGATAGGCAAAGCCTTCCGCCAAACAGCGGGCGACGAGCTTTTCCGGGCTTTCGGCGAAATCCTTATAATAGGCATGGGTCTCGCCGGTCAGGAACACATGGACGGCATTGTGGAAATCGTCGTTCCATTCGCCGGTAAACAGCGGTGCGGACCCGTCTTCGGTGCGGGGGTGAAGGAAGGTGACGTTGCGGCAGTCTTCGGTCGTGAGGTGGATCGGCCGGTCGGTGATCTCGGCACGGATGCGCTCGGCGATCTCGACCAGCATATGGGTGTCCGACACATCCTCGATCTGGTCGATCGCATCGAAGCGCAGGCCATCGAGATGGAATTCCTCCAGCCAATAAAGAGGGGCTTCCGCCATATAGGCGCGGGCGGCATCGGCATCATAGGCAATGCCGGCGCCCCAGGGCGTCATCCGCTCCTTGTGGAAGAAATCCGGTGCCAGAAGCGGCAGGTAATTGCCCTCGGGGCCGAAATGGTTGAGCACGATATCGAGCACGACGGAGATGCCGTGATGATGGGCGGCATCGACAAAGGCCTTGAAATCCTCCGGCGGGCCATAGGCCGAATGCGGCGCATAGAGCAGTACGCCGTCATAGCCCCAGCCATGTTCGCCGCCGAACTGGGCAAGCGGCATGACCTCGATCATGGTGATGCCGAGATCGGCAAGATAGTCTAGCCTGTCGATAGCGGCACGAAACGTGCCTTCCCGGGTGAATGTGCCGAAATGCAGTTCGTAGATGACCGCCTCTTCCCAGGGGCGGCCTTTCCAGCTTGTGTCCTGCCAGTCATAGCTGGTGGGGTCGATGACGAGGGAGGGGCCGTTGACGCCGTCTTTTTGCGCCCGCGATGCGGGGTCGGGGACGGTCATTCCGTTTTCGAGGACGTAATTGTATTCGGCACCGGCGGAGACGCCGGTTGCCAAGAGTTCGAACCAGCCGTCGCGAGCCGCGCTCATCTCGGTATCGTCGCCGTTCAGGCGCAGCGTGACGGTCTCCTGTCCCGGTGCCCAGAGGCGAAAGCGCACTTCACCGACAGCAACATATTCCGCTCCCCAGGTTTTGGGGAAAACGCGAAACTCCTCGGCGGCCTCAACGTCCGTCATGCAATCCGGTCCTCCACTGGTGAAAGAGAGCGGCAAACGGGCGAAAGGGCTGGGAGTTCCATGGGCATGGGATGGGGCGGAAGGTTTTCGTCGCGGGCGTCGTTTGCCTGATGGCTGCCTGCCATCCTTTGCGATTCCCCCTCTGGCCTGCCGGCCATCTCCCCCACAAGGGGGGAGAGGATTCGTGGCGGCCTCCTGCCTCGATCGGCAATAGAAAGTGTCGGCGGTGATGCCGGGTTAAGCCCTCCCCCTTGTGGGGAGGGTTTGGGAGGGGGCTTTTTTAATCAACCACTTGTCTCTCATCTACAGAGACGAAAATCGATATCACCACTGCTCACATCTCCAAGAGCGCATAGGCCTTTCCCGTCGGCTTCTCGATGTGGGAGGCGACGTTGTAGACCGGGGCGCCGCCGGGGGTTCGGCCTTCGTAGGTACCCCGATGGGCGTGGCCGTGGACGACGGCTTTCACCGGAAAGCGGTCGATCGTCTCGGCCAGCCGGGAGGAGCCGAGGAAGGGAAAGATTTCCGGTGGCTCGCCTTCCACGGTTTGCTGGATGGGGGCGTAGTGCAGCACCACCATGGCGCGTTCGGATTTGACCTGCCTCAGCGCGTTTTCGAGCCGCATCGTTTCCTCGACGCTTTCGGCCACCATCGCCTTGATGGCCGGCTCGCCGAAGGAGCCGAGCATATAGCGGCCGAAACCACCGGCAAAGCCCTTCACCCCGGCAAAGCCGATGCCGTTGATCTCGATCGCCGAACCTTCGAGCAGATGCACGCCGGCATCCTTGACGATGGCTCTCACCTCGTCGACATGGCCGCATTCATAGTCATGATTGCCGAGCACGCCGACGATCGGAATGGAGCAGGAGCGCAGATCCGCCGCGAGCAATTCCGCCTCGGTGGGCTTGCCGAGATCGGTGAGGTCGCCGGTCAGGACGAGAATGTCGGCGGCCTGGGAGATCTCGGTGAAAAGCTCCTTGTAGGATGCCGAACCGTGCTCCTTCACATGCAGGTCGCCGACGGCAGCGATGCGCTGCCTGGCATCCTTTTGACCGTCGGGGCTGCCGTTTGTCCTGGATGCCGAACCGGCATCCTGCTTCCTTTCGGGTGCCTTCGCCATTATTGGCCTCCTTGTCGCGTTTCCTCGTCGATGCCGTCGCGCAGGTCGCCTTCGCCGCCGACATCGGCAAAGCCCCATTCCTTGACGTCGATCTCGAAATCGACACGGCTGAACATGCGGCCGCGGCAGATCTTCATCTGCGGCAAGGGCAGTTCACGCTGCGCCTTCAGGCGGTCAAGCAGTTCATCGAGCAGCCAGTCCGGCACCTTGTCGCGCTCGGTCGGGTAGATCCAGCGGAAGTTGAGAAGATGGATCAACAGCACTTCCCAGTGCACTTCCATATGGTTCAGCAGCCGCTGCCAATCGATCTCGTCATGGGCGCGCAGGATCATGTGGACGATATCACCGCCGTCATAGCGATGGCGGAGCTGGACGAAGCATTTCGACCAGATCAGTTCGGTCGGCGCGATGATGCGCACCTTGTGGCCGTTCATCTCGATCTGGCGGGCGTTTTCGAACCAGCTGTCGCTGATCGGCATCGTGCCGTTGGAGGCGGCGAAGATGACGTCGATGAAGTGGCGGCCCTTACGGATCTTGCCGAGCCAGCGGTCGTCCTCCACCTCGATCTCGTAGCCCTTCTCCTTGAAATGGGCGAGGATGCGGGTGTAGTCGCCGGCCTTGCAGAAGATGTCGAGATCCTTGGTCGGGCGGCTGATGCCGGTATAGGCGCTGATGGCGAATGTGCCGGCCAGCAGAAAGGGAATGTGGCAGGCGACAAGATCCTCCAGCGCTTCGGAGACGAAGGCTTCGGCGTCTGCATCGGCAAGCGTCGGGGCTGCCTTCACCTCCATCCCCGGCATCAGGTGCAGGGGATGGCTGCCGCGTTCACTGTCGGGGCCATTGCTGTCTCGGCCCCTCATCTCGTTGCCGGCGGCTTCTATCCCGGCCGTCGGCTCCGACTTCGTCGTCGGTATCGTGTCGGCGTCCATGGCGTGTCTCCATTTCTCCCAGTCGAGAAGCA
Source organism: Neorhizobium sp. NCHU2750 (assembly GCF_003597675.1). Classification (NCBI taxonomy): domain Bacteria; kingdom Pseudomonadati; phylum Pseudomonadota; class Alphaproteobacteria; order Hyphomicrobiales; family Rhizobiaceae; genus Neorhizobium; species Neorhizobium sp. NCHU2750. The sequence goes on along the minus strand of NZ_CP030827.1, from coordinate 2,730,530 downwards.
ACACGCGAGAGGTTCAAGAAGTTCCGTCGAGGCTTCAGTCGGCCTCGGGATTGTCGGCATTCGCCAGCGGGCTCGGGCGGCCGTCGGGCTGGTCTTCGCCCTCGCGCTGGTCGGCATCTTCGAGATCGCTCTTGACCAGATAATTGTCATCCTTGCCGAGGCGGACGGCCTCTTTCAGGGCTTCCGGATTGGTGGTGTCGAGCTGTTCCTGCTCCAGATCCTCGGCACTGCTGTTCTTATTGTCTGCGGCATTCATGGCCTTTTCCTCTTCTGCCAGATCGGTGCCCGCGACGGTTCCGCAGGCTTCACGGGGAAAACCCTTGGCCGATGCAGAGGTTCCGCGCTTGTCGAATGGAACGAAAATCGTCGTTGGGAGGTTGGAAAGCCTAGATATCACGATGGAGGCAGACATGCCGGCAAAGTCGAAGGCACAGCAGAAGGCGGCGGGTGCCGCATTGGCCGCCAAGCGCGGCGAAGCGAAGAAGAGCGACCTCAAGGGCGCTTCGAAGGAGATGGAAAAGTCGATGAGCGAAAGCCAACTCGAAGATTTCGCCTCGACCAAGCACAAGGGCAAGCCGGAACACGTGGCTCACCATTAACTTGTCGAAAATGTTTCCGGTCCGAACCCGGACATCCCGAGGCCAATGGCCGGAAAGGCGGGCGCTACGGCAGGCGCCCGCCTTTTTCGTTTTTCTTGTCGGTATGTCTTATGCGTAGCGGGCGCGCAGAGCTTCGAACTTCGCCAGCTGTTCGGGCAGAAGCTCACGGGCCTCGTCGCGCTTGACGAAGATCTTGAACATCGGTGCGCCCTTGGCGTTCATGAACCAAATGGAACAGGAACGGCGGCCGTGGAAGGCGCGGTCGACGAAGGTCACCGAGGCGCAATTGTCCTTCTTGATGTGGCCCCCGATCGGGCTGTCGCCGTGGATGTTGAACCAGCCATGGCTTTCCGAACCGACGGGAAGGCTGCCGTCGATCTCAGCCACCACGTCTTCGGTGTGGACGAGGAAGAGGACGATGCCCCAGGTGGTGAGTTCGTTCCAGATATCGAGGAAGCTTTCCTTCGATGCGATGACGGCCGAACCCTCAGGCAGGATTTCGAGAATTTCGGCGGGTGTCACGTCGGCAGAAGCGGCGATCGATTCGACGATGCCATCGAGCTTTTCGGCAAGTGCCGCAAGCGCGCGGTCGCGGCGGCCGGCAGCCGGTTCAGGCGTGATTTCGGACACTGCGTTCATCAAGAGACCTCAGGCCGCATCGGCGGGACGTGCGCCATTCTTGTCTTCGTGGATGATGACCTCGAAGCCTTCGAACTGCGGGCCGGACAGATATTCGACCTTGCCGCGGTTCTCGCCGGCACTGGCATGGGCGGCGCGGAACTGTTCCGACTTGGTCCAGGCCTGGAAGTGCTCGAAGCTTTCCCAGACGGTGTGGGATGCATAGAGCGTGTGATCCTCAGCCTTCGGACCTTTCAGCATGTGAAACTCGACATAGCCCGGAAGCTCCGCCAGCCGGCCCTTGCGGCCGTTCCAGATGGCTTCAAAAGCCTCTTCAAAGCCCGGCACGACGCGGAAACGGTTCATTGCGATATACATGGATCAAAATCCTCACTTTAAGTTTCACTTTAGGCTCAAGATATCTGCGGCCTCTCCCCTTGAAAAGCCAAAAAAACTTGCGTAGTCAACTCAAGTTATAAGGTTTTGCAGCGCCGCCCTCCTTGCCGTCCTTTTCGGGCCGCGGCGGCGAAAAGGATGGATCATCATGATTTCCTCGTTCGGGTTCCGGCAAATTTTCACCGTCGTTGTGGTCGGTGCGTCTCTGGTTGCCGGTGGTGCATCGGCTGCCGACAGGGGCAATCCCGAAGCCAAGCGGATCGTTTCCATCGGCGGCACGATCACCGAAATCCTCTACGATCTCGGCGCGCAGGACCGCATCGTGGCGCGCGACACGACGAGCTTCTATCCGGAGCAAGCCAATTCGAAGCCGAATGTCGGCTATATGCGCCAGCTCTCCGCCGAGGGCGTTCTCTCGCAGAAGCCGGACCTGATCCTGATGGAGGAAGGCTCCGGCCCGCCGCAGGTCCTGGATATCCTGAAGGCCAGCGAAGTGCCGGTCGTCATCATTCCGACGCCGCCGAAGGCCGACAAGATCGGCCAGAAGATCCGTGACGTCGGCGCCGCCGTTGGTCTTGCCGACAAGGCCGACGCGCTTGCCAAGAAGACCGACGATGGCCTGAAGGCGATCGAGGCCGATGTGGCGAAAATCCCCGGCGACAAGAAGAAGGTTTTGTTCGTGCTGTCGGTTGCCAATGGCCGGCTGATAGCTGGGGGCGCTGATACCGAAGCCGGCGCGATCATAGAGCTTGCCGGCGGCGTCAACGCGGCGCCGACCGTCACCGGTTACAAGCCGATGTCGGACGAGGCGGTGATTGCCGCCGCTCCCGATGCCGTATTGACCATGCAGGCCGGCGAGCACGCCATTTCGCCGGAGCAGATGTTCTCGCTTCCGTCCATGCAGGCGACCCCGGCTGCGGCCAACAAGACGCTGATCTCGATGGATGGTCTCCTGCTTCTGGGCTTTGGCCCGCGCACGCCGGAAGCGGCCCGTGCGCTTGCAGCCAAGCTCTATCCGGACGCGATCCACTGATGTTGCGGGCTCTCGCCATGCCGCTCATCAGAGCGCGTGAGGGAGACCGGACCGGGCAGAGCGTCATCGTGCTCGTCCTGCTTGCGCTCCTGCTTGTGGCCGCCTGTCTGATCTCCCTGCATGCCGGGCCGACCGGTGTCGGGCTTTTCGACCTGTGGGACTATCTGACCGGACACGGCGACCGGCTGACGACGCAGGAACGGGTCATTCTCGAGGCGGTTCGCCTGCCGCGCACGGCGCTCGGGCTTCTGGTCGGGGCAGGGCTTGCCGTATCGGGTGCGATGATGCAGGGCCTGTTCCGCAATCCGCTGGCCGATCCCGGCATTGTCGGGGTAACGTCCGGTGCCGGGCTTTTCGCAGTCCTTGCCATCGCCTGGGGCAATGCGGCTCTGGCTCCGCTCGCCATGCTGCTCGGCGGCCAGTTTCTGCCGCTGATGGCGTTTTTCGGCGGGCTGATCAATACATGGCTTCTCTACATGATCGCCACCCGTGACGGGCGGACGTCGACGACGGCGCTGATCCTGTGCGGCATTGCCATAGGTGCATTGACGGGGGCGCTGATGGGTCTGCTGATCACCACGGTTGATGACCGGCAGTTGCGCGATATCACCTTCTGGAGCCTCGGTTCGCTCGGTGGTGCGACCTATGGGCGGGTGCTGTCGATCCTGCCCTTCATCGCGGTGGTGCTTGCGATCATTCCCTTCGTCGCGCGCGGGCTCGATGCTCTGGTGCTCGGCGATGCGGCGGCCTTCCATATGGGCATTCCGGTGCAGCGGCTGAAGCGCATCGTCATCATCGCGGTCGCTGCGGCCTGCGGCTCGACGGTTGCGGTCGCGGGCTCGATCGGCTTCGTCGGCATCGTCGTGCCGCATCTTCTGAGGATCGCCATGGGGCCGTCGCACCGCTTCCTGCTGCCCGGTTCGGCGCTTGGTGGCGGGGCACTGCTTCTGATCGCCGACAGTGTGGCGCGCACGGTGGCAGCGCCTGCGGAATTGCCGATCGGCGTCGTCACGGCGCTGTTCGGGGCGCCGGTCTTCCTCTTCCTGCTGATCGGCAAGAACGGTATCGGAGCAAGGGATCTGCCATGAGCGCAATGATGACCGGGGCGATGACCCAGACGATGATCGTCGCCGACAATGTGAGCGTCGTGCGGGCCGGACGAAAGCTGATCGACAGTGTCGATATCAGGCTTGAAGCGGGCCAGTTCACCGTGGTGATCGGGCCAAACGGCGCCGGCAAGTCGACGCTGATGAAGGTGCTGTCGGGCGAGATGAAGCCGGATAGCGGTCTCGTTTCCTATTACGGCACGAATGTCGATCTCTGCCAGCCGGTCGATCTTGCCAGACGCCGGGCGGTGCTGCCGCAGGCGACGCAGCTGGCCTTTCCCTTCTCGGCGCTCGAAATCGCCCGCATGGGCGCGGTGGCGCAGGGGGCGCTCAACCCGACCGAAGAGGCCCGCAAGGCGCTTGCACGTGTCGGCTTGCGCGGTTTCGAAAGCCGGCCCTATCCATCCATGTCCGGCGGCGAGCAGCAGCGTGTCCAGTTTGCCCGCGCATTGGCGCAGGTGCCGCAGCCGGTGGTCGACGGCGTGCCGCGGGCGCTCTTCCTCGACGAGCCGACGGCGAGCCTCGATCTCGGCCACCAGATCTCGGTGCTGGAGACGGCCCGCGACTTCGCCTCCGCCGGCGGCATGGTTCTCGCCATCCTGCACGACCTCAACCTTGCGGCGGAATTCGCCGATCATCTCGTCGTGCTCAATCGTGGCCGGGTGGTGGCGGAGGGCGCCTGCCACGAGACGGTCAACGACAATATCATCGCTTCGGTCTATGGCATTGCCGGTGCCGTCGGGCGGGTGCCGGCGGCGCATATTCCTTACGTGTTGCCGCAGTCGCGACACCGGTAATCCTCAGAGGAATTGACGCAGTGCCGGGCGCAAAACCGTTACGCACTGTTGCTGGAACTGCTCTACTCGCTCGGCCTTGTCAGCATGAAGATGGCGGGGCCGATCATGCAGGCTGCGACGAGGATCGCCAGCCATGGGGCCGGGTGCGAGCCGAACCAGAAGCCGACATAACTGACGCTCATCAGTGAGATCGCCATGATCTTCGCCCGCTTCGAAATCGCGCCGCGCTCGCGCCAGTTCCTGAGTGACGGGCCGAAGGTCTTGTGGTTCATCAGCCAGGCTTCGAGCCTCGGTGACGACCTAGCAAAGCAGGCGACCGCCAGAAGCAGAAACGGCGTCGTCGGCATCACGGGCAGGAAGGCGCCGATGACGCCGAGCGCGACGAACAGCCAGCCGAGGCAGAGAAAAACGTAGCGCATGAAAGGCCTATGGCGAAAACCTGAACAAGATAGACAAGTTCCGATGCCGTGTCTTCATACCCAAAGTCAACGTGCAATCCCATATTGGTGCATGCCATTTTAAGCTGCTGTGCATGTGCAGCATGCGCCCTTCCCATTTGATCCATGGCGGCTATAGTGCCGCCGACTTCAACAATTCTTGAGGACATGATGTCGAAGAAGAAAGTGCTTGTCGTGGGCGGTGCCGGCTATATCGGGTCCCATACGTGTCTGGTACTGGCGGAGAAGGGCTACGAGCCCGTCGTGTTCGACAATCTCTCGAATGGGCATGCGGAATTCGTCCGCTGGGGCGAGCTGGAACAGGGTGATATCCGCGACCACGACCGGCTCGACGAAGTGTTCGAAAAGCACAAGCCGGAAGCCGTGCTGCATTTTGCAGCCCTCATCGAGGTGGGGGAATCGGTCAAGAACCCGGTCGGTTTCTACGACAACAACGTGGTTGGCGCGCTGACGCTGATGTCGGCTGCGATGAAGGCCGGAGTAAAGGCTTTCGTCTTCTCCTCCACCTGCGCGACCTATGGTCTGCCGATGCAGGTGCCGATGGACGAAACGCATGGCCAAGCGCCGATCAACCCCTATGGCCGCACGAAATACATTATCGAGCAGGCGCTGAAGGATTACGGGCAGTATATGGGCCTGAAGTCGGTGATGCTGCGTTATTTCAATGCTGCCGGCGCCGATTTCGAGGGCCGTATCGGTGAGTGGCATACGCCGGAAACCCATGCGATCCCGCTTGCGATCGAGGCAGCGCTTGGCCGCCGCCAGGGCTTCAAGGTGTTCGGTGACGATTACGATACACGCGACGGCACCTGCGTGCGCGACTATATCCATGTTCTCGACCTTGCCGATGCGCATGTGCGCGCCGTCGACTACCTGCTCGCCGGTGGCGATATGGTCGAGCTCAATCTCGGCACGGGCACCGGCACGACGGTGAAGGAATTGCTCGGGGCGATTTCCGAGGTGTCCGGCAAGCCGTTCCCGGTGGAATATGTCGGTCGCCGCGAGGGCGATTCCACCTCGCTCGTCGCCAATAACGACAAGGCGCGTGAGGTATTGGGCTGGGAGCCGCAATATACGCTTGCCGATATCATCAAGTCCGCCTGGGCCTGGCATTCGCGCTCAAACCACGTGATGAGCTGAGGAAATTTGTCGATGGCCAAGATGGTGCATTCGATGATCCGCGTCCTCGACGAGGCTCGGTCCGTCGATTTCTACGACAAGGCTTTCGGCCTCAAGGTTGCCAGCCGCGTGCCGTTCGACGGCTTCACGCTGATCTACCTGTCGAACCCGGAAACCGGGTTCGAGCTGGAGCTGACGGTCAATGCCGGCCGCACGGAGCCCTATGACCTCGGCAACGGTTACGGCCATCTGGCGGTGACGGTCGATGATATCGGGGCGGAATACAGGCGTTTCACCGATCTGGGGCTTACTGTCGGCAAGCTTGTCGAGATGAAGCATGATGGTGCGGTTTTCGCGCATTTCTTCTTCGTCACCGATCCGGACGGCTACAAGACGGAAGTGATCCAGCGCGGCAGCAGGTTCCAGTAAAGGGTGAATGGCATGGCAGAGGGTGAGATCAAGCTGGAGGAGAGCTGGAAATTCGCTTTGGAAAGTGAGTTTGCGGATCCCTACATGGCCGATCTCAAGCGTTTTCTCGTTGCCGAGAAGCAGGCGGGAAAACGAATCTTCCCAAAGGGTTCCGAGTATTTTCGCGCGCTCGACCTTACCCCACTCGACGAGGTGAAAGTGGTGATCCTCGGCCAGGATCCGTATCACGGTTTTGGCCAGGCGCATGGGCTGTGCTTCTCGGTACAGCCTGGCGTGAAGACGCCGCCGTCGCTCGTCAATATTTACAAGGAAATGCAGGCTGATCTCGGCATTCCGCCCGCCAAGCACGGCTTTCTCGAAAGCTGGGCGGAACAGGGCGTGCTGTTGCTCAACAGCGTGCTGACGGTGGAAGAGGGCAGGGCGGCCGCGCATCAGGGGCAGGGCTGGGAGCGGTTTACCGATGCCGTCATCCGCACCGTCAATGACGAATGCGACGGAATCGTCTTCATTCTCTGGGGCTCCTATGCGCAGAAGAAGGCGGCGTTCGTCGATCAGGAGCGGCATCTGGTCTTGAAATCGGCGCATCCGTCGCCGCTGTCGGCGCATAACGGCTTTCTCGGCTCGCGGCCGTTTTCCAAGACCAACGAATATCTCCAGTCGATCGGCAAGGATGCGATCGACTGGCGCCTGCCGGAAAATGTCTGATCAGTGAACGCTGCTCGATTGACGTCAACGTTTTCTGAACAATCCGTTCGGATGTGTCCGTCTATCCAATCCCGGCCCGATCGACCAAATATCACCCCATGAACGGCGGGCCGCATGGGCGGCCCCCGAAACGACCAAGGGGTTTGACATGCTTACCCAGATCAAAGGCCTGCATCACGTCACGTCGATGGCGGCGAGTGCTTCCACCAATAACAGGTTTTTCACCGATACGCTCGGCCTGCGCCGGGTGAAGAAGACCGTCAATTTCGATGCTCCGGATGTCTATCATCTCTATTACGGCGACGAAGTCGGCACGCCGGGATCGGTGATGACCTATTTCCCGTTTCCGCATATCGCGCAGGGCCGTCCGGGTACCGGCGAAGTCGGCACGACCGTGTTTTCCGTGCCGGAAGGCTCGCTCGGTTACTGGGCCGACCGGTTGACCAAAGCCGGTGCCGATGGGCTGAAGGCCGATGAAGCCTTCGGCGAGAAGCGGTTGCATTTTGCCGGTCCGGACGGCGACGGTTTTGCGCTCGTTGAAGTCAGGGATGACAATCGTGCGCCTTTTACCGGCAATGGCGTCGGCGCCGATGACGCGATCCGTGGGTTCCACTCCGCGTCCCTGCGGCTTCGCGACGAAGGTTCTACCGGCGAGCTTCTCAAGTTCATGGGCTATGAGCAGGTCGACGCGAAGGATGGTGTGATCCGCTGCGGCATGCCCGGAGGCAATGGTGCCGACTTCATCGATGTCGAGACGATGCCGAACATCAACAGCGCCCGCCTCGGCGCCGGCTCGGTGCATCATATCGCCTTCGCGGTCGACAATCGCGAAAAGCAGCTCGAAGTCCGCAAGGCGCTGATGGATACCGGCTACCAGGTGACGCCGGTGATCGACCGCGACTATTTCTGGGCGATCTATTTCCGTACGCCGGGTGGCGTCCTGTTCGAGATCGCCACCAACGAGCCCGGTTTCGATCGCGACGAGGATACCGCCCATCTCGGCGAGGCGCTGAAGCTGCCGAAGCAGCATGAGCACCTGCGCAAGGCGCTGGAACAGAATCTGGAGCCGATCGCTTAGAGTATTCCGCTTTTCTTCGAGACGCGAAATCGCTCTATCCCTCTGATTTTACACAGTTCCGGACGCAAAACCGCGACGCACTTTTGCTGGAACTGTTCTATGCCGTGATGACCTTCGGCGAGGCATTGAGCCTGCCTCGCCAGCCCGACTTTCTTTGAGGAGATTTCCATGAGTTACGACAGTTATCTGCACCGGGTGCGCCCCGGTGCGCCCGGATCGCCGATCCTGTTCACCTTTCATGGCACGGGCGGCGACGAGAACCAGTTCTTCGATTTCGGCAGCCGGCTGATGCCGGGCGCCACAGTCGTTTCGCCGCGCGGCGACGTTTCCGAGCATGGGGCGGCCCGCTTCTTCCGGCGCAAGGCGGAAGGCGTCTACGATTGTGACGACCTAGCGCGTGCGACCGAACGGATGGCCGAGTTCATCGCTGCCAATCGCGACCGTTACGAATCCTCGACCGTGCTGGGCTTGGGTTTTTCCAACGGTGCCAACATCCTCGCCAATCTGATGATCGAGAAGCCCGGCCTGATTGAGGCCGGTGTGCTGATGCATCCGCTGATCCCGTTTGCACCGGCGGATCGCCCGGCAGGCGACAGCGCCCACGTGCTGATCACCGCAGGCGAGCGTGATCCGATCTGCCCTGTACCGATGACACTGGATCTTGCTGAATATTTCAAGCGCCAGGGCGATACGGTGACGCTCGAATGGCATGCGGGCGGCCATGAAATCCGGCCGAATGAGATCGAGGCGATCAAGGGCTTTCTGGCACCTTACGGGGCGTGATCAGTCTTGCTGCCAAGCGGTGAGCTGTAATCCCGTAACCCATGCCTGATCGGCAGGGCAGGTTCTCGAATTTGTGGCGCGGCAGCAATGCCGCGCCACTTGCGATTCATATGTCGATGATATACATGCTAACCATCAGCATGTTATTTATTTCCCGATGCTAAAACCGGCACCCACTCTCGGCTTTCTCCTGAATGATGTTGCGCGCCTGCTTCGAAAGCGTTTCGAGCAGAATGCACGGCATATCGGGCTGACGCGGGCTCAATGGCAGACGATTGCCTATCTGGCCTATTGCGAGGGGATCCATCAGAAGGCGCTGGCCGAGCTTCTTGAAATCACTCCGATCTCGCTGATGCGGGTTCTCGACAATCTGGCGGAGCGCGGACTGGTGGAGCGCCGCCCGCATGAAACGGATCGGCGGGTCACGCTGCTCTATACGACCGAAGCGGCACGCGCCCTGCTCGACGACGGTCGCAAGATCGGTGAGGCAACCCGTGCCGAGGCGCTGGAAACGATATCCGAGGCCGATCGCGGCCTCCTCTACGAAATGCTGTCTACAATGAAGATCAACCTCGTCGATGCCTGCCGGGTGCAGGCACAAGAAGATTAGCCAATCATGTCCGAAACGTCTCCCCGTGCACTAGACGACAACAAGGTCACCGTTCTGGAAACCGCAGCGCCGGCCGCGGCTGAAACGCCGGCCACGCGCATGCGCCGCCAGCGCAGCGTCAAGCGTCTGGTGCTTTTCTCGCTCCTGCCGATCGCGGTCGTCGTTGGCGGCTACTATTATATTCAGGGCGGTCAGGTGATGAGCACCGACAACGCCTATATCCAGGCGGACATGGTCGGGGTTTCGACCGACGTCGCCGGCACCGTCGTGTCCATCAACGTGCACGAAAACCAGCAGGTGAAAAAGGGCGATGTGCTCTTCACGCTGAAGCAGGATAGTTTCCGTATCGCGCTGGACGGCGCCAAGGCCAAGCTCGGCGAGGCGCGCAACCAGCTTCTGAACCTGCAGGCCTCCTACAAGCAGGCGCTGGCGCAGATCCAGCAGGCGCAGACCGACATTCCCTATTACGAAACCGTGCTGGACCGGCAGCAGAAGCTGATCTCCGGCTCGGCAGCAAGCCAGACTGCCTTCGACGACGCCAAGCACAATCTCGATGCCGCGCGCGAAAAGGTGACAGTAGCCAAGGCCGAGGCCGATGCGACACTTGCCGAACTCGGCGGCAATGCCGACCAGCCGATCGAGAGCAATCCGACCTATCTGGCGGCGCAGTCGGCCGTCGACGACGCGCAGCGTCAGCTTGACGATACCGTCGTGCGGGCGCCCTTCGACGGGATCGTCACCAATGTCAGCAGCCTGCAGGTCGGCAGCTATCTCGATGCCGCCGAGCAGGGCTTCTCGCTGGTCGCCAGCAAGAACATGTGGATTTCGGCCAATCCGAAGGAAACCGAGCTTACCTATATCAAGCCCGGCCAGGAGGTGACGATCACGGTCGATACCTATCCCGACCTGCAATGGAAGGGCACCGTGGCGAGCGTCAGCCCGGCATCGGGCGCCAGCTTTGCATTGCTGCCGTCGCAGAATACGTCGGGCAACTGGGTGAAGGTGGTGCAGCGCATTCCGATGCGCGTGAACATCGATGACGCCGATGCCAAGGGCAAGCCGCCGTTGCGCGTCGGAATGAGCGTGGTCCTCGACGTCGATACCGGCCACAAGCGCGGCCTGCCGCAATTTGCCCAGAAGCTCTTCGGCCCTTCCTCGGCCAACGCTCAAGACTGAGGCTGGAGAGTTACGTCCATGAGTAACACCGCAGCCGTGGTCGAGAACCGTGGCGCCATCACGGCCTGCGTCATTCTCGCGGTCATCATGCAGGCGCTCGATTCGACGATCGCCAACGTGGCGCTGCCCTATATCCAGGGAAGCGTCGCGGCATCGTCGGACCAGATCAACTGGGTGCTCACCTCCTATATCGTCGCAGCCGCCATCATGACGCCGCCGTCGGGCTTCCTGTCGGCGCGGTTCGGCCGCAAGCGGGTGCTGCTGACCGCAATCTTCGGCTTCGTCGTCGCCTCGGTACTCTGCGGACTGGCGCAATCGCTCAACCAGATCGTCGGTTTTCGCCTGCTGCAGGGCTTTTTCGGCGCAGCGCTGGTGCCGCTGTCGCAGGGCATCATGCTCGACATCTACACGGTGGAGGAGCGCGGTTCCGCGATGGCGCTGTTCGGCGTGTCGGTGATGGTCGGGCCGGTGCTCGGCCCGGTTCTCGGCGGCTGGCTGACCGACCATATCAGCTGGCGCTGGGTGTTCTATATCAACGTGCCGATCGGTGTCATCGCCTTCCTCGGCATCACGACCTTCGTCAAGGAAACGGCGGTCAATGTCGCCGCCAAGCTCGACTGGCTCGGCTTCGGCATGCTGTCGGTGGCGATCGGGGCACTGCAATTGTTTCTCGATCGTGGAGAGCAGCTCGACTGGTTCTCTTCGAGCGAGATCATTATCGAGGCGATCGTCTGCGGCGGTGCCTTCTACCTCTTCCTCGTCCATACGTTCACGTCGGACAAGCCGTTCGTCAATCCGCGGCTTTTCCTCGACAGGAATTTCACCATCAGCGCGCTGTTCATGTTCGTGGTCGGCGTCACCTATTTCGCCTCGCTGGCACTGATGACGCCCTATCTGCAGACGCTGATGGACTATCCGGTGATCACCGCAGGCCTTGTCATGGGCCCGCGCGGCCTCGGCACGATGCTATGCATGTTCATCGTCGGCCGGTTGATCGGCAAGGTGGATACGCGCATCCTGCTGATGTGCGGGCTGTCGATCACGGCCTGGGCGATGTATGCGATGACCGGATGGACGCCGGATGTGTCGCAATGGACGATCATTTCGGTCGGCTTCGTCCAGGGGGCGGGACTGGGCTTCCTGTTCGTGCCGCTGACGACGGTTGCCTTCGCGACGCTGCCGGTTGCCATGCGCGGCGAAGGGACGGGCATCTACAACCTGTCGCGTAATATCGGATCGAGCGTCGGGATTGCAGTCGTATCTGCCCTGCTCGTCGAAAACACCCAGCGGAACCATGCCGACATCGTCAATTACGTGACGCCGTTCAACCATGCCTTCAAGGCGAAGGCCGCCGAAAGCCTTGATCCCACGACGGCGGTCGGGCGCGCGGCGCTCGACCAGATCATCACCCAGCAATCGACGATCATCGCCTATATGGACGATTTCAAGATGCTGATGATCATGGCCATGGTGGTGATGCCGCTCATCCTTCTCCTGCGCACGCCGGGCAGCAAGCCTGCGGTCGACCACAGTGCCGCGATGGATTGAGGTGGAGCGCGGTCCTTTTCCTACGCTTCGCGTCCATTGATCCTTACCCCTTGTTTTGCGTCTTGCGATCCGGGCACCGGTGCTCAATAGTGCCGGTGTTTCAACCGACGAGAGGGGAAGGCGAATGAGCAATCATCTGAAATTCTTCATCAATGGCGAATGGGTGGAGCCGGTGGTTCCCGTGGCGCTCGATGTCATCGACCCATCGACGGAAGAGGCCTTCACGCAGATCGCGGTCGGTTCCAAGGCGGATGTCGACAAAGCAGTGGCGGCTGCCAAGGCTGCATTCAAGAGCTTTTCGCAGTGGTCGCAGGTCGACCGGCTGGCGCTGTTGAAACGCATTCTGGCGGAATATGAAAAGCGGGCGGAAGACATCGCCCAGGCTGTCAGCCGGGAGATGGGCGCGCCGATCGGCTTTGCCCGCGATAGCCAGGTCGCGGCCGGTCACGGGCATCTGAGCGCGACGATCACGGCGCTCGAAACCTACAAGTTTTCCGAGGACCGCGGCACGACGCGGGTGGTGAAAGAGCCGATCGGCGTGGTGGCACTGATCACGCCATGGAACTGGCCGCTCAACCAGATCACCTGCAAGGTCGGTCCGGCGATCGCCACCGGCTGCACGATGGTGCTCAAGCCCTCCGAGATCGCGCCGATCTCCGGCGTCATCTTCGCCGAGGTGATGGAGGCCGCCGGCGTGCCGAAGGGCGTGTTCAACATGGTCAACGGCACCGGCCCGGATGTCGGCCAGGTGATGGCCGGGCATCCGGATGTCGACATGGTGTCGTTCACCGGCTCGACGCGCGCCGGCATCATCGTTGCCAAGACGGCAGCCGATACGGTGAAACGCGTGGCGCAGGAACTCGGCGGCAAGTCGGCCAATATCATCCTGCCCGATGCCGATCTTTCCCAGGCGGTTTCCGATGGCGTGACGGGATGCTTCGGCAATTCCGGGCAGTCCTGCGATGCGCCGACGCGCATGCTTGTGCCGCGCGAGAGGCATGACGAGGCGCTGGCGGTGGCCAAGGCTGCTGCGGAAAAGCTCGTGACCGGCGATCCGCAGGCCGACGGCATCGATCTTGGCCCCGTCGTCAGCAAGGTGCAGTTCGACAAGATCCAGCGGCTGATCGAAGCGGGTATTGCGGAGGGTGCGACGCTGGTCACCGGCGGTCCTGGCCGGCCGGAAAACCTCAATCGCGGCTATTACATTCGCCCGACCGTGTTCGGTAACGTCACCAACGACATGACGATCGCGCGCGAGGAAATCTTCGGACCGGTCCTGTCGATCCTGCCCTATGACAGCGAGGAGCAGGCGATCGAGATCGCCAACGACACGCCTTATGGGCTGGCGGCCTATGTGCAGGGTGAGCCGGACCATGCTCGCAAGATCGCGCCGTTCCTGCGGGCCGGCTCGGTCTATCTCAACTATCCCGACTGGGATCTGTTCTCCTCCTTCGGCGGTTACAAGCAGTCCGGCAACGGGCGCGAGTATGCCGACTGGGGCATCCACGATTTCCTCGAGATCAAGAGCGTCGTCGGCTATGGCAATTAAGACCTTCAATCCGGCCTCGGTGCGCAAGCCGTTCGGCTCCTACAATCACGGCCTGCTCGTCCCTCCGGGGGCGAGCCTGCTCGTCACCTCGGGTCAGCTCGGCATTTCGGTGGAAGACAGGATCCCACCGGATGTGACGAGCCAGGCGGAACTGTGCTTCAAGGCGATCGGTGCCATTCTGGAAGACGCGGGCATGACCTATGCGGATGTCATCCGCATTTCCGGCTTCGTCACCAGCCGCGAGGATTTTCCGGCCTATATGGCGGTGCGCGATCGCTTCACTCTGGAGCCCAAGCCGGTTTCGACGCTGATCGTGGTCGGCGGCTTCACCCGTGCCGAATTTCTTGTCGAGGTTGAGGTGACGGCCGCCAAAGTGTTCTGAGCGGGCAGATGAAGAGAAATTGTTAACTTTGGATTTAGCTTTCGGGCCGGATTCGGCCTCTGGCTGATCCAATGCCTGCTCCAAAGCCGTACAGTGAACCACATACGGCTTATGTGTCATTGCCGCGAGGATTGAGGTGTTGAACAGTCTCTGGGTCGGTTTGTTTGCCAATATGGCGGTGGTGGCGCTGATCATCTCGCTGTGGTCGAACATCCGCCTGCCGGCATTCGAGCGACGGGCCTCGCTCAAGGGCTGGGATTTTGGTGTTCTCTTCGGCCTTGGCGCGATCGGCGTGATGCTGATGCCGTTTCAGATGAGCGAAGGCTTTCTCATCGATCTCAGAATGACGATGATCGGCACGTCGGCCTTTATCGGAGGCCCGTTCGCCGGCATCATCACGGCTGTCATCGCCTCTGGCTTTCGCCTCTATCTCGGCGGGGGCGGTGCCTTGGTCGGGCTTGTCGGCATCTGGCTCGCATGCTGCGCGGGTATGGTCGGATACCGTCTCAGGCACGGACGGGCCCCGGCGCTGAAGGAAAGCCTGCTCTTCTCTCTGGTCATGGCCATTTGCAGCATGGCGCCGGCGTTCATCATCGCATGGTCGCAGAATATTGATACCGGCCCACAGATCCGGCTGCCGTTCATGACGCTGGTCTTCATGGCGACGCTGATGGCCTGCGCCGCACTTGCCAACGAGCTGCGCCGGCGCGATACCGAAGAGCGCAATTACATGTATCGCCGTGTCATCGACAGCCTGCCGGAAGCGCTGAACGTGAAGGATTGTCACGGGCGTTTCGTGATGGCCAATCCGGCAACGGCAGCACTGATGCATGCCAAGGATGCCGATGCACTGATCGGCAAGACGGATTTCGACTTTTACTGTCAGGACGTGGCGGCGGCTTTTCGGGCCGACGAGGAAAAGGCGATGCGAGGCGGGGCGGCCATCGTCGAGGAACAGGTCCTCGCCCGTCAGGACGGCAGCAGGTCTTACCTTTCGACCCTGAAGGCGCCGTTCAACGATATCGACGGGCGCAGTGTCGGGCTGATCACCCATAGCCGTGACATTACCGACAAGAAGCTTCTGGAAGCGGCGCTGACGCAAAGCGACCGGCGCGCGGCGGAAGCCTTGTCGAGCATTTCGGACGGGCTTGTGATGTTCGACAAGGAGATGACGCTTGTTTTCTGCAACGAGCGCTACCGGTCGATGTTCTCGGTCACGGCGGATCTTCGCGTGCCGGGCACGCCGGCATCGGCGATACTCTATGCCTCGATTGCACGCGGAGAGCTGATCGGGATTTCGCCGGATATCGCCGCCCAATGGGTGGACGGGGCTCTTGGCCGGCTGAAACAGGGCGGTACGGTGCAGTTTCCGCTGGCAGACGGGCGCTGGATCGAATCGCGTACGCGGCCGACACCGGAAGGCGCTTGCTTCGTCATCTGCTCGGACATAACCGAATCGAAGCGGCACGAACTCGAACTGCAGGACCTCAATGACCGGCTTGCCGTTCTGGCCGAAACCGACAGCCTGACCGGCCTGCTCAACCGCCGCGCGTTCGATGCGGTGATGGCAGAGGAATTCCAGCGGGTCGAACGCGGCGAGGGCTCGCTGGCGCTGCTGATGGTCGATGTCGATTATTTCAAGCGGTTCAACGACACCTATGGCCACGGAGCGGGCGATGCCTGCCTGAAGATGGTTGCCGACTGCCTGCGTGCGGCCGGCCGCAGGACGGGTGACCGGGCAGCCCGTTATGGCGGCGAAGAAATGGCGCTGATCCTGCCGGATACGGACGAGAAGCTTGCATTCGCCATTGCGGAAGAATTCTGCGAGAGGCTGCGTGGGCTGCATATACCCCATAGCGGCAGCGACAAGGGCATGGTGACGGCGAGTATCGGGGTCGCGGCGCTCGGGCGCGGTGCGGTTGCCACGGATGCCGTGCGGCTGATCGCGCGGGCAGACGAGGCACTTTACGCTGCCAAGCGGGATGGCCGCGACTGCGTGAAGACCTGGGAACCCAGCAGGCCACGCATCGTCCATTCGGATGCCGGCCGGTCCTGACCCGTGACGGATGATTGTTTATGGCGAAAGGCTGCCATGCTGGTTCGGGCGGGCGACAAAATTGACGTAAGCCATTAAGGGATAGGCTGCCGATTCAACTCAGGAATCCAAGCCTATGAAATACCTGCAGCTTCTTTCCCTGGCCGCGTTTATTGCAACGCCTGCTTTCGCTGCCGACAAGCCGGGACAGAAACCGGCCCCGGCGCCATCCGGTACCTATGTGTCCGATCCGGCCCATTCGAGCGTCTTCTGGAAGGTCAACCATCTGGGCTTGTCGAACTTTACCGCGCGGTTCACCAAAATGTCGGCGGAGCTCGTGTGGAATGCCGAGGACCCGGCAAGCTCCAAGGTGACGGCGGTCATCGATCCGGTCTCGGTGCAGACCAACTATCCGTTTCCCGAGAAGGAGGATTTCGACAAGGAGATCGGTACGACGGCAAGGTTTTTGGCTGGCGACGAGATCCGCTTCGTCTCCCGCTCGGTGAAGATAACCGGCGACAAGCATGGCGAAGTCAGCGGTGACCTGACGATGCGCGGGCAGACCCATCCGGCAACGCTGATGGTAACGTTCAACGGTTCCATGGCCCAACAGCCGCGGGAAAAGACGCCGAAGATCGGCTTTTCGGCACAGGCGGTTTTGAAGCGCAGCGAATGGGGCGTGGTACCGGAGATCAAGTCGATCAGCGATGATGTGACGGTGGTCATCGAGACCGAATTCCAGCCGCCGCAAACCAAGAGCGAATAGTAGCTGTTCTGTTACGGCTGCCCCGATGGTTCAGTGGTGGCTCAGTAGCCGCATTGCTGGAGCTGGGAGGCGTAGCGAGCCGCCATGCCGGCGGATTTTTTGGCGGTCTGCCTCAGGCTGCCGCTGAAATTGCCGCGGTCATAGCCCTGATGGCCGGAGTAATAGGCGAGATAAAGGTTATAGGCGTCATTGCGGGGAACGTTGTTCCGGACGCTCGTCTGGTAATGGTACCAGGCAACGAACTTGATGGCGTCGCCGAAATCGTTGCGGCGGGCGCCCCAGCGGCCGGTCGTGCGCTTGTAGGTATCCCAGGTTCCGTCGAGCGCCTGCGCGTAGCCGAAGGCGGAGGAGGGACGTTTCAGCGGAATGAAGCCCAGGAACCATTTGCGTGGCGGGCGCGCATTGGGCCTGAAGCCCGATTCGACGTAGATCGTCGCCATCAGGATCGGTACCGGTATGCCGTATTCGGCAGATGCCGCACGAGCATCGCGTTTCCAGTTGTTGAAGAAGCCGTCGCGCTGGTCAAAAATCGCGCAGGCGTTCGTGATCCTGCTCGGTGCGGTGGCGCAGCCGGCGAGGGAAAGGAGCGCGATGAAAAACGCAATACGCATCGCAGAAACTCGGGTCATTCCCGATAGATGACTCTTAAATTTTAATGAAAAGTTTAAGGACCGCAGCGGCGCCCGGCGAATTTTCGCATGGATGGCGATCAGCCGCGGCATCTGGCCGGATTTCTGCGGCAAACCGCCACGTCGTGCGCTCACGGGTATTTGATAATAGTCAAGTCCGAAGGATTGGCCGCAGTGGCGCAATCCGAGGAGCCATGAATGTCGAAGCGCAGTTTTTCGTTTCCGGTCGCAGATGTCAGGGCGCGTGCGCTCGGTGAAATCCATGCGCGGCCCTATACGCTTCTGCCGCTGCCGCGCGTCATTTTCCAGCTGGCTTTCCTGACCGACGAGAATATCGCGGCCGACCATGCCATTCTCGCCCAGCTTTCGCTGGGGCAGGGCGTGCCGGCGCCTTCGCCCGAGACCAGCCATCACATGATGGCCTGGGGCAATGGCACTCTGCGCTGGGAGAGGCATACCGAGTTCTCGACCTATTTCTGGGATACGCCGGCGCCGGCCACCTATGGAGCGGAGATTCCGGTCAATCCGTTCGGAGCGAGCTTTTCCGCCCCCGGCCCGTTCATCTCGGGTGTGCGGATCGAGATGAGGTCGGCCAATGAGGACCTGTCGGATGTGACGGCCCGGTTCGATCCGACCAGCCTCTGTCAAAGCATGGTGGCGGACGGCCACGCGACGCTGATCACCGACTTTCGTCAGGATGGCGACGGGCTGACGAAATTTCTGGTGATCGATCACGGTATGAACGATGCGGCACGCGGCATGCTGGCCCAGCGTATTCTCGATATCGAGACCTACCGGACGCTGGCGATGATGGGACTGCCGCTGGCGCAGAGCCTTTCACCGGAAATCCGCGATATCGAAGCCCGATTTACCGCGATCACCCAGCGGATGAAGCTGCATGCCCGCGACGAAGCGGACCAGATGCTGTCGGAAATCACCACGCTTGCCGCCGAACTGGAAGCGAACGCGGCGCTCAGCCTCTATCGCTTCGGCGCCAGCCGCGCCTATAACAATATCGTTCTCGACCGTGTGGCGATGCTGGCGGAGAAGGCATTGCCGGGCAACGAGACGCTCGGCGCCTTCCTCAATCGGCGTCTGGCGCCGGCGATGCGCACCTGCCAGTCGGTGGAAGAGCGGCAGGGCAACCTGTCGCGCAAGCTGACCCGTGCAACGGCGCTATTGCGCAGCTGGATCGACGTCCATCTGCAGAAGTTCAACACGGAAATCCTCGCCTCGATGGACAAACGCGCCCATTTGCAGCTTCGCCTGCAGCAGACCGTCGAAGGTCTGTCGGTGGCGGCGATTTCCTATTACGTCATAGGGCTCGTCGGCTACCTGGCGAAGCTCACCCACTATACGGGGATCGAGCTTGCGCCGGAAACGGTAACCGGTGCCGCAGTGCCGGTTGTCGTGCTGGCCATGTGGCTGCTGGTCCGGCATATCCGCAACAAGCACAGCGATTGAGCCGGGGCTGCTCAGTGGTGTGGTGATTTCTCTGCGGTCTGGACTGTATTCCGGATGATCACGCCGAGAACGATCGCTGCCGCAATTCCCTTGAGGTCGAGCCCGGTCACCGGTGCGAGGAGAGCCAGAAGGCCAAAGGCCGGAAGGATGAATTGCCGAATGCCGGAAGAGGCAAAGCGCTCGCGCACAAGCCAGAGGCTCAGCAGATAGACCGCGACCGGGATGGCGACGGCATAGTTGCCGACCGTCATCGGGACATGCGCATGATGGGTGGCGATATCGACCACGACGGCGAAGCCGGCACCGGTTGCGGCACCCGAGGCGAAGGTCAGGTAGTGGCCATAGCCCCATTGCAGCGAGCGGCTCAGTTGATCGGAACCGTGCTGTTCGTCACGCGAGAAATAGGCCCACCACATGGCGAAGACGATCACCAGCGCGGAGATTGCCGTATCGATGAGGGTTATGTCGAAATGCTCCGTCGTCTGGCGCAGGGCCATGGAGCCGGAGAGCAGGGTCTCGCCCAGCACGATGATGTTCAGGAGGCCGTAGCGCTCTACGATGTGATGGGGATGCCAGCTTGTATGGACGCTGAGCCTTTCGGCGATCGCCGGGACGGAGAGTTCCAAGACCACGCCCACGGCAAAGAAGGCGTAGGAAAGGCCCGATGTCAGCGGCTGCAGGGCCGCAAAAGTGATCCAAACGAGCTGGCATATGAAAATGCCGGCAGCGTAGCCCAGCGCCGTCGCCCGGCATTTCGGATCATGATAGGCCGCGCGCAGCCAGAAGGCGATCATCGCCAGACGCATCACCGAATAGCCGACGATGACAAGCGTGAAGTCGGGCGCTTCGGTGAAGAGTGCTGGAATTCCGGCCGAAATCGTCAGCGAGCCGGCCATGGCGAGCATTGTCAGCAGCCTGTAGACGACATCGTCATTGTCATAGGCCGAGGAGAACCAGGTGAAATTCATCCAGGCCCACCAGATGGCGAAGAAGGCCATGGCGAAAGTGATCAGGCCCTGCAGAGCGTGGGCCTCGGCAATGGAGTGATGCAGGCCGACGGCGGCCGATGCCACGGCGATGACGGTGACGAGATCGAAGAGCAGTTCGAGCGGCGTCGCGACACGATGCTTTTCATGCGGATCGCGCGGATTTTGCGGGCGGACAAGTCTAAACGGCGATTGAGGGGCGTCGGTCATCTTGCTCCACAGGTTCGAGTTGCTCGCCTCGTTTTGCCAACGGTTATGATCGGGAGCAAGTAGCCACAGACAAATAGTTGGGGCCGGGCAGGCTATTCTGTCTCGACATCACCCGGAACGGTGGAAGAGAGCCAGGATTTCCGGAAATACTTCTCAGAACGCCTCCATCTCCCGGCGAACCTTGGCCAGGAAGGCGGCACGGGTCTTTTCCGTGCAGTTGTTCATGTCGTAATGGGCGAGATAGGTGACGCCGCGGGCGGGGTTGATGGTGGCTCTCAGCACGCGGGTGGCGAGCTTGCGGGGCGGGTCGCCGGCCAGAATTGCCCTCAGCCGGTTGCCGCCATAGGTCGTCACCACAGCGAGCTTCCTGATGTTGGTCAGCTTGCGGGTCAGTCTGCCGCGGTCGCCGCCTTCCATGTCGAAGGTGACGCCGGGCAGCCAGACACGGTCGAAATAGCCTTTCAGCATGGCCGGCCAGCCGAAATTCCACACCGGCGTGACGATGACGAGTGCCTCGGTTGCCCTCAGCCTTTCGACATAGGAGCGCACCGGCTCGATATTGTCAGGCACCGTATGGTAGCCGAGGCGTTCCTCGCGCGACAGGATCGGGTTGAAGTTCTCGGCATAGAGGTCGCAGTCATCCACCTCATGCCCGGCTTTTCTCAGCGTTTCGCGGGTTTCGACGTGAAGGGCGGCGCCAAAGCTTTCTTCGACCGGGTGGGCGTGGAGGAGCAGGACCTTCATCATCCACCTGCCGATGCGAGGCCGGGGAAGAGATAGTTCTCGCCGGTGGAAAAATCGAAATCCGGGTTTTCCCAGGCGATCATCTTGCCGGGGTTGAGCAGGCCCTTCGGGTCGGTCTCTTTCTTGAAGCCTAGCTGCACCACATCGGTCTGCTTCATGCCACCTTCCTCCAGCGTATAGCGATGCGGATTGAAGATCGGGCAGCCATTGTCCTGATGGATTTTTATGATTTCTTCCAGCCGCTCCTCGGTGGTAAAACGGACGAGCGGCAGGCCGGAGCACTGGATGCGGCCGTCGAATTTCAGGAATTCGAGATGGCCCGGCACTTCGTCGCCGAAGATCTCGGTCATCGTCTGCACCTTGGCCACGTGATCAGGCCCCGGATACTGGACCTGAAGATAGGTGAAGCCCGGATCGACCTTGAGGGCGCGCAGCGTCGTGTGGTTCCAGGCGAGTTCATAGGCATGCGGAATGCCCTTCATGCTTTCCACCTTGTCGGAGCGGAACAGCATTTCGGCCTTCTGGCGTTCAGCGAAGGCTGCAAAGGCGTCCATGGAATGCGGCGCGACCATGAAGACGCAGATCGACTGGTCGCGGTGGCGGATGAAGGGCTTGTGGCGGGGGAAATAGTCGTAAGGGATCGGGGCCGCGATCGGGGCGATTTCCTTGACGAGGATGCCGTTCTTGTGGGCGACGGCATCGCCGAAGCGGACCGCATCCATGAAGTCGTCGAAGCCGACCAGCACATCGACCCAGTCATAGGCAGGCGCGAGCGGCATTTCGACCTCGACGATGATGCCGTTGGTGCCATAGGCGTGGGTCACCTTCTGCAGGTCCCAGGCGGTGAGTTCGAGAACCTTCGGCTCGGCCTCCATGGTGACGACGCGCAGGCGCAGGATGTTGCCGAGATCGCGCAATCCGCCCCAGTGGATCGAGCCGACGCCGCCGGAACCGCCGGCGATGAAGCCGCCGATCGTCGCCGTTTGGGCGGTGGACGGATGGAAGCGCAGTTCCTGGCCGGAATGAGCCTTGGTCTGGCGGTCGAGTTCGGCAATGACGATGCCCGGCTCGGCGATGACGCGGCCGGGATGGATCTCCTTGACCCTGTTCATGTTGATGAGGTTCAAGACGATGCCGCCGGAGAGCGGCATGGCCTGGCCGTAATTGCCGGTGCCGGCGCCGCGCGGGGTGACGGGCACGCCATGGGCATAGGCGACCTTCAACGTGCGGATCACCTCTTCCTCGGTTTTCGGCGAGACGACGAGATCGGCCGCCACCGTGTCGAGCTGGCGCTTGAGGACCGGCGAGTACCAGTAGAAGTCGCGGCTCTTCTGGCGCACCAGGGCCGGGTTATCCTCCAGCGCGATGCCTTCGAGATCCTTCTTGATCTGTTCGTAATCCGGCATTTTCACTTTTCCAAAATCGGGTCCAGGTCACGGTAATCCGGCAGGCGACGGTCGATGCCCTTGCCATTCCGCATCACGATGCGGTCGGCCTGCGGACGGGAGAGGAATTCGCTCCAGCGGCGGGCGCTGAAGAGGACGAGATCGGCAGGCAAGCGCACCGCGATGCGGCCGATATCCGGCCGGCCGAGAATGTTTGCCGGCGAGGTGGTGACGACGCGCGCGGCCTCATCCAGCGGATGATCGAGATGCAGGATGCGGATTGCCTCGCGCAGCACCTCGACACCATCGAGATCGCCATAGGCATAGAAGGGGTCGCGGGTATTGTCGGAGGCGACGGCGGTCTGAACACCGGCGGCCGCGAGCTCCTTGAACAGTGTTACCCCGCGCCAGCGCGGCGTGCGGCCCTCGTGGCGGTCCTGCAGATACATGTTGCACATGGGCAGCGAGACGACCGAGATGCCGGCCTTGGCGACCTTGTCGATGACGCGTTTTGCCGTGTCGTCGTCCTGTCTGGCGAGCGAGCAGCAATGGCCGACGGTGACCGAACCCTCGAAGCCGAGGCGCAGCTTGGTATCGGCGATGGCTTCGAGCGTCAGGACTTCGCGCTCCTCGGTCTCGTCGACATGCAGGTCGATATCGAGACCGTTATCGGCTGCGGCACGGAAATGGGTTTCGAGGATGCGATCGAAATCCGGCAGGAGGCGGGTGGCACCGCCGAGCAGCCCGCCGTGCCGTTTCGCGGTGGCGACGATCGGGGCGAAGATCGCCTCATCGAGCACGCTTTCGAGCGGCAGAAGGGCGACCGCCTGCAGTTCGATGCGGCCCTTCCATTCTTCCCTGATCTCGGAAAACAGCGGGAAGGAAATGTCCGGTTGCGGCGGGATACTGTCGAGATGGGTTCGGATCAGTTTGGTGCCGTGGGCATAGGCGCTCTTCAGGGCAAATTCCATGCGGGCGCGCATGTCTTCCGCCGACCAGTTGGCCATGCGATCGGCGCGGACATTTTCCAGCGCGCCCATGAAGGTGCCGTCCGGGTTCGGCCGGCGGTCCCAGAAGTGACCCTTGTCGAGATGGGTATGCATATCGATGAAACAGGGGAAGACCATGCCATCGCGGAGATCCGCATAGGGAAGGTCGGCGGGCGCGGTGCTGGCGGGCAGGATCGCCTCGATCCTGCCGTCGGCGATGACGAGATCGACGGAGATCAGGCCCTGATGCTGGGGCGCATCGAAGCCTTCGACGCAGACGGCCGGTAGCGTCACATTGGTCAGAGCGAAGCGGTCTGCCTCGGGCAGGGACATGAATTCATTGGCCATCAGTTTTCCCTCTTCAGGCTGCTCTCGTGCCAGCGGTGCAGGAAGAACCAGGAGATGAAGGAGGTGATGCAGAAGATGACGACGCCGAGCAGCGACAACAGGACAAGCGCTGCAAACAGGCGGGGTATGTTGAGACGGTATTGCGCTTCGAGCAGCCGGAAGGCGAGGCCTGAGCCGGCGCCGGCGGAACCTGCCGCAAACTCGGCGACGACGGCGGCGATCAGCGCCAGCCCGCCGCCGATCCGCAAGCCGGTCATGAAATAGGGCAGCGAGGCGGGCAGTTTCAGGTAGATCAGCGTCTGCCAGCGGGAGGCGCCATAGAGGTCGAACAGGTTCAGGAGATTATGATCGACGCTTTTGAGGCCCTGCACCATGTTGGACAGGATCGGGAAGAAGGCAACGAGGAAGGCGCAGATCAAAAGTGCCACCTGGGTCGTCGGGGCATAGATGAGGATTAGCGGCGCAATGGCCACGACCGGCGTCACCTGCAGGATGACGGTGATCGGGTAGAAGGCGAGTTCGATCCATTTCGACTGGACGAGAAAGACGGCGATGCCGACGCCGCCGATCAGCGCCAATGCCAGCGCCTGGAGCGTGATCGTTGCCGTCACCAGCAAAGCCGGCGAGAGCGTGCCCCAGTCTTTGGTGAGCGAAGCCCAGACGGCGGCCGGGCCGGGCAGGATATATTGCGGGATTGCATAGATCGAGACGATCGCCTGCCAGATGAGGATGAGACAGATGACGACCGCGATCGGGATCAGCGTGCGCAGAAGGATATCGGTCTTGAAAGGCACTGGGCCGGCCATCAATGTTCCTCTCCGCCGATCGCTTCGATCAGCATGTTGGAGACCTTCTCGCAGGCCTGACGGTAATCTTCCGAGGTGCGGTAATGGGCGTCGCGCTCCATCGAGGTGACGAGCGGAAAGTCCGCATGAACCCGGCCGGGGCGTGCCTTCATGACCACGATGCGGTTCGACAGATAGGCGCTTTCGAACACCGAATGGGTTACGAAGACGACGGTGATACCGGTGTCCTTCCAGAGCTTCAGAACATCGTCGTTGAGTTTTTGACGAGTGATCTCATCCAGGGCCGCGAAGGGTTCATCCATCAACAGCAGTTTCGGCCTGGTCACCAGCGCGCGGGCGATCGAGACGCGCATCTTCATGCCGCCGGAGAGTTCGCGCGGATAGGACTCGGCGAAGTCCTTGAGGCCGACCGTCTCCAGCGCCTTGAAGATCTCGTCGCGGGCGGCGGCCCTGGAGATGCCGCGCAGCTTCAAGGGCAGGTGGACATTGCCGAACACGGTTTGCCAGGGCATCAGCGTCGGTTCCTGGAAGACGAAGGAGATATCGCCGTCGGGCAGGCCCTTGGAGTTGATGCGCGAGCTCGGCCAGTCGATCGTGCCGGAAGAGGCGCCGCCGAGGCCGGCGATGATGCGCAGCGCCGTCGACTTGCCGCAGCCGGAGGGACCGAGCAGGCTGACGAATTCGCCATTCTCGACCGTCAGCGACATATCGGTGAGTGCAACGGTGCCGTTGGAGAACTGTTTGGAGATGCCGCGCATGGCAACCAGCGGCCGCTTGCGGGCTTCGGAAGAGGAGGCTGGCGGATCGGGCGACGGTGTCATTGCAGGCCTTGACGGAATTGGGGTGAATTGCCCCTCATCCTACTCTTGCCGACGCGTGCCGGGCGAGAGGGATACCACGCATCTGAGCGAGGCTGCCGAGAGAGCTTTTATCCCTTCCCCCCGCTTGAGGCAGGGAGAAGGGTCCGAAGGACGCAGCCGGAAAAGGGGCGGGGTTACCCGCTTGCCCAGCCATTCACATGCCTACTTCTTCAGTGCCATGCCCACGCCCTTGCAGACGAACTTGGTGGTGTAAGCCGCCTTGTAGTCGAGGTCCTTCGGCTCGACGCCGATCGAGACCATCTCGTCGAAGAATTTCTTGTAGCGCTCGTCGGTAATGCAGCCGATGCCCTTGGTGGCAGCTTCGCCCGATTCCAGAATGCCGTATTCCTTCATCTTGGCGATGGAGAAGGCGATCTGGCCATCCGTCATTTCCGGATTATCCTTCTTGATCAGATCGTTGGCGGCCTTGTTGTCACCGTAGAGGTAGTTGTACCAGCCTTCCAGCGAGGCATCGACGAAGCGCTGGACCATGTCCGGCTTCTCGTCGACGGTCTTCTGCATGGCGGTGATCATCGTCGAATAGGGGGCGAAGCCGGCATCGGCCAGAAGGAAGACCTTCGGTTTCCAGCCGGCCTGTTTCTCGATTTCATAGGGTTCGGAGGTGAGGTAACCCTGCTGGGCGGATTTCTTGTCGGCGATGAAAGGGGCGGGGTTGAAGGTATAGGGCTTGTACTGGTCTTCCTTGAAGCCCGGATAGTGCTTCTTCATCCATTCGAAATAGGTCGAGAAACCTTCCTGGCCCATGAATATCGTGGTCAGCTTGGTCATATCCTCGAACTTGTCGATGCCGGCATCGGGATGTGCCATCAGCACCTGCGGGTCTTTCTGGAAGATCGAGGCGACGCTGACCAGCGGAATGCCTTCCTTGCGGGCATCCATGTCGCCCAACTGCCCGCCCATGTAGAAATCGACCTTGCCGGCGATCAGCAGCGCGCGGTTGGCGGCGTTCGGGCCACCCTGGACGATCTTCACGTCGAGGCCGTATTTCTTGTAGGTGCCGTCGGCTACGGCCTGGTAGAAGCCGCCATGCTCCGCCTGGGCCAGCCAGTTGGTGCCGTAGGTCACTTGATCGAGAGCGAATGCCGGTTGAGCGGCGATTGCGGCGGCAGACAGGCCGAACGCCGTCAGAAAGCTCTTCATCGTCAATGGATTGGACATTTCGCTTCGTTCCCCTGTTAAACCCGACGGCATCGTGGGAGTGCCCGTTACCGTGCATTTGAGCTGTTGCCTTGATCTTTGAAAAGCATCAAAATTCGTTCGCATCGATGCCTTTCAGGCATCGCTCATGGAAATGGTCCGCTGGTGCCGCCAGGGGGCTCAAAATGCCATATCGCGGGGATTTTTCAGGACATGTTGCATTCGCGCAAACTGCACTATATCGACGAGATCGCCCGCTGCGGGTCGATCCGCAAGGCGGCTGCGAGGCTCAACGTCGCTTCCTCGGCGATCAACCGGCAGATCCTGGCGCTGGAGGAGGAGCTGGGGGCGCCGATCTTCGAGCGCATGCCGCGTGGCCTGAAGCTGACGGCCGCGGGCGAATTGTGCATCGAACATATCCGCGAGGTCTTGAAAACCTACGAGCGGATGGAATCGCGTATCCGCGGGCTGAAAATGCCGCAGGCGGGCAAGGTTTCGCTGGTAGCGACCGTCGGGCTTGCCGCCGGGCCGCTGCCGGAAATCATCGCCCGCTTTATCGCCCAGCACCCGCGGGTGCATGTGCATCTACGCAATGACGGCCCGTCGACGACGCTGTCTCCGGTACTGGCGGGCGAGGTGGATATCGGCCTCGGCTTCAATATTCCGGCAACGCCCGGTATCCGCACGCTTGCCAATTTCGACATTCCGATCGGGGCCGTTATGCCGCCGGGGCACCGGCTGGCAGGGGAGGGGCCGATCGATCTGGCGGATGTGGCGCAGGAACCGCTGGTGCTGGCCCAGACGGGCACCAGCCTGCGCACCGTCATTAACCTGGCATTCGCGCCGCTTTCGGTCGCGGTCCAGCCGGTGGTCGAGAGCAATGCCTCGGACATGCTGAAGCAGCTGGTCAAGCTCGGCACCGGCCTGACGCTGCTCAACCCGCTCGACGTCCTGCCGGAATGCCGGCGGGGCGAGCTTGTCTTCCGGCCGCTTGCCGGCCCGCATCCGCGCCACCAGCCGATGAAGCTTTTTGCCCGGTCGCGTTCGACGCTCGATACGGCAACCAGCCTGTTCATCGAATTCCTGCTGGCCGAACTGGTGGAACTGGTGGCGGAACTGGAGGCCAAGGGCCATGTACCGCTTCAGCGGCAGGCAGAGCGCCATGAAAACGAGCGCCATGACAACGCGCGGGCCGAGGTCGGCGCATGATGAGGTGGCTCGCAATCCTTTCGTTGGCATTGGCCCATGCCACGTCAGCCTTTGCCGACGACCTGCCTTCAGATGTCGCGGATTTCATCGCCGAGCGGCAGCAATGCGATCATTTTCGCGGCGAGGATGCCAGCGATCCGGCGCGGCATGCCGAGATCACGGCGGCGCTGGAGCGCTACTGTCGCGGCACCGATGCCAGGCTTGCCGCTCTCAAGGCGAAATACAGCAACGGACCGTCCTCCGCGCAGGACGCGCTTGCCGTCTTCGACGATCACATCGAGTAGGCGGTCTATTTCACATAAAGATTGTCGAGCGAATAGGCCGTGAGGTCGCGCAGCAATTCGACGAAGCAGGCGACCTGATGGCGGCAGATGGCCTTGCCCTTTTCCGCCGTGCCTGCCGCCGCATTGCCGACGACGCCGTTCGGGTTGAGGTCATGGGCGATCCAGGCGAGCGAATGGGGCGGCAGCGGTTGAAGATATTTCGACTGGCTCTTCATCCATTCGGCCCTGGACCTGAAGTCCTCTGCCTTTTCCATATGCACCAGTTCCGGGCGGAAATGCAGCATCAGGGAGGTTTCGACCTCGCCGCCATGGATGCCGAATTTCTGTTCGTGCTCGGAGATCATGCCTTCGGGACTGCCGAAACGGGCCCATTGGGTGGCGACGACGGCCATCCTGTGGCGTACCCGCAATTCGCGGGCGACGATGCTCATGATGTCGAGATTGCCGCCATGGGAATTGACGATCACCATCTTACGCAGGCCCGCCTCGGCCACCTTGGCGCCGATTGCGGTCCATGCCGGAATGAGGATCTCCGGGCCGAAGGAGAGCGTGCCGGGGCCATAGACATGTTCGTTGGCCTTGCCGATTTCCTGCGTCGGCAGCACCAGGAAGTCGAGATCGTCCGGCCGCTGGTTCTTCAGTTCGGCGAGCATGCCGTTGGCAATGGCGACGTCGGTTGCGATCGGAAGGTGCGGCCCGTGCTGCTCGGTGGAGGCAATCGGCAGGATCGCGATGGTCTTTTCGGGGATAAGCCCGGCGAAATCATGGGTGTTGAGTTCATTCCAGTAAAACGGCTTGCTCATGCTGTTTTCGCCTTCGTCCCTGTTCGGATCAGGGGTAGGAAATCGAGCGGGCCGCGAAAAGCATCAATTTCCGCCTGCGGCGATGCCTTTTTGTGCTCGCGGCGACTGCCGGCTGTGCCAAGCCGGGAAAAAAGCCGATTTCGCTAAAATTGCATCTTTCAGTTTAAGCCCGCCGAAAAGCTGTGTCGCCTATTGTCGTGCCATAACGAAACGCGATGGCCGGAGAGCCGTCCGCAAGACAGGGTTCGGGCAATGATCAGGAAGCTTATCATTTCGGCGGCCGTTCTGGCCGCACTTATTCACGGCAAGGAAGCCAGCGCCGCCGGTCCAGGCGGCTTTGCGCGTGATCTCGCCTTCTCAGTGACCGCGCACGCCGCCATGGTGCAGTCGCAGCCGGACGAAAGCGATATCGACGGTATTACATCGGCGCGCGATCACGACGTCAGCGGTATCAGCGCCGCAGCCAGCGAGGCGATCGGCGGCTTCGATTCCTATCTGGACTTGTTCCGCGCGCAGTAAGCGGGGGTCCCATCCAGCCTGCCGCTTCGCCGATCTGCGTATTTTCGTGGGCAGATCGATGAAAGCATTGGCCGAACCGGGCTTCAGGCGGAGTTCGGCTTTCCGCGTTCGGCAATGGCGATGCCGCCGAGCGCCAGAAGCAGTGCCGCGATGTGGAACAGATGCAGTTCTTCGCCGAGCACGACTATGGAAAGAAGCGTGCCAAAGACCGGGACGAGGTTGATGAAGAGCCCGGCCCTGTTGGCGCCGATGGTTTCGACGCCCCGGATATAGAGAACCTGGGCGATCAGCGAGGCGAAGATCGCCGTATAGAGCGCAAGCAGCCAGCCGGAATGATCGGGCCATATGGTCTTGCCTGCGGCATATTCCCAGCCGAGCAGCGGGATGCTGAAGATCAGGGCGAACAGGGCTGGTACCGCCATCAGGCTTTTCCAGTGAATGGCCGGACGCCAACGGAGCGCAATCGTATAGAATGCGTAGGCGGCGATGGCGATGATCATGATCGCATCGCCGAAATTGACCGTCAGGGTCAGGAGCGTGTTCAGGTCACCATGCGAGGCTGTCAGGAGGACGCCGATGACCGTCAGGCTGAAGCCGGCGATCTGCAACAATGTCACGCGCGTCCGGAACAGGACGAAATTGATGAAAAAGATCAGCACCGGAATGAGCGTCTGTTCCACCGTGGCATTGATCGCGCTCGTATAGGTGACGGCGGTATAGAGCACGGCGTTGAAGACGACGTAGCCGATGACGCCGAGAAAGCCGAGAACAGGGATGCTGCGGCGGATCACCGGCCAGTCGCGGCGAAGCTCCTTCATCGAGATGGCGAAGATGATGATGGTGGCGAAGAGCCAGCGACAGAATGTCAGCATCATCGGGCTGATATGGCCGAGCGCCAACTTGCCGGCGACCGCATTGCCGCCCCAGCACAAGGTTGCGACGACAAGGCAGAGATAAGCCTGACGATGCAATGGGTTTCCTCCGCGCATCGTCCCGGCGACGCGATGTTGTTCGTTATACAACCGCAAATACCGTGGGGTTTCTGCCTTTGTCACGCAAAAACCTTGGCGGCGTCACAAACAGGTCGCTTTCCTTTGGCCAAGGCTTTATAGATGCGCGCGTTTGTGGTGTCGGCGGATTGAGACGTCCGGTGCCTTGAGAAGAAAATGGTGTCGAACCTGAGCCGGGCCGGTCAAAGGGCTGCCCCAGGCGTCAAGGTTGTGTCCGAAGGGCAGGAAGCAGATATGACGAACTGTGTAGTCGTGGGTTCGCAGTGGGGTGATGAGGGCAAGGGCAAGATTGTCGACTGGCTCTCCGAGCGGGCGGACATCGTCGTGCGCTATCAGGGCGGCCACAATGCCGGCCATACGCTTGTCATCGACGGCGTGAGCTACAAGCTGTCGCTGCTGCCGTCGGGCGTCGTTCGTCCGGGCAAGATGGCCGTCATCGGCAATGGCGTCGTCGTCGACCCGCATGCGCTGATCGCCGAAATGGGCCGTCTGGCAGCCCAGGGCGTCACCGTGACCCCGGAGAACCTGCGGATCGCCGAAAACGCCACGCTGATCCTGTCGCTGCATCGCGAGCTTGACGGGATGCGCGAAGATGCCGCTTCCAACAGCGGCACCAAGATCGGCACGACTCGCCGCGGCATCGGCCCGGCCTATGAAGACAAGGTCGGCCGTCGCGCCATCCGCGTCATGGATCTGGCCGACCGCGATGCGCTGGAAGCCAAAGTCGAGCGTATCCTGACCCATCACAACGCACTTCGCCGTGGCTTCAATGCTCCCGAAGTCGAGCACAAGACGATCATGGAGGAACTGACCTCCATCGCCGATACCGTCCTGCCGTTCATGGACAGCGTCTGGCAGCTGCTCGACAAGGAACGCCGCAAGGGTTCGCGCATCCTGTTCGAAGGCGCGCAGGGCTCGCTGCTCGATATCGACCACGGTACCTATCCGTTCGTCACCTCGTCGAACACGGTTGCCGGCCAGGCCGCGGCCGGTTCCGGCATGGGACCGGGTTCGCTCGGCTATATTCTCGGCATTACCAAGGCCTATACGACTCGCGTCGGCGAAGGTCCGTTCCCGACCGAGCTGACCGATGAAATCGGCCAGTTCCTCGGCGAGAAGGGCCATGAATTCGGCACGGTTACGGGCCGCAAGCGCCGTTGCGGATGGTTCGATGCGGCACTGGTGCGCCAGTCGGTTGCCACCAACGGCATTACCGGCATTGCGCTGACCAAGCTCGACGTTCTCGACGGTCTCGACGAACTGAAGATCTGCGTCGGCTACAAGCTCGACGGCCAGACGATCGACTACCTTCCGGCATCGCAGGCCGCCCAGGCCCGCGTCGAGCCGATCTACGTCACGCTCGAAGGCTGGAAGGAATCGACGGTCGGTGCGCGCAAGTGGGCGGATCTGCCTGCCCAGGCGATCAAGTATGTCCGGCAGGTGGAAGAACTGATCGGTGCGCCGGTCGCACTGTTGTCCACAAGCCCCGAGCGCGACGACACCATACTTGTGACCGATCCGTTTGAGGACTAATGTCAAGAATTGATTATCCATTCGGCTGGCGGATGCCGGCGACCATGAGAAAGTTCTGATGGCTGATTTTGTAGCGGTAATCCGCCGCGCTGTTGATGGTTTGGCGACCAATACGCCTGAAGCGCGCGAGAGAGTGTACGAGAAGGCTCGCGGCGCGGTTCAGCGTCAGCTCGAGAACATGAAGCCCCGCCCGCCGGAAGAGATGCTCCGGCGGCAGCTGGACAAGCTCGAGGCGGCCATCGCATCGGTGGAAACCGAGCATTCCGAGGCACTTCCGGCCGAGCCGGAGGTGGCTGCTGCTGTTCCGCGGGAAGAGTATCACGAGCCTGCGGTCGTCGAGCAGCATGTGGAGCCCGAGGCACCCGCGCCCGTTCCGGCAGCCGAGCCTGTAGCCGAACCGGAAGCGGTTGCGCCGGAGCCCGTGCATCACGCCGAGGTCTATCAGGACGAGGAACCGGTCGAGCCGGAACCCGTGGTGCCGGCGAATCAGCCGTCCGAGGATCGCTGGCCGGATGCGTCCGTTGAGGCGCCTGTCGTCCACGAACCGCCATCCGCGGCACGCTACGAGGAACCCGAAGCGGTAATCCACAGCGAAGTTCGGCACGAGCCGGAGCCGGTTGCCCATCACGAGGAGCCCAAGGTCGAGCGTTACGGCGACTGGCGCGACGATGTTCCCGCCGAACATGCCGATCACCGACCGGCTGCCTATGAGCCGGAACCGGTTTCAGCGCCCGCCGACATCCATTCCGACCTGCATGCGCATGACGAACCCGCGGCAGCCATACGGACGCCGCCTTCCTTCGACTGGCCGGCAGAGCCTGCCACGCAGCCCCATGCGCCGCAGCACGAAGAGCCGGCCGAACAGTGGGCCGTGCAGGATCATGAGCCGGTTCAGCAGGCTGCCCAGAGCAAGCCTGCCAGCTCGTGGGACGAGGTGGACGATCTTACCCGTCATCTCGATCAGGGCTATCGTCATGAGCCGGTCGAAGCGCATTTCAGCCCGGAAATGCATGCTGCCGCTCAGCCCGCACGCATGCCTGCCGCAAGCAGCATTCCGGATGCGGCCCACGCTGTCCCCCAGCCTGCCCCCAAGGCGGAAGAGACTGCCGAGGATCCTTTCGAAGCCTATGTCAATGCGCAGCCTGCTGCCCAGTCGCAGGTCAGCCAGCCGCTGGACAAGCAGGACGAGCGCGATCCGTGGAGCGATCTGGAAGACCTGATCGGCTACAACAAGGACGCGCCAGCCACTGCCGCGGCATCGCAGGCCGCAGCACCTGTCGCGGAAGACGATTTCAGCGACCTGTTGTCGCCGCCGGCCAAGCCCTACCGGGTTACGCCGGTGCGCAAGCGCAACTACATGGGCATGATCCTTGGCCTTGTCGCCCTGCTGATCGTGGCGGGTGGCGCATACGGCGTCTGGATGTACCGGGGCTCGCTGAACGACATGTTCGGCGGCTTGATTGCCAAGAGCACCGGCGGCGCACAGACGGCAACGCAGACGCCTGCAGCGACGACGCCGGCAACGCCTGCCGGTTCATCACAGCAGACTGCTGCCGCCCAGCCGCAGCAAAATGCTTCGACGCCTGCCGCGCAGCATACGCCGCCGCCGGCGGATGGCGCTGCGACGGGCACCAAGTTCACCCAGCGGCTGCAGGAAAACGGCTCCGAGGTGGATGCCGGTCCGGGCGACGCAAGCAGCCTGGCGCAGAATGCCGAGGGCCAGTCGGTGGCGCAGCTCAACACCCAGCCTGCCACGCCTTCGCCGGCCACTCCGGGTGCTTCCACTGCGGCGCAGACACCTGCACCGGCAACGGCTCCGGTTGATGCCTCGACCGCAGCGTCGGCTACGCCCGCGGCACCAGCCATACCGCCGGCCTCTCCCTCCGATACGCCAGCCGTGTCAGGAGAGAAGATCTTCCTCTATGAGGAGCGTATCGGCCAGTCTGCCCCGACTGCCATCGATGGTACGGTTTCCTGGTCGCTGCAGCATGAGGCCTCGCCGAATGGCGGGCCGCCGGAAGCCGAGGTTCAGGGACGCATCACCGTTCCGGGACGTGGTCTGACGGCTCTTCTGACGCTGAAGCGCAACAACGACCCATCGCTGCCGGCCAGCCACCTGATCGAGATCGTGTTTGCTGTTCCCCCGGACTTTGAAGGCGGCGCGATCGACAGCGTGCTGAGGATCGCGATGAAATCGACGGAGCAGGATCGCGGAAATGCCCTGGTTGCGGTTCCGGCGAAGATTACTGACGATTTTCACATGATCGCCCTCAACGACTTCCCGGATGCTGAAAAGACCAATCTGGACCTGTTGAAGACGCGGAACTGGATCGACATTCCGCTCGCCTATCGCAACGGCCGCCGTGCGCTCCTGACCCTGCAGAAGGGGCCGGACGGCCAGAAGGCCTTCGACGATGCAATGCGCGAATGGGCTCAGGCAGGTCCTGCCAAGTCGAGCAATTAACCGCCGCTGAGGCGACAATACCGAAAGCCCGCAAGCCAATGGTTTGCGGGCTTTTTTAGTGCCGTCCCGGTGTCGCAGGGCAGCACGCTGAAAATGCATCCGGCAAGATTGTCGCATTGACAATCATCAGTTTCACCGTGATGAACTGCCACCATGCGTATGTTCCGGCGGCTCATCGACGAAGGGTTATGCGGCGGCCCGCTGGCCGCCCTGATCGGCGTGCTGATGGCCATGCAGGCGCTGGTCGGCGGCTTTGGCAGCGGCGCGATGGCGCTTGCCGAGATGTCCGGACAGGTCATCTGTGCCTCCGACGGTTCCTCGCGGCTTCTGGATGACGACGATCGGCTTCACGCCTATGGCGATGACGACAGCAGGGGTACAGCCCATGGTGCCAGTCATGCGCCACATCCTGAACGCGGCAATGACTGTTGCCTGACATCCTGCCAGATCAACGCTTCCGTTCATATCGGCCTGCTCGCCAAGGCCCCTCTGCCTGTCGTCATGGCGGCCGCCCGCCCGCTGCTTCTGCAGGTGCTGCGCGACGCATCGGTTCCACCGAGGCATTTCGATGATCATCGCCGCGCACGGGGGCCGCCTGTTCTTCCAAGCTGACGTCACTGTTGTCGCCGGTGCCTCGCACCGGCCGTCGTCTATTGGAGAAGATCATGAACCTTCACACATCCGCGCCTCCGGCGCGTCAATCACGCGCGCCTCAAGCTGGAGACGACCGGGGGCAGAGCCCCTCCGTCTCGGCGCCGAAAAATGCCGAAGCGGGCGTTGCCGCCATTCGTCAATTCATCACCCGGCTGCATTTCTATGTCGGGCTTTTCATTGCGCCCTTCATCTTCATCGCGGCACTGACCGGCACGCTCTACGTGCTGACACCGCAGATCGAGAACTGGCTCTATCGCGATCAACTCGTGGCGCAAGCGGCCGGGCCGGCCAGATCGCTGGCCGAACAGATCGCGGTTGCCCGCACGGCCATCGGGCAAGGGCCACGCTTCTTCGCCATCCGGCCGGCGACGGCGGAAGGGCGTACGACGCGGGTCATGTTCACAGAGCCAGGGCTCGGTGAATCCGAAACCCGCACCGTGTTCGTCGACCCGGCATCGCTTGCCGTCCAGGGCGAGATGATCACCTACGGGACGAGTGGCGTCCTGCCGTTTCGCACTACCCTCGACTATCTGCACCGCACGCTTCTGCTCGGCGATATCGGTCGCAATTACAGCGAGCTTGCCGCCTCGTGGATGTGGGTCGCCGTGCTCGGTGGTCTGTGCCTGTGGTTCTGGCAGCGGCATTTGCCGAAAACCGCAGGCAGGGCTTCGCCGCAGCGGCGGCTGCACAGCCTGATCGGGCTATGGCTGTCGATCGGCCTGCTGTTCCTGTCGGTGACGGGGCTCACCTGGTCGCGCTGGGCGGGCAACAATATCGACCAGTTCCGCAACGGTGTCGGCTGGATTACGCCTTCGGTGACCATCGATCTCGGCAAGGGCGAGGCGCCGAAGCCGCTGGGCGAACATGCCGACCATATGAGCATGGTGATGGCTCCGAGCGCGCCACCAAAGCCGGAGGCCGAGGTGCTGGCCGAGATCGACAGGGTGGCCGAGACCGCGCGGGCGGCGGGTATCAATTCGCCGCTGATGGAGATCAGGCCGCCACGGACGGTCGACCAGGCGTTTCGCGTCAGTGAGTATGACCGCAGCTGGCCGACGCAGGTGGATACGATCGCCATCAATCCCGCCGACATGAAGGTGACGAGCCGTGCCGATTTCGCCACCTTTCCGATCATCGCCAAGCTGATCCGCTGGGGTATCGATGCTCATATGGGGGTGCTGTTCGGTGTGGCAAACCAGATCGTCATGGCCGCGCTCGGCATCGGGCTGATGGCCTCGATCGTCTATGGCTACCGGATGTGGTGGCTGCGTCGGCCGAAGGCCGGAGGTTCGCCGCGCACGCTGCTCAAGGCCTTCTCCTATCTGCCGGCGGCGGCGAAGATCGTCACGGCTGTGGTTGCCGTCGCACTCGGCGTCGCGTTGCCGGCAATGGGGGCGAGCCTTTTGCTGCTGCTGTTCCTGGATCTTATCCGCTCGGCATTTTCGGAAATCCTGTCGGCCGACAGGCAGCAGGGCCTGCCGCCGGGCGTCCGGTAAACGGTACAAAAAAAGAGCCCGCGGCGGTGCCGCGGGCTCTTCGCTCCATGATCTTGGGAGGATCAATCTTGGGAGGATCAATCGGGGGAGCGGACGAGGATCTTGATCTGGCTCTTTTCAGCCACCAGCGTGTCAAAACCCTGGGGCACGATATCGTCGAGCTCGATACGCTTGGTCACCAGCTTGTCGGCGGAGAAATAGCCCTGGACCATCAGGTTCATGACGGCTGGGAAGACATCCCGGTAGGCAATCGTGCCCTTCAGGCTCTTTTCCTTCAGCACCACCGTATTGGGCTGGAAGGGGGCTTCCTTTTCCCAGATCGAGACGATCACCGTCTCGCCCTCGTAGCGGGTCGCGTCGATGCATTGCTGCAGGACCGAAGGCACGCCGGTGACTTCGAATGTCACGTCGACGCCGCCGGGCGTCAGTTCGCGGATGCGCTGGGCAGCGTTCTCCTTCGACGGGTCGATGACGCTGGTGGCACCGAGCTCGATCGCCTTGGCGCCGCGCTGCGGTGACAGTTCGACGACATGGATGGCGGAGGCGCCGGCCACTTTGAGCGCCTCGACGACGAGAAGGCCGATCGGGCCGGCGCCGAAGACGGCTGCGGTGCCGCCGGCCTTAAGGCTAGAAATGCGCACGGCGTGGAGGGCGACGGCTGCCGGCTCGACGAGGGCGCCCTGTTCGTAGGACAGGCCTTCCGGCATCTTGTGGACCCAGCGCTCGCCGACCGTCGTATAGGTGGCAAAGCCGCCGCCTCCGCCGGAGAGGCCGTGGAAGCCGAGGCTGTCGCAGAGGTTATATTTGCCATGCAGGCAGGCATCGCACTTGCCGCAGGCGAGGATCGGCTCGACGACGACGCGGTCGCCCGGCTTGACGCGCTCCACACCTTCACCGACTTCCGACACTTCACCGGAGAATTCGTGACCCATGATGATCGGTGCGATGTCATGGCTGACCGGATGGGGCGCCTTGACCGGCACGAAGATCGGGCCTGCCACGTATTCATGCAGGTCGCTGCCGCAGATGCCGGTCCACTTGACCTTGATCTTGACCTGGCCCGCGGTCGGCTTCGGTTCGGTGACTTCCTCGACGCGGATATCCTTGGCGCTGTACCAGCGTGCTGCTTTCATCCGTCCATCTCCTCTAGACTCTGACTGGGATACAGCACCGTAGTAGGAGCGAAGGATGTCGAACTTGATACAAGTCAGTTTCCGCAGAATTTGAAAGTTCCCGGATGTGTCGCATCAGTGAGACAGAAACGGACAAAAAAAGACCGCGGCGCAAGCGTCGCGGTCCCTCTAATTTAGCGATACATATTCGACACTTAGGCGTCGACGACCCGAAGCGCCTGCGCCTGGGCGAGGGCTTCCTTCTGGACCGCGTCCTGCACCTTTTCAAATGCGCGGACTTCGATCTGGCGGACACGTTCGCGGCTGATGTCGAATTCCGACGACAGTTCCTCGAGCGTCACCGGATCATCGGTCAGGCGGCGTGCCTCGAAGATGCGGCGTTCGCGGTCGTTCAGCACGCTCAAAGCCTTGGCCAGCATGCGCCGACGGGTATCGAGTTCGTCCTGTTCGATCAGCACGTCTTCCTGGCTGTCCGAGTCATCCACCAGCCAATCCTGCCACTGGCCGGATTCGCCTTCGGCGGCGCGCAGCGGAGCGTTGAGCGATGCGTCGCCGGAAAGGCGGCGGTTCATCGACACGACCTCTTCCTCGGAGACGTTCAGCTTGGTGGCGATCTCCTTCACCTGGTCGGGCTTCAGGTCGCCATCTTCGATTGCCTGGATCTTGCCCTTGAGGCGACGCAGGTTGAAGAACAGGCGCTTCTGGTTGGCCGTCGTGCCCATCTTCACCAGCGACCACGAGCGCAGGATATATTCCTGGATCGAGGCCTTGATCCACCACATGGCGTAGGTGGCCAGACGGAAGCCGCGTTCAGGATCGAATTTCTTGACGGCCTGCATCAGGCCGACATTGCCCTCGGAGACCACTTCGCCGATCGGCAGGCCGTAGCCGCGATAACCCATGGCGATCTTGGCCACGAGACGAAGGTGGCTGGTCACCAGCTTATGGGCGGCATCCCGGTCGCCATGTTCGGCATAGCGCTTGGCAAGCATGTATTCCTGCTGCGGTTCCAGCATGGGAAACTTGCGGATCTCATCGAGATAGCGATTGAGGCCGGCTTCACCGGCGGTAATGGAAGGCAAAGTATTGCGGGCCATAAAGCACCCCTTTCCGATCGTTGTCGGCTCCCTCTGGTAAAACGTCCCTTGCTACAAGGCGAACCGAAATTGGCGCGGATCGTTCCCGATCCCGCACCAATGCGTGTAACAGGTAAGTGCGGCGGAACCTTGATTCAAGGTCTCACGAAGGCGTTATATCATTACGCTTTGTTCATCTCGGCAGGCCTGCGCTATCTGCGATAGGCTCGTTCAGAGAGCGTGCGCATTCCAAGCCGGACAAGCAGTTCATAGACCATGCGGCGGGCCATGGGATTGTCCAATCTTATCGCTTTTGCGCCGAGGAAATCGGTTTCCACGTGGTCGAAGGCGGCAAGATCACGGGCACCGGAAATCACGCGGCTGTAGAAGCCGTGAAACTCCTTGCGGCAGACATAGGTCTTATACTTGGTCATGCAGAAAGTGGCCAGTTCATCGCGGCGCGCACGCAGGAAATCACCGACGCCGACCGTCACTTCCGGCCATGCCGGGTTGAACGTGTCATCGAAGACGATGATCCCGTGGCCGGCAAGTGTATTCAGCGCCAACATGCTGTCGGAGGAGACATGGTTCAGCATGTGGCCGCCATCGATGCTGAAGAAGCGGGTGCGGCCTATCTTTCCGGTGATGTCGCCGGGGCTCAGTTTCGTGCTGTCGCCGCTGATGACGAGGCCAGGGTCGACCGGAAGGCCGAGGCGCTCGCCGTTCTCGACAAACCGGTCGTATTGCGTCGCGGCGACACCGCCCTGCTGCTCGAGATCGAAGAGGTCGATGGCGAGGATCCGCTCGTCGGAGCGGCAGATCTTGCGAAACAGGAAATAGGAGCGTCCGTAGAAGACGCCGATCTCCGCCACCCCGCCCTTCAGGCGGTGCTTTTCCTGCGCCTGCAGGAGGGAAAGAAACACCAGGGCGTCAGGAGGATCAATATAACCCTCGATCGTCTGCAGGTCATTGAAGATGAATTTGCGGATATCCTCGTTCATATCGGCGCGCCTTCGCACCGAGGGCCGATAAGCGGGAAAATCCCGATCACCTGCAGGCCGCCATGCAGCAGCGCTACATGTCTTTTCCTGTCTTCTTCCGATCTGTTTTTGCAGCGCAGCAAGTCTATGGAAGAAATCAATTTGCGATTACCTGGTCTTGTCGGTGATTTATACGGGTAAATAGATATTATACGACTTCGTAATTCGAGTAATTAACTTTCTTTATTATTAAAATAGCTGAGGTAAGTGCGAATACAAATGACAGTCAGTCGCATTTTTTGGCCTGTGGTCTCGGTTTTTATTTTATTGAGTTCTTGCAATCCTCCTGCGCACAGTATCGCAGATGCTGCCTGGCCCCGGCCGATGTCGGGCTGAGTGTCTGAAGCGCAGCCGGACAAGATCAGGCCGCATGGCCCTGAATGCCGGAGGGCAAGGATCGTGTCGACCTACGGTAAACGGCAATTGGGCCATGCGTGGTTCAAGGTATCTGCGGGCCGGCAAACAAGTCCGGCAGCAGGCGCCATTGCTGTCTCAGCTTCGTCGCGACGCTGGAAAAGCAGTCATCCGTCAGTTCGCAGCTTACAATGCGGTCGTGGCGGAAGTGGCGGAAATCCTGCCGCAGCTCGCAATAGCCGGCCAGGATCACGCCGTCGATATAATAGGAGAGGGCGAGCGGCAGGATGGTGCGGTCCGTCGCCTTGCCGGTACCGTCGCGATAGGACATCCGCAGCTTGCGTTCCTGCCGGATCGCCCTGCGCAGGATGCGCGTGTCGATGACCGGGTCGGGGATGGCGTGCCATGCGGAGGCAAACAGCCAGGGATCGTCACCGCTCATGCAGGCTTCGGGCGCAATGACCTCGGCGATCTTGGCAGAGGCATTGGCGCCGGCCATGGTCAGGCTCTTGTCGCCGGTGCGGCCGACGAGGGCCAGGCCCACGGCGATCGCGTCGAGTTCCTCCGGGGTGAACATCAAAGGGGGCAGGTCGTAGCCGCGGCGCATGACATAGCCGATCCCGGCTTCGCCATCGATTGGAATGCCGGCGGCCTGCAGGGCGGCGATATCGCGGTAGATGGTGCGTTTGGTCACCTCCAGCCGGGTCGCCAGCGCCTCGGCCGTCATCGGCTGGCGGCTTGCCCGCAGCAGCTGCACGACCTCGAACATGCGCCCCGAATTTGGCATTCCTCCTCCTCCCTTTCGCTCACTCCCTTTTCCGAGTGTAGCAAAACACTGCTGACGCCCTGTTGTCAGCAGTGTTTTGCTAGATCTGCATCGGTTGAACGGGAGGAGGTCCGGCATGGCATTGTCGTCGCGTGCTCAAGGTCTGCTGATGGTGCTGACCGCGACGGTCGCGCTGAGCACCGCCGGGCTGATGACGCGGCTGGTCGGTGTCGATGCGCCGACGCTGACCTTTCTGCGCGGCCTCTTCGGCGGGTTGTTTCTGCTGGCCTGTCTTCTCACCGTCTCCCGCGGGCGCAGCATAGATGAATTCCTGCGCCTCGGCCGCGTCGGTTTCTTCATCTCGATCATCTCGGCGATGGCGATGATCCTGTTCATCAACGCGCTTTACATGACATCGGTGGCGCATGTGTCGGTCATCTTCGCACTCTGCCCGTTCGTTGCGGCAGGGCTTGCCTTTGTCGTCCTGAAGGAAAGGCCGAATGCGATGTCCCTCTTCGCAAGCGGAATTGCCCTTGTGGGGATTGCGTTGATGATGAATGGCGGGGGCGGGGGGACGCGTGGGGGTGATCTGGCCGGCGATTTCCTCGCCCTCGCCATGACGGGCCTGATCGGGCTCTGGACGGTGATGGTGCGCCGCTACCCGCAGACGCCGGCGCTGCCGAGCACGATCCTCCCGACCGTGATGGCCGCCGTCATGATCGCGCCCTTCGCCAGTCCGCTGTTGGCTTCTGCGCATGACGTCGTGCTGATCCTGCTGTTCGGCGTCTGCGGCTTCTCGGCGGGCTTTCTCATGCTGTTGGTCGGCTCGCGGCTGCTGCCGCCGGTCGAGAGCGTGCTGATCGGCTCGCTGGAGGCGCCACTGGCGCCGCTCTGGGTTTTTCTGTTTGCCGGAGAAGCGCCCGACGCTCACGCCCTTGTCGGCGGCACGATCGTGTTTGCCGCCGTCTGCCTCAATGTCGTCGCCGGCCACCGGACCTCCCGCAATGTCTGCGGCGATGCCGGCGCCTGAGGCAATGCGGTAACGGTTATCCCCGCAGCGCCTCGATCAGGGCGTCCATGTCGTCGGGCATCGGCGCCTCGAATTCCATGATCTCGCCGGTGCGGGGGTGTTCGAAGGCGAGCAGGAAGGCATGCAGCGCCTGGCGGGGAAAGGCGCCGACGACGCTCTTTGCCGGTTCCGGCAGGCGATTGGCCTTGGTCCTGAAGCCGCCGGCATATTCGGGATCACCGATCAGCGGATTGCCGACATGGGCCATGTGGACGCGGATCTGGTGGGTGCGGCCCGTCTCGAGCCGGCATTCGATCAGGGATGCGAGCGCCGTGGCGTCGGGCGTTTCCTGAAAACGTTCGACCACTTCGTAGTGGGTCACGGCATGGCGGGCATCGGCAGAATCCTCGCGCTTGACCGCCCGCTTGGTGCGGTCGGCGCTGGAGCGGCCGAGCGGCGCATCGATCGTGCCGTGCAGATGGCTTGGGCGGCCCCAGACGACGGCCTGGTAGGCGCGCTCCAGATCGCCCGATCGGCCGTGGTCGGCGAACT
Source organism: Neorhizobium sp. NCHU2750 (assembly GCF_003597675.1). NCBI lineage: Bacteria > Pseudomonadati > Pseudomonadota > Alphaproteobacteria > Hyphomicrobiales > Rhizobiaceae > Neorhizobium > Neorhizobium sp. NCHU2750. The sequence continues at coordinate 2,687,862 of NZ_CP030827.1, read as the reverse complement.
GGTCGGCGAGATGGCGATGGGCGATATCGTTCTTGGCGGCGACCATGACGCCACTCGTCTCCTTATCGAGACGGTGGACGATGCCGGGCCGCTTGACGCCGCCAATGCCGGACAGGCTTGCACCGCAGTGATAGATCAGCGCATTGACCAGCGTGCCGGTCCAGTTGCCGGCGCCGGGATGGACGACGAGGCCGGCGGGCTTGGCGATGACGATCAGGTCGTCATCCTCGTAAAGCACTTCGAGCGGGATGTTTTCGCCCTTGGGTTCGGGGTCTTCCGGTTCGGGCAGGACGAGTTCGATCACATCGCCGGGAGAGACCTTCTTCTTGGCTTCCGTGACGATCTTGCCGTTGATGCTGATCGCGCCTTCTTCTATCAAGGCCTTGACCCGGCTGCGCGACAGTTCTCCATCCAGTTGTGCCGTCAGCCACGCGTCCAGCCGGCCGCCATCGTCCTCGCCCGCATTGAGGACTTTCCTTGGCAGCCCGGCTTCGCTAATGGTCTCGCTCATTCAATCATTCCGTTCAGTACAAGGACAGTCCATGCCCCAGGCCGATTTCGAGGATCAGGAACAGCCACTTGATCCGGCAATGGAGAAAATCCGCCGGAAGATGGTGCGCCTGCAGCTCATTTCGGGCGGGATCTTCTTGGTCTGCTTTATGGCGGTCATCGCTGCCATTGTCTACAAGATCTCCCTGCGTCCCGCCGCACCGGCAACGACGGCCACCACCGCTGGTTATGCCGTGCCCGCCGATGGCCCGCTGGCCGCAACGGCGGCGCTGCCGCCCGGTTTCGATATCCAGCAGGTCTCGCTTTCGGGCAACCAGATCCTGTTCTACGGCGCGCTGAACGGCATGCCGAAGGTCTATATCTTCGATCTCTCCGTCCAGCGCATCGTTGCCGACGTGACTGTCGGTCAGGGTCGTTGATGGAGGTGATCCGCATCGTCGATGCGGAGGATCCGCGGATCGAGGAATTCCGTTCTATCCGCGAACGGGACCTTGTCGGCCGCTATGGCCGCTTCATCGCCGAAGGGACCGTGGTCCTGCGCATGCTGGCGGCGGCACACCGGCGGGGCGGAGCGTTTTCTGCCGAGAAGATCCTGATCCTCGAAAACCGGCTGGCGGGCGTTGCCGATATTCTCGCCGAGTTTCCTCCAGACGTGCCGGTCTATGTCGCCGACAGCGCGGTGCTCGACGGGATTGTCGGCTTCCACCTGCATCGCGGCATCCTGGCGATCGGCAGGCGGGCGGCGGAGCCGTCGGCCTTAGAGCTTCTGGCCTCACTGCCCGAAAGGGCGCTGGTGGCGGCGGCGATTGGCATATCCAACCATGACAATGTCGGCTCGATCTTCCGCAATGCCGCGGCCTTCGGCGTCGATGCGATCCTGCTCGACGAAACCTCCTGCGATCCGCTTTACCGCAAGTCGCTGCGCGTTTCCGTCGGTTCCGTGCTGCAGGTTCCCTATGCGCGGGGCGGCACGGTGCAGGAACTGGTCTCGGCTCTGGTGGAGGGCGGGTTTGCGCTCTGGGGCCTTTCACCGGCCGGGCGGGTGGAGATCCGCCACGTGCCGCCGTCGCCACGCATGGCGCTTCTGACCGGCAGCGAGGGCAATGGCCTGCCGCAGGCGCTGATGGGCAGGATCGAGACGGCCTCGATTGCCCAGGTGCCGGGGCTCGACAGCCTCAATGCCGCAACAGCGACGGGCATCGCGCTTTACCAGATCGCCGGCGCGCAAGGCCGGATCTGAACCCGGCCCGCAGTCACCGTGCTCCGACAGGGTTAGCGATCGGCGGCAGTACCCGTCGTCGAGAGCAGCGTGCGCACGCGCGAGGCGAGGCTCTGGCCTTTTGTCCCGGCGGGCTTGCCGGCGATCATCGCATGAACCGGGGAGGTACGGCCTTCGTTGAGTGCCGTCATCGCCACCATGCCGGCGGCAATCGTCGCCATCTCTTCGCGCAGCGCATCGTCGTTCGTGACGGTCTTGCCGTTGGCAATCCGCTCGGCGAGCGCGGTGGCGCGGTTCCTTGCATCCGCTGCCAGCGCCGAGGCCCTTGCCTCGATATCTGCCTCGGAGGGCGCTTTCGCAGGTGCCGGCTTGGAGGCGGCCCCTGCCGTCACGGCAGCAGGCGTCTTCGATGATGAATTCGGCGACGGCTCGCTTGGCGGGGTGACGGTCATCTTTTCGCGCAAGCGGGAAATCTCCTCGTTGCGGCGCTCCAGCGCCGTTTCCTTGTCGGTGCGCAGCGAAACCTCGCGCGTCAGCTTGTCTTCCAGTTTGGTGGACCGGTATTCTTCCTGGGCGAGGCGCGTCTCGGCGTCCTTGGCACGGGTCGACTGGACGCGGATATCCTTGCGCAGATTGTCGCGTTCCTCGCGCAGGGCGCTGACGCGGAATTTCAGGTTCTCGACTTCCGTCTCGCGCGTCGACAGATCTATGCGGGCATTGTCGCTCTTGGCGGATACGAGTTGCAGTTCCTGCCGCAAGCGCTCGATATCGAGGTCCTTGCCGATCTTCTGCTCCTCGGTCGCATCGAGTGCGGCCTTGAGGTCGGCGATATAGCCGTCTTCCTGGCGCAGTTGCGAGCGCAGATCGACCGCCGTCACATCCAGCCCTTCGGCGCGCGATTTCAGATCGAGATTGTCGGCCGTCAGCCTGCGGATCTCTTCCTTGAGGCTCTCGGTCTGCAGAATGAGCGAAACCGTACGATCCTTCTCGTGGATCAGCTCCTGCTTGGTGCGGGCGTTTTCGGCGGCATAGACTGCGCGGGCCATGTCGCGCTGGGCGCGTACTTCCTGCGGGCTGATCGGCACCGTCGCCCTGATCCTGTTTTCGGTGAAGGCGACGATGCGTCTATGGATTGCCGGCGCGATCAGCATCGCGAGCAGGAGAGCGCTGAGAAAACCAAGGCCAAAAAGCAGAGCAAATTCGATCACGATCGGGCCGTCTTGGTGTCATTATGCCGGAATGCACGTTTAAGCATGCGAGCGGGGACGCGGCAAGCATGCCCTCCGGCCAGAGACACGTGAGCCTCCCCGAAGGATAGTTCCCGGCGTTCTGCGCCGGGAGCTGAAAGCGACCGGATCAGAAGGGGTTCCAGGTCGGCGAACGGGTCAGTTTCAGGTAGCCGATATTGACGCCGAGGCGGGCGCCGACGCCGGTGCGGATCGGAACCAGCACGACATTTTCGTTGCGCAGCACGGTCATGCCGACGCCAGCGACGACGAAAGCCGAGCCCGAAACGCCGCCGAAACGGGCATAGATCGAATCGACCGAAGGCAGGTCATAGACGAGCATCATCACGCGGGTGCCCTGGCCACCGTAATCGATGCCGAGCGAGGGACCCTGCCAGTAGGAGGGGTGCTGGCCGGCATTCTTGGTATAGAGCTTGCCCTCACCATAGGTAAGGCCGGCGATGAAGGCGCCGGAGCCTTCCTGGCCGAGAACGTAGCCGTTCGGCAGGCCGAATTTCTGGAACGCGTTTTCGACCACCTTGGCGAGACCGCCGCTGGTGGAGCCGAAGAACCCGTTGCCCGCATCGACAATTTCCTGAAGCGAATACTGGTTGCCGCCCTGCTGCTGTGCAGCGGCCGGCGCGGTCGATAGCCACAGTGCCGCCATGACGGCGAGGAGGGCTTTCAGGCTCAGGATCAGAGCGGAGATTTTGTGGCGGCGCATGTTCAGGTCCGTTTTTTAATCGTCCATAGGCGTAGCATCATGCTTCAGGCGATGTATTCTGGCGCTATGATATTAACAAGCGGTTAAGCATTTTAGATCGCAAGTATTTGAATTTATTTATATTGAAATCTCGCGAAGTGTCGTTTTGGCGGTCTTCGCCGGTCATGTTGCCGCATCTGCCTTAAGCATTGTGTCGCGTCAGAAGAGGGCTTTGTTGAGGCGCCTGCATGCTCGCCGCAGTGGTTGTGTTCTGTGCTGCGCGGGCATCGCGTGTGGCAGTTTGACGGTCACGGGAATGCGGTCGGGTGGCTTTTGCCGGTCCCAAACGGGACAATTCTATCGGAATCGGGGGGATCGCGATTGCGGATTAATCGTCAGTTTACCAAAGCTGGTGTCATTATGCCGGCCTTATTGATCCATCCCCACGCAATGTTGGCGTGGCAAAGAGCGGGCAAGCACCCAGATGCAGCAGGAGTAACGCATGCCGAAGAATCCCAATCTCACCCTCAGCGGTCCAGATCTGGCGGCACTCCTGTGCAGCCGCGTTTGCCATGATGTCATCTCGCCCGTCGGCGCGATCAACAACGGCCTTGAGCTGCTCGACGAAGGTGCGGCGGATGCCGACGCGCTGGACCTGATCCGCACCTCGGCGCTCAATGCCTCGGTGCGGCTGAAATTCGCCCGGCTTGCCTTCGGTGCATCGGGCTCGGTCGGCGCTTCAATCGATACGGGCGAGGCTGAAAAGGCCGCCAAGGACTTTGCCATCGCCGAAAAGAAGACCGAGGTTTCCTGGAGCGGTCCGCGGGCGATCATTCCGAAGAACCGCGTCAAGCTGCTGCTCAACCTGTTCCTGGTTGCCTATGCCGGCATTCCGCGCGGTGGTTCGGTAGACGTGACGCTGATCGATCCGGAAGGCGCCGCCAGGTTCGAGATCGTCGTCAAGGGACGGATGATGCGCGTGCCGGCGAAATTCGTCGAGATCTGCAGCGGCACGCTGGAAGAAGCGGTCGATGCACATTCGATCCAGCCCTATTATACCGTGCTGCTGGCCGAGGAGTGCGACATGGAACTCAAGCATGTCGTCTCGGAAGACAAGATTACCTTCATTGCAGAAATCGTCACTGCCTGATTTAGGTAGCCGTGCGGCACTCCCGGCAGGTGGATATGCCTGCCGGATGGCTGCTTCTACTGCGGCGAAACCTGCAATGCGGCGTATGCCTGTAACGATTCGTTAGCTGCGACGGTCTATATCTTCTGGGTCGACCCTCCAGATGGTCGCAGAAGGGGGTGGCCAATGCAGCGTCTGATGATCGCCGACAGTTCCGATATCGTGCGAAAGGTCGGCAAGCGAATTTTGTCCGAGCTCGGCTTCCTGATTGCCGAGGCAGGCGATTCCCACGATGCGCTGCGCGGCTGCCAGACCGAACTTCCGCATTTCTTGATCGTCGATGCCGCGCTCGACGGCGCGCTGGACCTGATTGCCGCGGTGCGGGCGCTGCCGGATGGCAAAAGCGTCAAGATCTTCTACTGCGTGATCGAGGCAGATCTGAAGAAGATGATGGCAGGCAAGCGGGCAGGTGCCGACGAGTTTCTGCTGAAGCCTTTCGACCGCAAGATCCTGACCTCGGTCTTTTCACCCTATTCCGAAGCCGCCTGAGGGCGGGCACTGTCTTGTCGATGAAGAATGCAACGGCGGCCTCGGTCGCCGTTTTTGTTTGGCTCGTCGGCAGGGTTTGTATGCCGCGGGCACAATAAAACCCGCCTGGCGAGCCAGACGGGTTCAAGGCAAAGGGGATAAGCGAAGCGGCTCAAGCCGTTTCGGCGTATTCCGAACCATCCGGCTCGCGCAGAACATAGCCGCGGCCCCAGACGGTTTCGATGTAGTTGGCGCCGCCGGCTGCGTTGGCGAGCTTCTTGCGAAGCTTACAGATGAAGACGTCGATGATCTTCAATTCCGGTTCGTCCATGCCGCCGTAAAGGTGGTTCAAGAACATTTCCTTGGTGAGCGTGGTACCCTTGCGGAGCGAAAGAAGCTCCAGCATCTGGTATTCCTTGCCCGTCAGGTGAACGCGCTGGCCGCCGACTTCGACGGTCTTGGCGTCGAGGTTGACGATCAGTTCGCCGGTGATGATGATCGACTGGGCATGGCCCTTCGAACGGCGGACGATCGCATGAATACGGGCAACCAGCTCGTCCTTATGGAAGGGCTTGGTCATGTAGTCGTCGGCGCCGAAGCCGAGACCGCGAACCTTGTCCTCGATGCCGGCCATGCCGGACAGGATGAGGATCGGTGTCTTGACCTTGGAGAGACGAAGCGTCCTCAAAACCTCGTAGCCCGACATGTCGGGAAGGTTCAGGTCAAGTAGAATGATATCGTAGTCGTAGAGCTTGCCAAGATCTACGCCTTCTTCACCGAGATCGGTGGTGTAGACGTTGAAGCTTTCCGATTTCAGCATCAGCTCGATGCTCTGCGCTGTCGCGCTGTCATCTTCGATGAGTAGAACCCGCATAATTTTCCCCTTTACCGCCGCGCAAGGTTACCTTTTGCCCCCTCACTCGTTACGGATCCAGACTGTGCCTGATTTGGAAGCTGCCACCAATTGGTTAACAAACTGTGACCTGATTTGGCAAGGTGCATCAATTCATTAAGCAAAATTAGTAGCCGCCTGTTTTCCTTCGAGGATTGGACATCACCATGTTGAATCAGCGAAAGAGGAAATTTCGCTAAGTGATTCTTGCGACTGACACATTGCCGCTGTCCGATTTGGACTTGGTATTTACCGACCCTTAAACGATCGTCTTTATCATTAATGATGCCCGTAAACGAAAGGTTAACGCGATGTCAAATTTATTAACGTCGCGGAAGTTTTTCGGTCTGGTCTGTAACAGGTCGGATGGCGGGCCGGGGTGTTTGTATCCACGGAGTATTGCGTATGAAGTCGCGTGACAGCCTTGTTCGCCTGAAAGGATTTCAGGTTAACGAAAAGCGCCGCCAGCTGCAGCAGTTGCAGATGATGATGGCAGAATTCGAGCGAATGGCGAAGGAACTGGAACACCAGATCACGCTCGAAGAGAAAAAGTCGGGAATTACCGATCCCGGACATTTCGCCTATCCGACGTTTGCCAAGGCGGCGCGCCAGCGTGCCGACAACCTGCAGGTCTCGATCCGGGAACTGAAGGTCCAGCAGGACAGTGCCGAACTGGCACTGGAGGAAGCCGAAGCGGAACTCGCGAAGGCATCGGCGCTGGAAGAACGCGACGGCGGAATGCGCGCCAGAGCCTGAGCGCAGGCTACGCATGAGGGAGTGAAGAGGGCGACCCGCAAGGGGCGGCGCCCTTTTTCCATTTTCTGGACGGTTGCGCCGGTTCGATCCACCTCTTCTTGGGCGTCAACCGTTGATGACATCCTGCCATTCGGGGTGGCGCATTGCCTGGGCCTTGAAGAACGGGCAGAGCGGGATGATCTTCCAGCCGCCGCTGCGGGCGTCTTCGACCGCGAAATTCGCCAGGGCCTGACCGACGCCCTTGCCGCGCAGAGCGTCCGGCACGCCGGTATGATCGATGATGATCAGATGCGGCGAGGCACGGGAATAGGTCATTTCGGCACGATGGCCCTCGATGTCGGCGATGTATATTCCGCCGGATGCCGTCGTTTCGCGATCGATCTGCATCGTGTCTCCAATCCCGTTTTGCTTCATGCTATGGGTCGCAAACGGTCATGGCAATGTCGGCTGACATCTGAACGAACGGATACGTTCCTGAAGCGGGAGAGAGATTGGCCCGGATCCTTGCGTTTTTACTGCTCGTCACGGCGATGGTGCTGTTCGCACTCGGTGTCGCTTTGCCGATCATGCGGTTCGAGAGGCTGTATTTCTTCAGCGAGGAACCGTCGCTCTGGCAATTGATCGGCGGGCTTGCGGGTGACGGCAGCGTGGCACTGGCAATCACGGTCGCCCTGTTGTCGATCGTCTTTCCGATCCTGAAACTTGCAGCTCTCGGTTATGAACTGGTGGCGGACGGATCGCGATCGGATATGCTGCGCCGCGTGATGCCGCACCTGGCCAGATGGTCCCTGATGGATGTCATGCTGGTGGCGATGGTCATCTTCGCGGCGAAGACGAGTGGACTGGCGAAGGCGGTAACCCTTCCCGGTTTCTGGTGCTATGCGGCGTCTGCCGTGATCGCCGCCATCCTGCCCTCTGTGGTCAAACTGGGAAAGACGGCCACTCTGAAAGGAGAGCGTTTCTGAACGAAAGGCGATTTCGAAAGACGGGCGACTGCCTGAAAAGGGATAAAATAAAGGATGCCGCAACGCTGGTCACGGCACCCGCAAAGGGCGGCTTTTCGCCAGAGGCGCCTTAGTGGCGGTATTGCTGGATGCGGGTCGTACGCAGGCCGGCAAGGCCATGATCGTTGATCGACGCCTGCCAGGACAGGAATTCTTCGACGGTGAGCGTGTAACGCTCGCAGGCTTCCTCCAAGCTCAACAGGCCACCGCGAACAGCCGCGACAACCTCTGCTTTACGACGGATGACCCAGCGGCGCGTATTGGCCGGCGGAAGGTCCGCAATCGTAAGCGGGCTGCCATCGGGGCCGATGACATATTTAACTCGTGGACGGATCATTTCGGTCATTGGAACTCTCTACACAACACAAGACCACGCCGGAGAGCCTAGTCCGGCAGTTTTAACATTTGACTAAATCGCCCCCTCAAATGTGACCTAACCCGCAATGGTCGTATTTTTTCGCCGCAATGTGGGCAAAGCCCCTGAGAAACAAGGCGATCGGGGCAGGGGGCGAGATGCGAAACGGGGCATCCCGGCCGCATGCCTGTCCGGTAATGAGACAGCGGATGCATCTTTTTTTGAAGTTTTTTCGCTAAATCATTGCCGCAGAAAGATTAGTTCCTGTTTGGCCAAGCCCGATCGTGGCCGATCCCGAATGGATGAAAGTCAGCGTATCCCCTTGTTGCAATTGCGCGACGGCCGTTGCCGAGAGGATGGTGGCGGAACCGGTCGCGCCATTCAGGAAAAGCAAGGTCTGACTACCATTGCGCGAAAGTGTCACACTGTATGCGGCAGACGCCGTCGTGACGGAAACCGTCAGTGCGAGAAGGTAGAGGCCCGTCGCCGGCACCACGAGAGCATTGCCGCCGCCTGCTGCTGCCGCCCCGAGGGAGAAACCACCCTGATTGACAGCGAGGTCGGTCACGCCGCTCTGCTGGCCGGCCGTGGGGGTGAAGGTGGTGCCGCTGCGATAGGCGCGGGCGACCGGCTGGCTGGGGCGCGTCACCCGGCCGGCGCTGTCGATCGCAAGCCCGGTCTTCCAGTCGGTGCCGTTGCTGACCTTGATCGAGAAGTCGGTGTTTCCGGCCAGTCCCATTTCCGCATAGCCCGTCCAGCCGGACTGGAAGAGCAGCGAGGCGGTGTCGGTGGCGGCGGCTTTGTTGACCTTCATGCGGTGATCGTTGCCGGCATGGGTGAAGAGGCTGGCGGGGGAGGCAACGGCGAGCCGGTTGGTGGCATCCGCCGAGGCGGAAATGCCGAGCGTTGTGGCGCTGGCGTTTTCCGGCATGGAGACATCCTGCCAGGAGGCGCCGTCGAAGACCTTCAGCTTGTCGCCTGTCTCGAACCAGGCCTGCCAGCCGGTCTTCGGCTCGACGAAGGCCCAGGTGCCGTCCTGCCAGATGGCGATTTCGCCGGCATGGCCGGTCCACGCGCCGGAAGGGCTTGCCGCAAGAAGGAAGCGTTGGCCGGCCACCGGCGAGGCGGGTGGAGCGGCCATTTCCGCCGCTATGGACAATTGCACCACCGCGTCGAGCAGCAACAATGCCTCGTTATGGGTCACGTGTTTCTGTGCCTGGGAGGGAAGGATGAAGGGCATTTCGAGATTTGCGGTCTGGTCGCTCATGGTCGTCTCCGGTGATCCTGTTTGCCGAAGTGTAAGGCCGCCTGAGACCGCGGGGATGAAATGGCCTTCATGTTTCCATCTTGCAGGCGCGGGCTATCGCTGTTTCCCGTGATCCCCATCTTTGCCATGATCCCCGTCGCATCCTTGCAACGGCTGACGGCGAACAAGACCGTGTCGCGGACGGGACTGCGGATGTCCTGATTGCGCTTGTCCTTTCTCCCGCATATGCGAATGTGGGGCGGCAATGAACGGGACGGATGGATGCGTTATTCTGCATATTCAATCATCAAGCAGGCGCTTTCGGGCAACCGGCTGTGGACGCCAGCATGGCGCGAGCCGGAGCCGAAGCCGCATTATGACGTGATCATTGTCGGCGGCGGCGGGCATGGTCTTTCGACCGCCTATTATCTCGCCAAGGAATTCGGCATCACCAATGTCGCGGTGATCGAGAAGGGCTATATCGGCTCCGGCAATGTCGGCCGCAACACGACGATCATCCGCTCGAATTACATGCTGGAGGGCAATAATCCCTTCTACGAACTGTCGCTGAAGCTGTGGGAAGGCCTCGAGCAGGACTTCAACTACAATGCCATGGTGTCGCAGCGCGGCGTGCTGAACCTTTTCCATTCCGATGGCCAGCGCGACCAGTATGCGCGGCGTGGCAACGGCATGCGCATGCATGGCGTCGATGCCGAATTGCTCGACCGCGAGCAGGTGCGGCGGCTGGCACCCTATCTCAATTTCGACCATGCGCGCTTCCCGATCATGGGCGGGCTGTTGCAGAAGCGTGGCGGCACGGTGCGGCATGACGCGGTGGCCTGGGGTTATGCCCGCGGTGCCGACAGCCGCGGGGTCGATATCATCCAGCATTGCGAAGTGACCGGCATCCGCCGCGAGAATGGCGTCGTGACCGGGGTCGAGACGACGAAGGGCTTCATCGGCTGTAACAAGCTGGCGCTGGCGGCTGCCGGCAACACGACCACCGTCGGGCGGATGGCGGATCTGTCGCTGCCGATCGAGACCCATGTGCTGCAGGCCTTCGTCTCGGAAGGGCTGAAGCCGGTGATCGACCAGGTGATCACCTATGGCGCCGGCCATTTCTACATCTCGCAATCCGACAAGGGCGGCTTGGTGTTCGGCGCCGATATCGACTACTATTCCTCCTATGCGCAGCGCGGCAATCTTGCCACCGTCGAACATACGATGGAGGAGGGCGTGTCGATGATCCCCGGCCTGTCGCGGGCCAAGGTGCTGCGCGCGTGGGGCGGGGTGATGGATATGTCGATGGACGGTTCGCCGATCATCGACCGCACCTCGATCGACAATCTCTACCTGAATTGCGGCTGGTGCTACGGCGGCTTCAAGGCAACGCCGGCCTCCGGCTTCTGCTTTGCGCACCTGATTGCCAAGAACGAGAGCCATCACGTCTCGCGTTTCATGCGGCTCGACCGTTTCGAGCGTGGCCACATGATCGACGAGGGCGGCAAAGGCCCGCAACCGAACCTTCACTGAAGCTGATCTTCCCCGAGATAAAACTTCCCTGAGATAAAACATGGCAAGCCTGATCACCTGTCCGCATTGCGGGACAAGACCCAAGGAAGAGTTTTCCATCCGCGGCGCCGCGCTGAGGCGACCGGAGCCCGCGGCCGGCGAGGACGTCTGGCAGGACTATGTCTATGTCCGTGACAATCCGAAAGGGCGCTACCAGGAATATTGGCATCACGCCGCCGGCTGCCGCCGCTGGCTGGTGGTCGACCGGGACAACATGACCCACGAGGTGTTTGGCGTGACCGATGCGTCGCTGCGGCAGGGGGAGGCGGGCGAATGACGTCCTACCGTCTTGGAACGTCAAATCCCGGATCCGCCGGCAGCGTCAATCGCGCCCAGCCGCTGACCTTCACTTTCGATGGCAAGAGCTACAAGGGTTTCGAGGGCGATACGCTCGCCTCGGCACTTCTCGCCAACGACCAGATGCTGATGGGCCGCAGCTTCAAGTATCACCGCCCGCGCGGGCCGGTGACGGCCGGTTCTTCCGAACCCAACGCGCTGGTGACCATCGGTGCGGGTTCTCGCGCCGAGCCCAATGTGCGGGCCACCGTTGCCGAACTTTATCATGGCCTTGCGGCTGTCAGCCAGAACCGCTGGCCGTCGCTGTCCTTCGATGTCGGGGCGGTCAACAGCCTGATGTCGCCGCTGCTCGGTGCCGGCTTCTACTACAAGACCTTCATGTGGCCGGCGATGTTCTGGGAAAAGCTCTACGAGCCGGTGATCCGCCGCGCGGCAGGTTTGGGCAAGCTTGCGAACCAGGCCGATCCCGACCGCTATGAAAAGGCCTGGGCGCATTGCGACCTGCTCGTGATCGGCTCCGGTCCCGCGGGCCTGATGGCGGCGCTTGCGGCGGCCCGCGCCGGCGCGCGCGTCATTCTGGCGGATGAAGGATTTCGCCTCGGCGGCTCGATCCTGTCGGAGAGCGCCTCGATCGGCGGCGTTCCAGCGAGCGATTTTGCCGCAACGACGATCCATGAACTGGCGACGCTTCCCAATGTCACGCTGATGCCGCGCACCACCGTGTTCGGCTGGTATGACGACATGGTGTTCGGCGCGGTGGAACGGGTGCAGAAACATGTCGGCACGCCATCTCCCGACCTGCCCGTCGAACGGCTGTGGCGCATTGCCGCCAGGCGCGCCATCCTCGCCTCCGGTGCCGAGGAGAGGCCGCTCGTCTTCGGCGGCAACGACAAGCCCGGCGTGATGACGGCGGGTGCTGCGCGCAGCTATGCCAACCGCTATGGCGTGGCCGTGGGTGGCAAGGTCGCGGTGTTCACCAATGGCGGATCCGGTTATCGCACGGCGGCGGATCTCGTTGCCGCGGGCGTCGATGTCACGGCCATCATCGATGCGAGAGCGACATCGGCAGATGTCGTGCCGGAAGGTGTCCGGGTGATCCGCAATGGCGGTGTCGTCGGGACCAAGGGTGCAAAGCGCATCGAGGCGCTGATTGCCGAGCGTTCCGGTTTCCAGGAGCAGATCAGTTGCGACGCGCTGGCCATGTCGGGCGGCTGGTCACCGGTCGTGCATCTGATGTGCCAGCGGGGTTCCAAGCCGGTCTGGTCGGACGAGCATCAGGCTTTCATGGTGCCGGATGTCGGTGCGGCCTTCGTTGCCGCGGGCTCGGCTGCGGGCGAGGCGACGATTTCCGCCTGCCTGAAGGATGGTGCAGCCAAGGCCAATGCGCTTGTCCGCGATCTTGATCTTGTCAGTTATGAGATGAACATTCCGGAGGTCGAGGGCGAATATGATCCGGCTTTCGCACCGCTCTGGTATGTGCCTGGGCCCAAGGACAAGGCTTTTGTCGATTTCCAGAACGACGTTCACGTGAGCGATCTCGGCATCGCCCAGCGTGAAGGGTTTCGGCATATCGAGCATACCAAGCGCTATACGACCGCCGGCATGGCGACCGACCAGGGCAAGCTCGGCAATGTCAACACGGTCGGCATCGTTGCCGGCATGCGCGGGGTGTCACCCGCCGAGATCGGCACGACGACATTCCGGCCGTTTTACACGCCGGTCTCTTTCGGGGCGTTGGCGGGAACCGGCCGTGGCGAGCATGCTGCACCGGTCAGGACCTCGCCGCTGCACGAATGGGCGAAGAAGAATGGTGCCACCTTTGTCGAGGCGGGGCTCTGGTATCGTTCCGCCTGGTTTGCCCGCGAAGGCGAGAAGGGCTGGCGCGACAGTGTCGATCGCGAAGTCCTGAACGTGCGCCAGAATGCCGGGCTCTGCGATGTCTCGACGCTCGGCAAGATCGACATTTTCGGTACGGGTGCGGCGGAATTCCTCAACCGCATCTATTCCAACAATTTCCTCAAGCTGCCGGTCGGCAAGGCGCGCTACGGGCTGATGTTGCGCGAAGACGGCATGGTATTCGACGACGGCACGACCAGCCGTCTGTCCGAAAACCATTATATCATGACGACGACGACCGCCTATGCGGCCGAGGTGATGACGCATCTGGAATTTGCCAGCCAGACCTTCTGGCCAGAGCTGGATGTCCGCTTCGTTTCGGTCACTGACCAGTGGGCGCAGATGTCGCTTGCCGGGCCGAAGGCGCGGGCGATCATGAGCCGGATTGTCGAGGACGACATTTCCGACGCCGCTTTCCCCCATCTTGGCGCCAAGACGGTGAAGCTGCGCGGCGGGCTCAGCGCGCGGCTGTTCCGCATCTCGTTTTCCGGCGAGCTCGCCTATGAGCTTGCCGTGCCTGCCGGGTATGGCGAGGCGGTGGCGGATGCAATCATGGAGGCCGGACGCGATCACGGCATCTGCGCTTATGGCGTCGAGGCGCTCAACGTGCTGCGTATCGAAAAGGGGTTCATCACCCATAGCGAGATCGACGGGCGCACGACGCCGGACGATCTGGGGCTCGGCCGGATGATGGCGATGAGCAAGCCGGATTTCATCGGCAAGCGTCTTTCAAGCCGCTTCGGCCTGACAGCGGCCGACCGGGCACAGCTCATCGGGCTGAAGCCGGTCGAGGCGGACAAGGAATTTTCCGCCGGCGCGCATCTGCTGAAGGAAGGCGTGAGCCCGTCCATGGCGCATGACCAGGGTTGGGTTTCCTCCGTCTGCCATTCTCCGGTGCTCGGCCACATGATCGGGCTTGCGATGCTGAAATCGGGCCGCGAGCGCTACGGCGAGAAGGTCGTCGTGTGGGATGGCCTGCGCGGCAAGGAAGTGCTGGCGGAAGTTTGCTCGCCGGTGTTTGTCGATCCCAACAACCAGAAGCTCAACGGGTAGGCCGCCATGTCGCTCACGCTGTTTCACCGGCATGTGCTGGAAGATCATCTTTCCGGTTTCGGCACCAAGGCCAATCCCAATCATCTTGTCGTCTTCCGCCGCCCGGCGATCTTTTCGGTTCTGGCGCATCGGGGGCATGAGGCTGCCGTCAAGGCAGCACTGTCTGCCGTCGAGGGCGTTCAGCTGAGACACTGCGCGCCGGGCGAATGGCTCGTCGTGTCGACGGCATCGAGTGCCTCGGCCATCGAGAACCTGCTGCTGGAGATCGCCGGCGCCTCCGCCATCGACCAGAGCGACGGCCGGTTGCTCATCCGGATTTCCAGTCCGAGTGTGAGAAAAATCCTCGCCAAATGCGTCGCCGTCGATCTTCATCCGGACGTCTTTGCGATCGGCCAGTCCGCCAACATGGCCTGCTGCCATGTGGCGATCAATCTGGCGCGGACGGATGCCGACACGTTCGAGATCGCCGCTCCGCGTTCCTTCTGCGGATCGCTGTTCGAGGAAATAATGGAGATGGGCCGCGAGTTTGCGCTGACGGCGGCGTTTTCGGAGGTGTGAGGCGGAGCAATCAGCCCGCCATCGCATATTCCTCGATGTTTGCCAGTTCCTCTTCGAGAAAGGAGGCCTGTTTCTTAAGGTCGTAGCTCGACTGCATGTTCATCCAGAATTCCGGAGAGGTCTTGAAGAATTTTGCCAGCCGGAGCGCGGTATCGGGGGTGATGCCGGTCTTTTCGGCGACAATACGTTCGATCCGGGTACGGGGTACTTTGAGCTTCTTGGCCAACGCATAGGGCGTCATGTCCGATGGCTCAAGATAGAGATCCCTGAGGATCTCGCCGGGATGGATTGCCGGTAGTCCGGTCGTTGCCATTTCGTGGCCTCATAAGTTCTTGAATTTTACTCCTAGCGGCTGAACCGCGCGGCACGTTAATGATAGTCCGTGATTTCGACCTGTTCAGGCCCTGCTTCTGTCCAGCGGAAACAGATCCGCCATTGTTTGTTGATCCGGACAGAATACTGTCCTTCCCTATCGCCCGCGAGTTTTTCGAGCCGGTTACCCGGCGGAGATCGCAGATCCTCGATCGAGGTTGCGACGTCCAGCACCGTCAGAAGCTGCTGAGCCCGCCGAACGAGATCGGCCGGAAAGCCTTTCCGCACCGAGCCATCCGATATCGACTGCGTAAGCTTGTCCCTGAACGATCGGATCACGTTCTCGTCTCCCGGTTGGTATCATGCACCGATACGAGAGGGAGTCAATCCGGTGAGGGCCGGCGCCGACCGGTTCAGGATCGTCTCGCCACGTTCCCTCCAGCGGATCGCTGTTCGAGGAGATGATGGAGATGGGTCGCGAGTTTGCGCTGACGGCGGCGTTTTCGGAGGTCTAGATTCAGAGGCCGTTGCGCACAAAGTACCACAGGGCTTTTTCGGGTGTCGCCGGGACCACAAGGTCGGGCCGTCTTTCCAGCGCCGGCAGCAGGGCCTGCAAACCTTCCACCCGGCTCAGGAGATCGATGTAGCCCGGCGCCTGTGTTTCGGCGAAATCACGGCAAAATCCATGGATGACGCCAAATTCTATCGCGTGTCTGGGCGTAAAATCGCGGGCCGAGGTCAGAACATTGCCGACCAGATCGTCGAAACTGACTATGTTCGTCATGGTGTGGCCCCTTGTGTCCTATTGTGTGTTGGCGCTTGTGAACTCCTATACGGGACGGCCGCAAAATAAGTTTCACGCGTCTGATCGAAATGGCGCGAAACGAACACTGGCTATGTCGGAAACGACAAATCGCAGTTCGCAGAACAGGCTATTGACCATTGTCGAGACACTCTAGGCTCGCCTGATCTTTCGTCATTTCGAGCGGAGAAGTTGCATGAAGAGCCATGCCCGGGTTGTCGTGATCGGCGGCGGTGTCGTCGGATGTTCCATCCTCTATCACCTGACGAAATTCGGCTGGACTGATGTGGTTCTGGTCGAGCGCTCGGAGCTCACCTCCGGCTCCACCTGGCATGCGGCGGGCGGCATGCACACGATCAACGGCGATCCGAATGTCGCCAAGCTGCAGAAATATACGGTCGAGCTCTACAAGGAGATCGAGGCCTATTCCGGCCAGGATATCGGCCTGCACATGACGTCCGGCCTGATGCTGGCGGCAACCAACGAACGGTTCGACTGGTTCAAGTCGCTGCTCGCCAAGGGCAAATATGCCGGCGGCGAGGCGCGGCTCGTCTCGGTCGACGAGGCCTATGAGATGATGCCGCTCATCGATCCGAAGGAATTCGTCGGTGCCGTGTTCGATCCGCATGAGGGCCATCTCGATCCTTACGGCACGACGCATGCCTATGCGAAATCGGCGAAGAAGAACGGGGCGGAGATCTATCTCCACACCAAGGTCGAGGAGCTGATCCAGCTGCCGGACGGGATGTGGCGGGTGATGACCGACAAGGGCGAGATCCGCGCCGAGCATGTCGTCAATGCGGCGGGCCTTTGGGCGCGCGAGGTCGGCCGCATGGTCGGGCTGGAACTGCCGGTGCTTGCCATGGAGCACATGTATCTGATCACCGAGGACATGCCGGAGGTGATCGACTTCAACAGGACGCGCGGCCGCGAGCTGATGCATTGCGTCGATTTCGACGGCGAGATCTATATCCGCCAGGAACGCAACGGCATGCTGATGGGCACCTATGAGAAGGACTGCCGTCCGTGGTCGCCGATCGAGACGCCCTGGAGCTTCGGCCATGAGCTTCTGGCCGAGGATATCGAGCGGATTTCCGGCGAGCTGGAAGTGGGTTTCAGGCATTTCCCGGCCTTCAACAATGCCGGCATCAAGACGATCATCAATGGCCCCTTCACCTTCTCGCCGGATGGAAATCCGCTTGTCGGCCCGGTGCGGGGCATGACGAATTTCTGGTCGGCCTGTGCCGTCATGGCAGGGTTTTCCCAGGGCGGCGGCGTCGGGCTGGCGCTGGCGCAGTGGATCATCAATGGCGATCCGGGTTTTGACGTGTTCGCCATGGATGTCTGCCGCTACGGCGATTATGCGACGCTCGGCTATACCAATGCCAAGGTGCGGGAAAATTATTCGCGGCGGTTCTCGATCCGTTATCCGAACGAGGAACTGCCGGGCGCGCGGCCGCTTCTGACGACGCCGATCTACGACAGGCTGAAATCGGCCGGTGCCGTGTTCGGCGCGTCCTACGGGCTGGAAACGCCGCTCTGGTTTGCGCCCGAAGGCGTGGAAGACGCCTTCTCGTGGCGTCGTTCGACCGATTTCGACCATGTCGGCCGCGAGGCAAAGGCCGTGCGGGCCTCGGTCGGGATGATGGAGACTTCCGGGTTTGCCAAATATCTGATCGCCGGGGAGGGGGCGCGCCACTGGCTGGACGGAATGCTGGCCGGCAAGGTGCCGCCCGTCGGGCGGATGGCGCTTGCGCCGATGCTGAACGAGGCCGGCAAGCTGATCGGCGATTTCACGCTGGCGACTTTGGAGGACGACGAGTTCCTGCTGATCGGCTCCGGTATCGCCGAGGATTATCACATGCGCTGGTTCGAGCAGCATTTGCCGGAAGACGGATCGGTCGAGGTCGATGCGCTCAATCTCGGCCTGCTCGGTCTGTCTGTCGCCGGGCCGAATGCGCGGGCGGTGCTGCAGAAACTCACCCATCTCGACCTGTCGGATGAAGCCATGCCCTTCATGTCGGTCAAGGAGATCGATCTCGGCATGGCACCGGTCATTCTCGGCCGCGTCAGCTATACCGGCGATCTCGGCTACGAGATCTGGATGAAGCCGGAATACCAGCGTCATCTGTTCGAGGCGATCATGCAGGCGGGGGAGGAATACGGCATTTCGCTGTTCGGCCTGCGGGCGCTCAACGCGCTTCGCGTGGAAAAATCGTTCGGCAGCTGGTCACGGGAATACCGGCCGCTCTATGGGCCTCAGGAGGCAGGGCTCGGCCGGTTCGTCGCCTATGGCAAACAGGCGGATTTCATCGGCAAGCAGGCGGCCATCGGGGAGAAGGCGAGCGGCGGTGCGCTCAGGCTCATCACGCTGATCGTCGATGCGCATGATGCCGACGTGATCGGCGATGAGCCGATCTCTCTCGATGGAGAGGTGAAGGGATGGGTCACGTCCGGCGGCTATGCCCACGCGTCGGGCGTGTCGGTGGCGATGGGCTATGTGCCGAAGGAGATCGCCGATCGCGCCGATGGATGGATGATCGAGATCTTGGGCGAAATGCGTCCCGCCAGATTGCAGCCGCAGCCGCTGTTCGATTCCAACGGGTCGCGGATGCGCTCTTGATAGTTGTAAACTATATAGAAAAGCGGTCGTTGAAATATCCTGATTTCCACACTTCAGGCGCTCAATTTTTGTGACGGTAATGCCGCATTTCTGGCATTCTTGAGCGTATTTGCGTCATCGCGAGCAAAAGCTCGTGAAAATTGATCTGCCTATTAATTTTGCACTTCACATTTTTAACGAAACGGATAGGAATCAAAAAAATTGAAGATCCCATCAGGAACTTCGAAAGAACGATGTGGCCGAACGGACCGCATCCTAGGGGAAAATATATGGAATATCTCGTCCAGCAGCTCCTTAACGGGCTGACTCTTGGATCCATCTATGGCCTCATCGCTATTGGCTATACGATGGTCTACGGCATTATCGGCATGATCAACTTCGCCCATGGCGATATCTTCATGCTCGGCGGCTTCGCGGCCCTGATCGTCTTTCTGGTGTTGACCACCTTCTTTGCCGGCATTCCGGTGGCGCTGCTTCTGCTCGTCATGCTTCTGGTCGGCATGCTGGTGACCGGCCTGTGGAACTGGACGATCGAGCGTGTCGCCTATCGGCCACTGCGCGGATCGTTCCGTCTGGCGCCGCTGATCACTGCGATCGGCATGTCGATCGCGCTGTCGAACTTCATCCAGGTCACGCAGGGCCCGCGCAACAAGCCGATCCCGCAGCTGGTCACCGATGTCTATCATTTCGGTGCGCTGACGATCTCGCTGAAGCAGATCATCATCTTCGTCGTGACCGCCGTCCTGCTTGCCGCCTTCTGGTATATCGTCCATAGGACGCCGCTTGGCCGCGCCCAGCGCGCCACCGAACAGGACCGCAAGATGGCGGCGCTGCTCGGCATCGACGTCGACCGGACGATCTCGGTCACCTTCGTCATGGGTGCGGCACTCGCAGCCGTCGCCGGCGGCATGTACCTGATGTATTATGGTGTCGCGAGCTTCACCGATGGCTTCATTCCCGGTGTCAAGGCGTTCACCGCGGCCGTTCTCGGCGGTATCGGCTCTCTGCCGGGTGCCGTTATCGGCGGCCTGCTGATCGGCCTCATCGAAGGTCTGTGGTCGGCCTATTTCTCGATCGAGTACAAGGACGTCGCGACCTTCGCCATCCTTGCGATCGTGCTGATCTTCAAGCCGACCGGCATTCTCGGTCGTCCGGAAGTGGAGAAGGTCTGATATGGCTCAGCCTGCTGTAAACAATGACGGTTCCCTGATGGCCAAGGCCGTCAAGGAAGCGGTGATCGCCGGTGTCGTCGCCTTCTTCATGTTCCTGCTCTATGTTGGTATCGAGACATATCAGGACATCAACAACACGCTGGTCTGGCGCACACGCTGGGTTCTGCTTGCCGTGTTCGTGGCGGTATCGGCCATCGGCCGGTTCTTGACGATCGCGGTCATCGGCCCGCATCTCAACCGCCGAAAGCTTGCCAAGGCCAAGAGCGGCGTGTTGGAGATTTCCGACAAGAAGAGCTTCTTCCACAGGCACTTCCTCAAGATCGCGCTGGTTTTCCTGCTCGTCTATCCGTTCCTGGCGATGATGATCGTCGGCAAGCAGGGCTCGCTGAAATATGTCGACAATTTCGGTATCCAGATCCTCATCTACGTGATGCTGGCCTGGGGACTGAATATCGTCGTCGGTCTCGCCGGCCTGCTCGACCTCGGCTATGTCGCCTTCTACGCGGTCGGTGCCTATTCCTACGCGCTGCTGTCGTCCTATCTCGGCCTGTCCTTCTGGATCCTCCTGCCGCTGTCGGGTATTTTCGCAGCGCTCTGGGGCATCATGCTCGGCTTCCCGGTCCTGAGGTTGCGCGGCGACTATCTCGCCATCGTGACGCTCGCCTTCGGTGAAATCATCCGGCTGGTGCTGATCAACTGGACGGTCGTCACCAAGGGCACGTTCGGTATTTCCGGCATCGCCAAGGCATCCGTCTTCGGCCTCTGGTCCTTCGATGTCGGTGCATCCAACAATTTCGCCAAGGCCTTCGGCCTGCCCATGTCGTCGGTCTATTACAAGGTCTTCCTGTTCTACGTCATCCTGGCGCTGTGCATGCTGACGGCCTATGTGACGATCCGGCTGCGCCGCATGCCGATCGGCCGGGCCTGGGAAGCGCTGCGCGAAGACGAGATCGCTTGCCGCTCTCTCGGCATCAACACGGTCGCCACCAAGCTTACCGCGTTTGCGACCGGTGCGATGTTCGGCGGTTTTGCCGGCTCGTTCTTCGCCGCCCGCCAGGGTTTCGTGTCGCCGGAAAGCTTCGTGTTCCTTGAATCTGCGGTCATCCTCGCCATCGTCGTCCTCGGCGGTATGGGCTCGCTGACGGGCATTGCGATTGCCGCGGTCGTCATGGTCGGCGGTACGGAACTCCTGCGTGACATGTCGTTCCTGAAGATCATCTTCGGACCGGACTTCACCCCGGAACTCTACCGCATGCTGCTGTTCGGGCTGGCCATGGTCATCGTGATGCTGTTCAAGCCGCGCGGTTTCGTCGGCTCTCGTGAACCCACGGCCTTCCTCAAGGAGCGCAGGGCCGTATCCGGAAGCTTTACCAAGGAGGGCCACGGCTGATGGCTCCGGGTACGAATACAATGACCTCCATGAACAGTGCCGCAGGCACAGATACGATCCTCAGGGTCGACCACCTGTCGATGAAGTTCGGCGGCCTCATGGCCATCAACGACTTCTCCTTCGAAGCCAAGCGCGGCGAGATCACTGCGCTGATCGGCCCGAACGGTGCCGGCAAGACGACGGTGTTCAACTGCATCACCGGCTTCTACAAGCCGACGATGGGCATGATCACGCTGAACCGGAAGAACGGCAACACGCTGCTGCTCGAACGCCTCAAGGATTTCGAGATCAACAAGAAGGCCGGCGTGGCGCGTACTTTCCAGAACATCCGGTTGTTTTCGGGCCTGACCGTGCTGGAAAACCTGCTGGTGGCGCAGCACAACGCGCTGATGCGGGCGTCCGGATATACGATCCTCGGCCTGCTCGGAGCACCGGGCTACAAGAAGGCGGTGACGGAATCGATCGAGAAGGCCCGCTACTGGCTGGAGAAGGCCGATCTTATCGATCGCGCCGACGATCCGGCGGGCGATCTTTCCTACGGCGCACAGCGTCGTCTGGAGATTGCGCGCGCCATGTGCACGGGGCCGGAGCTTCTCTGCCTCGACGAACCTGCGGCCGGTCTCAACCCGAAAGAATCGCTGACGCTCAACACGCTGTTGCGCGGCATCCGCGACGAAGGCACGTCGCTGCTCTTGATCGAGCACGACATGTCCGTCGTCATGGAAATTTCCGATCACGTCGTGGTGCTGGAATATGGCCAGAAGATTTCCGATGGCACGCCGGATCATGTGAAGAACGACCCGAAGGTGATTGCAGCCTATCTCGGCGTCGAGGACGAAGAGCTTGAAGAAATTGAGGAACAGCTTGACGAAGGGGCCGCCGGCACCGGTTCAACCGATGGGGGAGCCGCATAATGGCCGCTGAAACTCTTCTGAAAGTGCAGGGCGTCGAGACCTATTACGGCAATATCCGGGCTCTTTCCGGTGTGGATGTCGAGGTCAATCGCGGTGAGATCGTCTCACTTATCGGTGCCAACGGTGCCGGAAAGTCGACGCTGATGATGACGATCTGCGGCAGCCCGCAGGCGCGCGTCGGACAGGTGATCTTCGATGGCGAAGACATTACCAAGCTGCCCATGCACATGATCGCGCGAAAGCGCATCGCCCAGTCACCCGAAGGCCGGCGCATCTTCCCGCGCATGACGGTGCTGGAAAACCTGCAGATGGGTGCCAATCTCGACAACCTGAAATATTTCAAGGAGGACGTCGAGAAGGTGTTTGCGATGTTCCCGCGGCTCAAGGAGCGGCAGGCCCAGCGCGGCGGCACGCTTTCGGGCGGCGAACAGCAGATGCTGTCGATCGGCCGCGCGCTGATGGCGCGTCCGAAACTGCTTCTCCTGGACGAGCCGTCGCTCGGTCTGGCGCCGTTGATCGTCAAGGGCATTTTCGAGGCGATCAAGAAGCTCAACAAGGAAGAGGGGCTTACCGTCTTCCTCGTCGAGCAGAACGCCTTTGCCGCGCTCAAGCTCTCCGACCGGGCCTATGTCATGGTCAACGGCAAGGTGACGATGTCGGGTTCCGGCAAGGAGCTTCTGTCGAACCCGGAAGTCCGGGCGGCCTATCTCGAGGGGGGACGGCATTGACCCGCGCCCTTTCGACCATAACGCCTCTGATCGACCTTTCCGGGAGACGCTGACATGCAGGGTTTGTTTTTTGAAGGCGGCGACGGAGTGCACAACGTCCTTCGGGCGCTGGTGTTCATCGCAGGCTTGTGGACCGCCTGGCGGTCGGGAAAGTCTGCGGCAGACGGGTGGGCTGAGTACCCGACCGTGATCGTCTATACGCTGCTGCTCGCCGTCGGGATGCGGTTTCTGCATTTCGCGCTGTTCGAGGGGCCGTTCCTCAGCCTTTTCTATTACGTGATCGATTTCGTTTTCCTGTTGATCTTTTCGACCGCCGGATACCGCATCCGTCGTACGAAACAAATGGTGCAAAGTTACTATTGGCTCTACGAGCCGGCCTCGGCCTTCTCGTGGAAGAAGAAAGATTGACACCTGCAGAAATCTGCAATCAGATTACAAATATCGGGGCCAATTAAGAAAACCCGGAGTGGAACAGTTTCCGGCGCAGTGGTGGTGGGTATTGCGTACGGTTCCAACAATCAGCTCACCTTTAGATTGGGAGTAAATCCATGAAGAAGTCTCTTCTTTCCGCGGTTGCGCTGACGGCCATCGTTGCCTTCAGCGGCGTCGCGCGCGCCGACATCATCATTGCCGTCGGCGGTCCGCTGACGGGCCCGAACGCTGCTTTCGGTGCACAGCTGCAGAAGGGTGCTGAACAGGCAATCGCTGACATCAACGCTGCCGGCGGTGTCAACGGCGAAAAGCTGACGATCGAACTCGGCGACGACGTGTCGGACCCGAAGCAGGGTATTTCGGTTGCCAACAAGTTCGTTGCTGACGGCGTCAAGTATGTGGTCGGCCACTTCAACTCGGGCGTTTCGATCCCGGCATCGCAGGTCTATGCCGAAAACGGCATCCTCGAAGTCACGCCTGCTGCAACCAACCCGGTCTTCACCGATGCCGGCCTGTGGAACACGTTCCGTACCTGCGGCCGTGACGACCAGCAGGGTGGCGTTGCCGGCAAGTATCTGGCCGACCATTTCGCCGATGCGAAGGTTGCCATCATCGACGACAAGACGCCTTACGGTCAGGGTCTCGCTGATGAAACCGCCAAGGCTTACGCTGCTGCCGGCAAGAAGGAAGTCATGCGCGAAGCCGTCAATGTCGGCGACAAGGACTTCTCGGCTCTCATCGCCAAGATGAAGCAGGCTGGCGTCTCGATCATCTACTGGGGCGGTCTGCACACCGAAGCCGGCCTGATCATCCGTCAGGCAAAGGACCAGGGCCTCAAGGCAACGCTCGTTTCGGGTGACGGTATCGTCTCCAACGAACTCGCCTCGATCGCCGGCGATGCCGTCGCAGGCACGCTCAACACCTTCGGTCCCGACCCGACGCTGAACCCGGCCAACAAGGATCTGGTTGCCAAGTTCAAGGCTGCTGGCTTCAACCCGGAAGCCTACACGCTGTATTCCTATGCAGCCGTTCAGGTCATCGCAGCCGGCATCAAGGCCGCAGGCAGCGCCGACGACGCGCAGGCCGTTGCCAAGGCACTGCACGAAAAGGGTCCGTTCAAGACCGTTCTCGGCGACATGGGCTTCGACGCCAAGGGCGACCCGAAGCTGCCGGGCTACATCATGTACGAATGGAAGAAGGGCCCGGACGGCCAGTACAGCTACTTCCCGAAGGAAGGCTGATCTCTTCTCTCCGAAGTTCAGACGAGGAAGCCCGGCATTGCCGGGCTTCTTTCGTTTCGGCACAGTGGAAGGGGCCGGATGTGGGGCAAGGGAGCCTTGCGCGGCGGTACGATCCGGTTTCAGATGGATCGCGGCCACGCGATGTAGAGGCCGGCTGGGCCAGAATGCTCCCCTCATGTCAATTCGGGACGAGGGTGGCGATCGAAGCCCCAAAAGATAACAGGTCAGAAACAGTAATTTACGTAGTTAGCATGTTCTAAAATAAGGGGTGTAGATATTTTCCGAGAAGGATTCGCATGTTTCCCCTGAATACGGAACTCGGCGCTGCATTTCTGTCTTCCGGCATGGCGTTCTACAGTTGGGACCTTGCGAATGACAGGGTTTACGGCGAT
Organism: Neorhizobium sp. NCHU2750; assembly: GCF_003597675.1. NCBI lineage: Bacteria > Pseudomonadati > Pseudomonadota > Alphaproteobacteria > Hyphomicrobiales > Rhizobiaceae > Neorhizobium > Neorhizobium sp. NCHU2750. Next base: position 2,662,912 of record NZ_CP030827.1, on the reverse strand, counting down.
GCGCCGCTTGCCACGCTTTTCGATGTCGGTCCGGCCGAAATGGCGGCCGGGATGCCGATCCTGTCATTGATCGAGAAGATCTCCGTCGATGACCGCGCCCGTGTCGCGGCTTCCATTCACAGCGCGATCACCAGTGGCTCGCTCTATCGGCAGCAATATTCGATCAACCACGGTGGGCGAGGGCCGGTGGAGGTGATTTCGGTCGGGCGCTGCCTCAAGGACGCGGCCGGCGTGCCGTTCATCTACAACGGAACGATCATGGAAGTATCATCGTCCGAACTTGCCGCATTGGACAATCCGCTGGCCGGCTATTGCCGGTCGGCGCTTGAACTTGCCCAGCGTGAGGGGAACGAGCTGGCTGCGCGTTATCTTTCTTCGGCGCTCAAGGTCATCGGCGCGCCGTGAGCCATGATAGGCGGGTGCGGGTAATTGACCAGTCGATTCAGCAGGGCTGAAACGCGTGCAGCCTTTTCGGCCGGCGAAAAGCTCGGGCCGTCATCGTCGCGTTTCAGCGTCTTGACCAAGCCGAGGAGGGAGACGAGGGAGGGGCTTTTCGTGTCTGAAGTCATCTAGTGCAAACCTTTGGATGCATCGACCCCTAACTGCTTCGCCTTGCGCTCGCAACCTATGCCAGATTGCACTGCAGCATGACTATATTCTAATTGGTGAATGTAATTCAAGCGCGCATTTTCATGTTGCGCAACTGCATCATGCCGCCGGTCTCATGGGGCAGATGTGACCGGCGCTGCGCATGGTGCTCTCAGTCGTCGCCGCGAAGCACATGGGCGGCGCGAACGGCGGCGGAGGCGCGGTTTTCGACGCCGAGTTTCACATAGATCTGCTCGAGATGCTTGTTCACCGTGCGGGCCGACAGGCCGAGAATTTCGCCGATATCGCGGTTGGCCTTGCCCTTGGCAATCCAGAGCAGCACTTCGGATTCCCGTGTCGTCAGCGGAAAATGCTGACGCAGAACCTCGGCATCCGGGCGGCGGCTGCTGGCGGTGAGGCGAAACAGGAATTCGTCGGCGCCGATGCCGCCGAGATAGGAAAGCTGCAGGCCTCTCTCGTCGCCGTCGGCAAGCGAGAATGCCGCCTCGCGCGAAAAGCCCGGCCGGCCGCGTTCCGACATCCAGGTTGCGACGCGGGCGGTGACGAGTTCAAGCCCGTCGTCGCGATTGGTCGCTGCGTTGATCAGGCGGGTCGCCTGCGGGGTCGACCACTGGATGCTGCCATCGGCACGCACGGCAAGCAGGTGGCGGCCGGCGGCATCGAGCGCGACGCGGGCGCTCTGGGCCGAGCGCGCATTGGCGAGATGAACCCGGATACGGGCACGCAATTCGTCGATATTGATCGGCTTCGTCAGGTAGTCGACGCCGCCCGATCCCAACGCATTGACGACATGTTCGGTCTCGGTCAGGCCGGTCATGAAAATCACCGGCACCTGTGCCACGCCGGCATTGGTCTTCAGGCGGCGGCAGGTTTCGAACCCGTCCATGCCGGGCATGACGGCATCGAGCAGGATGAGGTCGGGGGTGATCTTGTCGACGATATTCAGCGCCGCCTGTCCCGATGTGGCGATCAGCACGGAAAAGCCGGACTGCTCGAGTGCTTCGGTCAGAAAACCGAGCGCCTCGGGGCTGTCATCGACCAGAAGGACGATGTCGCGGGGCGTTGCGCTCTCAGCCATCGCTCGTCTCTTCCCTGTCCAGCCGTTCGAGGAATTTCATGTAGCCGGCCATGTCGAAGGCCTTGACGTAGTGGCCGAGCTCGTCGGCGAAGGGGCGGTGGGCCTCGTCGGCGGCAAGGTCGGCAAGCTTTGCTTCTATGCCCCGCACGTAGCCGATCTCGCCCAGCCGCAGCAAGTCCTGCAGGTGGTTCGTCCCCGGACTTTTCAGCGGCTGTTTTGCCGCGGGTGCTGCCGGTGGCGGCGCTTCGTCCTCGTAGATCCAGGTCAGTGCCAGATGGGAGGCAAGCTTGTCGGCGAGCCGTCTCAGGTTCACCGGCTTCGACAGCGCATCATTATGGCCTTCGCCGGACATGTCGGCGGTGGCGCCGTCACCCAGATTGGCCGAGAGCATGATGATCGGGGCCGCCTGTCCTTGTTCGCGCAGGCGGGTAACGAGCTGCCAGCCATTCATTCCGGGCATGGAGATGTCGATGAGGAAGATATCGGGCTTTATGCCCTCGATCAGCGTCAGGCATTCCGGTCCGCCATCGGCGGTCAGAACGACGAAATCCATCGGGGAAAGCACTTCGCGCATCAGTTCGCGATGATCCTGGTTGTCGTCGACGACGACCACCGTGCGGCGCGGGCCGGTATAGGAGACGATCTTGCGCTCGGCGGCAGGCGTCGTGTTCGGCCGCTCGACGGCAGACAGCATCAGCCGTACGCGGAAGGTAGAGCCTTCGTCCTTGATGCTTTTTGCCGAGATCTCGCCGCCCAGCGTGTTGGTCAGGAGCTGTGTGATGGTGAGGCCGAGGCCGAGGCCCGGCATAGGCTTGATCGTTTCCGCCTCGCCGCGCTGGAAGGGCTCGTAGATACGGGCGAGATCCTTTTCGGCGATGCCGCGGCCGGTATCGGAAACGGTGAAGGTGGCGACCTGGCTGCGATAGGCCACCTCGAAGCGTACCTTGCCTTCATCGGTGAACTTGATGGCGTTGGAGAGCAGGTTGACGAGGATCTGGCGTAGGCGCTTCTCATCGGTGCGCACGTAATTCGGCAAAAGGCTCGCGCGTACATGCTCGAATTCCAGTCCCTTGGCCTGCGCCTGAAGCGAGAACATCTCGACGATCTGGTCGAGAAAATCCTGGATGTTGATTTCGTTGGAATAGACCTGCAAGCGGCCGGCCTCGATCTTGGAAATATCGAGCAGCCCGTCGATCAGGCCGGACAAGTGGTCGGCAGACCGCTTGATGACCTTGATTGCCGAATGGCGTGGGGCGGGGATGGTGTCGTCGCGCTCGAGGATCTGGGCGTAGCCGAGTACGGCATTGAGCGGCGTGCGCAGTTCGTGGGAAAGGCCGACGACATAGCGGCTCTTGGCCCGGTTGGCGGCTTCGGCGGTTTCCTTGGCCTTTTGCAGGGCGGTGTCGGTCTTTTTGTGGGCGGCGATTTCCTTCAACAGAAGGGTGTTCTGGCGCGACGACTCCTCTTCCGCGACGACCCGGCTGTCATGGGCCAGCACATAGAACCACGAGAAAATGCCGGTGATGATGGCGAAGACGAAGAAGACGATCAGGATCGTGCCGTAGATGACATCGGCATTGGCGGGGGCCGCCTGGCCCACCTGGAAGGCGATGAAGGAGAGGATGGCGCCGATCGCGGAAATCGACAGCACGGCCGTCATCGCATAGCGCCCGAGCCTGCTCGTCAGCTTGGCGATCACGTGTTCCGGCAGGAAGGAGCGCGCCACCGTGCCGACCTGGGTGTTCAGCCTTGCATTCGGCTTGCACATGTCATGGCAGCGACTATCCAGCGAGCAGCAGAGCGAGCAGATCGGCGCGGCATAGGCGGGACACCATGCCATGTCCTCGTGTTCGAACGGATGTTCGCAGACCGAACAGGTGATCGAGCCGAGGTTTTTCCAGCTTTTGCGGGGTTTGCGGGCGAGATAGTAGCGGCCTCTCGTGGCGAAGGCGATGGCCGGCGAAATGAGGAAGGAGCTCAGCGTGACATAGGTGGCGAGCGAGGCCATCAATTGGCCGAACAGGCCGAAATGGGCGGCTAGCGCGATCGCCGTCGCGCCGAACATGGCACCCAGCCCGACCGGATTGACGTCATAGAGATGGGCGCGCTTGAATTCGATGCCGGGAGGCGACAGGCCGAGCGGCTTGTTGATGAAGAGATCCGCCGAGATGGTGCAGAGCCAGCTCATCGCGACGATCGAGAAGATGCCGAGGGTTTCCTCCAGCAGCCGGTAGATGCCGAGTTCCATCAACAGCAGGGCGATCGCCACGTTGAAGACCAGCCAGACGACGCGACCCGGATGGCTGTGGGTCAGGCGCGAGAAGAAGTTCGACCATGCGAGCGAGCCGGCATAGGCGTTCATCACGTTGATCTTCAACTGCGAGACGACGACGAAGGCCGCCATCAGCAGCAGTGCCGCCTTGTCGTTCGGGATCATGTAGCCGAAGGCGGCGAAATACATGTGTGCCGGGTCGCCTGCATCCTTCATCGGCACGCCGGTCGACAGCGTCAGTACCGCGAGGAACGAGCCGGCGAGCAGTTTCGGTACGCCGACGACCACCCAGCCGGGGCCAGCGAGAAAGACGGTGAGCTTATGACGCCACTTGCGCAGACCTTCCGGCGGCAGGAAGCGGAGGAAGTCGACCTGTTCGCCGATCTGCGGCATCAGCGCCAGGATGACGGCGGAGGCGGCGCCGAACTCGACGAGATTGAAGGGGGCGGCCCCGCCCACCTGGGCATTGGAATGGCCGACACCGGCAAAGGCCCGCCAGAGATCGAATTTCTGCCAGTCTAGCATGGCAATGAAGACGAAGGGCAGGACGTTGAGGACGATCCAGAAGGGCTGGGTCAGAAGCTGGAAGCGCGAGATCAGCTGCACGCCATAGATGACCAGCGGGATGACCACCACGGCGCTGATGATGTAGCCGATCCATAGCGGTATGCCGAAAGCCATCTGGAGCGCCCCGGTCATGATCGAGGCCTCGATGGCAAACAGCATGAAGGTGAAGCTCGCATAGATCAGCGAGGTGATGGTCGAGCCGATATAGCCGAAGGAGGCGCCTCGGGTGAGAAGGTCGATATCGACGCCGTGGCGGATGGCATAGCGGCTGATCGGCAGGCCGACGACGAGCATGGCGACCGCTGCGGCGATGATGGCGAAAAAGGCATTGGTCGTGCCGTAGGAGAGGGTGATCGCCCCGCCGATCGCTTCCAGTGCCAGGAAGGAGATGGCGCCGATCGCCGTCTGCGAGATGCGGCTTGAGGAGAACCGGCGCGCACTTTTGGCGGTGAAGCGCAGGGCATAGTCTTCCAGTGTCTGGTTCGCCACCCAGCGGTTATAATCCCGCCGGATCGGGATGATCCGCTGCCGCGCTGCCATGCCTTATTTCTAGCGCTTTCCATCAGGAGGCCAATAATAAGGCAGTTTCGGCTGCCGCTCATCAATTTGCAAGCGCGGTTCGCGTTTCGAGGGCAAAGTTTCGCAGATTTGGCGAATGCCCCGCCGAAGCCTGCCAGATCCGGCGGACTTGAAGATGATCAAAAATGTGTTCGCAGGGCAGTTCTGCCATGAAGATGCTTGCAACGATGTGCATAGCGGGCCATGTCAGAGATGAGAAAATGACTCATCTTGTTCGATCAACCTTTCATATCAGGCGCAATCCCGTGGAATCCACATCCTCCAGCGTTTCCAAGAACGAACAGACGTTCGGCACGACCGGTATCCAGCCGATGGACCGTCCAAGCCGCGTCACGCGTTTCTTCATGTCGATCGTTTCCTGGGCGGAACGGCTCAATTTCAAGCATGCCAAGCTTGGCAACCCGCCGGTCTATGACAACAAGACCTTCCCCTGGGCGGCCGAGGTCGAGAAGGCGGCGCCGCTGATCCGTGCCGAACTCGACAAGATCCTCGTTCGCAAGGACGAACTGCCGACCTTTCAGGATATCTCCACCGACGTGAAGACGATCTCGTCGGATACCGGCTGGAAGACCTTCTTCCTGCTCGGCTTCGGCGTCCGGTCGGAGCAGAACATCAAGGCGTGCCCGGATACCTGGAACGCGATGAACAAGATCCCCGGCCTGACGACGGTGATGTTCTCGATCTTCGAACCGGGCAAGCATCTGCCGGCCCATCGTGGTCCGTATAACGGCGTGCTGCGCCTGCATCTCGGCCTGATCGTGCCGGAAAACACCGGCGATAACCTGGCGATCCGGGTCAAGGACCAGATTTGCCACTGGGAAGAAGGCAAGGTCCTGATCTTCGACGACGCCTATGAGCATGAGGCCTGGAACCACACGGACAAGACGCGCGTCGTGCTTTTCGTCGACTTCGTCAAGCCGCTCAATTTCCCGGCGCGTCTGGTCAACTGGATGCTGATGCACATGGCGATCTTCACGCCGTTCATCAGGGAAGGTCTCGACAACCACAAGGAATGGGAAAAGAAGTTCTATGCGGAGGCGGAAGCATTCCGCAACCGGCCGAACTAAGCCCTGATCCGATCTGATCCGGGGCGGCCCGCTGCCCTTTCGAAGAGCCCGCTTGCGGGCTCTTCCCGTTTTTGCCTGTCACCGCTTGTTCAGTGAGAAATGCTGCTGGAGAACAGGTTGACGACGGCAACGCCGGCGATGATCAGGCCAAGGCCGATCATGGCGGCGAGATCCAGCGACTGGCGGAAGACGAAGACGCCGACTGCCGAGATCAGCACCACGCCGAGGCCGCTCCAGATGGCATAGGCGATGCCGACCGGCATGGTGCGCAGCACGATGGTGAGGAAATAGAAGGCGGCCGCATAGCAGAGGCCCATGCCGAGCGTCGGTATCGGCCGGGTGAATTGCTGGCTCTGCTGCAGGAGCGTCGTGCCGCAGACCTCGAGCGTGATCGCAATCAGCAGCGAACCATAGGTGACGAGGGCGGGGTTCACGTTTTTTCCTTCCGGGTCAGTGCAATCAGCTTGTCCAGCATTTCGGTGCGATCGGTGGTCTCGACGCCGGCATAGTCGAGGAGGCCGGCGAGCCAGATACCATCGGCGGTGTAGCGTGCGAGGCTGAGCGTTGCGCCGGCATCCGTCCCGGCATGGCGGGCGAGGCGGGCGGCGTACCAGTTGGACCACATGGCCTTCATCTCGGGATCGGTGAGCGAGGAGAGGGGGAGGGCATTCCATGGATCTTCGCCATCGTCGCCTTCCGTTCCGCTATCCGTTTTGGCGAAGGCGCGGATATAGGCGCGGGTGAAGCGGCCATACGGCTCTTCATCTTTCGCCATCAATTCATCAATCTCGGCATCGAGCCGTTGCAGCAGGTCCTCGAATACGCCCTTGAGCAGCGCCTGCTTGCTGGGGAAGTGATGCAGCAGGCCACCCTTGGTGACATTGGCGGCATCCGCCACCGCCTGCAGCGTCACGGCCGGCAGGCCCTGGTCGAGCGAGATCTTCGCCGCACAATCGAGCAGCGCTCGGCGGACGATCTCGGGTTGCTTCCTGCGTTCATGGGCCTGAGTCATGGAGGAAACATACCATATGGTCGGTATGTTTGGGAAGCGGTCAGATGCCGCTGCCGACTGGGAGCGGGGTGACGCTGTTCAAGCGGCGGCAGATCGTGGGGGCGTTATCGGCGCGCGGGTTCCACCGCAGCGAGGCTGGCGACATAGCGGGGCGACAGTTCTCTCAGCAGCTTGCTGCGGATCGCCGTGGCGTAATCGGCGGGATCCTCGACTTCCATGGTAAAGCCGCCGGTGCCGCGCACGACGTTTCGGGCGTAATAGGCGCGCAGATCCGGATCGTCGCTGGTGATGGCGAGCGCATTGATCGTGACGCCCTGCCGGATTGCGCGTTGCCTCGCCTGAAGAAGCGTCGCGCGCTGGCGCCGCTTGGGAGCCACTGTCTCGCGCCCGTCGCCGGACAGATTGATGATCGAACGGCGTGCACAGACCTTCGGTTCTGACAGCAGGTCGAGAGCGACCCACAGACCGCTGCCGATATCGGTATCCCCGAAGACACGCCTTTCGGCGATCTCCACCATGTCGGCAAATGTATCCGCGCCCGTTCCACGATGGACCACGAACCAGTCCAGATTCTGTGTCGGGAATTCACCGTCGCCCCAGAAGACGGCGGTGAGCATGACGGTGCCGGCCTCGCGCAGAACCGATTTGATCCCGTCGTCGCGAAAGGCTGCGGCAAAGGCCGATTTCTGGAACTGGTATTCCGCGTCCGTCACGCTGCCGGAGCCGTCTATCGCCAGAACCAGCGCCATGTCGGCGCAGACAAGCGGCTCGGCCCCCGCATTCCCGCAGGCAAGGAATAGCAACGCCAGCGGCGCCGCCTTCGCCAATCGAGACATTGTGCCCTCCACCCCCGCTCGATCCAGCTATCTTAGCATGCTCTTAATTTCCGGCATATGACGAAATAGTCCGCCCGACGCGGTGCGGCCGCGTGAAGGCCGGCCTATCGCGTTTGCCGCAGTGCACCTTTCTACCCATGGTCTACGTCATTTTGCGTATGTGGTTTTGGCCCCCCGCACCGGATAGTCCGGCTTAAGCAACGGTTAAGGTCTCCGTTGCGCAAACAATCCAATAAGAGGGGGTTTGAACCATGAACTTCAAGGCGAAACTCGGTGGCGCGCTTCTGGCCGCCGTAATGTCCACGACGGCTTTCCATGGCGCGTTTGCGGCCGACGACACGATCAAGGTCGGTATCCTGCACTCGCTTTCCGGCACGATGGCAATTTCCGAGACGACCCTCAAGGACGTCATGCTGATGCTCATCGACGAGCAGAACAAGAAGGGCGGTCTGCTGGGCAAGAAGCTCGAGCCGGTCGTCGTCGACCCGGCTTCCGACTGGCCGCTGTTTGCCGAAAAGGCGCGCGAGCTGATCTCCAAGGACCATGTCGCGGCCGTATTCGGCTGCTGGACGTCGTCCTCGCGCAAGTCCGTCCTGCCGGTCTTCGAGGAACTGAACTCGATCCTGTTCTACCCGGTCCAGTACGAGGGTGAGGAATCCTCGCGCAACATCTTCTATACCGGTGCTGCTCCGAACCAGCAGGCCATCCCGGCCGTCGACTACCTGATGGACACCGAAGGCGTGAAGCGCTTCGTGCTCGAAGGTACCGACTATGTCTATCCGCAGACGACCAACAAGATCCTGAAGGCCTACCTGATGTCGAAGGGCATCAAGGAAAGCGACATCATGGTCAACTACACGCCGTTCGGCTTCTCCGACTGGCAGACCGAAGTGTCGAAGATCAAGGCATTTGGCTCCACAGGCGTAAAGACCGCCGTCGTCTCGACCGTCAACGGTGACGCCAACGTGCCGTTCTACAAGGAACTCGGCAACCAGGGCGTCAAGGCCGAAGACATTCCGGTCGTCGCCTTCTCGGTCGGCGAAGAAGAACTGTCGGGCATGGATACCAAGCCGCTCGTCGGCCACCTTGCCGCCTGGAACTATTTCGAAAGCGTCGATACGCCTGCCAATGCCGAGTTCATCAAGGAATGGCACGCCTATACGAAGAACGACAAGCGCACGACCAACGACCCGATGGAAGCTGCTTATATCGGCTTCAATGCCTGGGTGAAGGCCGTCGAAGCTGCCGGCACGACCGATACCGACAAGGTTCTCGACACGATCATCGGCGTTTCCGTTCCGAACCTGTCGGGCGGCACTGCCACCGTCATGCCGAACCATCACATCACCAAGCCCGTCCTGATCGGCGAAATCCAGGCCGATGGCCAGTTCGACATCGTGCAGCAGACGCCTGAAGTCGTCGGTGACGAGTGGTCGGACTACCTGCCGGATAGCAAGAACCTGATCTCCGACTGGCGCAAGCCAATGTCCTGCGGCAACTTCAACGTTGCCACCGGCAAGTGCGGCGGCAAGGGCATGTAAGTTCGCTTCACCTCCCCCTTGAGGGGGGAGGTCATCGCGAAGCGATGGGTGGGGGTGACCGCCTTGTCACCCCACCCCGAACCTGCGGTTCGACCCTCCCCCTCAAGGGGAGGGTGGAATGCCGCCGAACCGCCGGATCGGTAGCATCCGCCATAGGAGAGGGCGATGACATGAAGAATACCCGTATATTCCAAGCAATTCTGTTTCTCATTCTTTCGGTATTCGCTGCGTCGGCCTTCGCGCAGGGTGCGGATCCGAAGCCGCTGATCGACCAGCTCGGCAAGGCCGACTTCAATCAGGCGGAAACCATCGTCAACCAGATTGCCGCGACCGGCGACACGCGTGTCGTACCGGCGCTGCAGGCGTTTTCGGATGGCGATCTCTATGTCCGCAAGGCCGATGGCGCCGTGTTCATCGGCAAGTCGTCGGATGCGGGTTACGATCTCACCGATCCGTTGACGGGGGCCGCTGCCGGTGAGGCCGGGCGCAGCGCCGTCACCAAGGTCAAGGTCAACAACAATCTGCGCCGCATCATCCGCTCGGCGCTGGGCGGGCTGACATTGATGAGCCCGGATCGCAGCGTGCGCCTTTCGGCGGCAGATGCGATCCTGAAGTCGCCGAGCGCAGAAAATCTCGAACTCGTCGAGGCAGCCCTTGCCAAGGAAACCGATCCGGAGGTGAAGGCCGAGATGCAGGAGGCGCGCGCCGTGTCGCTGCTCTCCTCCGACCGGCCCGTCGACCAGAAGAAGGATGCCATCGCGACGATCAAGGCGATGGGCGGGCGCGACGCGATCGCCATCCTGAATTCCGCCTCCGGCTCCATCGACCCGAGCCTCAAGGGCGAGATCGATGCGGCGGTGAAGTCGATCAACGACACGCTGGCGCTGTGGGACATGGTGCAGAACATCTGGTACGGGCTGTCGCTCGGCTCGGTTCTGCTGCTTGCCGGCATCGGCCTTGCCATCACCTTCGGCGTGATGGGCATCATCAACATGGCGCATGGCGAGATGGTGATGATCGGCGCCTATTCGACCTATGTCGTGCAGGAGGTCATCCGCAACAACGCGCCGGAACTGTTCGACTGGTCGCTTGCCATCGCGCTGCCGGTCGCTTTCGTCGTCACCGGCGCCATCGGCTTCGTGCTGGAACGGGCGATCATCCGCTTCCTCTATGGCCGGCCGTTGGAAACGCTGCTTGCCACCTGGGGCGTATCGCTCATCCTGCAACAGCTGGTGCGGACGATCTTCGGCCCCACCAACCAGGAAGTCGGCAATCCGTCCTGGATGTCCGGTTCGTTTGCGCTCGGCGGCATGACGATCACCTGGAACCGCATGTGGATCATCCTCTTCTCGCTGGCGATCTTCTTCGCGCTGCTGTTCGTGATGAAGAAGTCCGCCTATGGGCTCAACATGCGGGCCGTCACCCAGAACCGCCGCATGGCATCGTCCATGGGCATCCGCACGCCGCTCGTTGATGCGCTGACATTCGCGCTCGGTTCCGGCATTGCCGGCATTGCCGGGGTGGCGCTCAGCCAGATCGACAACGTCTCGCCGAACCTCGGCCAGAGCTACATCATCGACAGTTTCATGGTCGTGGTGTTCGGCGGCGTCGGCAATCTGTGGGGCACGCTGGTGGGCGCATTGTCGCTCGGGGTGCTCAACAAGTTCCTCGAACCCTGGACAGGCGCGGTGCTCGGCAAGATCCTGGTGCTGGTGCTCATCATCATCTTCATCCAGAAACGTCCGCGCGGCCTGTTCGCGCTCAAGGGAAGGGCGGTGGAAGCATGATTACGCGCTTCATCCTGCGTGCTCTCGAAGGCAAGATCATTGCTGCCGTCATCATCCTGCTGGTGATTGCCGCGCTCATACCGGCGCTCAATCTCCTGACGCCGGAAGACAGTGCCCTGCATGTGCCGACCTATGCCATGTCACTGTTCGGCAAGTATCTCTGCTACGCGCTTCTGGCGCTGGCGCTCGATCTCGTCTGGGGCTATTGCGGCATTCTCTCGCTCGGTCACGGCGCCTTCTTCGCGCTCGGCGGCTATGCGATGGGCATGTATCTGATGCGCCAGATCGGCTCGCGCGGCGTCTACGGCAACCCGATCCTGCCGGACTTCATGGTGTTCCTCAACTGGAAGGAATTGCCGTGGTTCTGGTACGGGTTCGACTGGTTCGTCTTCGCCATGGCGATGGTGATCGTCGTGCCCGGGCTGCTCGCCTTCATCTTCGGCTGGTTCGCGTTTCGCTCAAGGGTCAACGGCGTCTACCTGTCGATCATCACCCAGGCGATGACCTATGCGCTGATGCTCGCCTTCTTCCGCAACGACATGGGGTTCGGCGGCAATAACGGCCTCACCGACTTCAAGGATATTCTCGGCTTCTCCGTGCAGGCGGATGGCACGCGTGCCGTTCTGTTCGCGCTGTCGGCGATCATGGTGGCGCTCTGCCTCGTTATCGCCTCGGCCATCACCCGCTCCAAGTTCGGCAAGGTTCTGGTCGGGGTGCGCGATGCCGAAAGCCGGGTGCGCTTCCTCGGTTTCCGGGTGGAAAACATCAAGCTCTTCACCTTCGTCGTCTCGGCCATGTTCGCCGGCATTGCAGGCGCCCTGTTCGTGCCGCAGGTGGGCATCATCAATCCGGGCGAATTCGCTCCGGCGAACTCCATCGAAGTGGTCGTCTGGACAGCGGTCGGCGGGCGCGGCACGCTGATCGGGCCGATCATCGGCGCGGTTCTCGTCAATGCGGGAAAAAGCTTCTTCACCGGCGCCTTCCCGGAATTCTGGCTGTTTGCGCTGGGCGGCCTGTTCATCTTCGTCACGCTGTTCTTGCCGCGCGGCATCGTCGGCACGATCCAGCACGGGTTCAAGGCACGGCAGGCGCTGAAGGCTGCGGCCGAGGCGGAAAAGGGGCGCGGCGACACCGACGACGTGGCGCGCTCGGTCCAGGCGGCGGAATAGGAGAGGGCGGATGAACACGATTGCCGAAACACGCACCAAGACGCTGCTCTATCTCGAAGACGTTTCCGTCGCCTTCGACGGGTTCAAGGCGATCAATTCGCTGTCGCTCGTTATCGAGCCGGGTGAACTGAGGGCGATCATCGGCCCGAACGGGGCGGGCAAGACGACGATGATGGATATCATCACCGGCAAGACGCGGCCCGACGCCGGCAAGGTGATCTTCGAGGACGGTATCGACCTGACGAAAAAGGACGAGGCCGATATCGCCCAGCTCGGCATCGGCCGGAAATTCCAGAAGCCGACCGTGTTCGAAAGCCACACGGTTTGGGACAATCTGGAACTGGCGCTCAACCGCTCGCGCGGGGTGTTCGCCACCCTGTTCTATACGCTCAGCCCGCAAGACAAGGCGCGTATCGAGGAAATTCTCGAGACGATCCGGCTTTCCCATCGGGCGCAGGAATATGCAGCCAATCTCTCCCATGGGCAGAAGCAGTGGCTGGAGATCGGCATGCTTCTGGCGCAGGAGCCGAAGCTGCTTCTGGTCGATGAGCCGGTTGCCGGCATGACGGATGCGGAAACGGCCGAGACGGCGGTGCTGTTGAAGGAGATCGCCAAGACCCGCTCCGTCGTCGTCGTCGAGCACGACATGGGCTTCATCCGCGACCTCGGCGTCAAGGTGACGTGCCTGGCGGAAGGTTCGGTGCTTGCCGAAGGATCGATCGATTTCGTCTCGAGCGATCCGAAGGTGATCGAGAATTATCTGGGGCGGTGAATGGTCGGCCTCATGTCAATGATAGAAGAAAGTCCCTCTCTGGCCTGCCGGCCATCTCCCCCACAAGGGGGGAGAAGACCCGCGGCACCCGCTTCCCTCCCTTGGGCCTTTGAGCCGGCGGCTTGGTTAAGCCCTCCCCCTTGTGGGGAGGGTTGGGAGGGGTCTTTGTTCTTGCTCAACATTTCCAGCGTCCTGCGGAGCCAACCATGCTGACAGTCAACAACGTCAATCTTCACTATGGTGCGGCCCAGGCCCTGCGTGGGGTGTCGATCACTGCCGAGATGGGCAAGATCACCTGCGTTCTGGGACGAAACGGCGTCGGCAAGTCGTCGCTGCTTCGCGCCGTCACCGGGCAGCATCCGGTCTCCGGCGGCACGATCAGTTTCCAGGGGGCGACGCTGAATGGGCTCGCACCCTATTCCCGCGCCAAGCACGGGATCGGCTATGTGCCGCAGGGCCGCGAGATCTTTCCGCTTCTGACCGTTCAGGAAAATCTCCAGAGCGGCTATGCGCCGCTTGCCCGCAAGGACAAGTTCATTCCCGACGAGATCTTTTCGCTGTTTCCGGTGCTGAAGACCATGCTCGGACGGCGCGGCGGGGACCTGTCGGGTGGCCAGCAACAGCAGCTTGCCATCGGCCGGGCCATGGTGACGCGGCCGAAAATCCTCGTTCTCGACGAGCCGACCGAAGGTATCCAGCCGTCGATCATCAAGGATATCGGCCGTGCGATCAAATATTTGCGCGACAGTACCGGGATGGCGATCCTGCTCGTCGAACAGTATCTCGATTTCTGCCGCGAGCTTGCCGATCAGGTCTATATCATGGACCGCGGAGAAATCGTCCACGAGGGCGCCGCCGAAACCTTGGATACGGCAGAGGCGCGGCGGCATCTAACTGTTTAATGGTGAATGTTTGCATGCCCTGCATTGATCCAGGGCATATCAATGCTTCAAGAGGTGTGTTAGATGAACGGCAGATGAACGACATCTCCGACATCGTTGACAACCCGCACCCCATGATGAGGCGCTGATGGTCTTTGCATGCATCCTTGGTAACCGTTCCCGCTCCGCTCTTGTCCGCCTGGCCGCGGCTGGAGCGTTTTTCCTGTCCGCGGGCGCCGCTTTCGCCGGCTGTGGCCAGTCGATGGAGCCTGGTCGTCACGCGCTGATGATCGAAACGGACGGCGTCGCGCGTCAGGCCGTCTACTATGTGCCGTCCTCCTATACGGGAAAGGACAAGGTGCCGGTGGTCTTCGATTTCCATGGCAGCAACAGCAATCCGGACGGCCAGTTCAACCGTTCCTCCTGGGACAAGGTGGCCGAGAAGAACGGTTTTATCGCGGTGGCACTGCAGGGCAGCCTGCCGGGCAAGACGGCCGGCACCTATGCCTGGAACGTACCCTTCGTCGCCGTCAGCACGGCGATCATCCCGACGGGGGCCGCCGGTGGTCTCGACGAGATCGCCTTCATCAAACAGGCGGTCGAGACGGTGAAGCAGGATTTCTGCGTCGATCCGGCCCGTATCTTCGCGTCCGGCTATTCCGGCGGCGGGCGCATGTTGTCGGCCTATCTCTGTTCAGGTGGCGAAGGCTTTGCCGGTGCCGGCTTCGTCAATTCGCTTCGGGCAGGGCGTCCGGTCGAGACGGATGGCAAGTGGGGCCCGGACAAGGCCAATTGCAGCCCAGCCAAGCCGGTCTCGATCATGGCCTTTGCCGGCATCAAGGACGAGCAGAACCCCTATGCGGGGGGCGGCAGCGCCTATTGGCAATACGGGTTCAAGACGGCGATCCAGCGCTGGAACGATCTCGACGGCTGCAAGGGCAGCGACGATGCCAAGACTCTCGACGGCGTTACCTTCGGCATGTACGGCACCTGCAAGAACGGTGCCCGCATCGCGACCTATGTGTTTGCCAACGGCACGCATGACTGGCCGAAGCCGATTGTCGCCAAGCAGGCTGTTCTGGCTGCCGCCAAGGATGGCGCTGCCAGCGTGACCAAGGTTGCGGTTGTCGCCGCTGCCAAGCCTGCCTTCGACAGCAATGTTGATCCGGCCTTCCGGATGTGGGACTTCTTTGCCAAGGCCGATTTGACCGATGTCGTGGCGATTGCGGCACCGGCAAAATCGGCTGTAGCAGCGAAGTCTGGCACGTCTGTTGCTTCTGACTGCGCATCGCAAGCAGCAATCGAAGGTATGCCGTGCAGCATCTCCCAGCCGAACACTATGCGCCGCAGCGGGCAAGGGGTTCAGGACGCCTTGTAACCAAGCTCTTCGGGGGGAAGACAAGGCTCGACGAGTTCTTCCAGGAAGGCTGCGCAAAAATACGGCTTCCGGAAACATTCTCGCCTGAAATGGAGGCGATCCTCATCAATACGTCAGGGGGACTGACGGGCGGCGACGTGATCGAATGGTCCGTCGCCGCCGCGGATTCCACCAGGGTCACCGTCACCACCCAGGCCAACGAGAAGATCTACAAGGCCGCTTCCGACACGGCCTCGGTGTCGACCGATATCACCGTCGGGGACAATGCCTCGGTCCACTGGCTGCCGCAGGAGACCATCCTGTTCGATCAGGCTTCGCTCAGCCGCCGCCTCGATGTCGATCTTGCCGAAAGCGCCGAATTCCTCGCCGTCGAGGCCGTTCTTCTCGGCCGCAAGGCGATGGGCGAGGCGGTGGCCAACGGCTTTTTCCGCGATCGCTGGCGGGTACGCCGCAATGGCCGGCTGATCCATGCGGAAGAAATGCGGTTCGAAGGCGAGATCGAGCAGATGGCGCAGGCGGCGGCCGTACTATCCGGCCAGGTGGCCTTCGCGACGCTTTTCCATGCCGGCCCCTTAAGCGAAGCCATGCTGCCCAAACTGCGGGAATGCCTGGGCAATTCCGGCGGCGCCAGCTACTGGAACGGCAAGCTGATCGCGCGCATCGCCGCACCCACGGGCTTTGACCTGAGAAAAATACTGGTACCGGCAATTTCCGTATTGCGTAACGGCGCGCCAGTGCCGAAAGTCTGGCATATCTGATTTGCCACATCTCATTTCAAACGCGGGACGCCGATGAACCTTACTCCACGCGAAAAAGACAAGCTTCTGATTTCCATGGCCGCGATGGTCGCCCGCCGCCGTCTCGAGCGCGGCGTCAAGCTCAACTATCCGGAAGCGATCGCTCTGATCACCGACTATGTGGTGGAAGGTGCGCGGGACGGCCGGTCGGTTGCCGATCTGATGGAAACCGGTGCCCATGTCGTCAGCCGCGACCAGGTGATGGAAGGCATTCCGGAGATGATCCATGACGTGCAGGTGGAAGCGACTTTTCCGGACGGCACCAAGCTCGTGACCGTGCACGAGCCGATCCGCTGAGGGCCGGGTCATGGCACTGGAACTGCGACCCAATTGCGAATGCTGCGACAGGGATCTGGCTCCCGACAGCCTCGATGCGATGATCTGCACCTTCGAATGCACGTTCTGCGCCGATTGCGCTGCGGATGTGCTCGGTGGGACGCGCCCGAACTGCAGAGGCGAACTGGTGCGCCGGCCGATCCGGCCGGCCGCGGCGCTCGTCAACAATCCGGCCTCGACGATCCGCGTCCTGAAGGCCGAGGGCTGCAAGCCACAAATCGCTTTAAGCGCCTGAGGAGGTGATTCATGATACCTGGTGAAGTCATTGCCGCAAAAGGCGAAATCGAACTCAACGCCGGTGCGCCGACGATCTCGATCGAGGTTTCCAATACCGGTGACCGGCCGGTGCAGGTGGGCAGCCATTACCATTTCTTCGAGACCAATAATGGGTTATCCTTCGACCGGGACAAGGCGCGCGGCATGCGGCTCGACATTCCGGCAGGAACCGCTGTGCGTTTCGAGCCGGGCCAGACCCGATCTGTGACGCTGATACCGCTTTCGGGCGCTCGTCGTGTCTTCGGCTTCCAGCAGAAGGTCATGGGAGGACTCTGACATGGCGACACAGCATTATCTCGGCAGCTGCCAGTGCAGCGCCGTTTCCTACGAGGTCGATGCCGACCTCGACAAGACGGTCACCTGCAACTGCTCGCGTTGCCAGCGGCTTGGGATCGTGCTGGCATTTGCCGCGCCCGACGCCTTCAAGCTGAAGTCCGGCGAGGAGAACCTGACGGAATACCGGTTCAATACCAGGAAGCTCAGGCATCTGTTCTGCAAGACCTGCGGGATCGAGGGCTTTGCCTACGGCAATTCCCCGATGGATGGCTCGCCCATGGTGGCGATCAACGTCAACTGCCTGGAAGGCGTCAATCCGCGGGCGCTGACGTCGCATCACTATGACGGTGCGGCGGCCTGAGACATGCTGAAACTCGCTCTGTGGCCGATGCTGTGCGGATGTGTCGTGCTGACCGACGCGCCGGCTCCGGATGAAGAGGTGAGGGCGGACTGCAAGGCACCCGATACGCAGGTCGAGATGACGATCTGCGCCGGCCAGGACTTGAAGGATGCCGACAAGGCGCTGAACCTGCAATACAAGGCGACCCGCGATATCCTGCGCAGGCAGGATATCGCGGCGTCCGCGCCGGGGATGAAGGGTGGCGAAGAGGCGCTCATGACTGCGCAGCGCGCCTGGATGATCTATCGGGACGCACAGTGCCAGTCCGTCGGCTACAAGGCACAGGGCGGATCGATGGAGCCGATGCTGATTTCCACCTGCCAGACGGACCTGACGCGCAAGCGGACCGGTGAACTGAAGGCGCTGGTGGACGGAATGAACTGAGGCGATCATCCTCAGAGCGGTGGAATTGGTCGTAAGGCGATTGTGCGGTAACCTGCGGTGGTCGGGAAGGCTTGGAGCGCGGCATGGGAAGGTTCGAAACCAAGACATCCATGGATGGAGAAGCCACTATCCCGGTCGAGGTGCGCCAGGCGCTCGGTCTGCGGCCAGGAGGCTCCGTGCAGTTCATTGTCGATGACGAGGGAAAGGTGACTGTCGTGGCGAAGAAGAGCAATATGGCGCAATTGCGCGGTATTCTCGGCAAGCATGACGGCGCGCCGCTTGATGTCGATGAAGCGATCACGGAAAGTGTGTCGCAGAAAGTCGGCCTTTCGCGCAGCGGTGACGATGAATGATCGGTATCGACACGAATGTGCTGGTCCGTTTCATACTGGACGACGATCCTGTCTGGTCGCCTGCTGCGGCGAAATTCATGACCGAGAGCGTCGGCCCTGAAAACATCGGTTATGTGAATATCCTGACTTTGGCTGAATTGGTTTGGGCCCTGAAAAGGAACGCGGATCTTGATCGCCTCAAGCTCGCGGATATGATCGAGGCACTTATTTCGACGGACAATCTCATGTTCGGCGACCTCGATATCGTCAGGAGCGCTCTCCAGCTTTTCCGAACCGGCAATGCCGATTTTGCCGACTACATGATTGCCGAGTTGAACCGCGCGAACGGTGCCGCACCTACGGTGACGATCGACAAGCGCGCCGCTCGAAACGAAGCTTTTCTCCAACTCCTGCCCGGAGCCTGATCCATGTCCTACAAGATGTCCCGCGCTGCCTATGCCTCCATGTTCGGTCCGACCACCGGCGACAAGGTGCGGCTTGCCGATACCGAATTGTTCATCGAAGTTGAAAAGGACTTCACCACCTACGGCGAAGAGGTGAAATTCGGCGGCGGCAAGGTCATTCGCGACGGCATGGGACAGAGCCAGGCGACACGCGCCGAAGGCGCGGTCGATACCGTCATCACCAATGCGCTGATCGTCGATCACTCCGGTATCTACAAGGCCGACGTCGGTCTGAAGAACGGTCGCATCCACGCGATCGGCAAGGCGGGCAATCCTGATACGCAGCCGGGTGTGACGATCATCGTCGGTCCTTCGACGGAAGCGATTGCCGGCGAAGGCAAGATCCTGACGGCCGGCGGCATGGATGCGCATATCCATTACATCTGCCCGCAGCAGATCGAGGAAGCGCTGATGAGCGGCGTAACGACGATGCTCGGCGGCGGTTCCGGTCCGGCACACGGCACGCTGGCGACGACCTGCACCGGTGCCTGGCATATCGAGCGGATGATCGAGAGTTTCGATGCCTTCCCGATGAATCTCGCGCTGGCCGGCAAGGGGAATGCCTCGCTGCCGGCGCCGCTCGAAGAAATGGTGCTTGCCGGTGCCTCGTCGCTGAAGCTGCATGAGGATTGGGGCACGACGCCGGCTGCGATCGACAACTGCCTGACGGTTGCCGACGCATTCGACGTGCAGGTGATGATCCATACCGATACGCTGAATGAATCGGGCTTCGTCGAGGATACGGTGGCCGCCATCAAGGGCCGCACCATCCATGCCTTCCACACGGAAGGAGCGGGCGGCGGGCATGCGCCCGACATCATCAAGGTCTGCGGCAACCCGAACGTCATCCCGTCCTCGACCAATCCGACACGACCCTATACGGTCAATACGCTGGCCGAGCATCTCGACATGCTGATGGTCTGCCACCACCTGTCGCCGTCCATTCCCGAAGACATCGCCTTTGCCGAAAGCCGTATCCGCAAGGAGACGATCGCGGCGGAAGACATTCTGCACGATATCGGCGCCTTCTCGATCATTTCGTCGGACAGCCAGGCGATGGGCCGCGTCGGCGAAGTGGCGATCCGCACCTGGCAGACGGCCGACAAGATGAAGCGCCAGCGCGGCGCGCTGAAGGACGAGACCGGTGATAACGACAATTTCCGCGTCAAGCGCTATATCGCCAAATATACGATCAACCCTGCAATTGCCCATGGCGTATCTCACGAAATCGGTTCGGTGGACGTCGGCAAGCGGGCCGACCTCGTTCTCTGGAGCCCGGCCTTCTTCGGCGTGAAGCCGGAAATGGTGCTGCTCGGCGGGTCGATCGCGGCTGCGCCGATGGGCGATCCGAACGCCTCGATCCCGACGCCGCAGCCAATGCATTACCGGCCGATGTTTGCCGCCTATGGCAAGCTTCGCACCAATTCCTCCGTGACCTTCGTCAGCCAGGCTTCGCTCGATGGCGGTCTGGCGCAGCGTCTCGGCGTTGCCAAGAAGCTGGTGGCGGTGAAGAATGTCCGCGGCGGCATCGGCAAGGCCTCGATGATCCACAATTCGGCAACGCCCTTTGTGGAAGTCGATCCGGAAACCTACGAAGTGCGCGCCGATGGCGAATTGCTCACCTGCAAGCCGGCAACGGTTCTGCCGATGGCACAGAGGTATTTCCTGTTTTGACGACCTGCGCCACAGGACAGAGTCCTCCCTTGGTGCCTTTGGCGGTTTTGAAATTTCGGCATTCCGGAATTTCGGCCGGGACACATCGGGTGCCTCGAATGAAATTTTTATAAAGTGACACACGGCGTGTCCCGTTCGGTGTGTTTTTCCGCGCAACTCCGGTCCGTCTGCGGCGGGTTTGATGCCTTACAGCACTGACCCGGTATGTGTGCGACACACGCACGTCCCCTTTCTTCAAGGAGAGGCAGACCATTTTCTGCGCGGCCCCCGGCGTCCCGCTTGCATAAGGGCGTTTTTCCGGATCACCGGCCCCGCCTCGCCGGCAATGCAGACCGGTGTAGCCGAAGCGGAACGGCATGATTGTAGGCACAGGTTTTGAGGGTGGGGACGAAAAAATCTTTTGCCCGGAAATCCCGCATCCATGTGCATGCGGCAAGACGGCGGCAGCCGTTGCTGTTCCAGGTCAACGACGGGGCGTCCCGCTTCATCCAAAGTGCCCGTCGATGGCTGCCTGCTCAGCTGTTCGGAGGCTAAAGCCGATAAGGAAATTTGCGCCGGGGTTTCTGTGCCTGGCATTATCGATAAGAGGACGATTATGAGTTCAGTTATACCAGATCCCGACGTGATGCGCTCGACCTCTCCCGGTGGCGCTTCGGCTGCTGTTCTGCACCATGGCGCGCAGCTCGCATCCTGGCTTTCGGCCGACGGGATGGAGAATATCTATCTTTCCGAACGCGCTGATTTTTCGCCCGGCAGTGCCGTGCGTGGCGGCGCGCCGGTGTGTTTCCCGCAGTTTTCGACGCTGGGCAGCCTGCCGCTGCATGGCTTTGTCCGCAACCATGCCTGGACGCCGGTTTCCACCGGTGCGGATGATGCGGCCGTGACCCGGCTGCGGCTCGCCGATACGCCTGAAACGCTGGCAATCTGGCCGCATCCCTTCGAGGCGGAAATTCAGGTGATTGTCGCCGACGACGGGATCGAGATTGCGCTGACGGCGAAGAATACCGGCACGGCGGCCTTCACCTTCACCGCGGCGCTGCATACCTATTTCCGCGTCAAGGCGATCGAGGACGTGACCATTACGGGGCTGAAAGGCATCCGCTACCTCGACAAGCTGAAGGACAATATCATCGTCACCGAAGCCGATGAGAAACTCTCGATCGACCGCCCGCTCGACCGTGTCTACTACCAGACCACCGGGGAACGCATAGTGGAAGAGGGCCGCCGCAAGCTGGTCATCTCCACCGAGGGCATGCCCGATACGGTGGTGTGGAACCCCGGTGCGGAACGCTGTGCCACGATCGCTGATCTTCCCGACGACGCCTGGCGGCATTTCGTCTGCGTCGAGGCAGCCGTCGTCGACCAGCCGATCTCGCTTGCCCCCGGCGCCACCTGGCGCGGCGTCCAGCGGGTGAAGGTGATTGCAACGTAAGCGGCTCGCCGCGGGCAAACGTGGTGTGCTGATGGGCTTGGCCCGGTCTTGCGAAAAGGCCGGGCCGGTTGCGGTGGCGGCGTCATGCGTCGCCTGGCGGGTCATCAGCCCTGCTTCCTGTGAATAGCTGCTGTGCACTGCGACATTTTTTCAAGAACCATGCTGCGCTGCGGCGGAATTCATCTTAGAGAAGTTCTCATGTGCCCCCGTACGGGGCAAATGTTCACTTCCCAAGGAGGCATTCATGCTGGGCAAGAAAGTTCCGCAGGTCACATTCCGCACCCGCGTTCGCGACGAGGCCGTTGGCGGCCCGAACCCTTTCCGCTGGCAGGACGTCACATCGGCCGATTATTTCGCTGGCAAGCGCGTCGTGCTGTTCTCGCTGCCGGGCGCCTTCACGCCGACCTGCTCGACCTACCAGCTTCCCGATTTCGAAAAGCTGTTCCCCGACTTCCAGGCCGAAGGCATCGACGCCATCTACTGCATGTCGGTCAATGACGCCTTCGTCATGAATGCATGGGCCAAGAGCCAGAACCTCGAAAACGTCAAGGTCATTCCGGACGGTTCGGGCGAGTTCACCCGCAAGATGGGCATGCTGGTTGCCAAGGACAATCTCGGCTTCGGCATGCGCTCCTGGCGCTATGCGGCGATCGTCAACGACGGCGTCGTCGAGCAGTGGTTCGAGGAAGAAGGCTATTCGGACAATTGCGAGAGCGACCCCTATGGTGCGTCCTCGCCGCAGAACATTCTCGAAAACCTCAAGGGCATGAAGGTCGCTGCCGAATAAGGCAGTCCTCCATTCCATAGGCTTTACCAGAGCCCGGCCGCCTCCCACGAGGCGGCCGGGCTTTTTGCATCCGAGAGCGCGCCGCCTCTTGTATCGCGTGCCGGCATTGGCGATGATGGATGGAGTTCCTTTGCATTCAACGAGATATAGATGCAGCATATCCATTCCTATCGCTCCGCCGGCGAGATTACCGACCCGCCGATCGACACTGTCAGCCTGCCGCATGACCTTCGGCATCTGCGCCGCAAGCTCCTGCATCTGTCGAATGGCGACATGGTGATGCTCGATCTCAAGGAGGCCGTGCTGTTCCACAACGGCGATCGGCTGGTGCTCGACAATGGCGATACGGTGGAAGTTCTGGCGGCGCCGGAAAAGCTTTTCGAAGTGAAGGCGCGCGATACGCTGCACCTGATCGAACTCGCCTGGCATCTGGGCAACCGGCATCTCTCGGCGCAGATCGAGGAAGGCCGTATCCTGATCCTTCGCGATCATGTCATTCGGTCGATGCTGCAGGGGCTGGGCGCCAGCGTCAGCGATGTCGAGGAACCGTTCCAGCCGGCCCGCGGCGCCTATCATTCGCATGGCGGGCATGGCCACGACCATCATGATCATGGACACGACCATGCTCATGACCACGACCACGACCACGGGCACCATGGTCACGATCATGGCCACCACCATAACGACTGATGCGCGGGTGAGCGGCAAGAGCATGCCGGCCGATCTGCCGGAACACGCGGCTTCCGACCTTTCGCCGGAGCGTGCACCCGATACGATGCCGGATATGATGCCTGAGGCTATGCTCGATACGAGAGCATTGCTGCGGTTGATGGCTTGGCTGTCTCCGGCCTTTCCGATCGGCGGTTTCGCCTGGTCGGGCGGGCTGGAACGGGCGGTCGCCGATGGGCTCGTCCGCAAGGCGCCGGATCTTCAGGCCTGGCTTGCGACGCTGGTGCGTCACGGTTCGCTCAGGAACGATGCGGTGCTTTTCGCGGAAGCCTGGCGGCAAGCTGGGGACGAGGGGGCGCTGAAGGAGCTTGCAGCGCTCGGTCTTGCGCTTTCCGGTTCGTCCGAGCGCTTTGCCGAGACGCTGTCGCTCGGCAAAGCCTTTGTCACGGCCGCGTCCGCATGGCCGCATCCGGTTCTGGCGCGGCTGCCTGAGGACCTGCCGTTTCCGGTCTCGGTCGGGGCGGTTGCGGCGGGGCATGGCGTGCCCCTCAGTCAGGCGCTTGCGGCTTATCTGCATGCCGCCTTTTCACAGGTCGTATCGGCCGGCATCCGGCTCAGCGTCGCAGGGCAGGCGGAAGGTGTCGCCATCCTCGCAGCGCTTGAGCCGCTGATCGAAGATGTCGCTCGCGCGGCTGGCCGCTCGACACTGGACGATCTCGGTGGTGCGGCGATACAGGCCGAGATCGCTTCGCTTCGTCACGAGACACAGCATTCCCGGCTGTTTCGGTCCTGAGGCGGATATCCAGACCTTTGTAACAGCTACGCCGACATGTCAAAGGCCCGAAGGGTTGCCAGGTGGCGGACTGGCTGTCCTTTGCGGGCCTTTGATCCATGCGCTTCGAATGTGATGTATGTCGTTTGCTTGCTGCCGTGCCTGCTGGCGGAGCCGGCACTGCATGTCTGCACGCCTGCCGTCTTCAAGGTTCCTGCGCGATGAGGAGGATCTGGTCGTCGATCGCGTCTGCGAGCGACAGCACCATCTCGCGCCGGTCGAAGCCGTAGGATTCCAGCATTTTCAACATGCTGGCAAGCGCGGCTTCCGCTGCCTTGTGGCAATCATGCTTCTGCTCGACTATGTCAGATGTGGATGCAGTCGTCTGGTAATCCATTCTGAATTTCCCCGTTTCCCAGTTCAGGTAAGTCTCAGCATGCGATAATGGGACACAACTACAATACGTATTATGACGGTCTTATCCGGTTACCACAATTCTTGCGGAACGTTGTCTACAGATATCTGTGATTATACCTAACGGGTGAAAATGGACTGCCCATTTACTTGGTTTGTACCGGTCTTCATATCCGACGAGCGCAAGAGGGCAGGGGCATGGCGAGTTTCCGATTGCGCCGGTATTACGCCGCGCTATTCTCACGGCAGCATATCGAAAGGACATTTCCATGAAATCGGCGAACGGACCTTTGCGCGTCGGCATTGGCGGCCCGGTGGGCTCGGGCAAGACGCATCTGACCGAAAAGCTCTGCAAGGCGATGCGCGAGGAGTTTTCCGTCGCCGTCGTCACCAACGATATCTATACCAAGGAAGATGCCGAGGCGCTGGTGCGCATGCAGGCGCTTTCGTCCGACCGGATTGTCGGGGTCGAGACCGGCGGATGTCCGCATACGGCGATCCGCGAGGATGCCACCATCAACCTGCAGGCGATCGCGGGATTGAACCAGCGCATTCCTGATCTCGATGTTGTTTTCATTGAATCGGGCGGCGACAATCTGGCGGCAACCTTCTCGCCGGATCTCGCCGATATCACCATCTATGTCATTTCCACCTGCCAGGGCGAGGAAATCCCGCGCAAGGGAGGACCGGGCATCACCCGCTCGGATCTCTTGGTCATCAACAAGAAGGACCTTGCGCCCTATGTCGGTGTCGATATCGACGTGATGGACCGGGATGCGGCGCGCATGCGCGAGATGAAGCCGCATGTGTTCACCGACCTGAAGCGCGGCGAGGGGGTCGGCCATATCGTCGAATTCCTCAAGCGCGAGGGCGGCCTTTCCAGCATGGCGTGACCAGCGCGGCCTGAATTGACAAACGCAAAAAGAAAGGCCGGCGGTTGTTACCCGCCGGCCTCGCCTGTCGCCGGACACCCCTGTGGCAACAGGCTTGCTCTGAAGGCTGCGTCGTCTCGCGCGCCTTCGAGCCTAGATATTCCTCAATGCCTGAACGTCTCCGACCTGGATGATGCGGCCGCGCACGGTGACGCCGACCCGACGCAGGCTGGAAAAGGCGCGCGACAGGGCTTCCGGCGCCAGCCCCAGCATGCCGGCAAGCAGGCTCTTCTGGAACGGCAGGCGGATCGACGCGGAGCTGCCCTCCATCGGGCAACGGCTGAGGATATAGTTGGCCACTCTCTGCGGCGCGGTGAACAGGCGATCGTTGGCGATGCAGTCCATCGTGCCGAGCAGGTGGCGCGAAATGGCGGAAATCAGTGCCTTGGCGATTTCCGGATCCTGCTGGGCGAGATCGCGCACGGCCTGCATGTCGAAGCGGGCGAGCGTGGTCGGTTCCGCCGTCTGGGCATTGCACCGATAGACGCTGTCGCTGAACAGCAGGCATTCGGCAAAGGTTTCGCCCGGAGCGCAGACCATGATGTCGGCTTCGCGTCCCTCGCGGCTCAAACGGAAAAGCCGGACATATCCACTGAGGACGCAATAGAATGCGTCCGCATTTTCTCCTTCCCGCATTACGAACTTGCGGGCCGGGAGCGTGCTGATCGTCATCGTCGACATCAGGCGGACCAGGGCAGCATTGCCCAGCCCCGCCAGAAACGGTGCCTTCAGAAGCACTGCCCGGTCTCGATTGCTGAGTTTGAGGCTGCTGTTCATCTCGCCATCTCTTCCTTAGTTGCGGCCGCTGATTGGGGCATCCATGGGCAGCAGGATAGCGGGCAAAGGGCGGATGGATTTGACACTGATCAACCGCAATTTAGATTTTGCAGCGATTTTCCCGGATAGGATGAAACGTCGCGGCCATTCACTCGGCCGCCATCGGCGGCAGTCTCAGCACACGATGGCCGGCCTGCGCATCCGACTGGAGGCCCGACTGTTTGCCGGAAGGCGTTGAATTATCGTCGCTTTCGAGCTTTTCCAGCCGCCTTTCGAGATCCGAGAGAGCGCGGCCATGCTGGCGTGTCTGGCGCGCGACCTCGTCAGTCGAGACAAGTTCCTCGTCTTCCTTCTTTCCGACGAAGCGTCCGAACAGCCTGCCGAGCAGGCGTGACAGATCGTCCATGATCAGGAAGAAGGAGGGAACCACGACCAGAGACAGTACCGTCGAGACGATAATGCCGCCAATCACGGCAATCGCCATCGGGGCGCGGAAGGAGCCGCCTTCGCCGACACCCATGGCGGATGGCAGCATGCCGGCCGACATGGCGATGGATGTCATGATGATCGGCCGAGCCCGCTTGCGGCCGGCTTCCACCATGGCGTGAACGCGATCGAGGCCATGCCGCTTCATCTCGATGGCGAAATCGACGAGCAGGATGGCGTTCTTGGTGACGATGCCCATCAGCATCAGGATGCCGATCAGCACGGGCATGGAGAGGGCATTCTGGGTGACGATCAGGGCAACCGCGACGCCGCCGATCGCCAGCGGCAGCGAGAAGAGAATGGTCAGCGGCTGGATGACATCCTTGAACAGCAGGATCAGCACGACCAGAACCAACAACAGGCCCATCAGCATGGCCTTGCCGAAGTTCTCGACCATTTCGGCCTGAACCTTGGCATCGCCGCTTTCGGCCAGCTTGACCGTCGGCGGCAGGTCGGTTTCGGCGACGATCCGCTTGAACTCGGCCGTCGATGTGTCGAGCGCCGTGCCGAAGGGCACGTCGGACCCGATCGAGACGACGCGGTAGCGGTTGTTGCGCTTGATCGAGCTCGGGCCTTCGGAATAGTCGATATCGGCGACGCTGTAGAGCGGCACCATCGTGCCCGACGAGGTCTTGACCTTGAGATTGCGGATTGCCTGCAGGTCGCGGCGCACGTCGAGCGAGGTCTGGACGCGGATCGGGATCTGCCGGCTGTCGAGCGAAATCTTCGCCAGATTGGCGTCGATATCGCCGATCGTCGCGACGCGGACGGTCTCGGAAATCTCCTGCGGCGTGATGCCGAGGCGGGAAGCCTCCGCCATGCGCGGGCGGATCTGCAGTTCCGGGCGGGGGAGAGCGCCTTCCGACGAGACATTGGCAAGGATGGAGGAGGCGCGCAGCCGAGATTCCAGAAGGCTCACGGCATCGTTCAGGTCGTCCTCGTTGGAGGAGAGGAAGTTGAACGAGAGGTCGCGCTCGGCCCGGTCGTTGACCTTGGAAATGCGCACATCCGGGATCTGGTGGACGGCGGCGAAGATATCCTTTTCGACATCCCATTGCGGCCGGGTGCGGCCATGCTCGGGAATTTTCGGGATGAGATCGCCGATCAGCGGTGTCGAGCCGAGGCCCTTGTTGACCAGCGTCTTGATCAGCGAATGGTCGATGTTCTTTAAGTTGACGCGCACCGTGGCGCGGCGCAGTTCGAGATCGCCCTTGGGCGAGGCGCCGCCCAGCGTGAAGACGCTTTCGACGCCATCGATATTCCTGACCGCCTCGTAGACCCTGGTGCTGGTCGCATCCGTCTCGTCGAGCGTCGCGTTGGGCGGCAGTTCGAGCGAGAGGACGACACGCGAGTTGTCGTCCGGCGGCAGGAAGGAACCTGGCACCTTGCTCAACAGGAACAGCGATCCGGCGAGGAAGACGAAGGCTGCGATCATTGTCGTATAGCGCCAGTACCAGCGGCTGGTCGTGCCGGTGACGAGGCGCGTATAGGCCTTCATCAGCCGTCCGTCATTGTCGTGATGGTCGTCCATCGCGTCTTCGGCACGCATCAGATAGGCGGCCATCAGCGGCGTGATCAGCCGCGCCACGGCAAGCGAGAAGAACACCGAGAAGGCAACCGTCAGGCCGAACTGGATGAAGTACTGGCCGGCAATGCCCGGCATGAAGGAGACCGGCACGAAGACGGCGATGATGGTGAAGCTGGTGGCGATCACCGCCAGGCCGATCTCGTCCGCCGCTTCGAGCGCGGCGCGATAGGGCGTCTTGCCCATCTTGATATGGCGGGCGATGTTTTCGATCTCGACGATCGCGTCGTCGACCAGAATACCGGTCGCCAGCGTCAGCGCGAGGAAGGAGACGAGGTTCAGCGAGAACCCCATCATGTTCATGATCCAGAAAGTCGGGATGGCCGAGAGCGGCAGGGCGATGGCGGCGATCAGCGTGGCGCGCCAGTTTCTCAAGAACAGGAAGACGACGATGACGGCGAGGATCGAGCCTTCCATCAGCGTGTGCAGCGCAGCCTCGTAATTGCCGTAGGTGAAGTAGACGGAGTCATCGACCATCTCGATCGACACGTCCGGATGGGCCTTGCGGATGCCGTCCAGGCTTTCGGAAACCGTCCTTGCGACGGAAACCTCGCTGGCGCCCTTGGCGCGGAAGACCGCGAAGGTGACCGTCGGGTTGCCGTTGAAGCGCGAGAAGGATTTCGGCTCCTCATAAGTATCGGTGACGCGGCCGAGTTCCGACAGCTTGACGAAGCGGCCGTTCGACAGCGCGATACTGGTGTCGGCCAGTTGCTGGACGTTGCGGGCATCGCCCAGCGTGCGGATCGTCTGTTCGTTGCCGGCCACCTGGCCGCGGCCGGAGCCGAGATCGACATTGGTGCTGCGGATCTGCGCGTTGACGTCGGCCGCGGTGATGCCATAGGCATCGAGCTTGGCGGCATCGAGCGAGATGCGCACTTCGCGGTCGGCGCCGCCGTAACGATCGATCCGGCCGATGCCGGGCTCGCCCTGCAATTCGCGGGTAATCGTGTCGTCGACGAACCAGGACAGCTCTTCCAGCGTCATGTTGGGCGAGGAGACGGCGAAGGTCTGGATCGCCTGGCCCTCGACATCGACCTTGGAGACGATCGGTTCCTCGATGCCGGCCGGCAGATCGCTGCGGATCTTGTCGATCGCGTCCTTGGTGTCCTGCACCGCCTCTTCGGTCGGCTTTTCGATGCGGAAGACGACGGTCGTCAGCGACAGGCCATCGGTAATCGTCGACTGGATCTCGTCGATGCCGCTAATCGAGGCGACGGCGTCCTCGACCTCCTTGGTCACCTGCATTTCCAGTTCGGCCGGCGAGGCGCCGCTCTGGGTGACGGAGATCGACACGACCGGCACGTCGATATTGGGGAAGCGGGTGATCGGCAGGGCATAGAAGGCCTGGATGCCGACGAAGACGAGCAGGGCGAAGGCGAGAAGCGGTGCTACCGGATTGCGGATCGACCAGGCGGAGAAGTTCATTGCGATACCTCCGTCGCCTTGCCGTCGGCGGTCTTTTCGGGGACCGGGGCGATATGATCGCCGTCGCGGACGAAGGCGCCCGCCTTGGCGACGACCGTATCGCCCTGCGTCAGGCCGTTCAGAACCTCGACGAAGCCGCCGTCCTGGAAGCCGGTGTCGATCCTGACCTGCTTGACGACGCCATTTTCGACCTTGCGGGCGAGGGAGCCCTCGCGCCCGGTGGTGACGGCGGAAAGGGGCAAAGCGAGCGCATTCGTTTCGGCAACGATGATCGAGGCCCGGCCATACATGCCGGCACGCGCACCACTATCGGCATCGATCTCGATATGCACGAGGCCGAGCCGTGTCGTCTGGTCGACGGTCGGCGAGACGAGGCGGACGCGGCCCTCGATCTCCTTCGGGTTGCCGGCAACGGTGACGAGAGCCTTCTGGCCGACCTTTGCCTTCTGGATATCGGATTCGGAAATATCGGCGACCAGTTCGATCGCGCCGTCCTTGATGAGGGTGAACAGCGGGTCACCGTTGCCCGAGGCGATGGCGCCGACCCTGGCGTTCTTGACGGAAACCACGCCTGATACCGGCGCCTTGACGCTGGTACGGGCAAGCTGCAGGTCGACATCGGCAATCTGGGCGTCGATGACATGGACGTCGGACTGGCCGACCGCGACCGCCTGGCGGGCGGCGTTCAATCTGGCGCGGGCGACATCCACCTGCGCATTGGCCTGTTCGAGCTGCGACGCGGTGCTGGTGCCGCTCTGGGTGAGCTTCTCTGTGCGGTCCCGCTGTCTCGTCGCGTCGTCGAGATTTGCCTGTGCCTCGACCACCTGGGCCTGATATTGCGCCACCGAAGCCTCGGCCTTGGCCTTGTTGGCCTGATACTGGCTCTTCTGCAGGACGAGCGCGTCGTCGTTGAGGCTGGCGAGCACGTCGCCTGCCTTCACGTCGTCGGCAACATCGACGTTGATCGTCTTCACCGACAGGCCTTCGACAAGCGGCTGGACATAGATCTCGTCTATCGGGCGGATCGTCCCGGTCGCAATCACGCGGTCGGTCAGCGGTCGTGCCGTCACCGTGGTCACGACGATGGCCGGGAGTTTCGGCTCCGCCTCAGCCGGTTTGGCCGCCTCCTGCGCTTGTGCAGATGATGCGGCGATGACGATGCCACATGCGATCAGTCCGGGGATCAGTTTCGAAAGGCTAGGCGGCATGCACAGGATCCAGGTTCTGGAGGCAGAAAAAGCCGACATCGGTATCCTCCATCATACGTCCTCCTCGTATGACGCAGAGCGAAGGCGAGATCCGACAATTGCTCCAGGAGCCGGTGCCGGAAATTTCGTGCGCGCCTTCGCATATATCAATAGGTGTTCACCACCCCGCGATCAATCCGTCCATCGAGGTCAGGTCTTGCACGCAGTGATGGCAAAACAATGCCCGACCGTAAGGCCGGGCATTGTTATGTATCTATAAGTTTTATTGCCTGATTATTTCAGCGCGGCAGTGGTGATGTCGGTCGTGTAGGCGCCTTCCGGTGCCTTGCTGATGATCTTCTGGTCGGTGAGCGCCTTGACCGTGCGGTCATAGGTCGCCATGTCGAGCTTGCCGTCGCCGATCAGCTTGGCGACTTCGCCCATCATCCGCTTCTGGTGATTTTCATCCTGGCCGCCATTGTCCATGACGATCTCGGCGGCTTCATCCGGATTTTCCATGGCGTATTTCCAGCCCTTCATCGAAGCGCGGACGAATTTCACCATGTCGTCCTTGAACTTCGGATCCTTGAGCTTGGTGTCGAGCGCATAGAGGCCGTCTTCCAGCAGGTCGTTGCCGAGCTTGGTGTAATTGAAGACGACGAGGTCTTCCGGCTTGAAGCCGGCATCGATCGCCTGCCAGTATTCGTTATAGGTCATGACCGAGATGCAGTTCGCCTGTTTCTGGACGAGCGGCTGCACGTCGAAGCTCTGCTTCAGGACGGTGACGCCATCGGCGCCGCCTTCGGTCTTGAGGCCGAGCTTGTTCATCCAGGCGAAGAACGGATATTCGTTGCCGAAGAACCAGACGCCGAGCGTCTTGCCCTTGAAGTCCGCCTCGGTCTTGACCGGGCCATCCTTGGGGCAGATCATTTCCAGGCCGGATTTCTGGAAGGGCTGGGCGATGTTGACGAGCGGAACGCCCTTTTCGCGGGCCACCAGCGCGCCACCCATCCAGTCGACGATGACGTCTGCACCGCCGCCGGCGATGACCTGTTCGGGTGCGATATCCGGGCCGCCGGGCTTGATCGTCACGTCAAGGCCTTCGGCCTCGTAGAAGCCCTTGTCCTTGGCGACGTAATAGCCACCGAACTGGCCCTGGGCCACCCATTTCAGCTGCAGCGTCAGCTTGTCGGCAGCCATTGCTTCTGCGGCGGAAAGCACCGCCGTCGCGCCGATGGCGGTCGCCATCAATGCCTTCATGATCTTTTTCATTGCTGCTACCCTCTCTTTTCCGCACCGCGATGTTACGCAGGCGGTTCGTTGCGCCTAACCCCCACGGTTAGACGGATGCCAGAATGTCGTCGCTCTCTCGCCAAGCGCTATCACACCATAAAAGACAGATCCGGCGAGTGCTGCAACCGCGATTTCCGCCCAGACCATGTCGACATTCATGCGGCCGATCTCGGTCGAGATGCGAAAGCCCATGCCGACGATCGGCGTGCCGAAGAATTCGGCGACGATGGCGCCGATCAAAGCAAGCGTCGAATTGATCTTCAGCGCGTTGAAGATGAAGGGCATGGCGGCGGGCAGGCGCAGTTTCGTCAGGGTCTGCGCATAGTCCGACGCATAGGAGCGCATCAGGTCGCGTTCCATGGAGCCTGCGGCACCAAGGCCGGCAATGGTGTTCACCAGCATCGGGAAGAAGGTCATGACGATGACGACGGCGGCCTTCGACTGCCAGTCGAAGCCGAACCACATGACCATGACCGGGGCGACGCCGATGATCGGCAGCGCCGACATGAGGTTGGCGATCGGCAGCAGGCCGCGGCGGACGAAGGCGATGCGGTCGGCGAGAATGGCGACGACAAAACCTGCCGCGCAACCAACGACATAACCAAAGATGACGGACTTGAAGACGGTCTGCTGCACATCGGCCCAGAGGATCGGCAGGGAGGTGGCAATGCGCGCGCCGATGGCGGAAGGCGGCGGCAGTAGGATGAAGGGAATGCCGAGGCCGCGGGTCGCCGCTTCCCAGAGGATCAGGATCCAGATGCCGAAGACTGCCGGTATGACCAGCCGAAGGAGCGCCTCGCCGAGCGACGAGCGCGGCCTGATGCCGGAGAGAAGAGTGACGCAGCGCCAGGCCAGCAGCCAGTCTGCGGCAAGCACGAGAAAGAAGGCCAGCGCCGCGTGACCTTCATTTCCGCCAAGGCCGCCGATCAGCAGTCCGGTGGAAAGATGGCTGCAGACCAAAAGCATGACGGCGACGAACAGTGTCGGCAGGGGCAGGAGCGACAGGGCCGCGCCGCCGATCGTCAGCACGAAGATGGAGAACATCGTCACCTGCTGAAACTGGGCGGTGGCATCCGGCAGCAGCAGCGGCAGGCTGCAGAGCGCTGCAAGCGACAGGATGAGGGCGAGCCAGCCCTGCCAGGAACGCGTGAAGATCGTCATGACGAGGCTCTCCCGCGCGGCTTGGCGCCCATGGCGCGCTCGACGAGACGGCCGACCAGCGCGACGATCGCCACGAGGATGGCGGCGAGCACGGAGCCGGCAATCAGCGCAGCCCAGATATCGATCGTCTGGCTGTAATAGGCGCCGGCGAGGAGTTTGGAGCCGATGCCGGCAACGGCGCCGGTCGGCAGTTCGCCAACGATGGCGCCGACCAGGCTTGCGGCGATCGCCACCTTCATCGAGGTGAACAGGAAGGGGACGGAGGCCGGCACGCGCAGCTTCCAGAAGGTCTGGGCGATGCTGGCATTATAGGTGCGCATCAGGTCGAGCTGGATGAGTTCGGGCGAGCGCAAACCCTTCACCATGCCGACGGCGACGGGGAAGAAGGAGAGGTAGGTGGAAATCAGCGCCTTGGGCAGAAGCCCGGTAATGTTGACCGCGCCGAGCACGACGATGACCATGGGTGCCACGGCGAGGATCGGCACCATCTGCGAGGCGATGATCCAGGGCATCAGGCTGCGGTCGAGCGTCTTCACATGGACGATGCCGACGGCGATCAGGATGCCGAGAAGCGTGCCGAGCGTGAAGCCGACCGCGGTCGAGGATAGCGTCACCCAGGCATGGTAGACGAGGCTGCGATTGGAGGTGACGCTGCGCAGGAAGGTATTCTCGAACACGTTCGTCGCCACTTGATGGGGCGCGGGAAGCGTCGGCTTCGGCTGCGACATGGTCTTTTCGAAGAATTCGATCGCCGTTGGGGTGACGTTGGCGCGCCGGTCAAGATCGCGCTGGAAGGGTGCATTCAAGGCATAGGCGCCGATATACCAAATGGCGACGATGGCAATGACGAAGACCGCGACGGGCAAGATCCTGTGCTGGAAGAGCTTTTCCTGGTGCATCAGCTTTTCGCCCCGACCGGAAACAGCATCAAGACCATGGCAACGACACCGAGGCCGACGCCGGCAAGCTGCGCCGAGGTCAGCCGCTCGCCGAAGATGAAGACGGCGATGACATTGATCAGCAGCAACTGGGCAATTGCCGAGACCGAGATTGCAAGGCCAAGCCCGCCTTCGCGCATCAGCTTCACCATCATCAGATTGCCGACGCAATAGAGCGCGAGCGACAGGACGAGAAGCAGGATGTTGCTGGAGGCGATATAGGCGCGCGACGCCGTTGCCGCCGCAAGAAAGGTCGCCATGGCGCCGGCGAGCCAGAGAAGGAAGGCTGCGGTCATGGGGTGGGCTCCCTGTTCAGGAAGGCAGCCAGATGGTTCTCGATTTCGATGGCGACGTAATCCGGTCCGTCGAGGACCTGACGGTTGTCGAAGCGCAGGATGGTGAAGCCTTCGGAATGCATGAATACATCACGTCTAGCATCGTGCCGGCGGCCGTGGTCGGTCTCGTGGCTGTCGCCATCGACTTCGATGACGACGCGGGCGGAAAGCCAGGCGAAATCAGCGATATAGGGGCCGATCGGCGTTTCGCGGCGGAAGCGGGCACCGAGAGGGCGAAGGTCGCGCAACATGTTCCACATGGCGGCTTCGGCCTTGGTGAGTTCGCGGCGAAGTCGTCTGGCTCGGGTTCGGGTTTTGGGATCGATGTTGGAATGCGGCATGTCGGCGTCATTCCCATTTTTTAGGTTGCGATACCCCCTCTGGCCTGCCGGCCATCTCCCCCACAACGGGGGAGAGGACCTGTGGCGGCCACCTGCCTCAATCGAGCCTCGGCGGAGCGGCCGGGTTAAGCCCTCCCCCTTGTGGGGAGGGTTGGGAGGGGTCTTTCTCTCAATCTCCAACCTATTCCTCATAGCTATGCCCCGCCCTAAGGCCTTCGCGCACCCGATGTGCGATGGCTAAAAATTCCGGGGTTTCGCGGATTTCCAGCGGGCGGTCCTTCGGCAGCGTCGATTCGATCACGTCGGTCACCCGGCCGGGGCGCGGCGACATGACGACGATCTTGGTGGAGAGGTAGACGGCCTCGGGGATGGAATGGGTGACGAAGCAGATGGTCTTCTCAGTGCGCGCCCAGAGTTTCAGCAATTGTTCGTTCAGGTGATCGCGGACGATCTCGTCGAGCGCGCCGAAGGGTTCGTCCATCAGCAGCAGGTCGGCATCGAAGGCGAGGGCTCTCGCTATCGAGGCGCGCTGCTGCATGCCGCCGGAAAGCTGCCACGGGTACTTTTTGCCGAAGCCAGTCAGATTGACGAGATCGAGGGTGCGCTCGATGCGTTCCTTCCTCTCGGCGCTCGTGTAGTTCATGATCTCGAGCGGCAGGGCGATGTTCTTTTCGATCGTGCGCCAGGGATAGAGCGCCGGGGCCTGGAAGACATAGCCATAGGAACGGGACTTGCGGGCGTTTTCCGGCGTCATGCCGTTGACGGTGATGTCGCCCGAGGTGGCGCGTTCGAGATCGGCGATGACCCGCAGGAAGGTCGTCTTGCCGCAGCCGGACGGGCCGATGAAGGAGACGAAATCGCCTCGTCTCACCTCCAGATCGACATCGGACAGCGCATGGACAGGTCCGTCATTGGTCTCGAAAGTCAGACCGAGCTTTCTGGCGGAGACGACCGAAAAGCCCTGGGCTCCTGCCTTGTTGGATGATCCGGTGGCTATTTGCATTTCGGATAGGGACCCCATTTCGTGCCGTCCGGGAAGCTGACCGTATAGCCCTTGTCGGACCTGGTCAGCGTGGCGATATCCTCCGATCCCGCTTCGCCATCGGCCTCGCATTCGGCATCGATGGTAAAGCCGGTATCGGTCTTGGTGGCCGCGCCGTGGAAGTCGCAGGTCGAGACGGCCGTGGTGATGCCCTGGTCGTTCAGCAGGAAGAAATCATCATCGCCGGACGTATCGCCGGTCTTGGAATAGATGCAGCCATCCTTGTCGCCATAGGCACCGTCGAGGAAGGTTTCTGCCTGAGCGGAACCAGCGGCCAGGGTAAGGAAGGTCGCGACGAGAATTTTCTTCATTTTAAACACCACTTGCGGGAATGCCGGAGCGTTCGACCTTACGCGGTGCCGTCAGTTCCTTCCAGGTGGAGAGCGCTTTGCTGACAGCCGGATAGGGCTCGCGGGCGACGAACTGGCCATGGCCCTCGCGGCTCTTCATCGTGCCGTCATCGACCACGACGACACCGCGCGACAGCGTGTAACGCGGCAGGCCGGTCACTTGCTTGCCTTCGAAGACATTGTAATCGATGGCGGATTGCTGGGTCTTGGCCGAGATGGTCTTCGACTTCTTCGGGTCGAGCACGACGATATCGGCATCGGCACCCACGAGGATCGCGCCCTTTCTCGGATAGAGGTTCAAAATCTTGGCGATATTGGTGGAGGTGACGGCGACGAATTCGTTCATGGTGATGCGGCCTGTCGCGACGCCGTAGGTCCAGAGCATCGGCAGCCTGTCTTCGAGCCCGCCGGTGCCGTTCGGGATCTTTCTGAAATCACCGAGACCGTAGCGCTTCTGGTCGGTGGTGAAGGCGCAATGGTCGGTTGCCACGCATTGCAGCGAGCCCGATGCGAGGCCGGCCCAGAGACTATCCTGATGCTGCTTGTTGCGGAACGGAGGCGACATGACGCGGCGGGCGGAATGATCCCAGTCCTTGTCGAAATATTCGCTCTCGTCGAGCGTCAGGTGCTGGATCAGCGGCTCGCCATAGACCCGCATGCCGTTCTGCCGTGCCCGGCGGATCGCCTCATGCGCCTGTTCGCAGGATGTGTGGACGACATAGAGGGGCACGCCGGCCATGTCGGCGATGATGATGGCGCGGTTGGTGGCTTCGCCCTCGACCGACGCGGGCCTCGAATAGGCATGGGCTTCCGGGCCGTTATTGCCTTCATCCATCAGCTTCTGCTGCATGGAGGCGACGATATCGCCGTTTTCGGCATGGACGAGCGGCAGGGCGCCAAGCTCGGCGCAGCGCGAGAAGGAGGCGAACATCTCGTCGTCATTGACCATCAGCGAGCCTTTATAGGCCATGAAATGCTTGAAGGTGTTGATACCTTTTTCCTCGACCACCGTCTTCATCTCGTTGAAGACCTGTTCGCCCCACCAGGTGACGGCCATGTGGAAGGAATAATCGCAATGGGCGCGGGTCGCCTTGTTGTCCCAGCGCTTCAGGGCATCGAGAAGCGACTGGCCGGGATCGGGCAGACAGAAATCGACCACCATGGTCGTGCCGCCGGCAAGGGCTGCACGGGTGCCGCTATCGAAATCATCGGCGGAATAGGTGCCCATGAAGGGCATTTCGAGATGGACATGCGGATCGATGCCGCCCGGCATGACATAGCAGCCGGTGGCGTCGAGGGTTTCATCGGCTTTCAGGTCCGGCCCGATCTCGACGATCCTGCCGCCATCGATCTTCACATCCGCCTTGTAGGTCAGGTCGGCGGTGACGATGGTTCCGTTCTTGATCACTGTGGCCATGGTTGTTCCCCTTGTCTGTTGCCGCAGTCAATCACCTGAGATCGAGGATCTCAGGGACTGGACATCCGGGCTGATGATCGTCTTGTTTCGGTTGTCGATGCAAAGGAGGCGCTCATGGGGCGGCCTCCCGCTGTCTCAGGATCTTGGTCATGAACAGGCTGTGCGGGTTTTCCTCGTAATCGGAAAACGGGCCGCATGTGGAATAGCCAAGCGCCTGATAGAGGCGCACTGCCTCGACATTCAGCGGCCCGGTTTCGAGATAAAGGCGGTCAGCGGCGCGTGCCGCCGCCAGCGCCTCGAGCTCGGCCATGATCTTTCGGCCGATGCCATGGCCACGCGCGTCGTCATGGACGAAAATGCGCTTCAGTTCCGCACTGTCGTCGTCGAACCATTTGATGCCGCCGCAGCCGACCGCCTTGCCGTCCAGCCTTGCGACCAGAAAGGAAATATCCGGCTGCGACAAGGCATCCAGATCAACCGCGAAATTGCCTTCCGGCGGATAGAGCGACGCCATATAGGCGTCGGAAAGCTCGATCAGGGCGATCACTTCGGGCTGGTTCGGTCGTTCTGTGGCAATCGTGACGCTCACCCGACTATCTCCGCCGTTTCCACCACAGCATGGAACAGCACATCGCAGCCGGCGGCGGCCCATTCCTTGGAGATCTCTTCCGCTTCGTTATGCGAGAGCCCGCCGACGCAGGGGCACATGATCATCGTTGCCGGTGCCACTTGTGCCGCCC
This sequence comes from Neorhizobium sp. NCHU2750, assembly GCF_003597675.1. Taxonomy (NCBI): domain Bacteria; kingdom Pseudomonadati; phylum Pseudomonadota; class Alphaproteobacteria; order Hyphomicrobiales; family Rhizobiaceae; genus Neorhizobium; species Neorhizobium sp. NCHU2750. The sequence continues at coordinate 2,624,342 of NZ_CP030827.1, read as the reverse complement.
AGCAGGCATCGTGGCCGGCGCCGGAAATGATGTTCATGTGGCTGTAGCCGAGCTTTTCGGCGGCGGAGCGTACACGGCCGACCAGCGTGGGATCGAAGGTGACGGGATCGAAATGGCCGACGGCCTCGACCGAGCAGCCGACGCCGAGGCTTGCGCAGATTTCGGCGGCCTGCGCCTCGATCTTCGCCCGCATGCGGTCGAGCTTTTCCTGGGTCGGGGTGCGGATGTCGACGGTGAAGACGACCTTGCCGGGCAGGACATTGCGGGAATTGGGCGAGAAGAACACCTGACCGACACCGCCGACGGCGCCGGGCTGTTCGTCCATGGCCACGGCTTGAACCATTTCGAGGATGCGGCCGAAGGCCAGGCCGGCATTGACGCGCATATCCATCGGGGTGGAGCCGGTATGGGCCTCCTTGCCGGTGAGCGTGAATTCCAGCCACCAGAGGCCCTGGCAATGGGTGACGACACCGATCTGCTTTTCTTCGGCCTCGAGGATCGGCCCCTGTTCGATGTGATATTCGAAATAGGCGTGCATCTTGCGGGCGCCGACCTCTTCGTCGCCGAGCCAGCCGATGCGCTTCAGCTCGTCGCCATAGGTCTTGCCCTTCGGGTCCTGGCGGGAATAGGCGTATTCGAGCGAATGGACACCGGCGAAGACGCCGGAAGCGAGCATGGCGGGAGCAAAGCGGGCACCTTCCTCGTTTGCCCAGTTGGTGACGGTGATCGGGTGCTTCGTCTTGATGCCGAGGTCGTTCATCGAGCGGACGACTTCGAGTGCTGCCAGCACGCCGAGCACGCCGTCATACTTGCCGCCGGTCGGCTGGGTGTCGAGGTGGCTGCCGACATAGACGGGCAGGGCATCCGGGTCGGTGCCGGGGCGGGTGGCAAACATCGTGCCCATCCTGTCGACGCCGACCGTCATGCCGGCCGCCTCGCACCAGCGCTTGAACAGATGGCGGCCTTCGCCATCGGCATCCGTCAGGGTCTGGCGATTGTTGCCGCCGGCAATGCCGGGGCCGATCTTCGCCATATCCATCAGCATGTCCCAGAGACGATCGCCGTTGACGCGCAGGTTCTCACCCGGTGCTGCCACCATGATTTTCAGTCCTCACCTGTTATGTACTGCCGAAGGGCAGCATGTTCGTTGTTCCCGCTTGTCCTGTCCGATGCGGCGGGGCATATCGCCCCCGGCTCGGAAGATCGGCATTGCGTTTATTCTGCTTGTCGCCGATAATTTGACCGCTTGGTAAAAGCTTACAATTTCCGCCGCGCCACTCAAGCTGAAAATCGTCACATGTCCAGATGTTTTCAGAATTTTAAGGGCGGCGTCGGCAACGGTATCCACTGGGATATCCATCGGGGCATCGACAAGGGGCACGGCACGGCATGGCTATACCGAGGGCTGCGAAGACGCAGCGCCGAACGCGGATCCAGGAAGAGAAGGAAGAGCGCATCCTGGAGGCTGCTCTCGACGTCTTCTCGGTCAACGGGTTTCGCGGTTCCACGATCGACCAGATCGCCGAGGCTGCCGGCATGTCGAAGCCGAACCTGCTCTATTATTTCCGCACCAAGGAGGCGATGCACCGGCAGCTGATCGACCGGGTCTTGGCGACATGGCTCGAACCGCTGCGGGTGTTCGACGCGGAGGGCAATCCGGAGGCGGAGATCCGCTCCTATATCCGCCGCAAACTGGAAATGGCGCGGGATTTTCCGCGCGAGAGCCGGCTCTTCGCCAACGAGATCCTGCAGGGCGCGCCGCATATCGAGGACGAACTCAACGGGCCGCTGAAGGAACTGGTGGACGAGAAGGCCGAGGTCATCCGCAGCTGGGCACGGGCCGGCAAGATCGCCAAATGCGATCCCTATCACCTGATCTTCTCGATCTGGTCGACGACGCAGCATTATGCCGATTTCGACGTGCAGGTGCGGGCGGTGCTCGGACTTACCCATTCCGGCGACGGCCGCTTCGAGGATGCCGCACGGTTTCTGGAGCAGTTGTTCATGGACGGGTTGCGGGTCAGGTAGGGGGTATGGCGACTGGGCCATCCCCTCACCAACAAAATCTAAGACTTAGCTTTGCTAAGATCTTGATTTTGTAACCTCTCCCACAAGGGGAGAGGCGGGCCTCCGAGCAAGCCTCCCCGGCATCTCTCCCCTTGTGGGAGAGAAAGCAATTTCGAAATCTTAGCGCAGCTAAGTTTCAGAAATTGCAAGTGAGGGGGGGGCGCGACAACCGCCCATTCCCCCAAAAACGAAAAACGCCAGCTTGAAGCTGGCGTTTTCCGTTTATCCTTGGGAGGATTTATCAGGCAGCGGCCGACTTTGCGGTCGGGACTTCTGCAATCGTCTTCAGAACCTGGGAAGCGATCGCGTAGGGGTCGCCCTGGGAGTTCGGGCGACGATCTTCGAGGTAGCCCTTGTAGCCGTTGTTGACGAAGGAGTGCGGAACGCGGATCGAAGCGCCACGGTCAGCAACGCCGTAGGAGAACTTGTTCCACGGAGCGGTTTCGTGCTTGCCGGTCAGACGCTTGTCGTTGTCGGGACCGTAAACGTCGATATGCTCTTTCCAGTTCTTGGCGAAGGCAGCCATGAGGGCTTCGAAATACTCCTTGCCGCCAACTTCACGCATGAACTTGGTGGAGAAGTTGCAGTGCATGCCCGAGCCGTTCCAGTCGGTGTCGCCGAGCGGCTTGCAGTGATATTCGACGTCGATGCCGTACTTTTCCGTCAGGCGCTGCAGCAGGTAGCGAGCCATCCAGATCTGGTCGGCGGCGCGCTTGGAGCCCTTGCCGAAAATCTGGAATTCCCACTGGCCCTTGGCCACTTCGGCGTTGATGCCTTCGTGGTTGATGCCGGCAGCGAGGCAGAGGTCGAGATGCTCTTCGACGATTTCGCGGGCAACTGCGCCAACGTTGGAGAAGCCAACGCCGGTGTAGTACGGGCCCTGCGGAGCCGGGTAACCCTGTTCCGGGAAGCCGAGCGGAGCGCCGTTTTCGTAGAAGAAGTATTCCTGTTCGAAGCCGAACCACGCATCTTCGTCGTCGAGGATGGTGGCGCGGGTGTTCGACGGATGCGGCGTGACAGCGTCAGGCATCATGACTTCGCACATGACCAGAACGCCGTTGGTGCGAGCCGGGTCCGGGTAAACGGCAACGGGCTTCAGCACGCAGTCGGACGAATGGCCTTCAGCCTGCATGGTCGACGAACCGTCGAAGCCCCAGAGCGGGAGCTGTTCGAGCGTCGGGAATGCATCGAATTCCTTGATCTGCGTCTTGCCGCGCAGGTTAGCTACCGGCTTGTAGCCGTCGAGCCAGATGTACTCGAGCTTATACTTGGTCATGTTTTATCTCTCAGGCCGTGGTTCATGGTTGAGCCATCCTGGAATGTGCGGCCCTTGCGGTCCACATTCCGGGCATGAACAAGAGAACGCAATGAGCGTGCCAGTTTGATCGAAGAACGGGCGAAGTGATTTAAATAATGCCGCTCGGATTGTCGCAGCAGGCGGCATGCGCGTCGCTTGCGCCTGATTCTGCTTAGAGATTGGGCTTCGACCGTGTTTGCTCCGGCATGTGCCCGGAACGGAACGCAGTGAGGCGCGTTAAATCGGATCACGTCAGTTGCTGCGGGATTAACGCCATTTGATGGGTTTCAGGCTGGCGGATCTTATGCAAATGATGTAAATTAGTGCAATAAGGTCAAATAATGTGCAGATTTCTTGTCTGCTTGACTTGATTGCAATTGGGTGAGGAGGCGATCGGATGAGGAGCGTCCATCGTGAAAGTGCAAAAATCTATCAGTTTCCATTGATGCCGCGTCGGCGGCTCGACAACGGATTGACCGTGCCATCGGCACCGGACGTCGTTCTGTCCGTGGTCGATATGTGCTGGTACCATGACGAGGCGGTGCGCGGCGAGGACCAGCCGCAGGAGCGGCCGAAGCCCTGCTGATGGCCCCCTACTGAGGGGTCGAGGCCATCGGCAGTCGCAAGGTAGATCAGAAGCCAAGCAGTTTCAGGAGGCCGTAGCCGAAGGCTGCGATGAAGATCCAGCCGAAGGCGCCGAGCGCGAGCGGGCGCCAGCCCTCGGCGCGCAGCTTGCCGATATTGGCCTGCAGGCCCATGGCCGCAAGTGCCATGGACAGCAGGAAATTGGTGAGCATGACGAGGTTTGCGCTGATATCGGCGGGGATCGAGACGAAGCTGTTGACCAGCATCATCGAAATGAAGCCGATGACGAACCACGGCATCGGCGCCGAAGCGCGCTGGCCGCCTGCCGATACGGTGCTGCGGGCGGCGAGGGCGAGCGTCATGATCAGCGGTGCCAAAAGGACAACGCGGGCGAGTTTTGCGATCGTGCCGAACTGGCCGGCGACAGTGCCGTCCTGGAAGGCGGCGGCGACGACTTGGGCAACCTCGTGGATGGTGGCGCCGGACCACAGGCCGTAGGCGCGCGGATCGAGGCCGAGTGGCGAGGCGAGAAGCGGGTAGGCGAGCATCGAGATCGAGCCGAACAGGGTGACGCAGGCAACCGCATAGGCCACATGTTCCTCCCGTCCCCTGACAACCGTATTGGCGGCGATGACGGCCGAGGCGCCGCAGACGGACGTGCCGGCGGCGATCAGGTCGGTCAGTTGCCGGTCGACGCCCATCAGCCTGCCGACGAGGCGGATGGCGATGAAGGTTGCGACCAAGGTCAGCGTCACGGTGACGAGGGCAGCGGCGCCGAGCGACAGGATCTGCGTCAGGGTCACCTGCAGGCCGAGAAGGACGATGCCGGCTCTGAGGATGCGCTTCAGCGAAAATCCGACGCCCGGTTCGACCATGGCCGGCAGTTTCAGCGTGTTGCGCAGCAGCATTCCCAGAATGATGGACAGGATGAGCGGGCTGAGCGCGGCCCAGCCGGTCAGCGCACGTATCGCCAGAGAGGCGGCAGCGATGGCCGCAGTCAAGAGCAGGCCCGGCAGGAGCGGACGCATGATGGCAAGCGGATTGTGCGAGCTTTCTGCGGAGATCGGCAATGACATCGTCAAATTTCCATAAATAAGGTGGAATTTCGAAAATCATTCTCCGTTGTCGCGACCAACAAATCCAATTGATAAGTTTTGTCATTTCGTTCTAATTTGACGAACGAACTTTATCGGACGTGCAATGCCTGCCTTCCTGCAATGCAGTGTCCGACAGGTGATCTGCGGCATCATGACCATGCGTTTGTTCGAATTTATGAGCCGCATCAATGGATCAAGGCAAATTCGGCGTTAGGTGCTCATCTGTTCTGACAACAGGAGATACATCATGGTTGAGACTTTCAGGGCGATGGTCATCGATGCCGTCGACGGCAAGACTTCGGGATCCTTCAGGGACATCGCCATCAGCGACCTGCCGGATCACGACGTGCTGGTCGAGATCGCCTATTCGTCGCTCAACTACAAGGACGGTCTGGCCATTACCGGCAAGGGGCGCATTGCCCGGCGCACGCCGATGATCGGCGGCATCGATCTTGCCGGCACGGTCATCACGTCTCGTTCTCCCGAATGGAAGGCCGGCGACAAGGTGGTGCTGAACGGCTGGGGCCTGTCCGAAACCGAATGGGGCGCCTTCGCTCGCTACCAGCGGGTCAAGGCCGAATGGCTGGTGCCGCTGCCGGACGCATTCTCGTTCCAGCAGGCGATGGCGATCGGCACGGCCGGCTATACGTCGGCGCTTTGCGTCGACGCGCTGGAAAAATGGGGTGCGATCGAACCCGGCAAGGGTGAAGTTCTGGTCACCGGTGCGGCCGGCGGCGTCGGCTCGGTGGCGGTCGCCCTGCTTGCCGCACGCGGCTACAACGTCACGGCCTCGACCGGCCGGCCGGAGACGCATGCCTATCTCGCCTCGCTCGGTGCGACCGGTTTCGTCGATCGGGCCGCGTTGCAGGAGAAGGGTGGTCCTCTGCAGAAGGAACGCTGGACCGGTGGCGTCGACAGCGTCGGTTCGACGACGCTCGCCAATGCGCTTGCCCAGACGGTGCGGGGCGGGGCGATCGCGGCCTGCGGGCTGGCCGGGGGCGCGGACCTGCCGGGGACCGTACTTCCGCATATCCTGCGCAGCGTGGCGCTGATCGGCGTCGATTCGGTCATGGCGGCACGATCGCTCAGGCTCGATGCCTGGAAGCGGCTCGCCCGCGATCTCGACAAGGCCAAGCTCGACAGCATGACGAGTGTCGAACCGATGTCGAACCTGCCGAAGCTTGCCGAGGATATTCTGGCGGGCAAGGTGCGTGGCCGCGTCGTCATCGACGTCTCCGCCTGAGGCCCGATCGGGTCGAGCAAGCAAAGCTGATCGCCGCGAAAGGGCACCATGACGTTCGAGCAATTGAGGATCTTTCTGGAAGTCGCGCGGCAGGAGCATCTGACGCGCGCGGCGGAAAATCTCAATCTCACCCAGTCGGCGGTCAGTGCGGCGATCAAGGCGCTCGAGGCGCGGCACGGCGTGCTGCTGTTCGACAGGGTGGGGCGCCGCATCGTCCTGACCGAGGCGGGACGGCTGTTCGTCGACGAGGCGCGCGGTGTGATGGAGCGGGCAAGGGCTGCGGAGCTGGCGCTTGCCGATCTCGGCGGCTCGGCTTCCGGCCTGTTGCGCATCCATGCCAGCCAGACGGTGGCGAGCTATTGGCTGCCGGCGCGGCTGGTTGCCTATCACGAGCGGTTTGCCCGTGTCGACCTGAGGCTGACGGTCGGCAATACGCAGAGTGCTGCGGAGGCCGTTCTTGCCGGTGCGGCGGAGCTTGCCGTCGTCGAGGGCGAGGTGACGATCAAGGGGCTCACCCGGCAGACGGTTGCCGAAGACCGGCTGGTTCTTGTGGTCGGCAGCCGTCATCCCTGGGCGGGCGGGCCGCCGATTGCGGCGGGCGACCTTCTGGAAACGAACTGGATCATGCGCGAGGAGGGGTCAGGTACACGGGCCGCCTTCGAGGCGCATCTGGCGCATCTCGGCATCGAGCCGAAAATGCTCTCCGTCGTCCTGGAAATGCCATCCAACGAGGCGGCGATGGCGGCGGTGGAAGCGGGGCTTGCGGCAACCGTGCTGTCGAGCCGGGCCGCGTCCTACCACTCCTTTGCCGGCCGGCTGCATGTGGTGGAGTTTCCCATGCCGCTCAGGCGGTTTTCGGCGCTGCATCACAGCGAGAGGCATGTCACGCGCGCGCTGCGGTCGATGCTCGACCTGTTGGGCGAGCCTTTCGGTGACGAATAGCCAAGGTGGTTGGCGCCTAAACCCGCGGCCATATCTGGGTGATCAAGATACCAGACCCGGTCGTCGGGATCGCGGACCGACGGCCGGGTTCGGCAGCTGGCAGACCGTGATCAGCCGATCATCGGCTTGCCGACCGGCAATACGTCACGGCCGAAGGCATCCTTGTAGATGGTGTGGGCCATGACATAGAGGGCAAGCGCGCCGCAGACCATCAGCTCGTAGCCGGCGACGACATTGAAGACATGCGGGCCGAAATGGCCGACGACGAGCAGCACGAAGCCGATGAACAGGGTGATGAAGACGAGGCCGAGACCGGTACTGGCGCGCATGGCGCCCGGCGTCATCACGGCCGTGTAGATTGCCCATACGACCAGGAACCAGGCCACGTCACTGTCGCTGACGGGGAAAATGCCGGTCGCATTGCCGATCTGGATGAGGCAGAGCGCGATCCAGAAGCAGCCATAGGCGGTGAAGGCGCTATAGCCGAAATTGTTGCCGACCTTGCCCTCATGCAGGCCGGCGATCAGCTGGGCCAGGCCGCCGAAGATCAGGCCGGTCCAGATGACCGGACCGAGCGAGGCCCAGCCGACATTGTGGAATTGCAGCACGATCGTCGTCATGCCGAAACCGGCAAGGCCGACAACGGCCGGATTGCCGTGGGAGCCGTGGGCCTTGTCAGCGGGACCGTGATCGTCGAGAGAAGCGGCGATCGCCGCTTGGGTCTCGATCTTGGAGGCGTTGGCATTCATGGGATATCCATCCATTGGAGCGGCGATGACGGGAGGCCATGCCTGCGGTCCTTGTGCGGTGCAGCATGGGCGCTCGCCTGTAGCGCAGCGACCGGCAATTTCCGGTTGATCCTGATCAAATGCGGCCATCAGCCTCAGGTGGAAATCCTATCTTTGAACTCGCGCAAAAAGAAATAAGCCCGGCGGTGCCGGGCTTATCATCAACTGTTGTCGAATTAGAGGTCAGGCCGCGTATCGAGTGGTCCGCTGCGGCGCGGCGTGTTCGCCACCCAGCTTGAAGCTCGACAAGATCTGTTGCAGCTGGCGGCTTTCCTCGGCCAGCGTTTCGCTGGCGGCGGTGGTTTCCTCCACCATGGCGGCATTCTTCTGGGTCATCTGGTCCATGTGGTTGACCGAGGAATTGATCTCGGCCAGCGCGGTTGCCTGTTCGCGGGCCGCCGTCGCGATCGATTCCACATGTTCGTTGACCTTGTTGACGAGGCCCTCGATCTCCAGCAGCGCATCGCCGGTAGAGCGGACGAGCGAGACGCCGCCTTCGACTTCCGCAGCCGAGGTGCTGATCAGGCCCTTGATCTCCTTGGCGGCATTGGCAGAGCGCTGGGCAAGTTCGCGCACCTCCTGGGCGACGACGGCGAAACCGCGTCCTGCCTCACCGGCACGTGCTGCCTCGACACCGGCATTCAGCGCCAGAAGGTTGGTCTGGAAGGCGATCTCATCGATGACGCCGATGATCTGGCCGATCTTGCTGGATGAATCCTCGATGCGGCCCATGGCGGTCACGGCGGAGCGGACGATATCGCCGGACTTGGCGGCACTCTGCTTGGTGGCGTGGACCATGTCGCGGGCTTCCGTTGCGCGCGAGGAGGCGGCGCGGACGGTGGCGGTGATCTCGTCGAGGGCTGCTGCGGTCTCTTCGAGTGCCGCGGCCTGCTGCTCGGTGCGCTTGGAGAGGTCGTTTGCGGCAGAGGAGAGTTCGGCCGAGTTGTTGTTGATCGTGCCGGCCGAGCCGCGGACATTGTTCATCGTGCCGCGCAGGCGCACCATGGTGTTGTTGACGTTGACCTGCAGTTCGGCAAATGCGCCCTGGAACTTGCCGTTCATGCTCTGGGTCAGGTCCGCATCGGCAAGCGCTGCGATGACGCGGCGCACTTCGGTGACGGCCGTCTCGACACTTTCGACCAGCTGGTTGACGCCGGCAGCGAAGCGGTTGAGGTCGTCGTTCTGGTAATCCTTGACGATGCGGCCGGAGAAATCACCGGCGACGGCGGAGGCGACGACGGTCGAGATGCTCGACTGCAGGTCGCTGCTGTTGCGATGAAGGGCTGCTTCCTGCGCCTTCAGCTGATCCATGGCGAGTGCATTGGTGCGGAAGACCTCAACGGCGCGGGCCATTTCACCGATCTCGTCCTTGCGGACCGTATCGATGCCGAGATCGTTGAGTTCCCCCTTGGCGAGCTTGTTCATCGCCTGGGTGAGGAAACGGATCGGGCTCACGACACCGCGGCGGGAGACCATCATGCTGATGACGGCGCCGATGATGATGAAGGCAACGGCGGAGGCTGCGGAAACCAGGATGGCGGTGGTGGAGGATGCGACGGCATCGGCGCGGGCCGAAGCGAGCGACTTGCCGGAATAGGTGCTGTAGACTTTGACCGTGTCGGTGACGGCTTTCTGGCCATCGAGCGCGGTCTTCAGGGCTGCGGCAATGGCAGCGGTGTCGGCCGGGTTCTTGTCGGCGGTCTCGACCATGGCGCTGATCGTGCCGAAATAGCTGTCGAGTGCTGCGCGGATCGCCTTCAGTTGATCCTTTTCGGTAGCGTCGGCGGTGGATTCGATCTTGGGCAGGCGTGCCATCATTTCGCTGGCGCGGGTGGCGGCCTCGGTGCGGAAATCCTTCGCCTTGTCGGGCGCTGCGGCCAGCTGGTAGGTCATGCGGCTGACGGCAATGATGTCGACACGCAGGTCCATCGCCTCACGGGCGACTTCCTCGCGGGCGCCGACGGAAATCATCGCCTTTTGCAGGCCGTAAAGACCCGATGCTGCAATGCCCGCAATGATGAGAGAAGAAACGCCCATCACGATAGTGACGAGGCCAAGTTTCTTCGAAATGGCCATATCCCGAAATGCCATAATGCGTACCACCCAATTAACCCAACACATCAGCTCTCAGAGCGTCCCTCGAAGACGCGTCAGGATGCCGCGCTAAACTATTGCCATGGTTGCACTAATTCTGGGTTAAAATGCTTCGGGAGCATTATGCTCTGCTTTGGTGGGAAGCAAAGTCGACGAATTTTTCGAGCAATAATTCGCACATTGGGCAATTGCTCTTTGAAGGTCGGGCTAAAATTCTTGTTCTATCCGCGACTTCGCGATTAACGTGTGAGATGTCCGCGATTTCATGTTGCAGTGCAATATCCCGGTTGAATTTCAATCGGGATGAGACTTGCGTAGGGAGAAGGGCCTTTTGCGGTGCGGCCGGTGGCCGGCCGGGCCATTCAAGCCGCACTTGCCTCGCATTCGAAGCCAAAACCTTCATCCGCCCAGCCGGTCATGATCTTGACGGGAAGGCCAAGACTCGCGAGGCGCGGTAGGCAAGCTTTGTTTGCCCGTCAGGCCGCGCAGCGAACGCGGTGATTGGTCGCGATCGTGTAGATCCGCTCCAAGATGTCCCGGTCCTTGATCAGCGGGTCGGAGATCGCCAGGAGGGCTGCGCGGCAGACGCGCTTGTCGGAAAAGTCGGCGCTGTTTTGGGACACGAAATCATAGAGGTCGTGGCCGGACAAGCCCTGACCGACGCCGCGAACCAGCACCTTGTAGACATTCGTCAGCTTTCTGCCCATTCGCTCGGTCCCCTGGTCAGGATAGCGCTCCAGTAACAATGCATAGGCTCTCAATAAGGTTGCAGTTGAGTCTTGTCCAATTGCATTGCGTGGCGGGAAGGACACAATCACGCCGGATTGCACGCTTCGTCACCGGCCGTCTTATTCCCCCGGGCGTGGCCGGGCCTATTTGGATCGCCAGATCGCCGCGCATCCGAAGGGAGGCCAAAGGACGATCTGACTTTTTGGGTCTACGCATCGCGCTTTTCGGGCCGATGCCGCAGCGGCAAGATTGAGTGATGACAGCAGTGCGTTCGATATATCCAGTCCTTCTTCTCTTCGCATTGCTTTCCGCCTGTGCCCGACCGGGGCCTAGCACGCTTGCGGTCGTCACGCCGATCAAGGGTGCGACGGAGGTTTCGCTTCTCGTCGCAACCGATCGGGTGCCGGATGCAAAGATCGACGGGGCGTTTACCGCAGGGCGTTCCGACACGCTGCGCTATCTGGAAGTGACTGTTTCGGTGCCTCCGACACACCGCGCCCCGAATATCGAGTGGCCGCGGGGAAAGCCCGATCCAGCGACATCGTTTACCGTTGTCGGGCGTCGCACGCTCACGCGTGAGGAATTCGTCGCCCTGTCGCGCGGCAAGGCGCGATCGCCCGCCTTTGGCCGTGCGGGGATATTCGTCCATGGCTATAATTACTCCTATCAGGAGGCGTTGTTCCGGCTGGCGCAGATGACGGCGGATTCGAAGGTTGCCGATCGGGCAATCCTGTTCGACTGGCCGTCGCAGGCGGAGGTGACCGGTTATGTGGCCGACCGGGATTCGGCGGCGTTCGCGCGCGATGACCTTGCGACAGTCCTGACCGATCTTTCGGATGGCGGCGTCAAGACGACGGTTCTTGCCCATAGCATGGGGGCGTGGCTTGCCGTCGAAGCCATGCGGCAATTGTCATTGATGGGTGAGAGGAAGGTGGTGCGTTCGGTCGACCAGCTGGTTCTTGCCTCTCCCGATATCGATATCGACCTGTTGAAGAAACAGCTTGCGGTGACCGACCGGCTGCCAAAGCCGATCGTCATCCTGGCGTCGAAGGACGATCTGGCGCTGGCGCTTTCCAAGCGGCTGGCGGGATCGGCAGCGACGGCCGGTTCGCTCGATATCGACGATCCGCGGACCAGGGAGCTGGCGGTCAAGGAGAACCTCGATATCGTCGACATCTCCAAGCTTCCATCCATGAACGGCACCAACCATGACCGGTTCGCGGCACTGGCGGCGGTTTATCCTCGTTTGAAAGAGGGCTTCAGCAACCCTGTTGCGGGCACGGGTGCCGTGGTGCTGAACGGTGTGGGAAGTGCGGTATCGGCACCCTTCAAACTTGGCGGTGCATTGCTGTCGCAATAAGAATGCGCAACATCGCCCGGCATGGGCCTCTCGCCATGCGTGCGTCGCATCGGTCCGTCGCAGTGGTGACCGGGTGGCCGAAATCAGTTGCACCGACTCGACGGCATCCATATTTTCGATCAGCCGCCCGGATGGCGACGGGAGAAATGACGGCCGACCGGCCGAACTCCCCGGTCAATGAAAATGTCCGATTGAGACGCCTCAAGGCCTCAGGAAAGGACGCACTGAAATGCGCATGGAACCAATCCCCACCTTATTGAATGATGTCGACAAGGCTCTCGCCTGGCACGATGGCGATACACGCGCGACCATCGAGACCCTGCTTCGCGACTGCGAACACCTGCGCGGCCAGCTCGTGTTGGCGAAGGGATGTATCAGCCGCGGACTGACGCGCGGATGGACGCCCGAACTGGAGCGGAAGGACGGCTGAGACGACTGTTCCCGCTATCGGCAGGCAGGTGCCCCCGTTGGGTCGCCTTGCTGGTATCGGCGGCGAGCGGACCGAATTTGGATAACAAAAAATCGGCAAGGCCGAGGCCATTGATGGCTTCGGCCTTGCCGCTGGGCAATGTCTTACTTGATGTAGATGGTCTTGCCGCCATCGCCGGCCGTGCGAACTGCAACAACGTTCTGCAGGGCGATGCTTCGGTCACTCAGGACCTGCATCAGGGCCGGGTCGGACTGAACTTCCGCCTGGGCAGTCTGGATCACTTCCGGAGCGGGACTGGTGACATCGGCCGGAGGCGTGCTGCCATTGCCGGTTGCCGGCGGGTTGGAGACGTTCACGACGTTCACATCGGACATGGACGGCGCCGGGGCGGTGATGCCGGTATCCTGCGCGTAGGCGCCGGCGGCAAAGGTGGAAGCCGAAATCATGGCGGCGAGTGCGATAATCTTTTTCATTAAATCTCTCCTTGTGGATGATCTTTGCGGCAGAGGCGCTTGGCGCCCCGTCCGTTGCGTCTTGGAAGACGTCAGAAGAACATCCCGGATTCTGAAAAGTTTCGCGAAAAATGCCCGGCTCACGGGTAGTTGAGGTTCCATCACGAATGGTTCAAACAGGTTCTGGGCGGCGCCGAAGGTTGCTGCCGCCGTAATGACACGCTTTTGCAGGGTGCCGATGCCGGTGAGCATTTCGTTACACGTGCGTGTGCGGTCAACGGCGTTCGTGGTTCGGTCGCCATGACGCCGGAACTCCAAGCTGTATAGGAATTCGGCGCCATGATTGATGGTTCTGGCAAAATGGGAAGCGCATTCCCATATCTGCCCTGACACAAACAAAAGGAGCGATTTCCATGACGACAGAGCGCGCAGTTTTGGCCGGGGGTTGTTTCTGGGGCATGCAGGACCTGATCCGCCGCTATCCCGGCGTGATTTCCACGCGTGTCGGCTATACCGGCGGCGACGTTCGCAATGCGACCTACCGCAATCACGACGGGCATGCCGAGGCCATCGAGATCATCTTCGATCCGTCGCGGATCAGCTACCGCGACCTGCTCGAATTCTTCTTCCAGATTCACGACCCGAGCACTCTCAATCGCCAGGGCAACGATCTCGGCACGAGCTATCGCTCGGCGATCTTCTATACGAACGAAGAGCAAAAGGCCGTGGCGGAGGAAACGATCGCCGATGTCGACGCTTCAGGCATCTGGCCGGGCAAAGTGGTGACGGAAGTCACGCCGGCGGGCGATTTCTGGGAAGCCGAACCGGAGCACCAGGATTATCTGGAGCGCTATCCGAATGGCTATACCTGCCATTTCCCTCGTCAGAACTGGACGCTGCCGAAGCGAAAGGTTGCATCCTGAGCCATATCGGCGAAGCCATTCAGGCATTGCCAGTCGGCCGAGACGGACTCGACCGACTGAAGTTTTTTAAAAAGGGCCGGATCGGCTTCGCCTTTTATGGCCTGTGACGCGTCAGGGAGCTCTCACCGCATCCCCGACGCCAAGGTTGTCTGACCATCACTCCGCGGCAGGCCTTGCCATCGGGTTGTTCGGATGGGTGGTCCAGTTGGCATAGGTCGGGTCGACCGTGCGGCCGGTGCGCTTGTCGAGCGAGCCTGCGGGCAGCGCTTCCATGGTGATGCAGTTTTCCACCGGACAGACGTTGACGCAGAGATTGCAGCCGACGCAGTCTTCCTCCTTCACCTCGAAATGCCGTTTTCCGTCAACGATCGCGGTGATCGCCTGGTGGGACGTGTCCTCGCAGGCGATGTGGCAACGGCCGCATTTGATGCAGGCATCCTGGTCGATATGGGCCTTGGCGATGTAGTTGAGGTTCAAATACTGCCAGTCGGTGACGTTTTTCACGGCGCGGCCGGTAATATCGTCCAGCGTGCGGTGGCCCTTCGCGTCCATCCAGGCGGAGAGGCCGGTGATCATCTCCTCGACGATCTTGAAGCCATAGGTCATCACGGCGGTGCAGACCTGCACATTGCCGGCGCCGAGGGTCAGGAATTCAGCCGCGTCGCGCCATGTGGTGACGCCGCCGATGGCGGAAATCGGCAGGCCATGGGTTTCCTGATCGCGGGCGATTTCGGCCACCATGTTGAGCGCGATCGGCTTGACCGCCGGGCCGCAATAGCCGCCGTGCGAGCCCTTGCCGTTGATCGAGGGCTGCGGGCTGAAGGTGTCGAGATCGACCGAGACGATCGACGAGATGGTGTTGATCAGCGACACGGCATCGGTGCCGCCGCGTTTTGCGGCGCGGGCCGGATAGCGGATATCGGTGATATTCGGCGTCAACTTGGTGATGACCGGCATGCGCGAATATTGCTTGCACCAGCGCACCACCATTTCGATATAGTCCGGCACCTGGCCGACGGCCGCGCCCATGCCGCGTTCGGACATGCCGTGCGGACAGCCGAAATTCAGCTCGATACCGTCGACTTCCGTCTCCTCGACAAGCGGCAGGATTGATTTCCACGCCTCTTCCTCGCAGGGGACCATGATCGAGGCGATAATGGCGCGGTCCGGCCAGTTCTTCTTCACCTGCTTCATCTCGATGAGGTTGGTGTAGAGGTCGCGGTCGGTGATCAGTTCGATATTGTTGAGGCCGAGAAGCCTGCGGTCGGCGCCCCAGATCGCGCCGTAGCGCGGACCGTTGACGTTGACGACAGGCGGTCCCTGTTCGCCGAGCGTCTTCCAGACGACGCCACCCCAGCCGGCCTTGAAGGCGCGCTCGACATTATAGGCCTTGTCTGTCGGCGGCGCGGAGGCGAGCCAGAAGGGATTGGGGGACTTGATGCCGATGAAATTGTTGCGGATGTCAGCCATGATCTTCGTCCCTTCTCAGGCTACTGCGATGGCAGGCTGCATGCCTGCGGCGAGCATGCGGTTGATGCTCTCGGCGGCGTCGCGCCCCTGCGCCACAGCGGAAACGGTCAGGTCCTCGCCGCGGCCGATACAGTCGCCGCCGGCCCAGACCCGTTCGATCGAGGTATGTCCCTCGGCATCGACGGCAATCCTGCCGCCATCGAACTGGAGTGCGCCGAGGCCGGATGCCGCAAATGTCTGGCCGATCGCCTTGAAGATCTGGTCTGCGGCGATGACGCCGGTTTCGCCGGTGCCGGTCAGGCGCCCGTCCTTGACGGTGGTGTATTCGACCTCGATGCCGGCCACCCGAGCGCCACCGGGGCCATCCTTGCCGATCACCGATTTCGGTGCCAGCCAATGGCGGATGATGACGCCCCTGGAGGCGGCGAGATCCTGTTCGTAGGGCGAGGCGTTCATGTTCTCCTTGCCGCGGCGGTAACAGATCGTCACTTCCTCGGCGCCGAGCAGCTTTGCCTGGATCGCCGCATCGATGGCGGTCATGCCGCCGCCGATGACGACGACGCGCCGGCCGATCGGGATCGAAGCCTTGTCCTGCGCCTGTCGCAGTCTTGCGATGAAATCGACGGCGTCTTCGACGCCTTGAAGGTTTTCACCCTCAATGCCGAGGCCGTTGACGCCGGAGAGGCCCATGCCGAGAAACACGGCATCATATTGGGCAACCAGATCGGACAGGGAAAAATCGCGACCGAGCATTCTGCCATGCTCGACGGTGATGCCGCCGATGGCCGTGACGTACTCCACCTCACGCGCGGCAAAGTTGTCGGCCGCCTTGTAGCTGGCAATGCCGTATTCGTTGAGGCCGCCGGATTTTTCCCGTGCCTCGAGGATCACCACCTCGTGGCCCCTGATCGCCAGCCTGTGGGCTGCTGCAAGGCCGGCCGGACCGGCGCCGACCACCGCAACCTTCTTCCCACTCGGGGAGGGGCGGGCATAGAACTGCCGCCCGGCATCGATTGCCGTATCCGTCGCATAGCGCTGCAGCCGGCCGATCTCGACGGGCCTGTCTTCGGCCGTGTTGCGGACGCAGACCTGCTCGCAGAGCGTTTCGGTGGGACAGACGCGGGCGCACATGCCGCCCAGAATGTTCTGGTCGAATATGGTCTTTGCCGATCCGAGCGGGTTGCCAGTCGATATCTGCCGGATGAACATCGGGATATCGATGGCGGTGGGACAGGCCGTCATACACGGCGCGTCGTAACAGAAATAACAGCGGTCTGCTGCCACCAGCGCCTCATGCTTGCCGAGGCGCGGGTGAAGATCGGAAAAATTCAATGCGCATTCGTCGGACGCGAGGCGCCCGGCCTCTATCCCGCTTCCCAGTCGCTCCATCCGAGTTCCCTCTTTTTATGGTCATGGACAACTATTGGGCGAAAGGTAACACGGATGAAAATTTTATCAAACGGTAAAATTTTTCTGCGACGCCCTGCCGCGCAGGGAGACGGGGCGGGCCCCGCGTAAACCATTGCGAGATCTTGTCATTGAACATGTTTTCGCACTGCGGTACGGTGTTAACAGTGTGTTAACCATGGCGAATCGCGATCATGTTAGAGAACGGCAGGCATCGTCATTATCTGGCAGAATTCTACGGGGCGAACGACAACCCGAAGATCCGCTATCGCAAGACCAATATCGTGGCACGCGCAGTCTATCCCAATGGCGGGGTAAAATCCTTTTCCAGCCTGCAGGTGCGCCTGATCGGCATGTGCGAGACGGGAGCGCTGATCCAGTCCGCCGCGATGAAATTCCTGCCCGAGCATTTCTATCTCAGCCTCGGCAATAACGAGATCGTCTTCACCTGCGCCGCACGCAACGTGATGGAAGACCGCATGGTCGTCACCTTCGCCAAGCCGGAAGACACGTTCTTCGTCGATGCGCTGGCCAAGGCCGGACTGCCGCTTGCTACGCTGAAGCGGATGCGGGCAACGACCGTCGTTCGCACCCGTACGACCGGGACCGGTCTCGGCAACTGAGCGTCCTTCGGCGCGGCCTGGCCGCTGCTGGTTCTTTATGATCCGTCAACTGTGGAAGTTAATGGACCGTTAAGGTTTACAACCGGTGCGAGGCGCAGCCTGGCCTGCCGCCGTCTATTTTCACCCGACTCGCATAGACTTTGATGCATTTCAGAAGGTGATAATCATGAGCGATGACGTGGCTGAAAAGCCGCCCCTCAACATTCCGGAATTTTCGCCGGAGGGGCTTTCCACAGCGCCGAAACCCGTCCCACGCGGTCGCGTCGGCGAAATCCCGGTCGAGGTGCACGCACTGATCGGCCGGGCGACCGTCTCCGTATCGCAACTGATGGCGGCGAAGGAGGGCGCGCTGTTCAAGCTCGACCGTCGCTTCGGCGATGCGATCGAGCTGCAGGTCAATGGCAAGACGATCGGCTATGGCGAGATCGTTTCCGACGACCGGGACAATCTCGTCGGCATCCGCATGGTTTCCGTCGAGGGCATCTAGGCCATGTCGGCAAAGGGGCGTCGCGTTGCAGCTTCCAATTGTCCCGCTGCCGCCTGATTAAAATATGACTGTCATCCTCACGTTTAATCTTTACTCTGATTGTCAACTTATCTAAGGTGCCGCTCACCGAAGGTTCCCGAGATGAGAATCGATCAGGCGAGGCGTGATGGCGAAGAAGCAGAAACGGAAGAATGGCGGCGCGAACGAGACGGCGGCTCAAGCACAGCAGGTCAAACCCGATCGCGACGCAATCGATGTCCGCAGCTTCCTCTATGTCGGCGGTCGGGACTGCCAGGTGGCGCATCTGCGCGCCATTGCCAGTCGCCACGGCGCGGAACTGATCCATCATGACGGCGGCCTGCGTGAGGCCGTATCGCGCATCGATACCGTGCTTCCCTCGGTCGACTGCGTGTTCTGCCCCATCGACTGTATCAGCCATGATGCGTGTCTGAGGGTGAAGACCGGCTGTAAGAAGTTCGGTGTCGCCTTCGTCCCGCTGCGCAACGGCTCGAAATCGAGCCTGGAACGCGCGCTGCAGACGATGAAGGATAAGAATGATGAGAGACGAGCGTCCTGACGCCACCCTGTTTATCGGCCTGCACAAGCTGGCGGAGCAGAATGGCGAGGGACTTGTGCCGGAACTCTACGAGATCCTGGCATCCCGCAGACGAAATGACGAAGACAGCAATGTCATCCGCTTTCCCGCGCATGCGACGGTGAGTGCCACTACCGTTCCCTCCTGGGAAGCGGGCAAGATCCTGCCGTTCCGGAGGTAATCTTCAGCGCCGACCTTCAGGCGTCCCGCCTTTGCAGGAAGGCACCGGCGGCGACGATCAGCCAGCCCAGCATCATCAGCATGCCGCCCGCGGGGGCGGCGAAGGGAAACAGCCTGTCGCCGGAAAAATGGCGGGAGACGAGGTCGGCCGCAAAGATGATGGTGCCGAGCCCGAGCACCAGGCCTGCCAGCGTCGCGCTGCGGAAGGCGCGATGACCGAGATAAAGCCCGAGCAGGACCGGCGCGTGGGCCAGGCACATGGTCGAGGCATTGCCGAGCAGATGCGTGTCGCCACCATGGCTTGCGGCTGCGGCGAGCGCCACGCCGGAAAGCCCCATCAGGCCGCTGACAAGCAGGATCAAGGGCCGAAGTTTCACGAGTCTTTCCAAGGCGCTATTCCCTGTTCTGCATGTGGTGGCCGAGCCGCTCGACGGGAGGCCAGATGATGTCGCGCAGCTTTTCGTTTTCGATCGTCTCGTCAAGCGCTCGGCGAAAACAGAGGAGCCATTCGTCGCGTTCGGCGGGTCCGATTTCGGCACCGAAATGGCGCGAGCGCAGGCGCGGATGGCCGTATTTCTCGACATAGACCGGCGGCCCGCCAAGATAGCCGGTGAGGTAATCGTAGAGTTTTTCCTCGCTGCCCTTGAGGCTTTCGGGGTGGATCGCCCGGCAGCGGGCGGCTTCCGGCAGCGTATCCATCAGATGGTAGAAACGCCGCACCAGCGCGCGCACGGCATCATCGCCGCCGATCGCTTCATAGAGGGTGATTGTTTCCGACGTCATGGATTCTGGGCCCGCATAACCTTGCCACGGTGTTATCGCCGTGGCGGGGGCGGGGCAAGCGGAAAGGCTTGGGGAAGGCAGCATGAAATTCGGGACGTCCGGCTGCTCATCCAGCCGGGCGCCTGCACTCATCGTTCAATCCGGACCAGTATCGACTTCGGCGCCGTCCTTTGCGGGCAGCGAGCCGGTGCCCGGGGTCTTGTCGTGGTCGGTCAGGTGGTCCTTGGCATGCGGGCCGGCCACCGGATGCCGCCCGGCTTCATGGGCTTTCCCGGCAGATTTGGTGCCGGATGCGGTTGTCCCGACCACATCGCCGCTACCGCCTTCGATTGCGTCGCGTGCAGTCCTGTCGTTGGCCATTTTTACCTCCTATGAGATTATGGTCATGCAGAAACAATGCCTCTTGCGCCGCCGGGTTCCGATCTGCGTCTCGGGACGGCCCGACATTCAGGCCCGACGGATACTGCCCAAGGAAGGCCGGATCTTCGCCTGCCTTTGCCATTGAATGTTGTTGTTGCGATTTTTCCGCTATCGGCGCCTCAGGGCATTGATGCGCCAGACGAGCTAGGGTAAGAACCTGCCATCGGACTTGGGCGATTCATCGCCAACACGGTTAGCACCCGTAGCTCAGCTGGATAGAGTGTTGGATTCCGATTCCAAAGGTCACAGGTTCGAATCCTGTCGGGTGCGCCATTTTAAAGCCCAATCATCGTTATGTTTCGATCGATCCCAGTTATCGAGTAGATAACCGTTGCGCTTATTCAATCGGGCGGCGGTGTTCACCCAAACGGGTGGCGACAGATCGGGTTTTGGCGGCTTTTCTTTCGTTGTCATCAGCAAAGGGGGCTTTGATGTTTCGAAATATCGTTTTCTCCGCAATCATCGTGATGTTTTCATCCGCAGCGGCTTTTGCCACCGAGTTCGGTGATCTCGCCGGCACTTACTCCGGCAAGACCGAGAAGGGCAGTGCAGTGGTCTTCACAATTCCGAAGAGCGGGACGCCGTCCTACAGGTTCAAGGGCGAGCCGATCTCTGTCAATACGTCATCACTGTCCGGCAAGACGATCACCATGCGTGTCGGCAGTGGCGGAGGGAAGATCACACTGACCAGCACCGGCAAAAGCACGATGCAGATGCAGTATTCCTATATGAAGGATCGGGCATCGGCATTGCTGACCAAGGAATAGGGCCGCCGGCGCCTTGGTGACGCCAGAGAAGCGAGTTGGAGAATTCACGCCGGGATTGAGGCCGTCGGGTCAGATGGTCCCTGCCGGCAGACATTCGCAACACGGCAAGGGCGGGATCCGGAAAGAGCCAATCCGGCAGGCAAAGGGCCGCAGGTTGGCTTTCTTGTGATCCTCCCATCTTGCATTTTCATTCTCCTGCCCGGATATGGAGGCTTACACCAGATCCGGGCAGGAGGAATTTGATGATCGACCCGAACCATCCGTTTTATGCCGCCACATGGCGGCGGGTCGCCATTCCGCTTGCCTGCTTCATCTGGGCCGGTATCGAGATTTTTGCCGGATCGGGTTTCTGGGCGGCGATCGTCGGGGCGCTCGGGCTTTATGCCACCTACAAGCTGTGGATCGAGAAACCGAAACCGGCCGACAAGGATTAGGCGGGGGCGAGCGAGGCAATAGGCAGGTCCGACGGGGGAACGGCTGCGGTTGCGGCTCGAATCCCAGCCCCGGCATCGGCCCTAGCCCTAATTCCACCCCAGAATCGACACTCGTTTATCGCCGCCAGAACAATTCCTTGATCGCCCTGTCGATCATCAGGTTGGCGATCTTCATGCGGGTCGTGGCGTTGTCGCGGAAGGCGGGGGCGACGCGGTCCGGGTGATTGTCCTTGGCGAAGTGGCGCCGTTTCTCGTTGAGGCTTGCCTCCGTCTCCTGAGGGGAGAGTGCGAGGTCTTCGGCGATTTCGGCTTCGCTAAGGCGCGCGAGATGGGCCGGCATGACCGGCTCCGTCTGCTCAGAAATGACGGGTTGTTCTGTGGAGGGGGCGGTTGCTGCATCGTCTCCGGCGGTGCCCGTCGATCGTTCAGCACCCGGCCAATCGGCAAGAAAGTCGAAATAGGCGCCGATATCGGCCTCGGCCGCTTCCGGGCGGCCGTCAGGGGTGACGAAGCCTGCGCCGAGCCCGCGAATGCGAAAATCCGCCTTAGCCGGTTCAGTCTCGTCCTCGTCCTTCTGGTCTTCCTTCAGCCGGGTCAGCACCGACTGGAAGACCGATTGCCCTAAAAGCATAAGCACCTCTGTTCAGACGCGGCATAAGAGCAGCCGGACATGGCGCCGGGCTTGCGTTCACGTCGGGGTTCTGGGAGCGTCCGCTCAGGGTTCGGTTCTTACCGTCTTCCGGTGTAGCACGAACAGACCGAGCAGCGCGCAGAGTGCCACGATGGAGATCGTCATGGCGAGCCAGAGGGCGGCGTGGGGGCCGGCGGATGCCATGATTGCGGTGAAGGCCGGCGGGGCTGCGGCGAAGGAGAGGTTGAGCGGCACGGCGAGCCGGGACGATGCCCTCGCATAGGCGCCGGGGGCAAAGATCTGCAGCGGCAGCGTGGCGCGTGTGACCGCGGTGATGCCGCTTGCAAGCCCGTAAAGCGTGGCAAACAGCATGGCGCCGAAGACATTGCTGGAGAAGATCAGGACGACGAAGCTTGCCGGAAACAGTGCCGCGCCCAGAATCCCGGTGGCAAAGCCCGAAAGCCGGCGTCCGTTGAGAAAATCGAACAGCCTTCCCGCCCATTGGGCAAGGCCGATAAAGGCAGCCGCGGCAAGGGCTGCGGCGTGATCGAGGCCCGAGGCTTCGAAGAGGATGATGATCGTCAGGGCGAAACCCCAGGTGACGAAACCGTTGGCGGCAAAGCTTGCGGCGAGAAGCACGAACTGCCCGAGGTCGATCGATGCCGGCCCCGTGGCGCTCTTGGCGGCCGGTTGTGCAAGCGGTTTGCGTGCCAGAGCCGAGACATGCAGCGGCATGCAGACGAAGAGAACCAGGGCGGCATAGACGATCGTCGTTACCCGCCAGCCAAATTGCAGTTGCAGGAAGCCGGTGGATGGCCAGACGATGGTCGATGTCAATCCGCCGGCAAGGATCAGCACGCCGAGCGCCTTGCGGGCGCCGTCGCCGGCGATTTCGGTGACGGCGATCTGCGCCGGCGTGGTCAGCATCAGCGAGCCGGCAAGGCCAAGGATGATCCAGGACAGGATATAGGTGGCGGGTCCCTCGGCAAGGCTCATGGCGAAAAGGCCGGCCGCGCCGATCAGCGAACCGAGCGTCATCACCTTGCGGGCGCCATGGCGCTCGAAAATCCTGCCGAGCGGCGCGGAGGCCGCGGCCATCACCAGCAGCATCACGGTCGGGCCGGCCATGACGAAGGGGAGCGCCATGCCGAGGTCGCCGGCCATGGCCGGGCCGGTAACGGCCGGAAGATAGAAGGTGGCACCCCAGCCGATCAGCTGGGTCACGGAGAGGGCGGCAACGGCGCGAACCGTGGGCGAGCGAAACGGCATGGAACAACCGGCGGTGGGACACAGGCGGCAAGGATTATGTCAGTCGTTTGACGGGCGGATGACACTGGTCGCTGCTATGGGGTGGCGGGTAAGGCAGAGGCAGTTCGTGCCGGATCGAATGCCCCGTTATCCCTTTGCGGGAGGCCGCCATGCCGTCGGGTTAGCTCAGGTCGGGGCGGGTGCCGCGCCATCTTATGCAGGGTAGAGCCGGTCTGCCGCCGACGCTCATCCCTGGCTTTGCGTCTGGCTCTGGCCCGGGCTGGCGGTGACCGTCAGGCGGACCTTGAGGTTTTCGCTCGCCTTGTCCTTGCCTGTGCCGATCCGCATGCCGGAGACGGGGGCGCAGTCGCGGTAGCAGAGGCCCGAGGCGATGCGGACGTAACGATCATCGGGGCAGATATTGTTGGCGGCATCGAAGCCGACCCAGCCGAGGCCCGGAATATGCGCTTCCGCCCAGGCATGGCTTGCGACCTGCTCGGTCTCGCCTTCCATCAACAGGTAGCCGGAAATGTAGCGGGCGGGCAGGCCCGCAAGCCGTGCGGCGGAAATGAAGATATGGGCGTGGTCCTGGCAGACGCCGGTTTTGGCGGCGAGCGCTTCCTCGGCGGTCGTTTCGGTCGTCGTCGAACCCGGCGTATAGGCCACCGTCTCGTGGATCTGATCCATCAGCGCATGCATCTGGGCAAGCTCGCTGTCGCCCTTGACGCTTTTTGCCAGATCCCTGATCAGCTTGCCGGGCTTGGTGCGGGTCGTTTCGCGCAGGAACAGCCAGAGCGGGCAGAAACCCTGATGAGTGCCAAAAACGCCGGCCTTGTCGATGGTCTCGACTTCGCCTGTCGCCGTGATGCGGATCGTGTGTTCCCCGCCGTCGATCGACACCAATTCGACATGGTTGCCGTACTGGTCGGAATAGCCCGTCTCGATCTTGGCGCCGTCGACTGACACCGACCAGTTCAGCACTTTCTGGGTCGGGCCGCTGACGGGTGTCAGCCGCAGCCGCTGCAGCGTGTAGGGAACCGGTTCGTCGTAGAGATATTCGGTCGTATGCGAAATCTTCAGCCGCATGGGGTCGTCCTTCAGGTAGAGCGGTTGGGCTGATTACTGATAAAAGCGGTAGCCGTCGGAAATCTCGGCACTGAGCTGGTTGTTGCGGTAGACGAAGTCCTCGAGGAACTCGTGCAGGCCCTGGTCCATGATCCCGGTGACCGAGCCACGCTTGAGAATTGCGCGGATCGCATCGGCCGTCTCGTGGGCGGTCAGGCGGTTTCCATAGTCTTCCGCAAGATAGCTCAGGTTGCTGACGATCTTTTCGTAGCAGTAGGCGAGCGAGCGCGGCATCTGCACCTGCAGGATCAGCATGTCGGCAATGTTGGCCGCCTGGTATTCGCCGTCATAGACCCAGCCGTAGGAACGGTGGGCCGAGACCGAGCGCAGGATCGATTCCCACTGGAAATTGTCGAGCGCCGAGCCGACCTGGCTCACCGATGGCAGCAGTACGTAATATTTAACGTCGAGAATGCGGGCGGTGTTGTCGGCCCGTTCGATGAAGGTGCCGATGCGGGCAAAGTTGTAGATCTCGTTTCTCAGCATCGAGCCATGGAAGGCACCGCGGATCAGGCCGCAGCGATGCTTGATGACGCCGATCAGTTCCGGCAGGTCGGCGGCTTTCACCTTGCGCGCCATGCGGGCCTTCAAGTCGATCCAGGCCTCGTTGGTGGCTTCCCATGTCTCGCGGGTGAGCGCGGTCCTCACCATGCGGGCATTGTTGCGGCCCGCCTCGATGCAGGACATGACGCTCGACAGGTTGGAGCGGTCGCGTAAGAGATAATCCACCGCGTCGGCGGCGGTCAGCTTGTCATGCACCTCGGAATAGGCCTCGCGCACGCCGGCACTTTCCAAGACGCCATGCCAGTCCTCGTCGGAGGAGCCGGCGCGGGTCAGCGAGACGCGCAGGCCGGCATCGACGAGACGGGCGATATTTTCGGCACGCTCGATGTAACGGAACATCCAGTAGAGGCCGTTTGCAGTTCTTCCCAGCATTTGCTTACGCCCTCAATCTTCCAGAACCCAGGTGTCCTTGGTGCCGCCGCCCTGGCTGGAGTTGACCACCAGCGAGCCCTGCTTCAGCGCCACGCGGGTCAATCCTCCGGGGATGATCTTCACCTTGTCGGAGACCAGCACATAGGGGCGAAGGTCGACATGCCGGGGTGCCACGCCCTTGTTGACGAAGATCGGCACGGTGGAGAGTGCCAGCGTCGGCTGGGCGATATAGTTGTTCGGCTTGGCGGCCAGCTTCTCTGCAAACTCGGCACGTTCCTTCTTGGTCGCCGTCGGGCCGACCAGCATGCCGTAGCCACCGGAGCCGTGGACCTCCTTGATGACGAGGTCGGCGATGTTTTCCAGCACGTATTTCAGGCTGTCGGGCTCCGAACAGCGCCAGGTCGGCACGTTTTCCAGAAGCGCCTTGCGGCCGGTATAGAATTCGACGATCTCGGGCATGTAGGAATAGATCGCCTTGTCGTCGGAAATTCCGGTGCCCGGCGCATTGGCAATGGTGATGTTGCCGGCGCGGTAGACATCCATGATGCCCGGCACGCCGAGCGCCGAATCGGCGCGGAAGGTCAGGGGATCGAGGAAATCGTCGTCGACGCGGCGGTAGAGAACGTCGATCGCCTCGTAGCCGCGGGTGGTGCGCATCTGCACCTTGCCGTCGATGACGCGCAGGTCGGAACCTTCGACCAGCTCGACGCCCATCTGGTCGGCGAGGAAGGAGTGCTCGTAATAGGCGGAGTTGTAGATGCCCGGCGTCAGCACGGCGACGCGCGGCTTGCCCTTGCACCCCGGAGGGGCGACGGCGGCCAGCGACTGGCGCAGCAGGCGCGGATAATCTTCCACCCGCTGCACCTTGTTGAGCGTGAAGAGTTCCGGGAACATCTGCATCATCGTCTCGCGGTTCTCCAGCATGTAGGAGACGCCGGAGGGCGTGCGGGCATTGTCTTCCAGAACGTAGAACTGGTCCTCGCCGGTGCGCACGATATCGGTGCCGACGATATGAGTATAGACGCCGCCCGGCGGCTTGAAGCCGATCATCTCGGGCAGGAAGGCGACATTCTTCTCGATCAGCTCGCGCGGGATGCGGCCGGCCTTGATGATTTCCTGCTTGTGGTAGATGTCGTCGAGGAAGGCGTTGAGCGCCAATACGCGCTGCTCGATGCCCTGGGCGAGCTTTCGCCACTCGCGCGCCGCGATGATGCGCGGGATGATATCGAAGGGAATGAGTTTTTCGGAACTGTCGGCGTGGCCGTAGACCGCAAAGGTGATGCCGGTGCGGCGGAAGATGTTTTCCGCGTCCTGGGTCTTGCGGATCAGATGCGCGGTGTCCTGGGCCGCATACCATTCATGGTAGTTCTTGTATGGCGGGCGCGGAAGGTTATCCGCAGTCAACATTTCATCAAATGCCAAAGAAGCGATCCCCTTTTTTTGGCCATAAGAATACAACGCAGAGGGCAATGCAAGAACCATGCGCAATTGCCGAAGACAAAATCAATATTGGTCTTGATGTCGGCAAGGAAAGGCGCGCGAGCCTGTTCAGCGAAGCTTTCAAAGGTCAATTAGATGCGGCTTATGTTCGCTGAATCAATGTCTTGCCTGTAAAAGCGCCAACCGGATGCGCCTCTGCCTATGGGATCATCAGTCCGATTGAACCTCGCAGTCATCTGCGTGGTCTGGTCAATCGCCGGGCTGTTTCGTAACCATCGATTGCGCGGGTTTGACCGATTTCCTCCCGAGGTGGGTAAGTGCGCCGCATTCGTCGTGATGATCCTGGCCTTCTGCCGGAAGTATCTGAGTTTTAACTTAAATTTAGCGGTGCACGGCTAGGAATTGGCAATGGTCAATTTTCCTTGAAGGGGTCCAGCATGTCCGTCGGCGCATTTTTCGGTGGCGAGAGCGCGGCTATTCTTGAAGCCTTCGGTCGTTCACAGGCGATCATCTCGTTTACCCCCGACGGCACGGTGCTCGATGCCAACGAGAATTTCTGTGCGGCACTCGGTTACCGGCGCGAGGAGATCATCGGCAAACATCACCGGATGTTCGTGGATCCGGCCGACGCGGCGTCGCCTGACTACAAGTCTTTCTGGGCGCATCTGGCATCCGGCCAGTTCGAACAGCGCCAGTTCCGGCGGATCAGGAAGAACGGCGACGAGATCTGGATCCAGGCCTCGTACAATCCGGTCGTGCGCGGCGGCAAAGTCGTCAAGGTGGTGAAGATTGCCACCGACATCACCTTAGTCAAGCTTGAGAGCCTCGATACACAGGGCAAGATCTCCGCCCTGTCGCGGGCACAGGCGATCATCGAGTTTCTGCCGGACGGCACGATCCTGACGGCTAACGACAATTTCCTCTCGGCACTCGGCTACGGTCTCGACGAGATCAAGGGTCGCCATCACAGCATGTTCTGCGACGCAGATTACGCCGGCTCGCGCGAATATGCCGACTTCTGGCCGCGCCTTGCCGGAGGCGAATTCTATGCCGACGAGTTCAAGCGGGTGACCAAGGATGGCAGCGCCATCTTCATCCAGGCGACCTACAATCCGATCCTCGATGATGCCGGCAAGGTGATCAAGGTGGTCAAGTTCGCCACCGATGTTTCAGGTCGCGTGCGGGCGCTGCAGGAAGTCGGCGCAGGGCTGGAGCGGCTCGCCGAATGCAATATCCGCATCACCATCGACGAGGCCTTCGTGCCGGAATTCGAGCATCTGCGCCATGATTTCAACCAGTCGCTGGCAAAATTCCAGGAGACGCTGGAAAAGGTGATGGCGGAGACGGCGATGCTGTCGACCAAGAGCGGCGAAATGCATGACAGCGCCAATGGTGTTGCGATGCGTTCGGAACAGCAGGCGGCGGCACTCGAGGAGACGTCGGCGGCGCTTGAGGAAATCACCGTCACGGTGAGGGAATCGGCCGGCCGCACGGCCGAGGCGCGCAAGCTGGTGCAGGAGGCGCGTGTCGCCGCCGTCAATTCGTCGGAAGTGCTCGGCGCAACCGTCGCCGCCATGGCGCGGATCGAAAATGCCTCGAACGAGATTTCCAAGATTATCGGCGTGATCGACGAGATCGCCTTCCAGACCAATCTTCTGGCCTTGAATGCGGGCGTCGAGGCGGCGCGTGCGGGCGAAGCCGGCAAGGGCTTTGCCGTCGTTGCCCAGGAAGTGCGTGAACTGGCGCAGCGCTCGGCGGGGGCTGCCAAGGAGATCGCCGGCCTGATCAAGAATTCGACCACAGAGGTCAATCAGGGCGTCAAGCTTGTCGGGCAGACCGGTGACGCTTTGAAGAACATCCAGGGCTTTGTCCAGGCCATCGAGACGAATGTCGAGGCGATCGCGATCGGTTCGTCAGAACAGTCGACCAGCCTTTCGGAGATCAATTCGTCGATCTCGTCGCTCGACCAGATGACACAGCAGAATGCCGCCATGGTCGGCGACATGAGCGCGATTTCCGAGGCGCTGGCTCAAGGGGCGGCCGAACTGCAGCAACTGGTCAAGCAGTTCAAGCTCAACCGTCGCAAATGGCAGCGCGAGCCGGGTTCGGATGCCGCAAGGCTCGGGCCGGAACATCGCGGCTATGGCAAGAACACGATCTACCAGCAGAAGCCGAAAAAGCTCGCCATGGCTTCCTGAGGCCCGGAAGGTTTCAGGGCGGAGGGCTCGTCGGCCATCGGCATTGCCTAAGACCTGTCGTGGCAGATCCCAATTTTCTCAGTGACAAAACAAAACGGCCGGGCGTGAGCCCGGCCGTTTGCATTGGATCGGCTTTTACATTCACGCCGGACGACGCTTGCGGCCCTGAAAACCGCCGCCGCGCTGCTCGTTGCGCTGTTCGCCACGGTTGTTGTTGCCGAAGCGGACCGGGCCGCGATTTTCGCCCTGCGGTGCATGGCGGTTGTTCTGGCCTTCGGTCTTCGGCTGAGCCGGGGCCTGGCCATGGGGCTTGGACTGGGAACCGTCGGCTGCCGAGTGCTGGTGCTTCTGGCGCTGCTTGCCGGCTTCATGGGCGCCGTGGGCTGCGCGATCGCGATTGCCGCCATTGTTCGACTTGCCCTGGCGCTGGCCCTGATGACCACGGTTCTGTCCGCCATTGCGGTTTTCGCCGTCGCGCGGAGCCTGCTGGCTGCGGTTGGGGCGAAGATCCGAGGTCACGGCCAGATCGTTGTCCGGCTCGACGCGCTTGGCTTCCTCGTTACGGCGCTGGCCATGGGCCTCGCCATTGCGACGATCATCGCGCTGCGGACGATTGTTGCGGGCAGGGCGCTCGCCACGCTCTCCGCCGGCACCTTCCGCGCCTTCGGCCGCAAAGAACGGCTTGCGGGCAGGGCGCTCGCGGCGCGGACGGCTTTCGCCGTTACCGCCGGCATTTCCGCCACGGGCCTTGTTGCCGCCACGGTTGTTGCCGTTGCCGCGAACCGGGCGGTTCATCGTTTCGGGGCGTTCACCCGAGGCCGTTTTGATCTCGATGTTCATCAGCTTTTCGATGTCACGAAGAAGCATGGTTTCATCCGGAGCGCAGAAAGCGATGGCGACGCCATCACGCCCGGCGCGTGCGGTGCGGCCGATACGGTGAACGTAGGCGTCGGGCACTTCCGGCAGGTCGTAATTGTAGACGTGGCTGACGGCCGGGATGTCGATACCGCGGGCTGCGACATCGGTGGCGATCAGCGTCTTGATCTCGCCGTCACGGAAACCCTTCAGGGCACGCTCGCGCTGGCCCTGGCTCTTGTTGCCGTGGATCGATGCGACCGAGAAGCCGATATTGTCGAGATGCTTCATCAGCTTCTCGGCGGTGTGCTTGGTGCGCATGAAGACGATGGCGCGGCCATCCGGATTGTCGAGCAGCGACTTACGCAGAAGCTCGGTCTTGTCGCCCTTGCCGCCGACGAAGTGGACATACTGCTCGACCTTGTCTGCAGCCTTGCCCGGAGGGGTGACCTCGACCTTTGTCGGGTCGGTGAGGAAGTCTGCGGCGAGATCGGCGATTGCCTTCGGCATGGTGGCCGAGAACAGCATCGTCTGGCGCTTCTTCGGCACCATTTTCGCAATCTTGCGCAGGTCATGCACGAAGCCGAGGTCGAGCATCTGGTCGGCTTCGTCGAGAACGAGGAAGCGGACCGTGGTCAGGCCGATGGCACGGCGGGCGACGAGATCGAGCAGGCGGCCCGGCGTGGCCACCAGGATGTCGGTGCCCTTTTCGAGCTGCAACTGCTGCTTGTTGATCGATACGCCACCGACGACGAGGTTGATCTTGAGCGGGCGGCCCTTGACGAAGTTCTTCAGGTTGGCGGCGATCTGGTTCACCAGTTCGCGGGTAGGCGCCAGGATGAGAGAACGGGTCGTGCGGTTGTCGGGACGGATGTTTTCGGCGAGCAGGCGCTCGATCAGCGGAAGGCCGAAAGCGGCAGTCTTGCCGGTGCCGGTCTGGGCGAGACCGATCAGGTCGCGGCCTTCAAGGAGAAGAGGGATAGCCTGGGCCTGGATCGGCGTCGGCGTTTCAATGCCAAGCGCGGTGAGCGTGGCGACGATCTGCTTGGAGACACCAAGAGATTCAAAATTCGTCAAGTCGAATACCTTTCGGGGCGCCAAAAGCACAATTCCCGGCATGGCACCATGCCATGTCGGCCGCTTCTGGCGTCAAGAACCCCGCGTGAAGTGGGAACTTGCAAGTTGGAAATTGCTTTCCAGCGCACAAACCCTCCAAGTGAAGAGGGCATTCAGATATCTGCGCCTTGTTCCTTCTTCGCGAACTTTGTTGTCGCGGGGCCAGCTCACGCGGCGGCCGGAAGGTGAAAGCATGAGCTGCATGTGGTGGATTTACCGGCAAAAGTCAAGGATATTTCGCATCTGCGAGAGGTGGCAGCGGCAAATGCAATAAAGGCGGCAGTGTTTCCACCGCCGCCTTCATCAAAACTGGTCGAGTGAGGTCCTAGTAGCAGACCTGTGCGCGATAGGCTTCGCCAAACTCGTTGCGCGCCCATTCGAAATGGCAACGCGGCGGCGGTGGCGGGGCGTAGTAGGCGCGGCGGTAGTAGACCGGCGGGGGCGGCGGCGGAGGCGCATATTCGTAGCGCGGCTCGACATAGACCGGACGCTGGGAGCCGGCGATGATCGCGCCGCCGATGATGCCGCCTGCCAGACCGGCTGCGACGCCGGGCCAGACGTTGTCGTGGTGGTAATAATCGCGTGCCTCTGCTGCCGGGGCAGTCGCGGCGAGCGCGCCTGCGACGGACAGGGCGACGAGGCCTGCGGACACTGTTTTCTTCATGATCGACATGACACCGTTCCTTTCCCTCTGGTTCTTCCCAGGGGCACGATCAGAAGATCGAACCGAATCTCGGCGGATTGATGGACGAAAAAAAAGAGTAGTGTGAACAAGCGTTCAGACTGGACCGCTTCCAGGTTGCCCGGACGGGGTGTTCGATCAACCTGCAAGCCGCTTTGTGGCGGGATTGCGGCATGGCTGCGGCGAAATCCTGATTGCTCAAAAGTCCGTCGCCACGCCGCCCTCGGCCTTGCGCTTCGCCACGAAGGCGTCGAGTTCGTCTTCGATTGCCGGATCGAGCGCCGGCTGCTGGTAATCGGTGAGCGCCTGCTTGTAGATCCGGTTGGCATGGTCGTAGGTGGTCGGCCGGCCGGCTTCCGTCCAGGTCTCGAAATTGCGCCAGTCGGAGAGGATCGGCGCATAGAAGGCCGTCTCGTAGCGGGCGAGCGTATGGGGCGTGCCGAAATAGTGGCCGCCGGGGCCGACATCGCGCACGGCATCGAGTGCCAGCGCATCGGCGGAGACATCGAGCGGGGTGAGGAACTCGGCCACCATCTGCAGCATGTCGACGTCGAGGATGAATTTTTCGAAGGAGGCGGTCAGGCCGCCTTCCGTCCATCCGGCCGCATGAAGGATGAAATTGCCGCCACCCTGGGTCAGTGCCCAGAGCGACATGGCGCTTTCATAAGCCGCCTGGGCGTCGAGCGTGTTGGCGGCATTGGTGTTTGAGGTGCGGTAGGGGATGCCATAGCGGCGGGCGAGCTGGCCGCCTGCCAATACCGCCTTCATATATTCCGGCGTGCCGAAGGCCGGCGCTCCCGTCTTCATGTCGACATTGGAGGTGAAGCCGCCATACATGACCGGCGCGCCAAGCCTGACCATCTGGGTAAAGGCGATGCCCGCCAGCGCCTCGGCATTCTGCTGCACCAATGCGCCGGCAATCGTCACCGGGGCCATGGCGCCGGCAAGCGTGAAGGGTGTCATGATGACGACTTGGCCGCGCGACGACATCTCGATGATGCCCTGCAGCATCGGCCCGTCGAGGCGCAGCGGCGAGGAGGAATTGATGACGGTGAAAAGCGACGGTTCGAACTCCATCTGTTCCGCCGTGATGCCGCGGGCGATGCGGGCAATCTCCAGTCCGTCGAGATTACGTTCCCTGCCGAGCGAATAGCAGTGGAACACCTTGTCGGTCAGTTTCACCAGATCGGAGAGGCAGTCGAGATGACGCACCGAGGCATGGATATCGACCGGCTCGACCGGATAGCCGCCGGTCGTGTGGATGATGTCGTAATGCTGGGCGAGCTTGATGAGCTTGCGGAAATCTTGCCTGTTGCCGGCGCGGCGGCCGCCCTCGCGGTCGGCCACGAAGGGGGCGGAGGCGACCTGGGCGAATACCAGGTTTTTGCCGCCGATCGTCACATTGCGGGCGGGGTTTCGGGCATGCATGGTGAAGCTCGAGGGAGCCGAGGCGATCATCTCCTCGATCAGGCCGCGGTCGAAGCGGACCCGGTTCGAGCCCGGCGTCACGTCGGCGCCGGCTGCCTTCATCCGCTCGCGTGCTTCGGGCAGGATCACGTCCATTCCAATCTCTTCGAGCACGGTCAGCGATGCATCATGGATGCTTTCGACCGCTTCGGCCGAAAGGATCTCGGTCTTTGCAATCGTGTTGACGAGGCTGCGGTATTTTGTCCCGGCAAGGCCGTGCCGCACCCGCTCGGCCCCGCGGCCGCCGCGACGTCTTTCGGCGGCGGCGGGCGTCGCCCCGGTTTCGGCAGGAGAAGGTGTCGTAATCTCGCTCATGATTATCCCATCCGCGTCGGCCTTTCGCAGAATGTCTCAAATTCCCTTTCCGGTTGCCCTCGTCATTTGCGACCCTCGCTCGCCTCTTCCAGAACATCGCAGCGTTCCCCCCATGACGGTACCGTACAAAGCGTTCGAAAATCCGGAGAACGACCGCTGGTAAAAAGGCGTTGTTAACACTCGCCATGGTGTTATCGTTGCTCGCAAGGCCGCAAGAATCGGCCAAAAATTGCCCGGGAACATAATTTAAGGGACGGCAGCGCTTGGATACGCACAGCGACTTGCTCGAGAAAGCCTGTGCGCGGATCCAGGATCTGGCGCAACCGGCCTATATCAAGGACAGCGCACTGCGCTATGTGGCGGTGAATGCTGCCTATGCGGAGCTTTTCCATGCCAATCCGCAGGACTTCGCGCATCATGCTAGCAGCGATCTCGCGGATACGGTGGATGTCGGCGAACGCAAGGAAAAGGAAAGCCGGGCAATCGTCTTCGGCAGCGACGAGGTGGCGAGGCTTTCCGATGCCACGGGCGTGCTGCGCTACGAGATCCATGTCGAGCGGTTTCTGACCGAAAACGACCATACCTATCTGTTCGGCTCGATTGACGTTGTGCCTGCGGCGCAGTCGCTACAGGCTGCCGGTCCGTCCCAGCTCGCCCAGATTTCGCCTTTGGGCGCGGCGGTCTTCAACAATGTCCTGTTCGACGATGCGCTCGACATGCTGGAAATGGGCATTGCCATCTGCGACCGCAACGACACGCTGATCTACTGCAATTCGCAGCTGCTCGACTATGTCGATTCACTCGATATCGAGGTGAAGCCGGGGATCACGCTGCAGGCGATCCTCGCCAACGCGTTCGATCGCGGCAAGCCTTTGCCGGGGCATGAGCGCTACGCGAGCGAACTCGATCGAGCGGTCTGGATCGAGGAGCGGATGAAGCCGTTCCGCCAGCCCTATTACGAGAGCATGGACCAGCTTGCCGACGGGCGCTGGCTGCGCACGGTCAACAAGCGAATGGAAAACGGCATCCTGATCGCCATCCGCCAGGACGTGACCGATTTCAAGGAGCAGGAAATGCTGCTCCGCAGCCAGGTGGCGGAGACGGAACTGTTTCGCGCCATCCTGGAGGACCTGCCGACACCGGTCTTCGTGCGCAATGCCGGGCACGAGCTGACCTATGCAAACCATGCCTATGAGCAGATGCTCGGCGACAGCCGCGACCGCTATATCGGGCAGACGGAAGCGGAGATGTTTCCCTGGGCCGCCGAACGGTTCTGGGACGAGAATGCCAGGGTGCTGGACGGCGAGAATATCGACAAGTCGGAGGACATGACCTTTCCGGACGGATCAGTCATTCCGGTCCTGACAAGATTGAGGTCGATCCGCACGGAAGACGGGAGCAGCTATCTCGTCTGTTCGCGCACCGACGTGTCGCTGATCAGGCAAGCGCAGGAAAAGGCCGAGAAGGTCAGCCGCGAGCTTCAGACGATACTCGACGCGCTGCCGGTCGGTGTTGCCATCCTGTCGGAAGGTTTCGATTTCGAATATGCCAATCCGGCTTTCTGCGCCTTCTGGGATACCGACAAGAGCTTCGATCTTGCGGGAAGTTCCTATCGCAGCTTCCTGCAATTCGCCTTCGACCGCGGAGTATTTGCAAAGATCGGCGGCGATTTCGAAAGCGTCTACCGGCAGCGGATCGCCTCGCTGACCGAAGATGGGCATGCGCCGCTCGAAGTGCGTTCGCTTACCGGTCATCAGGTGCTGATCTCCGGCTCGCTTCTGGCGGATGGGAAACATCTGCTCAGCTATACCGACATCACCGCGATGCGCAAACGCGACGCGGAGATCCAGGAAGCGCGGGCGGCGCTCGAACGCCATGGCGCGCTGATGCGGGACGCGACCGGCGCGATGTCGCAGGGGCTTCTGATCCTGAAGGACGGGCAGGTCGAGCTTTCCAACGATGCGCTCTCCGCGATGCTGGAGATTGCGCCGGCCATGGTGGCGCCCGGTGCGCAATGGCGCGACCTGTTCCGCTACTGCGTGCGCCGCGGCGATCTCGGCGCAAGCGATGAGGCGCACGGCACTTTCCGTTCGCTCGAGGACAATATGGCCTCGGGCGAGCCGTTCTTCGCCTCCTTCAAGATCGACAACCGCAAATGGGTTCAAGTCGAGGCGCGGCAGACGAGCAGCGAGCACTGGCTTGCCGTCTTTACCGACGTGACCGACGTCAAGGCGCGCGAGGAGGACCTGACGCGGCTTCTGGCGCGGGCGGAAGCGGCCGACCGGGCGAAGTCGGAATTCCTCGCCAATATGAGCCACGAGATCCGCACGCCGATGAACGGGGTGCTGGGCATGGCCGAACTTCTGGCCAAGTCGGCGCTCGATACGAGGCAGAAGACCTTCATCGACATCATCGTCAAGTCGGGCAATGCGCTTTTGACGATCATCAACGACATCCTCGACTTCTCCAAGATCGATGCCGGCCAGATGAAGCTCAGGAAGGCACCGTTCGACCCGGTCGAGGCGATCGAGGACGTGGCGACGCTTCTGTCGTCGGCGGCATCGGAAAAGGATATCGAACTCATTGTGCGCGGCGATGCGGCGGTGCGCGAGACCGTGCTCGGCGATGCCGGGCGGTTCCGCCAGATCATCACCAATCTCGTCGGCAATGCGGTGAAGTTCACCGAGAAGGGGCATGTCTTCATCGACCTGAAGTCCGAGCCGCATGGCGAGGGCAACCTGATGCTGACGGTGCGTATCGAGGATACCGGGCTCGGCATCCCGCCGGAAAAGCTCGCCTCGGTGTTTGAAAAATTCTCGCAGGTCGATACGTCTTCGACGCGGCGCCACGAGGGAACCGGTCTTGGTCTGGCGATCACGTCCGGCCTTGTCGAACTGTTCGGCGGGTCGGTTGCGGTGGCAAGCGAGCTTGGCCGCGGTTCGATCTTCACCGTCAGCCTGCCGTTTCCGGTGGTTGCCGAACGCAAGACGGCGACTGCGCTGCCGATCAATACGAGCGGTGCTAGGGTGCTGATCGTCGACGACAATATCGTCAACCGGCGGATCCTCACCGAGCAGCTTTCGATGTGGGGTTTTGATACGGTGGCAGCCGAGAGCGGCGCCGAGGGGCTGGCTGTGCTCTCCGAGGCTGCACGTCTCGGCATCACGGTCGATGCGATCGTGCTCGACTACCATATGCCCGAAATGAACGGGCTGGATTTCGCCAGGTCTCTGCGCGGTGACAAGCGTTTCGACAATACCGGCATCATCTTCCTGACCTCGATGGACATGGCGAGCGACGACAGCATGTTCGCCGAACTGCGTATCCATGCGCATCTGATGAAGCCGGCGCGCGCCAACCTGTTGCGCAGCACGGTCATCGAGGTGGTCCGCTCGGTCCGCAGCCGGCTGCGTATGGAGGCGACCGTGGCGGGCGAGGCGATCTCTCAGGCTGCCGGTCTCCCTGCGGTGACATCAGCGCAATCTACCCCGGCTTCGACCGCACCGGTCGAGGCGAGCGCCTCGCTCGACGTCTTGGTAGCGGAAGACAACGAGGTCAACCAGATCGTCTTCACCCAGATATTGCAGACGACCGGCTGGCTGTTCCAGATCGTCCGCAACGGGGCGGAAGCGGTCGAGGCATGGCAGGCCAACGATCCGGCGATCATCCTGATGGATGTTTCCATGCCGGTGATGAACGGGCATCAGGCGACGCAACGCATCCGCGAGCTGGAAGCCCAGACCGGCACCCATACGCCGATCATCGGGGTGACCGCGCATGCGCTCGAAAGCGACCGCGAACTCTGCTTCCAGGCCGGCATGGACGATTATCTGTCGAAGCCGATCAGCCCGGAAGCGCTGGAGGAAAAGATCCGCACCTGGATCGGCGGAGCGCGGCTTTCGACGCGCTCGCGCTGACCGGCTCTCTTAGGCCGTTCTCTCTGGCCTTTCCCTCAGGCGGCCGCTGCCCGCGGTCGCGTCAGGCTGCGGCCGATCTTCTGTCCCTGCATCTCGATGAGATTGTAGCCGATGGCGGCAATCACGTAGGTGACGGGAATGGTGATCGCCAGCGTGGCGAGGAAGCGCAGGGGCGCGCTCATGTCGGCATGGCGGATCAGCCAGGCGACGACCGGCTGCATGATCAAGAGATGGGCGAGATAGGCGCCGAAGGAGAGTTCTCCGAGCGTGTGGAAGAAGCGGTTGCCGAGGAAATCGGAAATGCCCTGCGCCAGCCCCGAGGCGAGTGCCGGCAGCCGTTCGGCATGGACCAGCACGAAGAACAGCACGACAAGCGCCAGCCTGACGGCCTCGTGCATCGGCCGCATGTCGCCGCCGACCGGGATGAGGACAAAGAGGCAGGCAAGCGCCGCATAGAGATAGGTGCGGGCGCGGCCTGTCTCCAGCGCTGCGGCAAGCAGCATGCCGGCGGCGAAGACATGCATCTTCAAGGGCAGGAAGGTCGGCATGGGGAAATGATAGCCGAGCTTGCCGACCAGATGGGCTGCGACGAAACCGGCGGCGACGACGCCGATAATCGTCTTCAGCCAGCCGAGGCGGCCGACGATGACCATGATGAAGGGCAGCGCCGCGTAGAACTGCATTTCGAGCCCGATGCTCCAGTCGGGCAGGGCGGTCCTGTAGCCATAGGAGGGGCTCAAGCCGAACAGGAAGCTGAAATGAGTGAGGTAATTGGTGAGGCTGTCGTCGAGATAGCGCGAGGCGGGCTGCGGCGTCACCGCATTGAACATGTCGATCGTGACGCGCGCATCATAGACGATCGGCCCGAGGGTGAGGGCTGCGATCAGCATGACGTAATAGAGCGGCGCAATGCGGAAGAAGCGCCGGATCCAGAAGGCGGTCCAGGTGGAGGGCTCTTCCCACGGTTCCTTCTTCTGCCGCAGCTGGTAGTGGAAGACCATCAGGAAGCCCGACAGCATGACGAAGAGATCGACCCCGAGGTCGGGATCTCCGATGATCGGCACCCTGAACCCCGTCAGGATATGCGCATGACCTACAAGAACCCAGAGGGCTGCCAGTCCGCGCAGGCCATCCAGGCATGCGATGCGGTTGCCCGGCTTGGAATTTTCCATTCGACGATCTCCCCGTTGCATCGTCCGCCTTCGGCGCAGTCGGCGTCTTCGTAGAAGAATGCTGCAGTGCGACAAAAAGGAAAGGGGGGATGTGTCATCAGTATGACGATGGGGTTTTCTTCCCACCGAAAGCTGTAGGAAAAAGGGAAACGCGGCCGAGCCACGCTTCCCTTTTCTGCGTTTTGCGGAGGTATCAGCGGCCGGCCTTCAGGGCAGAGGCCCAGGTGTGGAGCTGGTCCAGCGAGGCGGTCAGGCCGTCGTTCATCGGATCGGTGGGATTGAAGACCTTGTTCTCGTCGATGAAGTTCGGGAAGAACGGGATCGGAACGGTGGCCGGTATCGGCATCATGTTGAGGTTGCTCATCAGCAGGCGCAGTTCCTGGGCGGCGCGCAGGCCACCGGAGACATAGGCGTAGCTGACGATGCCGGCGGCCTTGAACGACCATTCGACGGCGAGCGTCTGCAGCGCGTTGATCACGGCAGCACTCGGGAAATAGTCGTATTCGGGGGTGACGAAGATATAGGCATCGGCGGATGCGACGCTTTCGGCCCAGCGCTTGGTGTGCTCATGCTCGTATTTCTGCATGCGCGGATGGTTCGGCTCGTCGAGAAGCGGCAGGTTGAAATCGGCGAGGTCGACGAGCTCGACGTCGAACTTGCCGTGTTTCTTGGCGTGTTCGGCAACCCATTTGCCGATGGAAGGGCCGGCACGGCCCGGACGGGTGGAGCCGATGATCACGTTGAGCTTCAATGACATGCTTGTCTGTTCCTGTGTTGATCGAACACGCCTGTTTCACCCCTGTGGCGGAAGGATGCAGGTGCAAAATTGACATGGCAGCCATGTGTGAACGATGGGGCTTTGGGTGGGATGTGTGCGGGGGCAAGCGGGGGGTGGGGGAGAAGGGGCGGGGGGCGGAGTTGCCGTGATGGCTCATCGTTCAACGGTTTTCGATTTTGATCGTCGATGCATACGCCAAGAGCTGCCGCATTAGGCAGAGTTCAGAGGCGCTACCTGATAAGGTTTCTAATACGCGGTTCCAGCAACGGGATCATCTCCCTGACCTTCGGGGACGACTTCCTGAGCGCGGTATAGACGAGATAGCTGGGCCACGGCTCCGTTGACCATTCCGGAAGGACGCGGATCATCCGGCCTTGTGAGATTTCGCGGTGGACCAGAGTTGGCGGAATGAGGGCAATTCCTTGGCCGGTTGAAACGAGATGCCTGATCGCGCTGACGGAATTGGATGAAATATGGGGGTGCGGAACTATCTTCGCCTTGTCACCCCCCGTAGAAACAAGGTTCCAGGTGGTGAAGCTACTGGCATTCTGCTCCGGCGAAATAACGAGGCACCTATGAGATGCCAGATCGCCTGGCTGGGTGATCGGGGTTGATCGCTGCAGATATTCGGAAGCGGCGACCAGAACCAGCCCTCCCGCCCCCAGGCGTTTCGCCGTGAGGGTGGAATCGCCCACCGGCCCAGCCCTGAGGGCGATGTCGAACCCTTCCCCGATCAGATCTACGAGGCGATCCGTCAGAAGCAGCTCTACCTTCACGTCAGGAAACTTCTCGGTGTATTCCGTCACGGCCTCGCATATTGACATGTAGTCGAAATCGGCAGGCGCCGTGATCCTAAGCGTTCCCGTCGGCTGTTTCTGGAACAACGAGGCTTCCTCTGCGGCGCTGATCAGAGAAGCCACAGCAAGTTCGGCTTTCTTGAAGAAGATTTCTCCAGCATCCGTCAGATGAAGTTTTCTCGTCGTGCGCAGAAGAAGTGTCACCCCCAAGGCTTTCTCCAGGTCCGAAACCCTGTCGCTGACCGTGGAGTTGGGAAGACCAAGTTCCAGAGCGGCTTTCGTGAAGCTCCCGAGCCGCACGACCTTCACGAAAATCATAGCGCCATTCAAGTCCATCGGTTCCGCCGTTTTTTATCCGCCTGTGCGTATATTATTATCGGAATATCCGGGATTATCAATCTATCGGGCGCCGCGTACCTTTCAGTCTCCAACAGCAAACAAACAGGAAAATTGGAAGGAAACTCAATGTCACAGCTCGAAGCCGATCAGACCGCGATCAAAGATGTGGTCGATATCTATAGCGAAAGGATTTCCCGGTCGGACGCAGAAGCGTTGGTATCTCTGTTCACGCAAGACGGGGTCGTAATGGCACCGGATGCCCCCACGATGACCGGTGCAGGCCAGTTGAAGGCGTTCTTCGATCATGCTTTCACAATGATCAGGATGGATGCCAAAATCCATATCGACGAGATCACCATCAGCGGCGAATACGCGTTCGTGCGATGCCATTCAGAAGTACATATGACATTGCTGGAGACGAACGCTTCTCATTTCGAGGAAAATCGAGAGCTGTTCGTATTCCAAAAGGTCGGCGGGACCTGGGGGATCGCGCGTTACATGTTCAACAAATTGCCCGCGTCGCGTTGACGAGGCAACTAGGAAGCATCCGAAATTCAGACTGCCAGATTGCTTGCGTGGGCACTCCGGGCGAGTTCGCACCGGAGTGCCTCACTCAGCTGGTGCAGACTCTGTAGCGTCAAATGAAACAGCTTTCCCGGAGATCGAGAAGCGCCGGCCTACATGATCTGGTTGCTGTTCGAGGGCGTCCATGAGGCATCGATTGTGTTGCTTCGTCGCGGAAGTTTCGTCGCAAATTCCTTACTGGAGATTGTGTGTTGTCGTAGGAACCCATGAACGGGAGGATGGCCGCCGAGCGCCAAGGCCCTTTCACCCGCATCGTTTCACGACCACGCATCCCTCCGATCACCGGCCACCAGACATCACGCTCTATCGCGTGCCGCAGAGCATTTCGCGTTTTCCGGCAAAACCCGGCCGGCGTTCGACGGCAAAGCCTGTGGCCGAGAGGTTGCGGCGGACGAAGCCGGCTGCGGCATAGGTGGCGAAGCTGCCGCCCTCTCTTGTGCGGTCGAACAGGGCCTGCATCAATTCCGGCGACCACATGGCAGCCCATCGTGGCGTCTTGTGTTGTGTTCCCGTATAGATTTCTCGGTTCTACGTTCGGCCCGATTTCATTTAGGAATGCCGCCTTGAGATTCTTCGCCGCTCTGTTCTTCGTTATCCCTGTGTCAGCGGCAATGGCTCAGAATCTGCCGGGACCGCCTCCTTGGGTATGCCAGGTGGAGCAGGTGTGCAACGGTGCCGACACATGCATTTGGCTATACGCATTTCCGATGTCGTTTAAACTCACTCAGGTCGACGCTGATACGAGAATGTACCGTGTTGAGTCGCATGAGGGTTATAAGGGAGTCGCATTGGAGCTTCCCAGCTTGCAAGACGTAGCGCATTTTGCCGAAACCTACAGCGTAGCCAATGATCCACCTCCGCTGATCCTAACCAGGACGAACAGGATTGCTGACGCACATGGTTTCTGGCTGCGGTTCCTTTCGAGACGCGAAAGTCGTCAGCTCACAATAGGAGAAGAAAAAATGCTTGTGAGCTGCAGTAGCGTTCGCTGAGAGCAGCTGGAAGCGAGAGTGATGGCGTTGTGCAGTCATCGCAAAGCGCCAAGGCCCTTTCCCCCGCATCGTTTCACGACCACGCATCCCTCCGATCACCGGCCACCAGACATCACGCTCTATCGCGTGCCGCAGAGCATTTCGCGTTTTCCGGCAAAACCCGGCCGGCGTTCGACGGCAAAGCCTGTGGCCGAGAGGTTGCGGCGGACGAAGCCGGCTGCGGCATAGGTGGCGAAGCTGCCGCCCTCCCTGGTGCGGGCGAACAGGGCCTGCATCAGCTCCGGCGACCACATGGCGGGATTGCGCGACGGGGCAAAGCCATCGAGGAACCAGGCGTCGAAATCCGGTGTGGCTGCTGAAACGCCGTCGAGCGCTGCGCCGCAGACGACGGTGAGGCGGGTTCTGTCATCGAGGTCGAGCACGACATGGCCTGCCGGCTCATCCGGCCATGCGGCGGCGAGCGCCTGCCGTTCGGCGTCGATTTCCGGCCAGCGGGCAAGCGCCCGGTCGATCTCGTCGCGCTTCATTGGGAAGAGTTCGAAGGAAGTGAAGTGGAGGCGGGTGGCGGGCGTCAGGTCTTCGCTGCGGCCAAGCTTCCACTGGCGCCAGGTCTCGCAGAGGTTCAGCCCGGTGCCGAAGCCGAGTTCGCCGATGCGGAAGGTGGCGCCGGGCGAAAGTGTCGTCCAGCGGTCGGGCAATCCGTTTCCTGAAAGGAATACGTGGCCGCATTCCAGCCGGCCATCGGTGCGGCAATAAAAGTGATCGCCAAATTCCTGCGAGTACGGCATATCGCCGTCATGCCAGTCGAGGGTCTGGGCCGTCGGGTCCGTATGGGCCGATGGCTCAAGGTTTTGCGTGTTCAATTCGGGATCGTGCTCGCTCATGACAAATGCGGATAATCCGACCGGTGCCTTCGGTCAATCTTCGGCAGTATCGCAGGCTGGCGCAGCATTGCCGAAATCGGCCGATCTCGTCATCGTCGGCGGCGGCATCATGGGTCTGTGGGCGGCGGTGAAGGCCGAGCGGCTCGGCATGTCCACGGTGCTTG
This sequence comes from Neorhizobium sp. NCHU2750, assembly GCF_003597675.1. NCBI lineage: Bacteria > Pseudomonadati > Pseudomonadota > Alphaproteobacteria > Hyphomicrobiales > Rhizobiaceae > Neorhizobium > Neorhizobium sp. NCHU2750. Next base: position 2,581,528 of record NZ_CP030827.1, on the reverse strand, counting down.
TCGAGGCCGGGCGTCTCGGCGAGGGCGCCAGCGGCGGGCTGCTCGGCGCGCTGATGCCGCATATGCCGGACAAGTGGAACGACAAGAAGCAGTTCCAGTTCGACGCGCTCCTGTCGCTGGAGGACGAGGTTGCCGCAATCGAGGCCCAGACCGGGCTTTCCTGCGGCTATCGCCGCTCGGGCCGGCTGATTCCGCTGCCGAAGCCGCATCTGCGGGTGATCGCCGCCCGCCACAACGAAGATGCCTCCATCCACTGGCGTCAGGCGGGTGAAAGCGAGGTGGATGGAGGCGAGACCGGCACGCGGAGGTTCCGCTGGGATGTCCTCGACCAATCGCCATATGCCGGCTGGCCGGATGCGTCCTTCCTTGAAGCCGGTCTCGTGCACGACACGTTTGCGGCACGGGTTTCGCCGCGCAAGCTGACGGCGGCGCTCGCCGCCCTGCTGCGTGGCGCCAAGCATGTGGCGATCGCCGAGAACTGCGAGGTGTCGCGCATCGATGCTGCCGCCGGCAGGGTCGAGTTTTCCCATGGCGGCAGCATGGGTTTTAGCCGCTGCATCGTGTCGGCCGGGCATCGGGCCTTTCCGCTGATCGAGGCGTTCTCGAAGCCGCTTCTCCAGCCGCTCGGCCAGCCGGTCAAGGGGCAGGCGGCGCTGCTGCGGGCTGGCATGGATCCCGGCCTGCCGCTTCTCTATCTCAACGGGCTCTATCTGGTGCCGCATGACAATGGCGATGTGGCGCTCGGCAGCACCAGCGAGGATGCGTTCGACGATCCGTTCTCGACCGACGGCCAGCTCGACGATCTGGTGGAGCGCGCCCGTGCGCTGGTGCCGGCGCTTGCCGGGGTGCCGGTGGTGGAGCGCTGGGCGGGCCTGAGGCCCAAGGCGATCGATCGCGACCCGATGGTCGGTCCGCATCCGGACCACGCCAACGTGATCGCGCTCGGCGGCGGCTTCAAGGTCAGTTTCGGGGTGGCGCATCTTCTGGCGGATGCGGCGCTTGAAGCCGTTCTCGGCCGGGCGATGGGGGTTCCGCCGTCGTTTTCACTCGTAAACCATATGAGTGTCGCCTCCCGCTAAAGCACGTCGCGATCTTTCAGATTCGCTTGCTGTGCTTTAGCTCTTCCTTTTTGCGCATGTCTTTATCCCGAAACCGGTCGCCACTTTCGGGAGGCATGCTGTAAACGCGCATTTCACCGGCTTCTCGTCGTCAATCTGTCACGCAAATCACTTAGGTCCCTGCGTCGGGGACTGAATAAGCAAATGCGTAAATAAACAGGGCGTTTGACAGGGATGCACGAGAAGGTGACGCATGCGCTATGCCATATATTTCACGCCGCCTGCCCATGATGCACTGACGCTTGCCGCGTCTCAATGGCTCGGCCGCAATGCCTTTTCCGGAGAGTTCGTCGAACCGCCGGCCATTCGCGGGATCGGGCTGCACGAGATCGCGTTCCACACTGCCATCCCCCGCCGCAGCGGCTTTCACGCGACCTTGAAGGCGCCGTTCAAGCTTGCACCGGACATCAGCGAACCGATGCTGCTTCGCCACCTGATGCGCTTTGCCGGGTCGCACGAGCCGTTCCGGCTGCCGGCGCTCGAAGTGGCAAGGCTCGGCAATTTCCTCGGACTTGCGCCGGAGAGCCATTGCGAGCAGATGCGGCTCTTTGCCTGCGCCGTGGTGCAGGAATTCGACGTGTTTCGCGCACCGCTGTCGGATGCGGAGCTGGAACGGGGCGATCCGGGCGATCTCTCTGCGCCGCAATTTTCCAATCTCTACCGCTGGGGCCATCCTTACGTGATGGACGAATTCCGCTTCCACATGGCGCTGACCGGGCCGCTTCTGGCAAAGGACAGTATGGCGATCGAGCCGGCGCTGCGGGATTATTTCGTGCCCTATGTGGCAAAGCCGGTGGAGATCGCCAATCTCGCGCTGTTCGTCGAGGAGGAGCCGGGCGCACCGCTGCAGGTTCATTCCCTGCACCCGATGGGCCGCGTGGCGGCCCGCAAGATCGCCTGAGCCGAAAGGCTCGCGGGTTCAGGTTGCGCGATCCTGCTGCGGCGGAGAAAAGAGCAGCTTGACGAAGGTGCGATAGCCGAGAATCTGGCGCTCCAGATGGGTCGGGTCGCCGAGCACCTTGGACATGATGATGGCGCCGTCGAAGGTGCAGGAGAGCATGTTGGCGAGATCCTTGAGGTCGACCGGTTCCTGCGGCGGATGCACGGCGGCGATATCTTCCAGGTAGCCGAGAAACCGGCGGTTCCAGGACGACACCGAGCTGGCATTCAGCCTATGGACCTCGCGGTCGAAAAGCCGTTCCTGATAACAGATCGAGGCGATGACGCAGCCGGGATGGACGCCCGGCAGGTCGCGGGTCAGTTCCGACAAAAGTTTGAGCCCGATCAGGAAGGCCTGCAGCGGATCATCGGCCAGCTCGCGGCCGCGGCCGAAGATCTCGTCAAAGATACGGTCGTTCTCGGCTACGTAGCGGCGCAGCATTTCGCGTGCAAGCTCGCTCTTGTCCCGGAAATGATAGAAGAAGCCGCTTTTGGTAATGCCCGCCTCGGCGATGACTTCCTCGATCGAGGTGGCGCCGAAGCCCTTGGAGAGCACCGATATGCGGGCGACTTCAAGGATACGCTCGCGGGTTGCCTCGCCCTTGGTCGGCGTGCGGCCACAGGAAAACTGCACCGGCGGTACGGTTTTCAGTCCGTCCATGCCTTGGCAGGCCAGGTCCTCGGTCCTTCGGGACATGCTATCCCCCTGAGCGATCTCCGGTTTTGGTTATCTGCGCCGGCTGTACCGCAAGCCGCGTAGATCGAAAGCCCCACCTGACGCACAACAATCGGCAGGCGACGATCCGTCAGGCTTTCGGCCCGGACGTGCATTTTTGTACCGAAACGATCATATCACAGGAGATGACGATGAAAAACGATCGCCAGAGCCTGCCGCATCCGGGGGAGGCGATCTTTCTGACCGATGGCGGGCTGGAAACCACGCTGATCTTTCACCGCGGGCTGGACCTGCCTCATTTCGCATCCTTTCCGCTGATCGACGACGAGGCGGGGCGTGCGGAACTCGATGCCTATTACGGGACCTATCTTTCGATCGCCCGCGACAAGGGGTGCGGCTTCGTGCTCGATACGCCGACCTGGCGGGCCAATCCCGACTGGGCGGCAAAGCTCGGCTACGACCTCGCGTCACTTCGGGCGATCAATATCCGTTCCGTCGATTATATCGCCGGGCTGCGGGAGAAATGGCGGAAGCCAGGTATGCCCATCCTGCTCAACGGGGTGATCGGTCCGCGCGGCGACGCCTATCAGCAGGGGCAGATGTCCGTCGCCGAGGCCGAGGACTATCACGCCCACCAGATCGGTGCCTTTGCCGAGACGCCGGTGGACATGTTGAGCGCGGTGACGCTCAACACGACCGAGGAGGCGATCGGCGTTACGCGGGCGGCGAAGGCTGTCGGACTGCCGGTCGTGATCTCGTTCACGGTCGAGACCGATGGCAGGCTCGCCGGCGGCATGCCGCTGCGCGAGGCGATCGAGACGACCGACGGAATGACCGATAACGGCCCCGCCTATTACATGATCAACTGTGCCCATCCCGTTCATTTCGAAGGGATTCTTGCCGATAGCGAGGGCTGGCAGGAGAGGATCGGCGGATTGCGGGCCAATGCTTCATCGAAGAGCCATGCGGAACTCGACGAGGCGACGGAAATCGATATCGGCGATCCCGAGGATCTCGGACGGCGCTACCGCAGCCTGACCCTGCGCCATCCGTCGATCTCAGTGCTTGGCGGTTGCTGCGGCACCGATCACCGGCATGTGGCGGCGATCTGCGAGGCCTGCATGCCGCGTGCGGCGGCGGAGTGAAAGGGTACGGCGTCGATCCCGGCAAGGGTGTTCGGCAGCCGCGGCGCGATGACATGCCCGGCCGGCTGCGTTGCGCAAGTTTGCATCTCGACATCTGCGGAAGCGGTGCGCTACCGTTGCCGCAGATATTCGAGGTGGAACATGCCGATAACGATAAAAGACTACCCGCGCGATCTCGTCGGCTACGGCCGCAACAGTCCCGATCCGAAATGGCCGGGCGGGGCGAATGTCGCGGTGCAGTTCGTCATCAATTACGAGGAGGGCGGCGAGAGTTCGATCATGGACGGCGATCCGGCGTCGGAGAACCTCCTGTCGGAAATCGTCGGCGCGGCGCCCTGGCCGGGGCAGCGCAACCTCAACATGGAATCGATCTACGAATACGGTTCGCGCGCCGGTTTCTGGCGGCTGTTCCGGCTGTTCACCGAATTGAAGATGCAGTGCACGGTCTATGGCGTGACGCTGGCCATGGCGCGCAACCCGGAAGCGGTGGCGGCGATGAAGGAGGCCGGCTGGGAGATTGCCAGCCACGGCTATCGCTGGCTGGAATACAAGGATTTTCCGATCGAGCGCGAGCGCGAGCATATTCTCGAGGCGGTGCGGCTGCATACGGAGCTTGTCGGCGAGCGGCCCTATGGCATGTACCAAGGCAAGCCTTCGGACAACACGCTGAAGCTGGTGATGGAGGAGGGCGGCTTCCTCTATTCCTCCGACAGCTATGCCGACGATCTGCCCTATTGGGTGCCGGGGCCGGAGGGCAAACGGTTCCTGATCATTCCCTATACACTCGAGACCAACGACATGCGGTTTGCCACGCCGCAGGGTTTCAATTCGGGCGACCAGTTCTTCACCTATCTCAAGGACGCATTCGATACGCTCTACCGCGAAGGGCAGGAGGGCAGCGCGAAAATGATGTCGGTCGGCCTGCATTGCCGGCTTGTCGGGCGTCCGGGCCGCGTCGCCGCGCTGCGTCGCTTCATGGAATATGTGCTCTCCCACGACAAGGTCTGGGTGCCGCAGCGCATCGAGATCGCCAAACACTGGCACGCGCATCATCAGCCGATGGTGTCCGCATGAGTGCACGAGAGGATTTCATCGCAGCCTTTGGCGGCGTGTTCGAACACTCGCCCTTCATTGCCGAGCGTGCCTATGATGCCGGGCTGATCCTGGTGCCGCTGACGGCGAAGGGCGTTCATGCGGCCATGGCGTCCGAGTTCCGCAAGGCAAGCCGCGAGGAGCGGCTTGGCGTGCTCAATGCCCATCCCGATCTCGCCGGCAAGCTGGCGGTTGCGGGAGAATTGACGGAAGACAGCAAAAAGGAACAGGCCGGTGCCGGTCTCGACCGGCTGAGCGCCGACGAACATGGCCGGTTCACGCTGCTCAACAGCGCCTATGTGACGAAATTCGGCTTTCCCTTCATCATCGCGGTGAAGGGGCTCGGCAAGGACGATATTCTTGCCGCCTTCGAGACGCGGATCTCCAACAATGCCGACGAGGAGTTTTCCACCGCCTGCGCCCAGGTGGAGCGGATCGCGCTGCTGAGGCTCTCGGCCCTGCTGCCGCAGGGCTAGGGGTGTCTGCTTTCCTCGTGTGGTGCTCTCGCCTATAGTGGTGGGAGCAGGAGTGATGCCGATGCGACCATCGGAAGTGCTTGAAAGGAACCGGGAGGCGATCCGCGAAGCGACAAGACGCTTCAATGCGGCGAACCCGCGCGTTTTCGGTTCGGTGGCACGCGGCGAGGATGGGCCGGACAGCGATATCGACATTCTGGTCGATGCGCTGCCGGGGAGTACGCTTTTCAGTCTCGGTGGACTTCAATATGAACTCGAGCAGATGTTCGCCGGCATCAAGGTGGATCTGCTGACGCCGGGTGACTTGCCGGAAATGATCAGATCGCGCGTGCTTTCCGAGGCCAAGCCTCTATGAAGGACAGGACACGTCTGTATCTCCATCAGATGCATAGTGCCGGCGCGGATGCGTGCAGGTTTGTTCAGGGCATGGACCGCGAAGCATTCCTGGATAACCTGCTTGTGCAACGTGGCGTCGGGATGAGCATCCTCATGCTCGGCGAGGCCGTCGTTCGAATGGCCAGGGAAAATCCCGAGTTTCTTGCAGATCACCCGGAGGTCCCATGGTCGCAGATACAGGGGCTCCGCAATCGCATCGCACATGGCTATTTCGAGATAGATCTCGGCATCGTGTGGGAAACGGTGCAGGTGGCCATTCCCGAATTTCTTGAGAAACTTCAGACTGTTGTCGACTGGCATGCGCAAGGCGAATGAATTGACCGATTTCCTCCCGATCCTGCCCCTCAGCAAATCCGCCTTCGCTCCCTATGGCGATGTCATCGAGGCCGATCCCACGACGATGCGGTTGATCAACAACGGCACGACGGAGCGCTATCACGGCCTGGCCGAGCCGGTTGTGGTCGGCGAGCCGGAGCGGCTGATCTTCAATATCTTCCGCGGCCAGCAGCGGCAGTTTCCCTATGAGGTCGGGATGATGGAGCGGCATCCTTTCGGCAGCCAGAGTTTCGTGCCGCTTTCGGGGCGGCCGTTTCTCGTCGGTGTGTCGGATGACGAAGAGGGCGGGCCGGGGCGGCCGAAAATATTCCTTGCGGCTGCCGGTCAGGGTGTGAATTATTTCCCCAATGTCTGGCACCATCCGCTGATGGCGCTCGGCGCGGTCAGCGATTTTCTCGTCGTTGACCGGGACAATACCGCTGCCAATCTCGAAGAGTTCTTCTTCGATACACCCTACATGATCGCCACCCCCGATATCACGGAGCCCAAGCCATGACCGGCCTTACTACCCATGTGCTCGATACGGCCACCGGCAAGCCGGCCGAAGGGCTGAAGATCGATCTCTACAGGATCGACGGCGACGGGCGAGCGATGATCAAGACGGTGACGACCAATGCAGACGGGCGCGTCGATGGCGGGCCGATTTTGATCGGCGACAGTTTCATCGCCGGAACCTATGAGCTTGTCTTCCATGCCGGCGATTATCTGCGGCAGAGCGGCGTTACGCTCACCGATCCGGCTTTCCTCGATGTCATCCCGCTGCGTTTCGGCATTTCTGACGTCAGCGCGCATTACCATGTGCCGCTGCTTCTTTCGCCCTACAGCTATTCCACCTACAGGGGCAGCTGATGCGGTTTGCTGTCATCGCCGATATTCACGGGAATTGCGCGGCACTTCAGGCGGTGCTTGATGATATCGCTGCACTCGGCATTCGCGACATCGTCAATCTCGGCGACTGTTTCAGCGGGCCGCTGGAGGCCGATCGCACCGGCGATCTGCTGCTTTTGATGGACATGACGGGGTCGCAGACGGTGCGCGGCAATCATGACCGCTACCTGATCGAGAGCGATGCCGATCAGTTGCAGGGTTCCGACCTGATCGCCCATCGGCAGCTGGCGCCGCGGCATTTCGACTGGCTGCGCAAGCTTCAATTCAGCATGGTCTGGCGCGAGGAGGTGTTCGTCTGCCATGCGACGCCGAAGGACGACAATCTCTACTGGCTGGAGACGGTCTCGGCGCAGGGCCATGTGACGATCCGGCCGCAGGACGAGATCGAGGCTCTGGCTTCCGGCATCGCGCAGCCGCTGATCCTGTGCGGCCACAGCCATATCGCCCGCATGGTGACGCTCGAAGACGGGCGGCTGATCGTCAATCCCGGCAGCGTCGGCTGCCCCGCCTATTTCGACGATGCGCCGGTCTATCACACGGTGGAAACCGGCCATGCGATGGCGAGCTATGCGGTCATCGAGAAAACCGAAAAGGGTTTCGTGCCGACCTTCCGCAATGTCGCCTATGACCATATGGCAATGTCGAGGCTGGCGGTGAAGAACGGCCGGCCCGGATGGGCCAAGCCGCTGGCGACCGGGCGGGTGTGAGGGTTCTGTTCCTCAATGGACAGATTTTCGGACATGTACTATATATCGTACATGTCTATCGGAGGTCTGTATGCGCACGGTGATGTTTTCCCAAGCTCGTCAAGAACTCGCCAGCTTGCTGGACGAGGTTTCCAATGACCGCACCGCCGTCGAGATCATGAGGCGGGACAAGCCCTCTGTCATCCTGATCGACAAGGATGAATATGAGGGAATGATGGAGACGCTTCACCTGATGTCGACACCGGCCAATGCCACGCGACTGATGGATGCGCTGGCTGAAGCCAAAGCAGGTGAAAATCTCGTCTATCATGATCTGATCGACCCTGAGGAGTGACATCCTGTTATGTTGCTGGTCTGGAACGGACGCGGATGGGAAGACTATCTTTACTGGCAAGACCACGACAGAAAGATGCTCGCGAGAGTGAATGAAGTTTTGCGAGATACGATGCGACATCCTTTTGAGGGGCTGGGAAAACCGGAGCCTCTGCGAGGCCAGCTGAAAGGGACATGGTCCCGGCGGATATCGCAGGAACATCGATTGATCTACTATGTCGAAGGGCAGGGAGAACGTCAGATGCTTGTCATTCTCCAATGCCGTTTCCACTACTGAAATCCAGTCGGAAACCATTCCGCAAGGCTTGGCCACGATACTCCCGTCTGAACTGACAGGAGATGATTCCATGGCCCAAGCGCGCGCGAAAACCGGAACGAAACGCAAGAGCACCAAGCGTGCACCTGCACGGTCGGGCTCCTCGCTCCTGCCGTGGATGGTGGCGCTGGTGGCCGTCGGTGGCGGGATCGCGGCTTACGACAATTTCGCCCCGGCCCGCCGGTTCGTCGCCAGGCTGACGGCGGAGAAGCCGGAGCATACGGCTGTCCGCGAGCGCGAGCATGAGCGGACGGCTGCCGCAAAGCCGCAGCAGGAAGGCACCGTCTTCCGCCTGCCGACGCCCGTGCCGCCGCGTCCCGTCGGGCCGCCCGACCAGACGCGAACGGCGGCGATCATTCCGCCGGCGCCGGTCGGCAAGCCGGGGATCGAGGTGGCCGCATTGTCTGCCGCCACGCCGAAATCGGCCGAGGCAATGGCCGGTGCCTATCAGGCGAAATTCTTCCTGTGCGGTTCGGCCAAGCAGGACGATTGCGTCGTGACCGCCGACCGTTTCGTCGTCCATGGCCAGAAGATAAGGCTGGTCGGCGTCGAGGTGCCGGATATCAACAAGCCGCATTGCGAGGCGGAACGGATCAAGGCGAGCGACGCCAAGCTCAGGGTGCGTGCCTTTCTCGATTCCGGCCCGTTCGATCTGGTGAGCTGGAAGGGCAATGATGCCGAGGTCGATGGCCATGAGCTGCGCGACATTACCCGCAATGGCCGCTCGCTTTCCGATATTCTGGTCAATGAGGGGCTGGCCAAGCGCCCCGGTGCGGGCAAAAACGGCTGGTGCGGCTGAGCGGTTTACCGCGGGTGAGCGGATGGCAGCAATTGTCGGCATCGGGCGCCGGATCGCGACGATTGCGCGCAGCCCCCGAATTCGCCATTGCATGCCTTTAAATTGGCCAAGTCTTTGGTCGTTGTCTCGGCGCGCTCACTCATCGCCGCGATGTCCATTCCTGCCAGATGACGCGGGTGCTCTCGAACAAAAAGAGTTTCTACCGCGATGCTTCAACGGCGATGGCACCAGCCCGCCGATCCATGGAGGCCTTGGCATGAGCAATGACACCATCACCCTCGATGACGAAGACGACTACAAGATCGTCGATTTCGACACCGGCAATGGCGAAACCGCTGCCGTGGAGATGGACGCCTATTCCGAGAGTATCGAGCAGGCCAAGGCTAAGTCGGTGCGGCTGGTCGATGCGGTGACCGGCGCGCAGCTGAAGCGCAAGGATGCGATCCGCGTCGACGACCTGCGACCGGCACTGGTCGACTATCTAAGAAACCAGCATCCGAACCTGCATGCCGACGATTACGTCAATCGCCGGACCGTCGACGATATCCGCGGCCGTTATATTTCGGAGCTTCTGAAGGACGAACGCGGCGAGCTATCCTCGCTCGAGGACGAAGTCGTCGAGAGCCTCAGGACGCATGACACGCTGGCGGAGAATGTCGAGGACGAATATGACGACCACCGCAGCTTTGGTGACCGTGTCGCCGATGGCGTCGCGATCTTCGGCGGAAGCTGGACCTTCATCATCGGCTTCTTCGCCTTCCTCGCCATCTGGATGGGTGCCAATATCATCCTCGGGCAGCAGGAAGCCTTCGATGCCTATCCGTTCATCCTGCTCAATCTCGTGCTGTCGACGATTGCCGCCTTCCAGGCGCCGGTGATCATGATGAGCCAGCGCCGGCAGGAGGCCAAGGATCGCCTGAGGGCGCTCAACGACTACAAGGTCAACCTCAAGGCCGAGCTGGAAATAAGGCACCTGCATGAAAAGGTCGACCATCTGCTCAACCGCCAGTGGGAACGGCTGACGGAAATCCAGCAGGTGCAGATCGAAATGATGAACGACCAGGCAAAGGCCGCCAAGCGGATGCTGAAGGCGGCGCGCCCGGTGGTGAAGGCCGCCCGCAGGGCCAAGGCTGCCAAGCCGAAGGCCGCCAAGGCGGAAACGGCGAAATCGGAAACGGCAAAGCCCGCCGCCGCAAAGCCGGCAGCGGTCAAGCCGGCCGAATGAGGGCTAGAGCCTGAACGTGAGCTGACGGTATTCCGGCGGACGCCGGCATGCCTTGCCGATCGCCATCGTCGTGCAGAGGACTGTGCGATCTATCCGAAAAAAGGAATGGCGCGGGCTATGATGTTCAGAAACATGCCGAGCAGCCCAAAGCAGACTGCCCATGTGGGAACCAGGGTGCTGAATTCTATCAGGTCACCGGCCTGATTTCTCAGGAGGTCGATTTCGACTTTCGCGGTCTGACGCTGTTGTGGGGCAAGTGACGGCATTGCTGCCTCCTTGCGTTCTGCCCGGTCGCTCTTCCATCTGGCCAGCAGAATGCGATAGGCGGCGCGCACCGTCGGGACCGCCACCAGAAGCGTCGACAGCATCAGAACGACGTCGAGCCTGTTCATCGCTTGGAGAAGTGCAGATCAAGGTCCATACCCATCGCCTCGGCGAGCGCAACCAGCGTCCAGAGCTCAGGGCCGGATGTGCGCTTGCCCTTGGCGATGTTGGAGAGAAGCGAGACGTCGAAACCCGACCGGCGCGCCACTTCACGCATCGACATGCCGCTTTCCGCCAGCATGGCGCGCAGAACGCGCGAGCCGATGGTCGAGGCGATTTCCTTGCCCGCCAGCGTCAGGACCTCCTTGCGGTCCTTGTCGCCCAACACTTCGATATTCGGGGTTTCGAGCGAGACGGAGCGCGCCCGAGCCGGCGTCGCCGAGACCTTGCCAGCCACCATCTCCTGATTTTCCTCGGCAGTGCCGTTCTTTTTCTGCAAAACCGTAGGCATGGTGGTCACCATCCGGATAGCGTTGTTCTGTAGCACAACAGGTAGGGTGAAGTCCCGTGTGTGTCAAGAGGTGGATGTTGTTGTCTGAAACAACAGATCTGTTGGTCAAGAGTGCGGAGCAATGGCATCGGCGGCGGCTTCCATCACGATCTTGAGATGGCTGTCGAATTCGGAGGCCGAGGTCGTGATCTTGCCGAAGGGGCCTGACAGCCGGGCATCGTTCATCGCCCGCAAAATCACCAGACACGGTTGTCCGCCCGGTTCAACATAGCCGGCCAGCAGGGAAAGGCCCAGCCGGGAGTAGTGAAACACTGCGAGATAGGCTTCCGGCTGTTCTGCGGCGAATTTGCTCTTCGCCGGGATGCGGGTCAACGCCCTGAAATTCACCAGCAGATCGGCCAGGCTTTCGGGCCGATAATAGGCGCGGGTGTTGACTGGTTCTTCGAGAACATCCGCGCGCAGATGGCTTGTGCCAGCGCTACCCTGCATGTCGCGCGACAGGCGGGCGAGGACTGCCTGCAGGGCGATCCGGGGCGTTGCTGCCTTCTGCTTTTCGAGCTTGTTGCGTCCCGGGCGCTCGCCGAGATCGGCAAGCAGGCTTTCGGTGAAGACAATCAGAACCTTGTTCATCCGGTTGCCTCGTGAACGCGCATGAAAGGATAGGGCCGAGCGCCCCGCTGCCTGATCTGACGCGAGGGGAGCGTGCCATTCGCGGCGCCGCTCCATCCCGGTAAACCGGTTTGCAGGTGTTCGGAGATCAGAACGGCGAGGAGGCGATGATGTTCTTGCCGCAATCCTTGATGTCGCGCTTGCCGCAAAGCGCCATGGTGATGTCCATCTCCTTGCGGATGATGTCGAGCGCCGTCGTCACGCCCTCCTTGCCCATGGCACCGAGGCCATAGAGGAAGGGGCGGCCGATATAGGTGCCCTTGGCGCCGAGTGCCACGGCCTTCAGCACGTCCTGACCGGAACGGATGCCGCCATCCATATGCACTTCGAGCCGATCACCGACGGCCTCGACGATCTTCGGCAGCATGGAGATGGAGGAGGGGGCGCCGTCGAGCTGGCGGCCGCCATGGTTGGAGACGATCAGCGCATCGGCGCCGGTATCGGCGGCGGCGCGAGCGTCTTCCTCATCCAGTATGCCCTTGATGATCAGCTTGCCGCCCCACAGATCCTTGATCCAGCGGATATCGTCCCAGGAAAGGCGCGGGTCGAACTGTTCGGCGGTCCAGGCCGAGAGCGAGGAGAGGTCGGAGACATTGCTGGCATGGCCGACGATATTGCCGAAGCCGCGGCGCTTGGTCTGCAGCATTTCCATGCACCAGAAGGGCTTGGTGGCAAGCTGCAGGGCGCTGTTCAGCGTCCATTTCGGCGGGGCGGAGAGGCCGTTGCGCAGGTCCTTGTGGCGCTGGCCCAGGATCTGCAGGTCGGCGGTGACGACGAGGGCAGAGCAGCCGGCGGCCTTGGCACGGCCGATCAACCGCTCGATGAAGCCGCGGTCCTTCATCACGTAAAGCTGGAACCAGAAGGGTTTGGAGGTTACCGATTTCACATCCTCGATCGAGCATATGCTCATGGTCGACAGGGTGAAGGGCACGCCGAATTCTTCCGCAGCCTTTGCCGCCAGCATCTCGCCATCGGCATGCTGCATGCCGGTCAGGCCGGTCGGCGACAGCGCGACGGGCATGGCCACGTCCTGCCCGACCATGGTGGACGACAGCGAGCGGTTGGTCATATCGACCAGCACGCGCTGGCGCAGCTTGATCTTCGAAAAATCGTCCTCGTTGGCGCGGTAGGTGCCTTCCGTCCAGGCGCCGCTATCGGCATAATCGAAGAACATCTTCGGTACCCGGCGACGGGCCTTTGTCTTCAGATCGGCGATGGTCAACGGCTTGGACATGATGCGAATTTCCTCCTGAATGATGAAGGAGGCTTAGCACATCCGCGGCATGCTGCCACAGGAATGTTGCACTGCGTGCGGCATGTCGGCGAACGTGCCGGATCAACATGCCGCGATGCGCCACATTCCGTCAGGAACTGTCAGGGGATCAGCAACAGGCTGCCGGCGGCGCTGCCGCTTTCCAGCAATGTTTGCGCCTTCGCCACGTCGTCGAGTGGGAATTCTCCGGCGATCGTCGCTGCCATGCCCTGCCGCATGGCCTCGATCGCGGCTTCGGCCGCTTCTCGATAATTGGCCGGATCGGCGGCATGTGCCATGATGGAGGGAAGCGTCAGGGATTTTCCGGGTCTCAGCGTTTCGATCTCGATCGGCGGGATCGGCCCCGCCGGCTGGCCGAAGGAGGCGATCGTGCCGAAGGCGCGGGTTGCCGCGATGCTGCGGGCGAGCGTGCTGCCGCCGATCCCATCATAGGCCACGTCGACACCCCTGCCGCCGGTCAGTTCTTTCACCTGTGGGGCGATGTCGGCGTTGCGGCCGACAATCACGTGGTCTGCGCCGTATTGCTTGGCGAGAACCGCCTTTTCCTCGGTGCCGACCGTGCCGATGACGATGGCGCCGAGCTGCTTTGCCCAGCGGACCATGATGGCGCCAAGGCCGCCGGCTGCGGCATGGACGAGCACGACCGTTCCTTCGCAGACGGGATAGGTGCGGTGGAGGAGCATATAGGCCGTCATGGCCTTCAGCATCGATGCGGCGGCGGCCTGGAACGAGATGTCGTCGGGCAGCAGGATTGCCCGGTGCGCGGGCAGCAGCCGGGTGGAGGCATAGGCGCCGAGCGTTGCGCCATAGGCGACGCGATCTCCCGGAGCGATCCCGGTCACATCGGGACCGACTTCTTCGACGATGCCGGCCGCCTCGACGCCGGGAATGGCGGGGTAGGCGGCGAGCGGGTAGGTGCCGATGCGATGATAGATATCGACGAAATTCATGCCGATCGCCCGATGCCGGACAAGGATTTCACCGGCGCCGGGATGCAGCGGTGGCTGGGGATGTATTTCTAGCTTTTCCGTCCCGCCGCAGCCCATCAGGTGTATTTCGCGATCGCTCATGACTGTTCTCCATTCAAACTCTCATGGCGGATACTGGCGGCTGGCGGCATGTTTGAAAATTCCCTACAATTCGACAATGAATGGGAAAAAATTGACAATTCCGGATTGGGAAAACCTGCGCCATTTTCGTGCGCTGGCGACGAAGGGCACGCTGCTCGGTGCCGCTCGCGCGCTCGGCGTGGAGCATGCAACGGTCAGCCGGCGGGTGGCGATGCTGGAAGAGCAGTTGCAGACCCGGCTCGTTGATCGACGTGGGCGGAGGATCGAGCTGACCCAGGACGGCGAGCGCATCGCGGCTCTCGCAGGGCAGATGGAAGAGCAGGCGCTTGCCATCAGCCAGGTGGCGCTCCGGCAGGATCGTCTGGCGGGTACGGTCAGGATCAGCGCGCCGCCGGCACTCTCGGCCGTGCTGCTGCCGGGGCCGATTGCCGGCTTGCGCCAGAGCCATCCCGAGATCGAGATCACGGTGGTCGGCGAGAAGCGCTATGCCTCGCTCAACCGGCGCGAGGCGGATATCGCGGTGAGGCTGGCGAGACCGGAAGAGGGCGACCTGACCGTGACACGGGTCGGCGGTGTCGCCTTCAATTTCTATGCGTCGCCATCCTATCTGGCGGCGACTGAGGAGCGGGACTGGAGTTTCATCGCCTATGGTGCGGATATGGAAGCATCGCCGCAGCATCGAAGGCTTGTCGCGGTTGCCGGCGAGCGGCGCATCGGCATCAGGGCATCGACGCTGGAGTTCCAGCGGGCTGCGGCAAGTGCCGGCGGCGGCATCGCCATCCTGCCGGATTTCTTCGTCGGGGCGGAACATGGGCTCACCGTGGCCATCGCCGAGGATGTGCCGGTGACGCGGGACATCTGGCTGGTGGTGCATTCCGACATCCGCGACGCACCGGTCATCCGCGTGGTTATGGATGCGATCACGGACGGGATAAGACGGGCGAGCCGGCTCTAGTCGCTATCCGATGGCCTTTCAAGCAGAACGGGCGGCAAATGCCGCCCGTCCGTTGTTTGTGTTGCGGCCCGAATGGCGATCAGAATTCTTCCCAGCTTTCCTGTTTCACGGCCGCGGCCGAGCCACCGCCGAAGGCGGCGGAAAGCCGGTTGCCGAGGGAGCGGGCGGGCGAGGCGGTCGGGCGGGATGACGCGGTGGCCGGCTGCGGGGCGGCCGATGGGGCAGCCCTCATGTTGCCAGCCGCGCCGCTGAGCTTGAAGCGCGACAGGAGCCGGTTGAGCGCCTGCGCCTCCTGGGCCAGGCGGTGGCTGGCGGCGGTGGATTCCTCCACCATCGCGGCATTCTGCTGGGTGCTCTGGTCCATCGCGTTGACGGCGACGTTGATCTCCTGAAGTCCGACGGACTGTTCGCGCGCCGATTCGACGATCGCATCGACATGGCGGTTGATGTCCTGCACCTCGGTGACGATCGCCTGCAGGGCGGCGCCGGTTTCGCCGACCAGTTCGACACCGGAGCGCACATGCGATCCGGACGTGTCGATCAGTCGCTTGATCTCCTTGGCGGCGGCGGCGGAGCGCTGTGCCAGTTCGCGGACCTCCTGTGCGACGACGGCAAATCCCTTGCCGGCTTCACCGGCACGGGCTGCCTCGACGCCGGCATTCAGCGCCAGGAGGTTGGTCTGGAAAGCGATATCGTCGATGACGCCGATGATGCTGGTGATCTCGGCTGAGGAATGCTCGATCTCGTGCATGGCGGTGATGGCGTTCTGGACGATGCCGCCGGAGCGTTCGGCACCCTTGCGGGTCTGCGCCACCAGCTTGCCGACTTCCTCGGCCCGCAGGCTGGCGTCCTTCACCGTGGTGGTGATCTCCTCGAGTGCTGCTGCGGTTTCCTCGACCGAGGCTGCCTGCTGCTCGGTGCGCTTGGCTAGCTGGTCGGCCGACTGGCGGACCTCGTTGGCGCCGGCATCGATGCCGCGGGCGTTGTCGCCGACGGCATGCAGGGCATCCTCGAGATTGGTGGCGGAACTGTTGAAGTTGGTGCGCAGCGTATCGAGTTCGGCAACGAAGGCGCGGTCGATGCGGTAGGCGACGTCACCGCCGGCCAGTCGGTCGAGGGCGGTGGCGAGTTCACTGACTGCGAATTGCGTGTCTGCGACCTGCTGCGCCTTCTGGGCTTCCCGCTCAAGGCGTTCGCGCTCCGACAGCGACCGGTGGTCGTTTGCCTGCTTTTCGAGCCTTGCCTGCTCGATCGCATTGTCGCGGAAGATGGCGACGGCCGATGCCATCTGGCCGACTTCGTCCTTGCGGTCGAGACCGTCGACGGCGGCGTCAGTCTGGCCATCGGCGAGCGAAACCATGCGGTGCCGCAGCCTGGCGATCGGCGTGGTGATGCCGCGCGAGGCAACGAACAGCGCAGCGACGATCATGACGACGAAGACAATGCCAAGAACGGTGAGCGAGATCACGATGGTGGAGTTCGTCCGTGCAGCCAGATGACTGGAGCGCAGATGGATGTTGTCCTTCATCCTGGTGGTCAGGTCGCGCATGTCGGACAGCAGAGGCTGGATCAGCGCGTCGGCCTTGGCGAGCGCGGCCCTGGTGTCCTCGGCGCTCTGGCCGGGCTTCAGCGCCGCATCCGTCCGGGCGACGACTTCCTTCGCGCGGGTCGCGAAAGTGTCGAGCTGGTCGGCATATTCGGGCGAGCCCTTCTTGGCCTGCTCGATGCGGCCGATCAGGCTGGTCGTGCTTTCCTTGTAGAAGCCCTTCAAGGCGTCGTCGACCGATGACGTCTGGCTGTGCAGCAGGATCTGATAGGTGGAATAGCCGGTTGCAACGAGGCTGCGGGTCGAGGCGACCAGATCCACTTCGGCCTGGTTGTCGTTGGCGATGAAGCGCTCGTAAAGCCCGTCCGACTGCTTGAACTCGCTGGACAGATAGAGGGAGGAGGCGATCGCGACGAGACAGATCGGGATAATGAGCGACATAATTTTCGCCCGGATGCTGGCGTTCTTCAAAAAGGTCATCTGGTTATCTCGGTAAGGTCCGTTCGGAGCCGGGAGCGAGCTGTCGGTCAGACCTTGCGGACACGCCGCCGCGATGGCGATCAGGGACACCCCGATCGGCCGCAACGTTCCAGTCTTTCCCTCAGGCCGCTGCTCCGAAATGAGCATGCTTCAGGATCTAGTGAATGTTCGATGGAGGCATTCGCTGTCATAGCGAAGAGACGACTTCTCTGCCTTTGCCCAGATTGCGCCCGGAGAGTTAACGATTGCACAACGCGGAAAGCCGCTTGTGCACTTCATGTATTTTTATCTGGCGCTGCCGTTCACTTGCGTCTCAAGCGGCCGGCGCTGGCTTCATCGGCTTGCCCGCCACATAGGTCTCGACGACGGCGCGGTCGTCGCCGATCGTCTGCAACAGGAAAAGCTCTTCGGGCAATGTCGAGATCGTCTCCATCCTGAGCTTCATGGCGGGCGTTGCCGCTGCGTCCAGCACGACGAGATCGGCCACCGAACCGATATCGAGCGTGCCGATATCGGTCTCCATCGACAGCGCCTCGGCATTGCCTCTGGTCATCAGGTAGAAGCTTTCCAGCGGGTTCAGCCGTTCGCCGAGCAATTGCTGGATCTTGTAAGCCTCGTCCATGGTCTTCAGCATCGAATAGCTGGAGCCGCCGCCGATATCGGTGGCGACGGAAATGCGCACCGGCTTCTGCCTACGCATCAATTGCTTCATCGGGAAGAGGCCGGAGCCGAGGAAGAGATTGGAGGTCGGGCAGTGGACGGCGATCGAGCCTGCCTCCGACAATGCATCCATCTCCCGTTCCGACAGGTGGATGGCGTGGCCGAGCAGGGTCTTTTTCCCGAGCAGGCCATAGCGGGCATAGATATCGGTATAGTCTTTTGCTTCCGGGTAGAGCTCGCAGGTATAGCGGATCTCGTCGTGATTTTCCGACAGGTGCGTCTGGATGAAGAGATCGGGAAATTCCTCCGCCAGCGCCTGGGTCGCCTTCATCTGGCCGGGCGTCGAGGTGATGGCGAAGCGGGGGGTGATGGCGACGTGGTTTCTGCCCTTGCCATGCCACTCGTCGATGACGGCGCGGGTCTCGTCATAGCCCATTTCGGGCGTGTCTAGCAGGCCCTGCGGGGCGTTGCGGTCCATCATCACCTTGCCGCCGACCATGCACATGTTGCGCTTCAAGGCCTCGGCAAAGAAGGCGTCGGCAGAGGTCTTGTGGACGGAGCAATAGGCCACCGCCGTCGTCGTGCCCTGGCGCAGGAACTCTTCGTAGAAATGCGTGGCGATACGGGTGGCGTGATCGCTTTCGACGAAGCGGCATTCCTCCGGGAAGGTATAGGTGTTCAGCCATTCCAGGAGGTTTGCCGCATAGGAAGCGATGACCTGCATCTGCGGAAAATGCACATGCGTGTCGATGAAGCCCGGCAGGATGAGATGCGGGCGATGGTCGATCTCGGTGACGTCATCCGGAGCCGCGGCCTTCACCGCTGCATAATCCCCGATCGCGGCGATCCTGCCGTCATTGCCGACAAGCAGGCCGCCATCATGCTGGTAGCTATAGCTTTCGCCATCGGCGAGCGACTGGGGGGCACGCTTGAAGGAGAGCAGGCGTCCGCGGATCAGGGTGGGCGTCATGAGAACCTTCAGGGTTGGAACTATCTCGATGCGACGGTGCTTTCATACCATGCCACAAGCAATTTGCGTTCGTCCTGAGACAGGTCGGTGACGTTGCCGGGCGGCATGGCATGGCTTCTGCCGGCCTGGATATAGATTTCCCGCGCGTGGCTGGCAATCTGTGCATCGGTTTCCAGCTTCACCGTTTTCGGCGCAAACGTGATGCCGTCCCAGACGGGCTCGGCGGCGTGGCACATCGAGCAGCGGGCCATGACGACGTCGCGGGCGGCGCCGAAATGTTCGTTGGCGGCAAATTTCTGGCTCATCGGCGTCATCGCCGAGGCTTGCGAGGTTTCCGCCTCTCTGGTCAGCACCTTCGGCACGGTCGACAGCCAGATGATGAGGATGAACAGGATGACGGTGACGAGCCAGGTCCAGGTCGGCTTGCCCTTCCGTGCATGGGTGGTGTTGAACCAGTGGCGGATGGTGACGCCCATCAGGAAGACGAGTGCCGCGATGATCCAGTTGAACTCTGTGCCGAAGGCCAGCGGATAGTGGTTCGACAGCATGAAGAAGATGACGGGCAGCGTCAGGTAGTTGTTGTGCAGCGAGCGCTGCTTGGCGATGCGGCCGTATTTCGCATCCGGTGTTCGCCCGGCAATCAGGTCCGCGACGACGATCTTCTGATTGGGGATGATGATGAAGAAGACGTTGGCCGACATGATCGTCGCGGTGAAGGCGCCGAGATGCAGGAAGGCGGCGCGGCCGGTGAAGATCTGCGTATATCCCCATGCCATCAGCACCAGCAGGATATAGAGAAGGATCATCAGGCCCCAGGTATTGTTGCCGAGCCTCGACTTGCAGAGCTGGTCGTAGAACAGCCAGCCGATCGAGAGTGACGCCAGCGACAGACAGATCGCCTGCCAGGGTTCTAGTTCCATCACCGAGTGGTCGATGAGGAAGAGATTGGCGCCGCCGTAGTAGACGAGACAGAGCATCAGGAAGCCGGACAGCCAGGTAAAATAGCTCTCGTATTTGAACCAGGTCAGGTGTTCGGGCATCTGGGCCGGTGCGACCAGATATTTCTGGATGTGGTAGAAGCCGCCGCCATGGACCTGCCATTCCTCGCCATAGGCGCCCGGCGGCAGATGCGGCCGCTTCACCAGTCCGAGATCAAGCGCAATGAAATAGAAGGACGAGCCGATCCAGGCGATCGCGGTGACCACATGAAACCAGCGCACCGCAAAACTCAGCCATTCCCAGGCGACGGCATATTCATACATTCGGTTGTTCCCGTTTTTATTCCCCGACTCATGAGTGTGGGCAAAAAACGCGGAGGAGGAAAGGGGCAAGGCGCCGCAGCACGGCATGCGTTGTCGTGTCGCGGCTGATTTTCTACGCGGGCCGGTCGTCAAATATATGAAGGTAAACTTTACAGTTTGACTTCATATATGATATTGAGGCGATATGACTGACACCATTTCCATCGCCGCCCTCGTTGCGGAGGATCTTCGTTCGCTGGCGAGCAAGCTGAAGCGCAAGCTGCGGGCGCAGGGCCATCCGGGAAACCTGACGGCCAGCCAGGCATCCGTGCTTGTCCGGCTGGAGAAGGACGGTCAGATGACAACCTCGGCCCTGGCGCGGGCGGAGGGCATGCGGCCGCAATCGATGGGCGCGCTGATCGCCTCGCTCGAAGCGAGCGGGCTGGTGGTGGGCATGCCTGATCCTTCCGATGGACGGCAGACGATCCTGTCCCTGACGGAAGATTGCCGGGCGATGATCGCGGAAGGGCGTGCGGCCCGGCAGGACTGGCTGACGCGAAGAATAGACGCGACGCTTTCCGCTGAAGAACAGGCGCAGGTGCATGCTGCGATCGTGCTTCTGCAGCGGCTGGTGGAGGAGGACTGATGCAGATGGCGCCGCAGCCTTTTGAAGGAGAGCCCGATGGCCCTGACCGTTCTTGACGACAATACCGCGCTGATCGTTGTCGATCTCCAGGTGGGGGTGGCGGGCATGGTGCCAGCCGCAGCCCTTGCGCCGGTCGTCGAGCGCGCGGTGGCGCTGATCGGCGCCTTTCGCGCCCAGGGCCTGCCGGTCGTGCTCGTCAATGTTGCCGGCAGCGCGCCGGGGCGCACCGAAGCCGGGCGGCATTCGGGGCCGCTGCCGGATGGATTTGTCGATCTGTTGCCCGAACTTAACCGGCAGGCTTCCGATATCGTGGTGACGAAATATACGGCGGGCGCATTCGCGACCACCGATCTCGAGGCACGCCTCAAGGCGCTCGGCGTCACGCAGGTGGTGATCTGCGGCGTTGCGACCGGCTCAGGCGTCGAGGCGACAGCGCGGCAGGCCCATGAGGCGGGCTTCAACGTGACGCTTGCCATCGACGCGATGATGGATCCCCGGGCGGAGGCGCATGCCTACAGCACCGAAAAACTGTTCCCTCGGCTGGGCGAAACCGGCCTTGTCGGGGATGTGATCGACCTTCTCACACAGCGGACCCAGTGATATGTCTGTTCCTCACTATATCAGCCTGTTCTTAGGTGGCGCCTTCCTGATGAATGCGGTGCCGCATGTGGTCAGCGGCGTTCTCGGCCGGCCATTCCAGTCACCATTCGCCAAGCCGCATGGCGTGGGACTGTCATCTTCCACAGTGAACACGCTGTGGGGTTTTGCCAATCTCGTCGTCGCCTACATTCTCATCATCACGCTGGGCGCACTGCAGATCGGCGAACCGGCCGATGTTCTTGCCGCCGGTCTCGGCGCATTCGGCATCGCGCTGTTCTGCGCCCGCCACTTCGGCCAGTTCCACGGCGGGACCATGGCAAAGCGTCCATGACGCGGGAGCTGCCACGCAGCCTTCGCTCGCTTGCGCATGTCAATTACCGGATCTGGGCGGCGGGTGCGCTCGTCTCCAATATCGGCACATGGATTCAGCGCACCGCGCAGGACTGGCTGGTGTTTTCGCACCTCACCGATCACAGTGGTTCGGCCATGGGTATCGTCATGGCGCTGCAATTTGCGCCGCAGCTGCTTCTCCTGCCGTGGTCTGGCCTTGCGGCCGACCGCCTCGACCAGCGGCGACTGCTGATGGCAACGCAGGCCGCCATGGGCGTGCTGGGACTGGTGCTCGGAGCGCTAACCGTTGCCGGGGTCGTCAGGCTC
The DNA here is from genome assembly GCF_003597675.1 of Neorhizobium sp. NCHU2750. Classification (NCBI taxonomy): domain Bacteria; kingdom Pseudomonadati; phylum Pseudomonadota; class Alphaproteobacteria; order Hyphomicrobiales; family Rhizobiaceae; genus Neorhizobium; species Neorhizobium sp. NCHU2750. The sequence continues at coordinate 2,559,540 of NZ_CP030827.1, read as the reverse complement.
TGGCACGTCTATATTCTCTCTCTGCTGTTCGGTATCGCGTCTGCGATCGATGCGCCGGTGCGCCAGACCTTCGTTTCCGAACTGGTCGGCGATGAGGACCTGCCCAATGCCGTGGCATTGAACTCCACCTCCTTCAATCTGGCACGCATGGTCGGGCCTGCCGTTGCCGGCGCCATGATCGCCACGATTGGAACCGGCTGGGGCTTCCTTGCCGACGGCCTGTCGTTTCTTGCGGTGCTGGTTTCGCTGATGATGATGCGCAAACGCGAACTCAAGCCCAGCAAGAGGGCGGCACCCGGCAAGGGCGGCTTCATCGAGGGATTGCGTTACCTCCGAGGTCGCCCCGACCTGATGGCCATTCTCGTCATGCTGTTCTTCATCGGCACGTTCGGACTGAATTTCCCGATATTCGTCTCGGTCATGGGGATCAGCCTATTTCACGCGGATGCCGCTTCCTACGGCCTGCTGTCGTCGATCATCGCCATCGGAACGGTGGGCGGCGCCTTCTGGAATGCGGGAAGGGCGACGATCCGGTTCCGGGATCTGAAGCTCAGCGCCGGCGTGTTCGGGATCGGATGCATGGCCGCGGCGCTTGCTCCGAACTACTGGTGGTTTGCTGCGGCGCTGGTGCCGATCGGGGTCGCGGCGCTGACCTTCACCAATGCCACCAACAGCCTGATGCAATTGTCGACGGATGCGGCGATGCGGGGGCGGATCATGGCCCTGCGCGTCGGGATCGCGCTCGGGGGAACGCCGATCGGGGCGCCGATCACCGGCTGGGTTGCCGATCATCTCGGCCCGCGCCCGGCAATGGCGATCGGTGCTGCAGCGGGGATCGCCGCTGCCATCGTCGGTGCCGTCTATGCGGCCCGCTTCAATAAGCAGAAACCCGGTGCCGGGACATAGAGGGTCGATCAGGGCGACCGCCCGCCAATGGCAGGCGGTCGCCGGTTTCACTCCGGGATCAGAAGTTTTCCCAGCTGTCCGTGCTGGCCGCTGTTGCGGCGGCGGCCGAGGACCGTCCGCCGAAACTGCGGGCGAGGCGCTGTCCGAGCGCACGGGCAGGCGATGCGGCCGGTGCTTCGGAACCCGTGGCGCCGCGCGGGGCTGGTGCCATGCGGCCCGCCTGCGCAGACGGCAGCTTGAACATGGCTAGAAGCTCGTTGAGCGAGGCGACCTCGCGCGACAGGCTGTGGCTGGCGGCGGTGGATTCCTCGACCATCGCGGCGTTCTTCTGGGTGTCCTGATCCATCTGGTTGACGGCCGTGTTGATCTGCTGAAGACCGGACGACTGTTCCTGGGCGCTCTCGACGATCGCCGCGACATGGCGGTTGATCTCCTGGACCTCGGAGACGATCAGTTCCAGCGCGCGGCCGGTCTGGCCGACCAGATCGACGCCCTCCGTCACCTGCTGATTGGAGGTGCTGATCAGCGTCTTGATCTCCTTGGCGGCATTGGCCGAGCGCTGGGCGAGCTCGCGGACTTCCTGGGCGACCACGGCAAAGCCCTTGCCGGCTTCACCCGCACGAGCCGCCTCGACGCCTGCATTCAAGGCCAGAAGGTTGGTCTGGAAGGCAATCTCGTCGATCACGCCGATGATGTTGCCGATCTCGCCCGAGGATTTCTCGATCGCTTCCATCGAGCGTACGGCCTGCTGCACGATCTCGCCGGAGCGTTCTGCACCGTCACGGGCGCGGGACACGAGGGCGCCTGCCTCCTGCGCACGCTTGGAAGCATCGCGCACGGTGGTGGTGATCTCTTCCAGTGCTGCTGCCGTCTCCTCCAGCGCCGCTGCCTGCTGCTCGGTGCGCTTGGCGAGATCGTCGGCGGCCGACTTGATCTCGTTGGAGCCGGCGCCGATGCCGCGGGCATTTTCGGCGACGCGGGTGAGGGCGCCTTCGAGCTTTTCGGCGGAATTGTTGAAGTCGCTGCGGACACCGTCAAGTGCCGGCGTGAACTGCTGTGCGATCCTGTAGGAGACATCGCCATCGGCCAGCCTTGCCAGGCCGAGCGCCAGATTGTCGACCGCAAAGCGGACGGCTTCCGCCTCGCGGGCCTTCTGCTCCTCGTGTTCGATGCGTTCGCGCTCCGAAAGGCTGCGGTTGGCATCGGCCTCCCGCTCCAGCCGGGCGCGCTCCAGCGCGTTGTCGCGGAAGACGGCGACGGCATCGGCCATCTGGCCGATTTCGTCCTTGCGGTCGAGCCCGTCGATCTCGGCTTCCGTCTGGCCGTTGGCCAGCGAGAGCATGCGGTTGCGCAGGCGGTCGATCGGGCCGGTGACGCCGCGCGCGACGACGAACATTGCCGCCAGGATGCCGGCGAGGAAGAGAATGCCGAGCGAGACCAGCGAGGTGGTCACGGTGCTGTTCGTCTGTCCGGCGAGAACCTTGGTTTCGTCGACGATCGCCTGCAGGCCGGCATCGTTCCATTTGCCGACACCGGAACGCCATGCGGCGATGCGGCTGCGGGTCTGGTCGAGCGCTGCCAGTGCCTCGTCGCGCTTACCCGCCTGCTCGAGGTCGATCGCGCGGTCCATGTCGGCGAAGATCGATTGCCCTTCGGTGCGGGCGGCATTGATGAGATCGGTCTTCTGCGGCACGAGCTTGATGGCGAGATCGGCCTGCGCGGCAAAGTTTGCCTTGGCCGCGGTATAGCCCTTGCGCGCATCGGCCTCGCTCTGAGAAGCGGTCGGCGAGGTGACGGCCTGATAGGCCGAGTAACCGGCCGTCACCATCTGCAGCGGAAGGCGGGTGATGACCACGGCCGACATGTTGTCATGCGAGATGAAGTTGGAATAGACGCGATCGGACTGCTTGAACTTGTAGGACAGATAGGAAGTGCCGCCGATGCCGATGAGGCACATCGGCCCGAGCACACAGAGGATCTTCGTGCGGGTCTTGGTGTTTTTCAGAAATGACATGGGGGAGTCCAAAATCTGACATGGTCCTCGCTTTCCCCGTGATGGAGCGACGGACCTTATAAAATGTGGACATTCACGGTTGTCGCCCTGGCATCGGGCGATTTGAAACTGTCATCCGGATTGCCAAAAGAATGGCATCTGGCACCGGGTCCGGCGGCCGGTCGCGGCCTCATGCGGTCAGTTGCGGATCGTGCGCGTCTGGCGTGGATTGCGATCATGGCCTGCGGCAGCAAAGACCTGCGCCGCGCCAGGGAAATCGAAAAAGTAAAATGATATCATATTTTTATCGCTTTATCCGGCTTTGGAATACCAGCCGTTCGTAGGACCCAAGTCTTAACGAAATCCATCATTTCGGCCGGCCGGACGTGACCCGGCGCCACGCTGCGATCACATATCCGGCATAGGTCACGGCGAGGCCTTCTCAGCCCCGCGGCCTCTCCGTCGCTTCCGGCCCTGTTGCCTCGTAGAAGGCGCGGATGTCCTCGCTTGCCTTTATGCGCGAGGCGGGATCGGTGTAGAACATGTGGCCGCCGCGATAGAGTTTCAGCTCGGTGCGGCCGCGGCCGAGCTGCTCCGGCAGGTGGTCGAGAATGAATTGCGACACGCCATAGGGCGTCAATATGTCGCTATAGCCATGCAGGATGGCGAGGCGGAAGGAAGGGATGACGGAGAGAAGGTCTCTCACGTCGTCGGAGGCATTGGCATTCGACCGGCCGCCGTCCCAGTCCCATTGACGGTTCACGTCGTTGTTCAGCAGCGTGTAGGTCATGTCGGTCGAAAAATGCAGGTCGTCTCTCGCATAGGCGGCAAACATGGCGCCATAGGCTCGCGTATAGCCGTCGAGGATGGCATCGTCGTTGATGACATTGGCCCGCTCGGGATAGGCATCGACCGACATGTCGGCGCCGTCATAGATGCTGACTACCTTGCCGTCGCCGGCAGCCTCCCTGCGATAGACGGAGCCGATAAAGCCGCGGGTGCGGGCAACGATATCCTTCGGCAATCCCGTCAGTGCCGCGACACGGGCATAGAGCGCATCGGCCTCGGCGCCTAAAGGTGCGGCACCGGCGAGGGAGACGAGATAGGTGCTCATCGCATAATCCTGCGCCTCCTTCAGTTTTTCGGATGAAAACTCGCCCTTCCGCTCCAGTTCCGATGCGGCAAGCGAGGGCAGAAGCAGGGCGGCAGTGACCGGGTCCGTATCGGCCGTCGTCAGGAAGCGGCCGTCGATCATCGGCGAGACCATGACGATGCCGGACACCAGCATGCTCTGGCTGTCCTTCAGGGCCTTTGCCACCTTGGCCGAGCGGAAGCCGCCATAGCTTTCGCCGACCAGGTATTTCTGCGAGGAAATCCGGCTGTTCTTCTGGGTGTAGAGGGCGATGAACTTTGCCAGGCTCTCGGCATCGGCGCGCACGCCGTAAAAGGCGTTCTGGGCGTCGGAGGCGGCGCGGCTCCAGCCGGTGCCGACCGGATCGACGAACACGAGGTCGGTAAAGCCGAGCCAGGTTTCGGGATTATCCTCAAGCGTCGGCGCGGTGCCGTCGCGGGCCGCTCCGCCGAGATTGGCAATCTCGGGTCCGATCAGGCCGAGATGGAGATAGGCCGAGGCCGCGCCCGGTCCACCGTTGAAGACGAAGGTGAGGGGGCGGGGCGTGTCCTTGGCGGGCACGGTATAGGCGGTGTAGAAGATTTCCGCATTCCTGGCGCCCGACTGGCCGAAGAGGTCCATCGTTCCAGCCGTTGCTGTATAGTGCAACTCTCCCTTCGGGGTCGACAGCACATGCTCGGTCGAGGCATCGTCGGGCAGGAGATCGAAGATCGAGGTCGTGCCGGCGCTGCGGCTTTGCTCCTGCGCCCATGCCGGGCCGGCACCAAGGGCCAGCAGGATCAGGGCAATCGTCGCGTAACGGCTCACATGCATGGCGTCTCCTCCATTCTCGTCTGGGCCGACGATAAGGGATGTTGCCCGTCAGCGGAATTCAACTCTCGCTCATCTGGGGTTGTGATCCGGTATGGGCATGGGCGCCGGTCATTGGGGGCGCCGGCCATTCGGGGGGGGGGGGGGGCGCCGGCCATTCGGGGTGGATTTTGTTCCGGAGGTGGAACCCGAAAAACCGTGACGGCGTTCAAGCGCCGCATCCATCGAATATTTATCTGCGCTAAAAGATAATTGTGCATCGCACCAAGGCCGGGCTTAGCCGGCTAAGGCGACTCGGCTATTGTAGCATGTGCAAATTCAACCGGCGGTGCCGGGTATTGCGTCCGTCACGCCGCCGGAGATGGCATCCATCAACGGAGAACAGGCTGATGCCCCAAAACAGGCAATGCATTCTTACAGGTGCGATGATTGCGTTTGTGACCGGCGTCGGGATCAGTCCCGCCGTTGCCCATGAGGCCCACAGTGCCAATGGGGTTACGTGGAAATATGACGGCTATTGCTGCAACGGCGACAGCAAGACCGGCGACTGCCAGATGATCTCGACGCGCAACGTCAAGGTCACCAACCAGGGTTACGAGATCTCGCTTGCGCCGGGAGATCACCGGCTGATCACAAGGCCGCATCACTTCACCATGCCGCAGAGCGAGACGCGACGGTCGCAGGACGAGGAATATCACCTTTGCCTCTATCCGACCGAGGATACGCTGCGCTGTTTTTATGCTCCCGACATGAGCTATTGAGCGACCTGGCCGGCAGCCAGCCAGACATCAGTCCCTGAAAGTCGGCATCGTCTTGCGCATGAAATCGCGGAAGGCGCGGATTTTCCTCGAATGCCGGCGGGTTTCGGGATAACAGAACCAGTAGTCGCTGCCATCCGATGCCCTGAGATCGAAGGGCTGGATCAGGCGGCCGAGCACCACGTCGTCGGCATAGAATTCCGGCTTGAGGATCGCCACGCCCTGGCCGGCGATTGCGGCTGCGGCCTCGAATGTCTGGGCGCCGAAACGGCTGAGCGGGCGCCCCTTCAGATCGACATCGGGCAGACCTGCCGTGGCAAACCAGAGCGGCCACCAGAAATCGCCGGGATCGATGATCCTGAGCTTCAACAGATCGGCCGGTTGGTGGACGCCGCCGATCGTAGCGGCCAAAGCCGGGCTCAGCATCGGGGTGAAATCGCTCTTCATCAGAAAATGTGCCTTCAATCCCGGCCAGCGGCCATTGCCGCTGCGGATCGCCACGTCCGCCTCGGTGCGGCTGAAGTCGACGGTCTCCTGCGCGGTCTCGAGCCTGACCGCAATGCCCGGATTTTCCAACTGAAAAGTGCCGAGATGATGCGCCAGCCAGCGCGAGGCGAAGGTGGCGGTGGTGTGGATAATCAGCGTCGCTTCCGAATGATCCCTGGTGCCGGCAAGCGCCTCGTCCATCAGGTCGAAGGCCTCGGAAATCTTCGGGGCAAGCCTTGCGCCCGCATCCGTCAGGGTCACCTGCCGCGGCCGGCGCAGGAAAAGCTGCTCGCCCAGCGTCTCCTCCAGAAGCTTGATCTGGTAGCTGACGGCGGTCTGGGTAAGGCCCAGTTCCGCGCCCGCCCTGGTGAAGCTCAACTGCCGCGCCGCCGCCTCGAAGACCTTCAGGGCGTTGAGCGGGAATTGCTTCGATATTTTCATGGATCAATTCTCTTTATGCATACAGACGGATGTTTCGTTGGAAATGCAGCATAAACCGGCGCATCCTTTGATCATAGACATCAATTCAACGATGGTGAAAGAAGGAGGAGAGGCCATGCCCCTTGGTCTGTTCACGGCGTTTTTGCGCCTGATAGGTGCCGGCCGATACCGCCATGCCGGCCCACGCCCCGCTGGTCGTGACCTGGCCGACGGTAGGGATGCGGCAGCACTCGACCGGCATCAACGCACCGATCTCGGCTTGGCCGACGGGCGGATATCGCCCAGCACGGTCAATCGCTCTCCGCGATCCAGTGCCTGGGACATGATCGAGCGGCCGCCACGGTCGCTGTGAGTTGTCTCAGGTCGAAGGGGATATTTCACGATCTGCGAAGGTTATGAGGTCGCGTTCGGCAAGGTCACGGGCGAGCGTTTCCTCGATCCAGGCCTTGAAGGCACGGATCTTCGGCTGGTTGCGGCGGGATGGCGCATAGGTGAGCCAATAGCTCTTGCCGTCGCCGATGCTGTTTTCGAAGGGCTGGATCAGCCGCCCCGAAGCCAGCTCGTCGGCGAAGAAGAACGGGCTCAGCATGGCGACGCCGTGGCCGGACATCGCGGCATTGGCCTGCAGGTCAAGCGCGCCGAAGGTGTTGAGATTGACATGGCGGATGCGCTGAGGATCAAGCCCCATGGCGTCGAACCAGCCGGTCCATATGTCCTTCGTGTCGGAGATCCAGGGAAGTTTCAGAAGATCGGCCGGCTCGGTCATGCCGCCAATGCTGTCGGCAAGCTTCGGGTGCAGCATGGGGGTATAGTGCAGGGTCAAGAGGTGGTGGCAGACCAGTCCATCCCAGGGCTCCGGCCCGATGCGGATCGCCACGTCGCCCGGCATGGCATCGGCGCCCGCAGGGCCCATGGTGCGGTTCAGGCGGACGCTCAGATGCGGGGTCCTGTTCTGGAAATCGCCGAGATGGCGCGACAGCCAGTGGGAGGCGAAGGTCGGAGGCGACTGGATTTCCAGCGTCTCGCCGATCGTGCGGCGTGCATCGGTAACGGCATCAGTCAAAAGCGCGAAGGCATCGGTGATCTTCGCAATCAGGCTTTCACCGGTTTCGGTCAGTTGCAGCGCCCGCGGCCTGCGGATGAAGACCTCGGCGCCGAGATAATCCTCCAGAAGCTTGATCTGGTAGGTGACGGCGGTCTGCGTCATGCCTAGTTCCTCGCCGGCGCGGGTGAAATTCCGCAGCCGGGCGACGGCTTCGAAGACCCTCAGCGCATTCAGGGGAAACTGGCGGGACAGCTTCATCGGCGGGCTCTTGTCGATAAGTTCTCTTGATCGCTCGTCACTCTATTCGAATTGGAATGTGGCGGCAATCGGCGGCAATGATCCGGCCACGCCATCCCCGCGACAACCAAATGTGGAGCAAGACATGCTGTCCGCAAAGCGATCCTCCATGCCTGAAATCCGGCCTGCCAGAGAGGCGGGAAAGGGGTTCTTTCACGCGTACCTGCGTCTCCACCTTGCCCGTTTTTTCGGAGGGCTGGCGAGGGACGGGGCAGCACATGGCGGCAAGGCAAGCGTTCCGACACTTCCCGATGATTTAAGGGCAGATATTGGTCTCGGCGAACCGATGCCGGGGCGGGTGGAGCGGTTCTGGCAGGACAAGAGGCTATCAGCCGCGCGTGACCTGCCGTTGTGAATGGGGCGTCGATGGGGTTGCCGACGGGGTTGCCTGTGATGGTTCGGCCGCCATCAAGGGCACCTTTTGCAGCAGTTCGGCGGCCACCAGCGCGGCGATGACTTCTGGGCGCTTGTCCCTGACCGCAGAGCCGCCGATTGGCAGGGTCAGCCGTGCCATCATCATTGCGGGGTCCGGTCGGGCCGGCTCCTCTGAGGCCTGCCGGGCCAACCAATGGGCAAAGGTTGCGCGCTTGGTGGCCGAGCCTATCATGCCGACATAAGAGAGATCGGCGCGGGCCAGCGCCCGTTCGGCGATGAGGAAATCGAGCGCGTGGTCGTGGGTGAGGATCACTGCCGCACCGCCGGCGGCGATGTCCGCTATACAGGCTTCCGGCATGGCGCTGAGGCGGCGCGTCACGGTATCCGGCAGATGGTTCAGTTCGTCGGCCCGTGTTTCCACCACCGTGACGGCAAAGGGCAGGGGCCCAAGCGCCCTTGCCAAAGCCTGGCCCACATGTCCGGCGCCGAACAGGAAGATTGCGGGTCGCTCCTCGTGCTCACGATCGATCCTTCGCTCCAGCATGGCGGCGAGTTCAGGCGTGACGAGTGTGAAGGACAAGGTGGTGCGGCCGCCGCAACACTGGCCGATTTCCGGCCCGAGCGGGATATCCATTTCCGCCTGACCGCCGCCATCGAGAAGGGCGCGGGCATTGTCGATCGCCATATATTCGAACTGGCCGCCGCCGATCGTGCCCCAGATCGCGTTGGCTGCGACCAGCATGAACGTGCCGGCCTCGCGCGGCGTCGAGCCACGCGTCCCGGTCACCTCGACGAGGACGGATCTGTGGCGGGCGACAAACTCGATGAGGGCGAAAGCGGTCATGGCTGGACTATAGCAGGTGGCGGGGCTCGTCACATTCTCTTGTTCGGGCTTGCCCCAGATTCGTCCTGATCTGCCTGCAGGTGATGCGAGCTTTCGAACCACGTTCCACAAAAAGATGTATCTATATGGTAATGCTCGCAATAAATGCATCCGCCAATTAAAAAAATATCAGCAATTCGGTTGTAACCATTGCTGCCGGTCAAATTGACATTTGCCAATTACTTACGGCCTTTCGTACACGACGAGTTACTATGAAGAAGAGAGCATCGATTGCCTCGCTTATTCCAGATTCCCAGGATATCTATCGGAAGATCGTGTTCGAAATTGCCGATGGCATTGTCGGGATAGACAGTCACGGCACCATTCGTCTTTGCAACCCTGCGGCGGAAACCATTTTCGGCTGGCAGACCGGCGAGCTTGTCGGCAAGCCGCTGGAACTGTTGCTGCCGGAGCGGATACACAGTTTTCACCAGCGCCTCGTCAGCGATTTCCAGTCGGGCGAGACCGATACGCGGCGCATGGGGCAGAGAAGTGCGACGATCGTCGGTCGCCGGCGTGATGGAAGCGAAGTCAATCTCGGCATCACGATCCTGAGGACCTCGGCGGCGGGCGCGCCGCTTCTGGTTGCCGTCATCCGCGATATTTCCGACCATGTGCGCTATCAGAACGACCTGAAGCGACTGGCCGAAACGGACAGCCTGACGGGCCTGCTCAACCGCCGGGCCTTTCGCTCCAGCGTGCTGCAAAGTTTTGCCGGCCAGATGGAAGGCTGTCGTTCGATGGCGATCTTCGATCTCGACGACTTCAAGGGCGTCAACGACCGGTTCGGGCATGATGCCGGCGACGAGGTGATTTCGCGCTTCTCCGATATCCTGAGCAGTTCGATTCGCGGCGCCGATATCGCCGGGCGATGGGGTGGCGAGGAATTCGTGCTGTTCCTGCCGAACCCGGCGGGCGCTGCCGCTATTGCGATCGTCGAGCGCATCCGCGCCAATTTCGCCAATGCCGGCTTCGATTGGCAAGGCTGCCTTCCGGTGCATTTCACCGTCAGTGCCGGGCTTGCCACCGCTTCGCCGACCAATTGCGATTTCGCCGATATGATCGCAACCTCCGACCGTGCGCTCTACGAAGCCAAGCGCGGTGGCCGTGACCGGCTGGTGGCCATCAGGATGCCGGCCGAGCCGCTGGTTCACGACGTGTTCTGAGCGGTGAAGCAGGTGCGGCGTCGGCATGCCTGCCGGATAGTCCCGGCCCGATAACAAGATCTTGCCTTGGAGGACGGTCGGCTTCGTACCATGTTGCCTGGCATCATCATTCGAGGTCCTTCCGATGTCCCTTCCCGCCAGCAATGAGCATATCGGCCGGTTTTCCACCGGTGCCCAATCCTATGACCGCTTTCGGCCGCGCTATCCGAAAGCGCTGGTCGAGGCGCTTGCCGTGCCGATCGGGGAGGTGTCATCGCGGATGTCAGATGCCCGCCTCTTCGACGTGGGCAGCGGCAGCGGCATATTTTCCCGCCAGTTGCGCGCTTTCCTTCCGGCAACGATTGCCATTACCGGCATCGAGCCGTCTGCCGACATGCGCGAGACGGCGATCGGGCAGGCCGATGGTCCGGGCCTGGATTTCGTCGACGGAAGGGCCGAAATCCTGCCGGCCGCGGATGGCGAAATCGTAGCGGTGACGGCGGCCACCGCCGCCCACTGGTTCGACCGCGAGGTCTTCTATCGCGAGGCGCAGCGGGTGCTCGTGCCGGGCGGCGTGCTGGCGATCGTCGAATATGTGCGCGATGTCGAAGGCTCGCCCGCCGCCCGCGCGGTGATGGATTTTCTCAATACGGAAGGGGAGGCCCGCAAGGGCGGCCGGCCGGACTATCTGGCGGAGCTTTCCGCGCTCGACGGTTTTACCGGTGCGGCGCGGATTTCCGAGGCGTCGATCCTGCCCTTGTCGTCGGAGGATTTCGTCGGGCTTGCGCTCTCGTCTTCCTATGCCAAGCCCGCCGTCGAGCGGATGGGGCGGTCGGGGGCCGAGGTCGCGCTGCGCGACATCGGCAGGTTGCTTGCCGATACCGATGGCAATATCCCGTTCGGCTACCTGTTCCAGGCCTTCATGGTGCGACGCAAGGGCTGAAGCGCGCTCAACCCGTGACGGCAAAGGCCGGCGAGAAGGCCAGTCTGCCCTGCGGCGGGTGGCCCGACAGGGCGAGGCGCTGGACATAGGCATCCGGCACGCCCGCATAGGTCAGGGCGCCGTCGCTGTCGAAACCGGAACTGCGATAGATGGCCGGATCGCCGATGAGCGCGCAGCCCTTGGCACCGAGCACCTTCAGCCGGTGGATGCCTTCGCGGATCATCGCCCGGCCGATGCCGCGCTTCTGTCTGTCGGCCCTGACCGAGATCGGGCCGAGGCCGAACCAGTCATCGTAATGGCCGTCGATCGTGACCGGCGAGAAGGCGACATGGCCGACGATCTCGCCATCCTCCTCGGCAACCAGCGACAGGGTGAGATCGCCGCCTTGCCTCAATGCACGGATGATCGCGCCCTCGGTCTTCGAACTGTAGGCCATCGGGGCAAAGGCGGCCTGGGTGAGGTGGTGGATGGCGTCCTCATCGCCGGGGTGTTCGGGGCGGATGGTGATGGGCATGGGGTCCTCCTGAATTGTAGCTGCCGCCATTGCGCTTAGGTGTCGGCGCGGCTGAGCCATAAAGTCCCCCTCTGGCCTGCCGGCCATCTCCCCCACAAGGGGGGAGAGGACTCGCGGCAACCGCTCGGCCTAAAGCGTGTCGCCGTTAACCGGATTCAGGATTCCAGTTTGGCTTGAAGTATGATTCACTTTGCCCACGGAAGGAGAAGCACCATGGGCAAGCCGCATCCGATCGAGTTGCGTGAGCGTGTTGTTGCGTTTGTGAATGAGGGTCATAGTAACCGTGAAGCCGCTCGGCATTTCCGGGTTTCGCCTCGGTTCGTCAACAACATGGTGATCCTGCATCGGTTATCCGGCTCTCTGATCGCCGCCAAGCAGGGGCACCCGCCTGGTGGTGCGAAGCTCTTGGCGCATGGTGATTGGGTCCGCGAGCGGATGTCGGCCCACGGCGAAACGACGTTGGATGAACTGTGCGTTGCGCTTGCCGAGCGCGGCATCGAGGTTCACCGCGCCACGGTCGGGCGGTTTTTGCACCGGCTCGGGCTCAGCAATAAAAAAAAGCCTCAAGGCAAGCGAGCAGCGCAGGCCGGAGATCGCCAAGGCGCGTGACCTGTGGATCAACCGTCGAAGGCGGTTCTTCAACAAAGCCTTGTCACGGCTCATTTTTATCGACGAGACATCCACGAATACGCGCCTGACAAAACGCACCGGATGGTCTGCCAAAGGCAGTCGCTTTGCCGCCTATGCTCCGTTCGGGAAATGGAGGACGCAGACCTTCATTGCCGGACTGCGCTGCCATGGCCTGACCGCACCGTGGATCGTCGACGCTCCGATGAACAGCCGCATCTTCGAAACATGGATTGAGACACAGCTTGTGCCGACACTGTCGCCCGGCGACGTCGTCATCCTCGATAATGTCGGCTTCCACAAAAGCGAACGAGCGGAACAGTTGATCAAGGCGGAAGGCGCATGGCTTCTATTCCTGCCGCCTTATTCGCCAGACCTGAACCCCATCGAAATGGCATTCTCAAAACTCAAGGCACTCCTGCGAAAGCGAGCGGCACGAAGCTTCGATGCAATTGCCAATGCTCTCGGTGACATCATCAGCCTCTTCTCCGTCACAGAATGCATAAACTTCTTCAAGGCAGCAGGATACGAGGCTGAATAAATGCGACACGCTTTAAGATTGGTTTCGGCAGTCCGGCTGGGTTAAAGCCCTCCCCCTTGTGGGGGTCCGAAGGACGGGCGAGACTCGCGGCTCGCCCCGGACGGTTGGGAGGGGTCTTATGGCTTCCCCTCTTCGCTGGCCGTTATTCGGCTTCCCCCTCCTGGTCACATCCCCTTCAGTCTCTCCACCGCCATCAGCACCCGTTCCGGCGTTGCCGGTGCGTCGAGCCGCGGGCAGATGGCGTAGTCGGCGACGCTTGCGACGGCCATGGAGATCGCTTCCAGAACCGAGATCGCCAGCATGAAGGGCGGTTCGCCGACGGCCTTGGAGCGGCCGATGGTCGGTTCGGCATTTTCCGACCATTCGGCCAGTTTGACGTTGAAGATCCTTGGCCGGTCGGAGGCGAGCGGGATCTTGTAGGTGGAGGGCGCGTGGGTGCGAAGGCGGCCCTTGGCATCCCACCAGAGTTCCTCGGTGGTCAGCCAGCCCATGCCCTGGACGAAGCCACCCTCGATCTGGCCGATATCGAGGATCGGATTGAGCGATTTTCCGACATCGTGGAGGATATCGGTGCGGTCGACCATGTATTCGCCGGTCAGCGTGTCGATCGAGACTTCGGAGACGGCGGCGCCATAGGCGAAATAATAGAAGGGATGGCCGCGGCCGGCGGCACGATCCCAATGGATTTTCGGCGTCTTGTAGAAGCCTGCGGCCGAGAGCTGGACGCGGTCGTAATAGGCGGCCTTGATGAAGGTGTCGAAGGGGACGATCTCGCCGCCGATCTTCACCCGGTTGGGCAGGAACTCGATCCTGTCGCGATTGACCTGCCACTGGCGGGCGGCAAAATCGATCAGCCGCTCCTTGATCTGGCGGCAGGCGTCATAGGCGGCCATGCCGTTCAGGTCCGAGCCGGAGGAGGCGGCGGTGGCCGAGGTGTTCGGCACTTTGCCGGTGGTCGTTGCGGTGATCTTCACCCGGTCGATATCGACCTGGAAGCAATCGGCCACGACCTGCGCCACCTTGGTATAGAGGCCCTGGCCCATTTCGGTGCCGCCATGGTTCAGGTGGATCGAGCCGTCATTGTAGATATGGACGAGCGCGCCGGCCTGGTTATAGGCGGTCATGGTGAAGGATATGCCGAATTTCACCGGCGTCAGCGCGATGCCCTTACGGATGACCGGGCTCGACTGGTTGAATTCTATGATCGCCTGTCGCCGCGCCTGATAGTCGGACGAGGTTTCCAGCTCGTCGACGATGCGGGCGATGACGTTGTCCTGGACTTCCTGATGATAAGGCGTGACGGTGCGGTTCGATCCGCGCTGGCCGTAGAAGTTCAGCTTGCGGATTTCCAGCGGGTCCTTGCCGACGGCGTAGGCGATATCCTCGATGATGCGCTCGCCACCGAGCATGCCCTGCGGGCCGCCGAAGCCGCGGAAGGCGGTGTTGGAGACGGTGTGGGTCTTGAGCGGCTGCGAGGTCAGCTTCACATGCGGATAGAAATAGCTCGAATCCGCGTGGAAGAGGGCGCGGTCGGTGACCGGGCCGGACAAGTCTGCTGAATAGCCGCAGCGTGCGGCAAAGATCGCGTCCACCGCATGGATCCTGCCGCCCTCGTCGAAGGCGACGTCGTAATCGACGCGAAAATCGTGGCGCTTGCCGGTGATTGACATGTCTTCGTCGCGGTCGGGCCTGAACTTGACCGCGCGCTTCAGTTTCTTCGCAGCCACAGCGGCAAGGGCTGCGAACTGGTTGCCCTGGGTCTCCTTGCCGCCGAAGCCGCCGCCCATGCGCCGCGTCCTCACCTCGACGGCATGGTTGGAGCAGCCGAGCACATGCGCCACCATATGCTGCACCTCGCTCGGATGCTGGGTGGAGGACCAGATGGTGACGTCTTCGTCCTCGCCGGGAACGGCCAGCGCGATATGGCTTTCGAGATAGAAATGTTCCTGGCCGCCGATCGTCATCGAGGCCTGGATTCGGAGCGGCGGTTTTTCGATCTCGGTTTCCGGCTCGCCGCGGCGCAGCGTCATCGGCTCGGTGACGAAGGCTGAGCCGTTTTCTCGCGCGCCATCGATATCGGTCCAGTGGGGCAGGTCGCGATATTCGATCTTCGCCAGTCTCGCGGCCCGGCGGGCCTGATCGCGGGTCTCGGCAAAGACGGCAAAGATCGGCTGGCCGTGGAACTCTACGAGATCGGTTGCGAGCAACGGCTCGTCATGCTTGCCGGTCGAGGCGACGTCGTTTGCACCGGGAATATCGTCGGCCGTCATCACCCAGACGACGCCTTCGGCGGCGCGCACTTCGTCGAGATCGACGGAGAGGATTTCCGCATGCGCCCGGTCGGAGAGGCCGAGGCCGCCATGCAGGGTGCCGATCGGTTCTGGGATATCGTCGATATATTCGGCTTGCCCGGTGACATGCTTATGGGCTGAATCATGTTTCAGCGAGACATGCATCGGGCCATCGATGACGGGCTTGGTGTCGAAGGATGTCTTGTCCATCAGAGGAGGCCTCCAGCGGTCGTCGTTGAAAAGACCCCTTTCGGTTCATCCCGACGAAGGCCCCTCCCAAACCCTCCCCACAAGGGGGAGGGCTTAACCCAGCCGCGCCCGCTGTGCTTCCAATTTGGGGCACGAGTTCGCCGCAAGTCCTCTCCCCCCTTGTGGGGGAGATGGCCGGCAGGCCAGAGGGGGACTTGCGGCACTCTGTAAACGGACAGGGCCGGCAGGCCAGAGGTGGACTTTTCGATAGCGCTCATCATCACACCTCCTCCATCTCGGCAGTATCCCGCTCGAAGCGCTGCAACTGCGCCTCCGCTCCGGCCGTTTCCAGGAAGAAGCGGGTGAGCAGGTTTTTCGCCGTCAGGCTGCGGTATTCGGCGGTCGCGCGCCAGTCGGTGAGCGGCTGGTAATCCTCGTCGAAGAGATCGCGCACGGCGGAGATGGTGCTCCAGGTCCAGGGTTTGCCGGTCAGCATGTCCTCGACATGGGTGGCACGTTTCGGCGTGGCGGCCATGCCGCCGAAGGCGATGCGGATCTCGCCGACCAGTCCATCGGCATCGATCTTCAGATTGAAGGCGCCGCAGAGCGCCGAAATATCCTCGTCGCGGCGTTTCGATATCTTGTAGACGGCGAAGTGACTGTCATCGTCCGGGCGCGGCACGAAAATCTTCTCGACGAATTCGCCGGCCATGCGGTCCTGCTTGCCATAGGCGAGAAAGTAGCTTTCGAGCGGGATGGTGCGGCGGCCGGAATGGGAGCGCAGCGTCAATTGAGAACCGAGCGCGATCAGTGGCGGCGGCGTGTCTCCGATCGGCGAGCCATTGGCGATATTGCCTCCGATCGTGCCCATGTTGCGCACCTGCTGGCCGCCGATGCGGTCGAGCAACTGGCCAAGGGCCGGGATGACCGCATCGAAATAGCCATGGGCATCGGCATAGGTGACGCCGGCGCCGATGGTGATGCCGGTCTCATCGATCGTGACGGCCTGCAATTCGGCAAGATGGCCGATGAAGATGACCGGATCGAGCCGGCGCATCTGCTTCGTCACCCACAGGCCGACATCGGTGGCGCCGGCGACGATGACGGCGTCCGGTTCGGCCGCTAGGGCTTCGGCAAAGGCTTCGAGGGTGGCCGGCACGATGGTGCGGCCGCCCTCGGCCTCGACGATGATCGTGTCCGTCTGCGAGCGGATCGACCAGAGCTTGGCCATGATTTCGGTGCGGTCGCGTTCGAGCGGGTCGAAGAGCGAACTCGGGCGGTTCTCGGCAACCTTTTCGGCCGCCTTGACGATCGGCTCATAGCCTGTGCAGCGACAGAGATTGCCCTGCAGCGCGCTTTCGATCTCGGCGCGGTTCGGGTTCTCGTTGGAAAGCCACAGGCCGTAGAGCGACATGACGAAGCCCGGCGTGCAGAAGCCGCATTGCGAGCCGTGACAGTCGACCATGGCCTGCTGTACCGGATGCAACTCGCCGTCCCTTTCCGCCAGATGTTCGACGGTGACGACATGGGTTCCGTGCAGCGATCCGATCAGCCGGATACAGGCATTGACGCTTTCGTAGCGAAGGCCCTGTTCGGTGAGGCGCCCGATGAGCACCGTGCAGGCGCCGCAATCGCCTTCCGCGCATCCTTCCTTCGTCCCCGTCAGCCGTCGCTTGAGACGGAGATAATCGAGAAGCGTATCGGTGGAGGCAAAATCTCCAAGCATGACGTCTTCCCCGTTGAGGATGAAGCGGATGGCTGAACTCATATGTCTCCTTCGTCCGCCGTTGCCGGCTTTTGATCCAGAATCACCCGGTTGCCATCTTTGGCTGTACGCGGGGCAAAGTAGTCTACCCTCATTCCTGTGCTTGTCACAGGAATCCAGCAGCGTCGCGTCTGCGGCGCAAAAGAGTCTTTTCACGCGAAGGACTTCGCGTGACTGGATTCCTGTGACAAGCACAGGAATGAGGGAGCAGCTTACTGCGCCGTCCAGCCGCCGTCGATGGAGATATGCGTGCCGGTGATGCTGCGGGCGGCGTCGCTTGCCAGATAGATGGCAGCCTCTGCCACTTCCTCGACGGCGACGAATTCCTTGGTGGCCTGCAGCCTCAGCAGAACCTCATCCTTCACCTCTGCCTCGCTGATGCCCTTTTCACGCGCCTGGTCGGGGATCTGCTTTTCGACCAAAGGGGTCAGCACGAAGCCGGGGCAGATGGCATTGACGGTGATGGCGTCGCGCGCAAGCTCGAGTGCGGCGGTCTTGGTCAGGCCCATGATGCCGTGCTTGGCGGCGACATAGGCAGACTTGAAGGGCGAGGCGACGAGGCCATGGGCGGAGGCGATGTTGATGATGCGGCCCTTGCCCTGCGATTTCATCAGCGGGATCGCATGGCGCATCGTGTGGAAGGCCGAGGACAGCAGGATGGCGATCAGCTGGTCCCATTTTTCCGGTGGAAATTCCTCGATCTTCGCCACATGCTGGATGCCGGCATTGTTGATGAGAACATCGACGCCGCCGAAACGGTCGCGGGCGGTCAGGATCATGTGCTCGATATCGATCGGCTTCGTCATGTCGGCGGGGTGATAGAGGATCGTGCCCGAGCCTTGCGCATCGAGCGAGGCGCGGATCGCCTCGATTTCGTCCCTGTCACCAAAGCCGTTGATGATGACATTGTCGCCAGAGGCGGCGAAGGCTCTGGCAATGCCGAGCCCAATGCCGCTGGTGGATCCGGTGATGACGACGGACCTGCTCATGCAATTCCTCCCGCTTGTTCTGCCTGTCGCAACATTCGCTGCAGACGAGGCCTTCTCCATGGCCGCGTCAACGCGAGGTTAGCCGCAAGGTTGCGTGGCTGGCAATCGGGGTTCTGCGGGGGATTTTTTGCGGCCGGGTTCTGCCGCATGTGATGCCGATAGCCGGCGGGCAATCGGTCAGTTAGGGCGGTCAGTTGGGGGAAGGGCGGGTCTGCGAGGGGACAGGGCGGGCGGTCGAGACATCGATCATATCGTCATTGCCATCCCGCCCGGTGTCGTTTTCGGCGGCGCGACGAACGCAGTTGCGGCCGGCGCGCTTGGCTTCATAGAGGGCGAAATCGGCGCGCAGCAGCAGATCGGAAAGGCGGTCACCTGGACCTGCAGCGCAGATGCCGAAGCTTGCCGTCATGCGGCCCTGGCGAAGCGGCGGCACGGTGGTCGCGGCCAATGCCTTGCGCAGCCGTTCGGCGATCGCCTGGGCTTCGTCGAGCGAGGTGCGCGGCAGCATCACGCAGAATTCCTCGCCGCCGATGCGGGCCGCCAGATCATAGGGCCGGAGGCAGGTGCGGACGATTTCGCCGGTGGCGACGAGAACGCGGTCGCCCGTCTCGTGGCCGTGGCCGTCATTGATGCCCTTGAAGCGATCGAGGTCGAGGACCAGAACGGAGACCGTTTCGCCCTGCCGCTCGGCGCGCGCCAGTTCTTCCGCGGCGCGCTCGCTCAGCCAGCGTCGGTTGCCGAGCCCCGTCATCGGATCGGTCATCGCCTGGTGGCGGAGCTTCGCCATCAGGCTTTCCGTTTCCGCCACCATGCCGGTGACGGTCGTGGCCAGAAGGCCGATCTCGTCTTTTCTGCCGATCGTCATGCGTACCGGCGTGCCGTTGGCCCGGTAGAGCTTGATTGCCTGCGCCAGCTGACTGAGCGGGCGGATCATCCACCAGAGGCTCATCAGGCAGATGCCGGTGCCGGCCACCGTTGCGACTAGCAACAGGAGCAGGATCGGCTGCGGTTGGGCTGCATAGCCGCCGGCCAGGTAGACGATGAAGACGATAAGCGGCACATGCACACAGAGAAAGCAGATCGCAAATACCTTGATGGTCAATGAAGTCTGGACCATGCGGGTCAGTTTCGCAGACATCGGAATCATTCCGAGTTTCCTCCGTTGAACATGTGACGCGGGGCGGAAGCTAGAAACCATCCGTTAAAGGTCAAGTTAATCGAATCGCTAAAATGCGACCATTCACAGAGACTTCCCGTTCGTGACATTTGATCGGAATTTCTGTAATCGAAACAAACTGATGAACAGGATTGACGGGCAGCGCGGCTGCGGCTCAAACAGTCGCAGGGAAATCGCCCGCAGGGAGGCATTCTTGGCTGGCTATATTCTGGCGATCGACCAGGGAACGACGTCCACCCGCGCCATCATCTTCGACGCGGACAAGCGGATCGTGGGGATGGGGCAGCGGGAGTTTCCACAGATTTTCCCGCAATCGGGATGGGTGGAACACGATCCGGAGGACATCTGGCAAAGCGTGCTGTGGACCGTCGAGCGGGCGCTGTCGGAGGCGCGGATTGCGATCGGCGCGATTACGGCGATCGGTATCACCAACCAGCGGGAGACCGTCGTGGTGTGGGACCGCGAGACGGGAAAGCCGGTCCACAATGCCATCGTCTGGCAGGACCGCCGCACCGCGAAGCTGTGCGACAGGCTGAAGAGGGAGGGGCTTGAAAAGCTGTTCACCGCCCGGACCGGACTGCTGCTCGATCCCTATTTTTCCGGCACGAAACTCTCCTGGGTGCTTTCCAATGTCAAAGGGGCGAGGGCGCTGGCGGCGAAGGGGCGGCTCTGCTTCGGCACGGTCGATACATTCCTGATCTTCCGGCTGACCGGTGGGCGGACATTCGCGACCGATGCGACCAATGCCTCGCGGACGCTGATCTACGATATTTCCCGCAACCGCTGGGACGAGGAGCTTCTCGACATCCTCGGCATCCCGGCGGCGATGCTGCCGCAGGTGAAGGATTGTGCCGACGATTTCGGCGTGACCGACAAAGCGGTTTTCGGCGCCGAGATCCCGATCCTCGGCGTTGCCGGCGACCAGCAGGCGGCGACGATCGGGCAGGCGTGTTTTTCGCCCGGCATGGTGAAATCCACCTATGGCACCGGCTGTTTTGCCGTGCTGAATACCGGCGGCGATCTGGTGCGGTCGAAGAACCGGCTTCTCTCGACCATCGCCTATCGGCTCGATGGCAAGACCACCTATGCGCTGGAAGGTTCGATCTTCATTGCCGGTGCTGCGGTGCAATGGCTGCGCGACGGGCTGGGGGTGATCGACAGTGCCGGCCAGAGCGGCGATCTGGCGGAGGATGCAGATGCGAGCGCCGAGATCGGCGCGGGACAGGACGTCTATCTGGTGCCGGCGTTTACCGGGCTCGGTGCGCCCTATTGGGATGCCAAGGCGCGCGGGGCGATCTATGGCCTGACGCGTTCGACCGGCCCGGCGGAATTTGCCCGCGCCGCGCTGGAATCGGTCTGCTACCAGACGGCCGACCTGCTTGCGGCAATGACGAAGGACTGGCGCCGGCATGACAAAGCTGGCTGTGAGGGGCGCACGGTGCTGCGGGTCGATGGCGGGATGGCGGCATCCGACTGGACCATGCAACGGCTTGCCGACCTCATCGACGCGCCGGTCGACCGGCCGCATATCCAGGAGACGACGGCGCTCGGCGCCGCTTGGCTGGCGGGGTCGCGGGTGGGGCTGTGGCCCGACGGGCAGGCGTTTGCCGCGGACTGGGTCAGCGACCGGCGCTTCGAGCCGAAGATGGAAGCCCGGATGCGCAAGGCAAAAATCCGCGGCTGGCGCGATGCGGTGCGCCGCACACTTTCCTGATGCATATCGTCAGCTTTTCCACACTCATGGTTTGACCCGGCGGGCGGGGGTGGGGTATGCCCGTCTGGTGCAGCCGGTGCCATGGTACCGGACGGC
Source organism: Neorhizobium sp. NCHU2750 (assembly GCF_003597675.1). NCBI lineage: Bacteria > Pseudomonadati > Pseudomonadota > Alphaproteobacteria > Hyphomicrobiales > Rhizobiaceae > Neorhizobium > Neorhizobium sp. NCHU2750. Next base: position 2,538,423 of record NZ_CP030827.1, on the reverse strand, counting down.
GATCATGAGAGGGAAGTGCATGCCTTTTATCCAGCGGATCATTGCACTCGTGTTTGTCGTTGGTGCGATGTCGATGGCCAGCCGCACGGCGGAAGCAGGCTATGCGCATTTCATCTATGACGCGCAGAGCGGCAAGGTTCTGGCGGCGGAAAATTCCGACGAGCTCAACCATCCGGCGTCGCTGACCAAGATGATGACGCTCTACCTCACCTTCGAGGCGTTGCATAACGGCAGGCTGCACTGGGACGACGAGATCGTCATGACCGCCAATGCCGCGTCGAAAATTCCCTTCAAGCTCGGCGTTCAGGCAGGCAAGACGATCACGGTGCGCGAGGCCGTCTATGCGATGGCGATCCGCTCGGCAAACGATGCCGCCGCCGCCATGGGCGACCGTCTCGGCGGCACGGAAGACCAGTTCGGCGTGATGATGACCAACAAGGCGCATCAGCTCGGCATGAACAGCACCGTGTTCAGGAATGCGTCCGGACTGCCGGACGATGCGCAGGTGACGACTGCGCGCGACCTTGCGGTGCTGGCCCTGTCGCTGATCCGGGATTACCCGGAGGAATACAAGATCTTTTCCGAGCGATCCTTCGTCTTCAGGGGACGCAGGATCCGCGGCCATAACAACCTGATGTACCGCTATCCCGGCATGGATGGCATCAAGACGGGCTTCGTCAACGCATCGGGCTTCAATATCGCCAGCGCCGTCAATGTCGACGGGCGCCGCATCATCGGCGTGATGATGGGCGGCAAGTCGGCCCGCCAGCGTGACGACCAGATGGCAGCGCTGCTCGATCAGTTCGTTCCCGGCAGGCAGGTGGCTCCGGCGCCGGTGATTGCAGCGGTCACTGCCAAGGAAAAGGCCCAGGACAAAGTCAGAGACAAGCGCCCAGCGGCAGGTAGCGCTGCGGCTGCGACCGAGACGCTGGCTGCGGGGTCGCGCAAGCAGATCACCCTCGGCATGCCGGCGCGTGCGGCAAGCGTCACCCCCTATGCGGAACCATCGAAGACCGAGACGGCCGAAAGTCTGGCGAGTGCTGCGGCAGGGCCTGTGGCAAGCGTTGCCCGGAAGGGCGAGCCGCTCTGGGATATCCAGATCGCCGCGGCCGGCAGCAAGGCCGCCGCTTCGGGCGCGATCGACACCGCCATGCCGCTCATGGCCGATTTCGGCCAGATCGCCTCGAATGTCCAAAGCTCGCAATCGGGCGGCAAGCAAGTGTTTCGGGCTAGGCTTGCCGGCTTTGCCGACCGCGATGCTGCAACGCGGGCCTGCGCGTTGCTCAAGGCACGGTCGATCGACTGCTTCGTCGTGCGCTGAAACCTTGCGATCACTGCACAGGCGGCAATTTTTACCGCCGTGGCGGCGTAAAACCTGTGCCGGGACAGTATAACGCGCCGGCGCTTTGCGGCTGCGCTGCGGGATTTCTGTGAATTTGTGAACTTTTCCTGGAATCGCTAAAATGCAATGGTCATAATTCAGTAACTTTTGACCGCTGGCGTCTATCCGGTGATCACCCAACGTATTGTCGTTGCGGCTTTGCGGGAGCACAGGAATGAATCCGGTTGCAATACTTGGCGCTGGTCTTGCCGGTCTGACGGCAGCACGTGAACTGAAGAAACGCGGTATCGACGTCATCGTGTTCGAGGCCGCCAAGTCGATCGGAGGCATGGCCGGGTCCTTCAAGGATGCCGAGGGCTTTTCCTACGACATGGGCGCCCATTTCGTCAGCAACCGCCTGGCAGAGGCGCTTGGCGCCGCAGACAGCTGCCTGACCGTCCATCACTATGGCGAAGCGGTTCGCGTCAACGACCGCACCTATGGATATCCGTTCGGCCTGTTGAGGTCGCCGCGTTTCGTCGGCAGCGCCGTTGCCGCACAGCTGCGCCCGACGCCGATCCACTCGGCTGCCGACTGGTTCCGTCAGACCTATGGCGACGAACTGGCCCGCAAGGTTGCCATTCCGCTGGCGGAAGCCTGGTCGGGTGCCGACGCTTGCGAGCTTGCGCCTTCCGTCGGCGAGAAGATGCGCGGCGGCATGCTGAAGTCGATGTATCTGAAGGCTGCGGCAAAGGTGACCAACAAGGCCGTCTGCATCGGTTATTCGCACGAGATGCCCGAGCATGCCAAGCTCTACCACGTCTATCCCGAGGGCGGCATCGCGGCGCTCCTGGAGCCGACAGCCCGCATGGTGGGCGACAGCGTGCGGCTGAGCTCGCCGGTCGAGAAGATCATCGTTGAGGGCGAGCGTGTCGTCGGTGTCAGGGTGAAGGGCGAAACAATCGCCGTGTCGGCCGCCATCAGCACCGCGCCGGTCAATATCCTGCCGAAGCTGATCGACGGGTCCTCGCGTCTCGACCACATGGCCGAGTTCCGTTACCGGCCGATGATCTTCGTCAACCTGAAATTCGAAGGCCGCGGCCTGCTGCCCGACACGATGCTGTGGGTGCCTGACCGGACGAAGCCGTTCTTCCGCGCGGCGGAAGCGCCGATCTCGATGCCCTGGCTTGCGCCGTCCGGCAAGACGCTGATCACCTTCGACATCGGCTGCCAGATCGGTGATCGCTACTGGGAAATGTCGGACCAGGAACTGGCCGCGGCATGTCTCGACGGCATTGCCGAGATCTATCCGAACCTGCGCCAGCGGTGCCTGGGACTGGGCGGTGTCGTGCGCACGCCGATCGCCTATCCGGTCTATCTCAACCGCTATGAGCAGGCGCGCGCCGATTTTGCCCGCTCGACCGGGATCGACGGGCTCTACAGCATCGGCCGCAACGGCGAATTCGCCCATATCCTGATGGAGGATATCTACTGGCGGACGCTCAGGCAGATGGAACGTGTCGCCGGCTATGTCGCCGACATGCCGCCACCGCTCAAGATGGCGGCCTGAGGCCCGACAACCGTGATCAGTCTATCCGCTCCTGCGGGTAGACGCCCCAGAGTGCAGCCTGGGCGACGTAGCCGCCGAGATCCTGCGTCTGCAGCGAGACATCACACCATGACCCGTCGCAATGCTTCAGGTAGAGGCGGACCTTCGGTGCGAGTTCTGCCGCAATGCCGGAGGTTCTCGACGGGGAATAATGAAGCGGCACCGGCTTTTTATACCAGGGCCCGACGACCGCCGTGCGCTGGCCAGACAGAAGCGGCGCAAGCATCCAGCCGGTGACGCCGTCCTGATCGCGCACCTGACGCCAGTTGCCGTATTCCTCGATGATTTCCATCGGCAGGCCGCGGGCCGAGTAGACCCATTTGGTCGCGTAGTCCATCGACGGGCCGACGCGCATATAGGCCTTGTTCGACTTGATCGACACGAAGCGCGGGATGGGAAACCCGGTCGAGCGGCCTCGGCGGATGCCGGAGGACGGGCCCGTGATGGGGCTTGCCCCGCTTGCCGTGGCATCCGGGGTGATGTCGGCAGCTTTCAGTGGGGCAAAGGGCGGCAGCCCCGCCAGCATGGCAAGGACGGATACGGTAAGGCTGCGCCTCAACTTAATGCGTGTCATTTCCGCTGCCGGCTCCGATCGCCCCTGACCTTGGCACCGACGATCGCATCGGACGCCGTTTGCGCCATATTCTCCGGCCTGTGCGTCAGCGGCACTTGTGCACGGCCTGCAGCGCGGCGGTGACGCCGCTCAGCGAGTAGGAATAGCTGGTATGGGTGCCACGCTTGGAAGTGGCCTTCAGCGTCATCTTGCTGCCGCCGCGCATGGCGTTGACGACGGCGGGCTCGCGGCCCTGATCCTTGACCCAGGCGGCATTGTCGCGCGGGACGAAATCGAATTCGTCATTGTCGACGGCGACTTCCACGTCGGATCCCGGCTTGAGGTCGTAACCCATGATCGCCTGCGGCATGAGGGAAGAGCCCTGCGGCGAGATCAGGAAGTAGTTGTCGCCATGATCGACACTGGCCGGCAGGGAGGTGACCGGGACGGATAGCGCATAGCAGCTGGTCTTGCCGTCATCGTTATAGGAATAGACGCCCCAGGCATCGAACTGCTTGACCCGGGTCGGCTGGGCGGCGGTGGCCGTAGCGACGGACAAGAGGGTGAGGGCGAGTGCAAGGGCTGCAGATTTGGTGTGCATGTTGTCTCCACAAAAACACGAACAGACCCGGGAGATGGGCCTTCTAAGCTGAGCGGCCATTCAAGGTCGCGACGGTTAGCGAGAGGTTAATTTATGTGTCATTTCGATGGTGCCGCAGTCACAATGGAGTGAGGTCAATGTGTGTGGAATTCCGTAATTCATTGTTATCGTTGGATAACAACCGGGAGACGGAATGCGGCGACAAACTCTATGCGTGCGCCGTTACGATACATTGCGCGACGCAAACCGAAACCTCGCGATGAACCGCAGCCGAAAGCCGCCCATCGAAAACGGTCGTCGCGGAGGGGATGCGTTGGTTGGAGGCGGGCTATTTTCGGCCTTCGGCAAGCTGGCCTTACACCGTCTCGGCTCCCCCCGATTTCCATCAGGGGAGCCGAGGACTTCTTGACCGGTGCTGCCGGTTGTCAGGCTGGCCGTTTGGGGATTTCCAGGCCACGCTGCACGGCGTGGCGGGACAGGCCGCGCGCCAGCCATGCCGGCACGTTCTGCAGCTCTTCATAGGCGATCAGTTCGCCAGCTCCATAGAAGCCGACAAGGTTGCGCACCCAGCCGAGCATGGAAATATCGGCGATCGTATAGTCGTCGCCCATGATCCACTGGCGGCCCTGAAGGCGGGTTTCGAGCACGCGGATCAGGCGAGCGCTTTCCTTGACGTAACGGTCGCGCGGGCGCTTGTCCTCGATGTCCTTGCCGGCGAACTTATGGAAGAAGCCGAGCTGGCCGAACATCGGGCCGATGCCGCCCATCTGGAACATCACCCACTGGATGGTCTCGTAGCGTGCCGCCGGATCGGCGGGCAGGAACATGCCCGTCTTTTCCGCGAGATAGATGAGGATCGCGCCCGACTCGAACAGCGCCAGCGGTTTGTTTTCGGGGCCGTTCGGATCGAGGATCGCGGGAATCTTGCCGTTCGGGTTGAGCGAGAGGAATTCCGGTCCCCAGGTCTCGTCGGCGCCGATATTGATGAAATGCGGCTCATAGGCGAGGCCGGTCTCTTCCAGCATGATCGACACTTTCACGCCGTTCGGCGTCGGGGTCGAATAGAGCTGCAGGACGGTATCATCCTTCGGCGGCCATTTGGTGGTGATGGGGAAGGCGGAGAGATCGGTCATCGGGCAGTTTCCTGAATGTTTATGCTGCCTTTCTACCTAGGCCGGGTGTGCCTTCCGGAAAAGAGGAGATTTCATGCTGCGTTCTGTCGGCTGAGCCGTTAGTTTTTCGTCTTCAGCGGAGAAGGAGAGACAGATGCTCTATGCGATCCTGTGTTATGCCGACGAGGAAACGGTGTTTGCCTGGTCGAAGGAGGAGGAGAAGGCGGTGATGGACCGGCTTCTTGCGGTTCAGGAGCCGCTTATGAGCGCCGGCCGGCTCGGGCCTGTCGGGCGGCTGATGCCGACGACGGCGGCGACCACCGTGCGCAAGGGAAAATCCGTCGCCGGCAGGGAGGAGCCGCTGGTGCTCGACGGTCCGTTTGCCGAGACGAAGGAAGTGCTGCTCGGTTTCTATACCGCCGAGTTCGACAGTCTCGATGCGGCGGTGGCGTTTTCCAAGGAGCTTTCGGTCGCAAATCCGGGTTCGACCTCCTACGAGATCAGACCGTTCTATGTTTTTCATCCCGGCCGGATGGGAGACGACAAGATCGACGAGGGCGGTTCCTGATGAGCGATCTCGCCCATATCGAGCTTCAGCTGACGGCGGCGCGACCGAAGGCGCTCGGTGCGCTCTATCGCTATTTTCGGGATCTCGACATGGCCGAGGAGGCGTTTCAGGAGGCTTGCCTGAGGGCGATCCGGACATGGCCGGACAAGGGGCCGCCGCGCGATCCTGCCGCCTGGCTGATCCTTGTCGCCCGCAACAGCGGCGTCGACGAGATCCGCAAACGGGCCAGGAATGCGCCGCTGCCGGAAGAGGCCGCCTTTTCCGATCTCTCCGACGCCGAAGAGGATATCGCCGAGCGGCTCGACAACGGGCATTACCGCGACGACATCCTGCGGCTGATGTTCATCTGCTGCCATCCGGACCTGCCGAACACCCAGCAGATCGCGCTGGCGCTGAGGATCATCAGCGGCTTGTCGGTCGGGCAGATCGCCCGTGCCTTTCTCGTTTCTGAAAGCGCGATGGAGCAGCGGATTACCCGCGCCAAGGCCCGCATCGCCAAGGCGCAGGCCTGCCGGATCGAGGAGGGCGATCCGGCGATTGCCTTCGAGGCGCCGGATGCGCAGGAGAGGGCCGGACGGCTTACGACGGTCGCGGCGATGATCTATCTCGTGTTCAACGAAGGCTATTCCGCCGGTATCAATAACCCGGACGGTGCCGCCTTCTGCGACGAGGCGATCCGGCTCTGCCGGCTGTTGATGCGCCTCTTTCCATCCGAGCCGGAGGTGATGGGGCTTGCGGCACTGATGCTGTTGCAGCACGCGCGCTCGGCGGCGCGTTTCGATGGCAACGGCGAGATCGTGCTTCTGGAGGATCAGGATCGTGGTCTCTGGGACAGGCAGCTGATTGCCGAGGCGCTTGCCATGCTCGACAAGGCGATCCGCCACCGAAAGCCCGGCCCCTACCAGGTACAGGCGGCGATTGCGGCACTGCATGCCCGTGCCGGCGCGGCCGGACAGACCGATTGGGGCGAGATCTCGCTGCTCTACGAGCTTCTGGAAAGGCTATCGCCATCACCCGTGGTGACGCTCAACAGGGCGGTGGCGCTGTCGAAGCTCAAGGGTGCGGATGCTGCGCTGGAGCTTGTGGCGCCGCTCGGTGCAGCACTCGACAGCTATTTCTATTTTCACGGCGTGCGCGGCGGGCTGCTGATGCAGGCCGGGCGGCAGGCCGAGGCGAGGCAGGCCTTCGACCGGGCGATCGCGCTTGCCAACTCGCCGGCAGAGGCGGCGCATATCAGGATGCAGATCGACCGGCTGGGTGGATGTGAATGATTGTGGGACGGGTGGTGAGAAAAAGGAGCCAGGCCCTGTCGGCCTGCCGCTTCTTCATTCGTCCTCGGTTCATCATCGGATGCGATGCTTTGCGCGATAACGGGAGAAGACCCATGACACGTGCTGACTACAGACTGCAGATCATTCGCGAATTCGACGTTCCGGCCGAGAAGCTGTTTACGGTATGGACGACGCCGGAGCGGTTCGGGGAGTGGTTCTGCCCGCTGCCGTGGAAGGTGACGGAGGCGCGGGCCGACCTTCGTCCCGGCGGCGAGAGCTTTGTGCTGATGGAAGGACCGGAGGGGGAGAAGGTGCCCAATCCGGGCGTCTATCTGGAGATCGTGCCGGGGCGGAAGATCGTCTTCACCGATGCCTATACGGTCGGCTGGGTGCCGTCGGAAAAGCCGTTCATGACCGGCATTGTCGAATTCGAGGATCTCGGCGGCGGGCGCTCGCGCTATACGGCAAGTGCGGTCCACTGGACGGAAGAAGACATGGAGGCGCATCGGCAGATGGGCTTCGAAGAGGGCTGGGGCATTGTCGCCGGGCAAATGGCCAGGGTGGCGGAGACGATCTGATTTTATCTTGCCCCGCCAAGGGGCTGGCGGGGCAGGCTCAGATGGCGATTCATCCTGTGGCGGGCCGTCTGGATCAGATCTCCTCGATCCGCCGCTCCTCTTCCGGCAGGACGGAAAGCTCGCGCCAGTCGATTTCCTCGAGGAAGAGATTGTATTCGTCGACGGTGAGCCGATTGTCCTCGCGCAATTCCTCCAGGGCTTTCCGCTGGGCATCGATCGCCTCAAGCGCCAGCCTGCGATAGTTCGACAGTGCCGCGGCACCCTCGTCATGCAGGCTGCCGTGTTTTTCGAGCTTGAAATTGTTGCGCAGCAGCTCGGCCTCGGGGCCTTCGGCATGTTCGAGCTTCATGAAGCCCGCTCTTGCGATATGAGCGCGGATGGCGACCTGTTCGCGCAGGCCTTCGTCTCCCCGATCGAGACCGAGAAAGCGGATCAGCGGCACCAGCGTCAAGCCCTGCGCGACGAGGGTTGCCAGCACGACGGCGAAGGCCGCGAGCACGACCATGTCACGCTGAGGGAAATCGGCGGGGAGGGCAAAGGCGGTGGCCAGCGTGACGAGGCCGCGCATGCCGCACCATCCGGCAAGGATGGCCTGCTTGATGGTCGCCGGTTCCGGGCGGCCGGCGCGGCGGGCGAACCAGGCATGGACGCGGTTGAAGCCGATGCAGACGACGAGCCTGACGACGATGACGCTCAGGACGACGAGGCCGGCGAAGGTGATCGCCTCGCCGAGATGCCCCGGTGCCATGTCGAACAAGATGGCGCGGGCCTGCATGCCCATCAGCAGGAAGGCCATGACGTTCAGGACGAAGACGGCGACGCTCCAGACGGCGTAGGACTGGACCCGCATGCGCGCCGAGGAGCGCGCCTCCGACATCTGCGCCAGCGTCATGCCGCAGCAGACGACGGCCAGCACGGCCGACAGATGCAGGCGGGTGGCGAGGATCCAGAGCAGGAACGTCTGGGCGAACTGCATGACATTGCCGCCGAGCGTGCCGCTGACCGATTGCGTCAGCCGGCGGACAATTCTTGCGGCAACGATGCCGAACAGGATGCCGCCGGGCACGGCAAGCCCCAGATGCAGGCCGACCTGCCAGTCGAGATGTCCGGCCGACTGCACGGCGAGGGCTGCATCGAAGATCAGCAGCGCCGCGGCATCGTTGAACAGGCTTTCGCCGCGCAGGATCGTGTCGGTTTCGCGCGGGATCGCCATGGTCGACAGCATGGCGGTGGCGGCTGCGGCATCCGGCGGCGCGACGATCGCGCCGAGCACGACGGCGGCGGCCACCGGCAGTCCGATATAGGCCCAGCCAACCCAGGCGACGATTGCCGAGGTGACGACGACGCCGCCGATGGCGAAGACGACGAGCGGCAGCCAGAAGCGCTTGGCCATGCCGAGCGGGAAGTCGAAGGCGGCATCGAGAAGGGCGGGGGCGATGAAGAGAGCAAGCGCTGTCGCCGGATCGAGATTGATGACCGGCGCGCCGGGGATGAGGACTGCGGCCGCACCGGCCAGCGCCAGCATGGACGGGTAGGGGACGCGAAGCCGTCTCGACAGCTGCAGCAGCACGATCGCCACCAGGATGAGAACGAGAAGGCTTTCGAAGAAACTCATGCTGCCTCTTGGACTGTATGGATGGGACTGTATGGGTGGGACTGCGCGGGTGGAATTATGCGGCCGGCATCTTGGGGATCGTTGCGCCGGCGATGACTCTCCGTGCGATCCTAGCGTCAGAGTTGGCATTTGTCAGGTCATGGACAGCCGCAAGCTGCGCTGCCATCGAGTTTGTCGAACGAAGAGTTCGATAGAATGGGGTTTGCGCGCCGATCGGCGGATCTCTATCTGAGAGGCCGAACATTCCCGCCTTGCATTTCCACCCTTTTCGGCGCGCTGCCGCATTTGAGGATCGTCCACCATGGAACTCGGCCTGCACACATTCGGCGATATGGACCCCGACGCCGCAAACAAGGGCGCGGAGGCGCATCGGCGGCTCACCAACCTGCTTGAGGAAATCAAGCTTGCCGACGAGGTGGGGCTCGACGTGTTCGGGCTCGGCGAGCATCACCGGCCCGATTATGCGATCTCGTCGCCCTCGACCGTGCTTGCGGCGGCGGCGGCGATCACCAAAAGGATCCGGCTCACCAGTTCCGTCACGGTTTTGAGTTCCGACGATCCGGTACGGATATTTCAGCAGTTTTCCACCGTCGACCTGATTTCCGGCGGCCGGGCGGAGATCATGGCGGGGCGGGGATCGTTCATCGAATCCTTCCCGCTGTTCGGTCACGATCTCGGCGATTACGACGAGCTCTTCACCGAACATCTCGACCTGCTTCTCAAGCTTCGCGATGAGGAAATCGTGACATGGAGCGGCAAGATGCGGCCGTCGATCAACGGGCGCGGGGTCTATCCGCGGCCGCTGCAGAGCCCGCTGCCGGTGTGGATCGCCGTCGGCGGCACGCCGCAATCGGTCATACGCGCCGGGTCGCTGGGGCTGCCGCTGGCGATCGCCATCATCGGCGGGGAATATCCGCGTTTCAAGCCGTTTGCCGATCTCTATCGCGAGGCGGGCGAGAATGCCGGCCACGATCCGGCGATGCTCAAGACCAGCATCAACGTGCACGGTTTCATCGCCGATACGACGCAAGCCGCCGCCGACCAGTTCTACGGGCCGCAATCGGCGGTGATGAACCGGCTGGGGCGCGAGCGCGGCTGGGGACCGACCAGCCGGGCGCATTTCGACCAGGCCCGCGGGCCGCTCGGCAATCTCTTCGTCGGAGAGCCGGAACTGGTGGCGGAGAAGATCATTGCCGCCCACAGGGTGTTCAGGATGGACCGGCTGTTGCTGCAGATGGCGATCGGGTTGATGCCGCATGGTGAGATCATGCGCGGCATCGAACTCTACGGCACGAAGGTTGCCCCGATCGTCAGAAAGGAATTGACCGGATCGACTGAGAGGGCCACACCGCAGGCTGAATAAAAAGACAGGACAAGGACAGGATCCCCCATGGTCATTTCCAGTGAAGACGAACTCGACAAGCTGAAAGTCATCGGCAGGCTCTGCGCTCAGGCGATGGAGACGATGGCGAAGGCGCTGGAGCCGGGGATCACCACCAAGGAACTGGACGATATCGGCCGCAAATTCCTCGAGGATAACGGGGCGCAGTCGGCGCCGGAGACCTGCTACCAGTTTCCGGGCGCGACCTGCATCAGCGTCAACGAGGAAGTGGCGCATGGCATTCCCGGCGGGCGGGTGATCAAGGCGGGCGATCTCGTCAATATCGACGTCTCGGCGGTCAAGGACGGTTTTTTCGGCGATTGCGGTTCGTCCTATGCGGTGCCGCCGGTGCGCCGCGAGATCGAGAAACTGTGCCGTGACGGCAAGCGGGCGCTATGGACCGGGTTGCAGCAGGTCAAGGCCGGCAACAGCATTGCCGGTATCGGCAATGCGATCGGCGCCTTCGCCAAGAAGAACCGCTATACGCTGATCACCAATCTTTCGAGCCACGGCATCGGGCTGACCCTGCATGACGAGCCGAAGGAAATTCCGACCTGGCCGGAAAAGGGCGAGCGGCGGATCATGGAAGAGGGGCTCGTCTTCACCATCGAGCCATTCCTGTCGATGGGCGGCACCTGGGCGGAAGACGGCGACAACGACGACCCGTGGACGCTCTACAGCGACCCGAGCGCACCGACCGTGCAATACGAACACACGCTTGTGGCGACCCGCAACGGGCCGCTTATTCTCACGCTCGGCAATTGATGTGAACACAGCCTCCGCAGCGGCGCGTCCATGGCGGACGCCGCAGCGGGCCGACTGGTGATTTTGGAATTATCGGACGCAGTTTTCGGTGCGTTTGGCGGCTTCGATGGCGCAGTAGAATGCGCTGGCGCGCTCTTCGCCGAGATGGTCGAGCGCACGGCGTGCATGCACGCGGGCAGCGCTTTCCATCAGCTGGGCGAAAGCCGCATGGCCAATCAGGTCCGCCTGGCGCAATTGCGCGATCAGCGGATCAACCAGGACTTCGGATACGGTCAGGTCACGTTCCATTTTTTGCGCCTCCCGTCTTGTTTGGGCACGGATGGGATCATGACCATCATTCGTGTCAACAACAAGACAAATGTATCGTTGCAATGCGTCAATTCGGTGTCGCAGTGCTTTCTGAGCGGAATTGTCCAAATTTGACGGCTGCCAAATTTCCATAGCCCCGGAAAACTTCATAGCCGCTATGAAAAATGCTGATTTGTCCTATGGCCGATGCGCTGCCATAAGCCTCTCATGGACATGACCCCACGTTACGATCTTCGCCTTGTCGGCCTTGCCGGCACGATCACGCTTGCTGCCGCCATGGGCTTCGGCCGGTTCTTCTATACGCCGGTTCTGCCGGGCATGATTGCCGGCATTCCGCTTTCGTCCGCCAATGCGGGTTATATCGCGGCCGGCAATTTCGCCGGATATCTCGCCGGTGCCATTCTGGCCGGCCAGGGCTGGGCGGCGGGCCGCGAGCGGATGATCGCGCTCTGTGCGCTCGTCTCGACCAGCGTGCTTCTGGCGGCGATGGCGGTCACGACCTCTGTGCCGGCCTTCGTCGTCATCCGTTTCCTGGCGGGGCTTGCGAGCGCGCTGGCGCTTATCCTGACATCGTCGATCGTGCTGCCCTTCGCCCGCGAGGCCGGCAGTCGGGGGCATGTGGTCAATTTCCTGCATTTCGGCGGTGTCGGCGTCGGGATCGCGCTGTCTTCGGCGCTGGCCTTCATCGTCAACACGCTTGCGGGAGATGCCGCGCATGGCTGGCGGATCGACTGGCTGGCCGGCGCGGTCATTACGATGGCTGCGGCATTTGCCGTCATGCGGCTTCTGCCGCGTCCGCATGCAACGGCGGTGCGCCGGGCCGAGCCACCGCTTCAATGGCGGCTGCCGCTGACGCTGCTGACGGCCTCCTATGGGCTGTTCGGTTTCGGCTACGTGATCACCGCGACATTCCTTGTGACGATCGCCCGGCAGGGCGATGCGGGGCCAGTGGTCGAGTTTCTCGCCTGGTTCCTCACCGGCACGGCGGCTGCCGTCTCGCTGGTGCTGTGGCATCCGGCGGCGGTCCGGGCCGGCATTGCCAGATCCTATGTCGCCTCGCTGGTGCTGCTTGCGATCGGCGTGGTCGCCTCGGTGCTTCTGCCGTCGACGGCCGGTGCGCTGACCGGCGGCCTTCTGCTCGGCGCCACCTTCATGGTGATCACCGCCTATGGACTGCAGCTCGGCGGCAAGCTTGCGCCTGAAAGCCCGCGCCGGGCGCTGTCATCGATGACGGCGGCCTTCGGTGTCGGCCAGATCGCGGGGCCTCTGGTGGCCGGCTGGGCGGCGGAAAAAAGCGGCAGTTTCACCCTGCCGACCCTGATCGCCACTTGTGTGCTGGCCGTCGCCGTGGTGCTTGCGGCAATCGTGGTGCGCCGGGTGGATTGAGCAGCCGGCAGCGTTTATCAGCGGTTACAAATAGGTAAGAAAACGGCACAGCCATTGCCGCATCCACGCGATTGCCATAATTTCGCGCCCTAACACCGCACCCCGCAGCTTAACGCAGCACCCCCGCAGACTGAAACTCAGGAAAGCTCAAGCTCCGTGTTCCATTCCTTCTTCCCCCGCCCGAAACTGTTCTTCATTTCAGCGGCCGTCTGGTCGGTCGTGACGATCCTCGCCTGGTATTTCATCTTTGCCGGGATCGGCGACAAAGCCGGCTTTGTCATGCCGGAACAGGAACCGTATGACCTGAGCTATTTCCTCGTCCCGGCCAATCTCTACTTCTACGCCTATTTCGTCATCTGCCTGCTGCTGTTCGGTGCGGTCTGGTCGTTTCTGGCCAAGAATAATAGCTGGATCGCATGGTCCGTCTGGGGCTCGCTGCTGATCATTGCCGTGACCTATTTCAGCGTCCAGATTTCGGTCATCCTCAACAACTGGCGCCGGCCGTTCTTCGACCTGATGCAGAATGCGCTCGCCAAGAAGCCGGGTATCACCGATACCGATTTCTATACGCTGATGCTGATCTTCGCGCAGATAGCCTTCCTGTCGATGTTCGTGTCGATCCTGACCGATTTCTTCACCAGCCACTATATTTTCCGTTGGCGCACGGCGATGAACAATTTCTACACGGCCAACTGGGAGCGGCTGCGCCATATCGAAGGTGCATCGCAGCGCGTGCAGGAAGACACGATGCGGTTTTCCTCGACGCTGGAAACGCTCGGTATCTCGCTCATCAACTCGGTCATGACGCTCGTCGTCTTCCTGCCGATCCTGCTCGGCCTGTCGAGCTATGTCACGGAAATCCCGATCATCGGCGCCTTGCCGCATGCCTTGTTCTGGATGGCGATCTTCTGGTCGATCTTCGGGACGCTGCTTCTGGCGCTCGCCGGTATCAAGCTGCCGGGCCTCAATTTCCGCAACCAGCGGGTCGAGGCCGCCTACCGCAAGGAACTCGTCTATGGCGAGGACAACGAGAACCGCGCACAGCCGGTCACGGTCAAGGAACTGTTCGCCAACGTGCGGAAAAACTATTTCCGCATGTACTGGCACTATCTCTATTTCAACGTCGCCCGCTACGCCTATCTGCAGGCCGATGCGCTGTTCCTGATCTTCCTGCTGATCCCGACGATTGTCGCCGCCAAGATCACCCTCGGTATCTGGCAGCAGATCTCGACGGCCTTCGGTCAGGTCTCAAGCTCACTGCAATACCTGATCAGCTCCTGGACGACGATCATCGAGCTTCTGTCGATCCACAAGCGTCTCAAGGCCTTCGAGGCGGCGATCGATGGCGGGCCGCTGCCGGAAATCGACCAGCATTATCTGGAGCGCGAGGCTCAGGGCGGGGAGATGGCGGCGAACAAGCCGACCTGATCCGGTCTTTCAATAAGCAAGCAGTTTGGGCCGCGCCGGGTTGTCAATCCGGCGCGGTTTTGCGTTTCGGGATTGCCGCTTCAGCCTAAAGGTCGAAGAAAGGCCGTTGCGGTTTGCCCCGTGGGAAGAGGGCAGGCGGGTATCGGTATGCGATGGGTGGTTCAGGTTTTGCCTGCCCCGGCCTTTCTGCTTCGGTCTTGTCGCGGACTTGTCAGGTCCCCGAGAGCCTCTGCAGCCATGCCATCACCGGAACCGAGCCTGAACCCGAGGAGGTCTGCCGGTTCTAGAAGCCGGTTTCCCATCCGATGACGGTCTGATTATGCGGGCAAGCGGGAATGGCGGGGATGAAGCGGGACGGGAAAATCGCACAAGATCTTGAACCGGAAAGGATCTTTTTTGGTGATCCGGCTTGCGTTTGCCGTTCAGGCAGCAGCGGTGGGCGCGCGCAGGCGGGCGATGAGGCGGTTGGCGATAAGGCCGCAGAGGCAACCGATCGCCGCGCCGCCAGCCTTGACCGCGGCATCTTCCAGACGGGCATGGCGGGTGGGGGAGAGATATTGCAGGAGTTCGATACCGGCTGCGCCCAAAATGAGCAGGGCGGCGCAGAGCATCCACTGACGCGGATAGGCAAGCACGAAGAGCAGGGCCATGACGCCGAAGGCCCCGGCGCGATCCACATCGACGGCGGCAAAATCATGCGGCCTCATGCGGATCGGCGAAACGGTGACGAAGATGATGGCGGCGAGTGCCAGCCAGGGGAGAACCCGGAAGAGACGGCTTGTCATGGAATTGTCATAGCGTGACTGGAAGACGGCTGGAAGCATGAACGGCAAACGCCCTTAACTCAGATGATAAATACCGCGTGAGCGGCGAGGGGATGGCGGCCCTTGACCCTAATCGCCTAACCGGCGGAGTTGACGGGGGCGGCACTGCCGGCCCCCTGATGCGGGCGGTGGTCGTCGAGCATGCGGATCGCCTCGGAATAGCTGACGCAGGCGACATCGGCGCGGTTGCAGACGTCGGAGGCGAGGCGTTCCATCGCCCGCCAATAGGCGCCCGAATTCATCTCGACGAAATGCAGGCCGATCTGCAGGGGAATGCGATCGCCGTCATATTGCCTGTCGAAGGCGGCCTTGAAGGCGGAATAGGCGCGTTCCTCGAATTGCGCGGATTGTTCCGGTTTTTCGACGGCGCCGGAATGGCGGACATAGAGATTGTAGTCCATGGCGATGATCTGTTTCTGCTGCGGCCCCTCGGGGATCAGCGGCAGGCCGAAGCGGATCATGCCGTCCTTGTGCTCAGGCATCATCGGCCCCTTGGTGACGAGGCTCGCATCATAGGTGAAGCCGGCCTTCTTCTCCGCCTCGATCATGCCGTCGCTGGTGGAAAAATAAGGCGCGCGAAAACCGTGGATGTCGTGGGCAACGAAGTCGCGCCAGCCTTGCGGCTCGTCCGCGCCGGCGCCGATCGCCGTCCAGGCATTGGTGAGGATATCGCGGAAGCTGGTCAGTTCCTGCGTCCATTCGGCGGCGGTCCAGTCCTTGCCGTCGAAATGGCCGCAGGTATGGCTCGATATGTCATTGCCTTCCAGATGCGCCTGCCAGATATGGCCGAGCCTCTCCTTCGCTTCCGGCACATCCTTGGCAAAGCCGATATTGGAACGGCCGGGCTTCTTGCCGGGGCCCTGGTAGCGGGCGGCATCGGCATGCGGGATGACCAGCGAACAGGAGAGGAAGTAGGTGAAATGCGCGTGGTTGGCCTTGGCGAAGTCGCGGCTGCGCTGCCACAGTGCATTGGAGCCCGCGCCATCAAACGAGATCATCACCAGCTGCTTCGGCTTTGCCGGTGCGTCGTCGGCCAGCGCGGGAGCGGCAAGGCAGAATGTCGCCATGCAGGCGGCGGCAAGGCGCGAGGCACAGAGGGCGGCCCTGGGGGCGGCCCAGGGGCCAACTGCGGGACGCATGACGGGAGTGGCCGAGGGGACGGCGAGACGCATTACTTTTTCCTGATTCTTCATGACGTCTGCGCTCATGGACGCCGAATGCGGCGAAGCTTGGGAGAGGGGCTAAAAAGGCAGCAGGATCGCCTTGCCGGCGCACAAGGCGTAACAAGCATGTCATGAAATTGCCGGGGGGCCTTACATCCTTGGGAAAATAGGCTAGAAGGCGCTTTCTCATTCATTGGCGATCCCGTGGCCGGCAAGGCCTGCTGCAGGAGCCGCCCCGATTGGTCCTGACGAGGACCGGAGACTTCGATGGCGCATAACGACGACAGTTTTTTCCGTGAAGTGAACGAAGAGCTTCGCTCCGACCAGATGAAATATGTCTGGGCGCGCTACGGCAAGGTCGCGATCGGCGTGGCCGTTGTCATCGTGCTCGGCACCGCCGGATGGCGCGGCTACGAATACTGGAGCCACAGCAATTCGTCCAAGGCCGGCGACCAGTTCATCGCGGCGCTGCAGCTTGCGGCCGACGGCAAGAACGACGATGCGTTGAAGGCATTGGAGACGATCGAGAAGGACGGCTCGGGTTCCTATCCGGTGCTTGCCCAGTTCCGCGTCGCTTCCGTGCTGCAGGCCAAGGGCGACAGCGCGGGTGCTGTCTCGACCTATGACAAGATCGGCAAGGATGGCTCGGTGCCTGAGGCGCTGCGCGATCTCGCCAAGCTTCGCGCCGCATGGATCCTGATCGATACCGGCACCTATGAGCAGGTCGCGGCGCAGGCCGAGATCCTGTCGGCGCAGGGCCATGTCCTGTCCAATTCGGCACGCGAGGCTCTCGGCCTTTCGGCCTTCAAGGCCGGCAACATGAAGCAGGCGAAGGAATGGTTCCAGCAGATCGCCAATGACGGGCAGGCGCCGCGCAACGTTGCCAACCGTGCGCAGATCATGCTCGACAACATTACCGCATCCGGCAAGGCGCCTGACCCCGCCAAGGGATAAGGCCCGCAAAGAAATCAGCGCTCATCGCGGGTGCATGAGGGAAAAGGATATATGAGCTTCACCGTCGCCATCGTCGGCCGCCCGAATGTCGGCAAGTCCACGCTTTTCAACCGTCTGGTCGGAAAGAAGCTGGCGCTTGTCGACGATACGCCGGGTGTTACCCGCGACCGCCGTCCGGGCGATGCCAAGCTCATCGACCTGCGCTTCACCATCATCGATACGGCCGGTCTCGAAGAGGCCGGTGCCGATACGCTGGAAGGCCGCATGCGGGCCCAGACGGAAGCGGCGATCGATGAGGCCGACCTGACGCTGTTCGTCGTCGACGCCAAATCCGGCCTGACGCCGCTCGACAAGACCTTCGGCGAGCTTCTGCGCCGTTCCGGCAAGCCGGTGGTGCTGGTCGCCAACAAGTCGGAAGCCAAGGGCTCCGACGGCGGTTTCTACGACGCCTTCACGCTCGGCCTCGGCGAGCCGGTGCCGATCTCGGCCGAACACGGCCAGGGGATGATCGATCTTCGTGATGCGATCGTCGAGGCGATCGGCAAGGAACGCGCTTTTCCGGAAGACAGCGACGACTACGAGGCGGTAACCGATGTCGACGTCAGGGATTCGGTTCTCGGCGACGAGGCCGACGACGATGCGGAATACGATGAGACCAAGCCGCTCAGGGTCGCCATTATCGGCCGCCCGAATGCCGGCAAGTCGACGCTGATCAATCGCTTTCTCGGCGAGGACAGGCTGCTCACCGGCCCGGAAGCGGGCATTACCCGCGATTCGATCTCGGTCGAATGGGACTGGCGCGGCCGCACGATCAAGATGTTCGACACGGCCGGCATGCGCCGCAAGGCGCGGGTGACGGAAAAGCTCGAAAAGCTTTCGGTGGCCGATTCGCTGCGCTCCATCCGGTTTGCCGAGACGGTCGTGATCGTCTTCGACGCGACGATCCCGTTCGAAAAGCAGGACCTGCAGCTTGCCGATCTGGTGCTGCGCGAAGGCCGGGCCGCGGTGCTTGCCTTCAACAAATGGGACCTGATCGAGGATCCGCAGGCGTTTCTGACGGACCTGCGCGAAAAGACAGAGCGGCTTCTGCCGCAGGCGCGCGGCATCCGTGCGGTGCCGATTTCCGGCCAGACCGGCTACGGGCTCGACAAGCTGATGCAGGAAATCATCGCCACCGACCGGGTGTGGAACAAGCGCATCTCGACGGCGAAGCTCAACAAATGGCTTGAGGGCACGCAGGTACAGCATCCGCCACCGGCCGTTTCGGGCCGCCGCCTGAAGCTCAAATACATGACGCAAGTGAAGGCCCGCCCACCGGCCTTCATGGTGTCGTGCACGCGGCCCGACGCGCTGCCGGAAAGCTATATCCGCTACATGATCAACGGCTTGCGCGCCGATTTCCAGATGCCCGGCGTGCCGATCCGCATCCATTTCAAGGCGGGTGACAACCCGTTCGAGAACCGCAGGAAGAAGCGCTAATTTTGCGCTTCTCCACTTTTTTCGAATCGCGAGATTGCGCTATCTCCCTGATTTAACGCAGTTCCGGACGCAAAACCGCTACGCACTTTTGTTGGAACTGCTCAGTGCTTGCGGCTGCGTATGGCCCAGGCGCTTGCTTCGAGCGTGATCGAACCGTCGGCGGAGACGGGCAGGTCGGCCTGCAGCTTTTGCCGCAATCTCTCCCGTTCGGTGTCTCCAAGGCTTGCGCAATAGCCGGGGGCGGGGCCTGCGCCAAGCGTGAAGGGCTGCCAGAAATCGTCGAAATCCTGGAAGGCCGTGACGATCTCGATCTTCTTTGCCTCGGGTTTCGTCAGGCCCGCTGCCGTGGCGAGTTCGAGCAGTCCGTCGCCGGTGCAGAAGGGAAAACGGGTTTTCTCGTCAAGCTCGGCCGCTGTCGGATCGAGTGCTGTCGCTGCCGACCAGAAGGCCTGCAGCACGCCCATGCCGCCGCCCGGATAATCCCAGACATAAAAGCCGACCATGCCTTTCGGGCGGGTGACGCGCTGCATTTCCTGCAGAGCGAGCTTGGGGTCGGGGACGAAATTGAGAACGAGACCGGAGACGGCGATGTCGCGCGTATCGGCCATCATCGACAGCGCCTGGGCGTTGCCGGGGCGGAATTCGGCGCGCGGGTCCGGAATATCCAGGCGGGCCTTTTGCAGAAAGTTTTCGGACGGGTCGATGGCGATCACCGAGCGCGGTTCGGCATGGGCGACGATGGCCTCGGTCAGGGCGCCGGTGCCGCAGCCGACCTCCAGCCAGTCGAGATCGCTTCCCGGTTCCAGCCAATCGAGAAAGCGGGGCGCGACGCGCCTGCTCCAGCGGCCGATGAAGCGTTCATAGCCCTCGCCCGCGCGCCAGTCGTCATGACGGGATGCCTGTGTCACTTGAGCCATCCGAGCCTTGGCCGCAGATCCTTGCGGTATAATCAGGATACTCCCGGAGCGGACGGATGGAAATGTGCGATTTGGCTAATGCAGCTTTTGGTGAGTTTCGGCTGCCGCCCGGATTGCAATTGCCGACAGTCGGTGTTGAATTGCTACTCTGACTTGCGTGGTTGGGAGGCCTCGCGAGTCGGGCTTGGCGAAGGTTTTGCTTTGCCGCTTTGATCGGGAGGATCATCATGACAATCGTGGGTCTTATCGTGGCCATCTGTCTGGGTGTCGGCAGCGTCGTCTATTTTCGCCAGCGGGACCGTGACGGCGGCTGATCGTAGCCGCCGATGACGGGTGCCGGCTAAGGCGCCCCCAATCGGCGTGCCTCTGCGGCGTCATGCCTGCCGTTTTCCTCAGGCGGCGCTGGCCTTCTTGTCCAGTGCGGTCCTGAGGTCGGAGATTTCCTGGCGCAGGCGCTGCACCTCGTCGGAGGAGCAGCCGGTGGCGGCGATGATATTGCCGGGAATGCTTTCGGCCTTGCCCTTCATCGCCCGGCCCTGATCGGTCAGGCGAATGATGACCTGACGCTCATCCTTGCGGCTGCGGGCGCGGGTGATATAGCCTGCCGCCTCCAGCCGTTTCAAAAGCGGCGTCAGCGTGCTCGATTCCAGAAACAGCTTTTCGCCGATACTGCCCACCGTCTGCTCGTCTTCCTCCCACAGGGTGACGAGAACGAGAAACTGCGGGTAGGTGACGTCCATTTCCTCAAGTAGCGGCTTGTAGACACGGTTCATCGCGTGGTTTGCCGTATAAAGGGCAAAGCAGAGGAAGGTGTCGAGTTTCAGTTCGTCCTTCATCGTCGGTTCTCCCGTCTTCATCGGTGTTCATGCCGGGTCCCGTGACCCATGCATCGTTCCGAAACGCGTTAATTTATATCGCGCGATAAATAATCGCCACGAAGGTTTTTGCATGGCTGACCTGCGGGATATTTGTTTGTAAACGATTATATCGTGCGCGATATAAATTGTGTGGCCAGCAACGAGGCCGACACAATCTGAAAACCGGACGATCCCTAAGGAGACACGACCATGTCAAAGATCACCAACACAGTATCCGCCGCAGCGATTGCCGCTGCATCCGCCGTCATCCCGAGCCTTGCCAATGCCGGCGATGTGGTGCTGGAACCGAAGACACAGGCCTTCATCAATTCACTCGCCGGTGCGCCGCCGATCTACACGCTGTCGCCTGCCGATGCCCGCAACGTGTTGGCCAATGCACAGAAGGGCGACGTGAAGAAGCTTGCCGCCTTCGAGGAAAACAAGGTTCTTCCCATCGGCCCGACCGGATCCACCAAGATCCGTATCGTCAAGCCTGCTGGCGCCAAGGGCACGCTTCCCGTCATCATCTACGTTCATGGCGGCGGCTGGGTGCTGGGCGATGCCGATACGCATGACCGGCTCGTTCGCGAAATCGCCAATGGCGCACAGGCGGCCGTCGTCTTCGTCGATTACGAGCGCTCGCCGGAAGCCCGTTATCCGGTCGCCATCGAACAGGTATATGCCACCGCCAAGTATGTGACCGAGCATCCGAAGGAATTCGGCGTCGATGCCAGCCGGCTTGCCGTGGTCGGCGATAGCGTCGGGGGCAATATGGCAGCGGCCTTCACGCTGCTTGCCAAGGAACGCGGCGGCCCGAAGATCGACCAGCAGGTTCTGTTCTACCCCGTCACCGACGCCAATTTCGACACGGGTTCCTATAACCAGTTCGCCAATGGCCCGTGGCTGACGAAGGACGCGATGAAGTGGTTCTGGAACGCCTATCTTCCCGATGAAGCCAAGCGCCGCGAGCCGACCGCTTCGCCGCTGCAGGCCTCGATCGATCAGCTGAACGGCCTGCCGCCGGCCCTGATCATCGTCGATGAAAACGACGTGCTGCGCGACGAGGGCGAAGCCTATGGCCGCAAGCTGTCCCAGGCTGGCGTGCGCGTCACCTCGCTGCGCTACAACGGTACGATCCACGACTTCGTGCTTCTGAACGCGATCGCCGAAACACCGGCCGTGCGCAGCGCGATTTCGGTTGCCAATGCAACACTTCGGGATGCATTCAAGAAGTAAGTTTTTCACCCGAAATGACCGTCAAAGGCCCGGTGGTTTTCCGCCGGGCCTTTGCCCGTGGAGTTGCCTGGTTTGTGAAGTCGCTCGCGGTCGGCGCGGCTTCAGCTGGCCGAGAGGGCGCTGCCGGGCCGTGTTGCCGCCGTCTGGGCCGTCAGCACATTGCCGAGAAACTGTTTCGAGGCCTCTTCCCAGGTATAGCGTTTTGCCAGGCGACTGGCATCCTCGCGGCGGCAGCCGAGTGCCCGCAGGCAGGCTGTTCGCAGATCCTCGTCGAGCGCGCCGGCGCCCGAGCCTTCCTCGATGATATCGACCGGCCCCATGACCGGATAGGCAGCCACCGGTACGCCGCTTGCGAGCGCCTCAAGAATGGTGTTGCCGAATGTATCGGTCCTGGAGGGAAAGACGAAGACGTCCGCCTGCGCATAGGCGCGGGCAAGATCCTCTCCCGTCTTCATGCCGGTGAACAGCACGTCCGGATAGCGTTTCTGCAGGTCGGCGCGCGCCGGGCCATCGCCGATCACGACCTTGGAACCGGGGAGGTCGAGATCGAGAAAGGCCGGCAGGTTCTTTTCGACCGCGACACGGCCGACGGTCATGAAGATCGGGCGAGGCAGGTCGAAGGGGCGCTCTTCCATATGCATCGGGTGAAAGGCGGTCTGGTCTATGCCGCGGCTCCAGCGCAGGAGATTGTGGATGCCGATCTTAGACAGTTCCCGCTCGAGGCTTCCCGTCGCCACCATGCAGCCATTGCCGGCATTGTGGAACCAGCGGACGAAGGCCTGCATCCAGCGGATCGGCACCGGAAAGCGGGCGGCGACATATTCCGGGAACCGGGTGTGATAGCTGGTGGAGAAGGGCATGCCGTTCTTCAGGCACCAGCGGCGGGCAATGAGGCCGAGCGGGCCTTCGGTGGCAATATGCACCGCCGTCGGCATGGTCTTCTCGATGGCCGAGGCGACCTGGGCGAAGGTCGTCACCGAAAGCCGGATTTCCGGATAGGTGGGGCAGGGGATATTGGCAAAATCCTTCGGCGTGACCATGAACACCTCGACGCCCATGCGGGTGAGCTCGCGGTTGGTGTTCTCGATCGAACGGACGACACCGTTCACCTGCGGGTACCAGGCATCCGTCACGATGGTTATTCTGGTCATCCGGCCGCCCGTGCCCCGTTGCCGATGTCGAGCCGAATCTGCCCGGCCCAACGTTCCAGACCTCTATCCTGAAAGTATATGACAGGAGAATGAAACGCCCCATGGATGCAGCGGGCCGGCAGAACCGTCTGCCTTGGAGTGCGAGACAAGGCGCGGTCGCAAGTGCCGCAGTAAGCCCGGCAAACTTCTGATTTGCAGTGCAACAAGATAGTCTCTATCTATCACGCAGCCGAAGTTGTGAGTATGTGCCCTTGCCGTTGCGCCCTCTGAAAATTGCCGCCGTTCTCGTCGCTCCGATCGCCGCCCTCGGCATCTATATGGGCATCAACCAGATGATGGGGAATTTTCATGAAATGATCCCCGGCGAGCTTTACCGCTCGGCGCAGCCGGGTGATGCGGTGATCGACGAGGCGGCGCAGAAATATGGCGTCAAGACGATCATCAACCTGCGCAACGAAAAGCGTGGCGCGTGGTACGCGGAAGAGCAGGCATCGGCGGCGGAAAACGGTGTGACGCTGATCGACTTTCCACTGAGTGCCTCCAAGGTCGTGCCTATCGAGGAAAGCGAAGAGCTGGCCGAGATCATGCGCAAGGCGCAAAAGCCGATCCTCATCCATTGCGAACACGGCGCCAATCGCACAGGGCTCGCCTCGGCGATCTATGTCGGCGCCGTTGCCAAGCGCAGCGAACTGTTCTCCGAAATGCAGCTCTCGCCGATCTACGGCCACATCCCGATCCCCGGCATCGGCCGCTACGCCATGTACAAATCGTGGGACGAGTTCGAGGAAACGATCGGTTTCTGAGTGGGCTCGCGTGGCAGCAGAATTGTAACTGCCGACACGAGAAAGGCCGCCTGTGCGCAGGATGCGGCGGGCGGGCCGCCGCATGGGATATGCGAACTTACTTCGGCAGAAGATCCGGGCTGATCAGGGCGCCGTGGTGGCAGATGACACGGGCGGCGACTGCCGCGCCATGGGCTGCCGCCTCGGCCGGCGTGCCGCCTTCGACGAGCCTTGCGAGGAAGCCGCCGTTGAAGCTGTCGCCGGCGCTGGTCGTGTCGATCACCTTGTCGACCTTGACGGCAGGCACATGGATGACGGGCTCTGACCCGAAGGCGAGCGTCACACCGTCCGGGCCATTCTTGACCACGACGTTTTCAACGCCGAGCGCCTTGTAGCGGGCGACGGTGGCCTGCTCGTCCTTGTCGCCGAAATGAACCTTTTCGTCATCGAAGCTCGGCAGGGCGAGCGAGGAGGCGCGGGCGCCATCCTCGATCGTCTTCAGCATATATTCCTTGCTCGGCCACAGGCGCGGGCGGATATTGGGGTCGAAGACGACCATCTTGCCCATGGCCTTGGCGCGGCGGGCTTCCGACAGAAGTGTGTCGACGGCTTCCGGTGCCAAAATACCGAGGGTGATGCCGGAGAAATAGACGATATCGGCGCTTTCGATTGCGGCGCGCAGGTGATCGGCATCGTCGGCGAGCTTCTTTGCCGCAGCCGTGTCGCGCCAGTAGCTGAAGGTGCGCTCGCCATCCTTGAGCGTGATCAGGTAAAGGCCGGGTGTCTTGCCGGGAATGCGGATGACGAGGCTGGTGCCGATGCCGGCAGCATTCATCATCGACAGCATGTCGGACGACATCGGATCATCGCCGACGGCGGTGAAATAGTCGATCTGCCAGTCTGCCGGGAAACAGGCGCGGGCATACCAGGCCGTGTTGAACGTATCGCCTGCAAAGCCCTTGCGCAGCAGGCCTTCGCCCGCCTGCGACAGTTCCACCATGCATTCGCCGATCGAAAGAAGCTTACCCGCCAAAATTCCATCCCTCCGGAAAAGTCCTGTCGTCGCATAAGCTTTACGATCGTGTCTGACAAGCCCGTGTAGGGGGCTCAATACGCGTTGTCTTTTGTCGCAGGGGCTCTAGGTTGGGGTTCTGGGCCGGGATTGGAACATTTGTGAAAGAGGAGCAGCGAGGCATGGCGACGGAAATGCAGGTGGCGTCGACGGGTAAGGCTGGTGCGGACTGGTGGCGCGGCGCGGTGATCTACCAGATCTATCCGCGCTCCTTCCAGGACACGACCGGTGACGGGCTGGGCGATATCAAAGGGATCACCCAGCGTCTCGCGCATGTCGCCTCGCTCGGCGTCGACGCGATCTGGCTGTCGCCCTTCTTCACCTCTCCGATGGCCGACATGGGCTATGACGTCTCCGACTATTGCAATGTTGACCCGATGTTCGGCACGCTTGCCGATTTCGACGAGATGATGGAGGAAGCGCACCGGCTGGGCCTGAAAGTCATCATCGACCAGGTGATCTCGCACACGTCCGACCGGCATCCATGGTTTGTCGAAAGCCGCACCAGCCGCACCAATCCCAAGGCCGACTGGTTCGTCTGGGCCGATCCCAAGCCGGATGGCACGGCGCCGACCAACTGGCTCTCCATCTTCGGCGGGCCGGGCTGGGAATGGGACGGCGTGCGCAAGCAATATTACATGCACAATTTCCTGATTTCGCAGCCGGACCTCAACTTCCACAATCCGGAGGTTCAGGATGCGATGCTGGATACCGTGAAGTTCTGGCTGGAGCGCGGCGTCGACGGGTTCCGGCTCGATACGGTGAACTACTATTTCCACGACAAGCAGCTTCGGAACAACCCGCCGATGGTCTATGATACCGACGGCGCGGGCATGGAGACGGATACCAATCCGTATTCGATGCAGAACCATCTCTATGACAAGACGCAGCCGGAAAATATCGGCTTCCTGAAGCGTTTTCGCGCTCTGCTCGACAGCTATGACGATCGTGCTTCGGTCGGTGAAGTGGGCGACGGGCCGCGCTCGCTCAACACGCTGGCGCTCTATACGACCGGCAATGACAAGCTGCATATGTGCTACACGTTCGACCTTCTCGGGCCGGCCTTTTCCGCCTCCTATATCCGCAAGGTGATGCAGACCGTGCTGGACACGGTGGTGAACGGCTGGGTGTGCTGGGCGTTTTCCAACCATGACGTGATCCGCCACGTGACGCGCTTCATCGAGGATCCGGCCGAGCAGGACCGGGTGGCGAAGCTTTCCGCCTCGATCATCGCCACGCTGCGCGGCTCGATCTGCCTCTATCAGGGCGAGGAACTGGGGCTGACGGAAGCGGAACTTTCCTTCGAGGACCTGCGCGACCCCTATGGCATCCGCTTCTGGCCGGCCTTCAAGGGCCGCGACGGATGCCGCACGCCGATGGTGTGGGAGGCAAAGGCCCCGCATGCCGGATTCACCGACGGTTTGTCGACATGGCTGCCGGTGCCGCCCGAACATGCCGCGCGCGCCGTCGATGCGCAGGAGAGGCTTTCGGATTCGGTTCTGGCGCATTACCGGGCGACGCTCCAGTTCCGCAAGAGCCACCCCTCGCTCGTCGATGGCGACATGACCTTCGTCGAGACCAACCAGGACCTGCTCGCCTTCCTGCGCGAGAAGGGCGGCGAGAGACTGCTGTTCGTCTTCAACATGACGCGCGAGACGCAGAAGTTCACCATTCCGGCCCGCTTCGGATCGGTGATGCCGGTGGACATGCCGGGCTATGTGTCGAAGCTTGAAAACGGTGTTGTGATGCTGGACGCGATCGACGTGTTTTGCGCGCGGGTGTGAGGGGCGTGGGCGGCGCTCAGCCGGTGCATTGGCGCATTTCTATATGCGAATTGCAAAGGCCAGATGGGGTGACGAGCGGAGCCCCATTCTCCCTCATTCCTGTGCTTGTCACAGGAATCCAGCAGCGCCGCGTCTGCGGCGCGAAAGGCTCTTGAACAGGCGCAGTAAGCTGTCATCCTTCAACCATGAAGGGATACGTTTACATTCTGGCTTCGAAGAGAAACGGCACGCTGTATATCGGCGTGACGCGTGATCTGGCTGGCCGCCTATTCGAACATCAGAATGAGCTCACCCCAGGGTTTACCTCTAAATACGGAGTGAAGACACTCGTCTGGTTCGAGGAATACGATCTTCTCGTCGATGCCATAACCCGCGAGAAGACGATGAAGAAATGGCCTCGCAAGTGGAAGCTCAATCTGATCGAGCAGATGAATCCGGAGTGGGATGACATTTCCAACTATCTCCATTCGATTTGAAGGTGTGGAGTCCTCTCGCCGTGCGGACGCACGGCGGCTGGATTCCTGTGACAGGCACAGGAATGAGGGAAGTTGGTGCTGGCGTGGTGCCACAAGCGAGCGGTTGTGCCAGAGGCGGCTATGATGGGGGCGTGACGAGGATGCGGTGTTGATAGTCATCCTCTGGCTTGTCCCGAGGACCTGACCACATCACCAGAACCGAGACGACAGCAGATCCTCGGGACAAGCCCGAGTATGACGTCGAAAGGATGCAGAAAAGGCCCGCGATCGCTCGCGGGCCTTTCGGCATCTCAGTCATCCGGCAATCGCCGCATCTCAGTCGAAATGCAGTTCGCGTTCGCCGTTTTCGTCGCGGATGCAGGTCTGCAGGCCGATCTTGTTGAGGATGTTGAGGAACGGGCGCGGGGCCAGTTCCTCGACATTGGCCATCTTCTTGACGTCCCATTCGCCGGTGGCGACGAGCATCGCTGCTGCGACAGGCGGAACGCCTGCGGTGTAGGAAATGCCCTGGGAGCCCACTTCGTTGAAGGCTTCCTTGTGGTCGGCGACGTTGTAGATGAACACCGTGCGTTCCTTGCCGTCCTTCACACCCTTGACGAAGTCGCCGATGCAGGTCCTGCCTTCGTATTCCGGGGCCAGCGACGACGGGTCGGGCAGGCAGGCCTTGACCACCTTGAGCGGCACGACTTCGGAACCGTCGGCAAGCTTGACCGGCTGTTCGGAGAGAAGGCCGATCGACTTCAGGACGGTGAAGACGTTGATATAGTGATCGCCAAAGCCCATCCAGAAGCGCACGTCGGCGCCGTCCATGTTTTTCGCCAGCGAATGTACTTCGTCATGGCCGCAGAGATAGGCGCGGCGGGTGCCGACGACCGGCAGGTCGTAGTCCTTGCCGATTTCGAACATCTTGTTGACGTTCCATTCGCCGCCCTGCCACGAGTAAACCACGCCCGTGAATTCGCGGAAGTTGATTTCCGGGTCGAAATTGGTGGCAAAATACTTGCCGTGGCTGCCGGCATTGATGTCGACGATATCGACGTCGGTGACCTTGTCGAGATATTCGTCCTTAGCGAGACGCGCATAGGCGTTGACGACGCCCGGATCGAAGCCGGCGCCGAGGATGGCGGTGATGCCCTTTTCGGCGCATTCGGCAGCGCGCTTCCACTCGTAGTTACCGTACCACGGCGGGGTCTCGCAGATCTTGTTCGGCTCTTCGTGGATCGCCGTGTCGATGTAAGCGACGCCGGTATCCATGCAGGCGCGCAGAACCGACATGTTCAAAAACGCGGTGCCGACATTGATGACGATCTGGCTGCCGGTCTTTTCGATCAGCGCCTTGGTGGCCTCGATATCCAGCGCATCGAGCGCATGGGCTTCGAGCACGCCCGGCTGTTTCATCGCCTTCTTCTCGTTCACCGAGGCGATGATGGCATCGCACTTGGCCTTGGTGCGCGAGGCGATATGGATGTCGCCGAGGACATCGTTGTTCTGGGCGCATTTATGCGCGACGACCTGCGCGACGCCGCCGGCGCCGATGATGAGCACGTTCTTCTTCATTCTGGGGACCACTCCTTGCGTCCAATCGTCAGAAAGCCTTGTCCTGTGGGCCTTTGGCCCGCTCTGATCAGGAAAGGCTCTGTTCGTAGTCCGCGTAGCCGAACTCGCGGACCGTCCTGAGGCTGCCATCCAGTTCCCGGATGGCGATTGCCGGCATTTTCACGCCGTTAAACCAGTTTTTCTTGACCATCGTGTAGCCCGCGGCATCCTGGATCGACAGGCGATCGCCGACGTTCAGCTCGCTCGGAAAATCGAACTCGCCAAAGATGTCGCCGGCCAGGCAGGACTTGCCGCAGACCATGTAACGATGTGGTCCCTGGTTGGGGTGGACCTTCGCGCTTTCACGGTAGATCAGAAGATCCAGCATGTGCGCTTCGATGGATGAATCCACCACGACAAGATCCTTGCCGTTGTAAAGCTTGTCGAGCACGGTGACTTCCAGCGTGGTCGAGCGGGTGATCGAGGCTTCGCCGGGTTCCAGATAGACCTGGACGCCATATTCGCCGGAAAAGCGCTTGAGGCGCTCGGCGAATTTCTCGATCGGGTAATTGTCACCGGTGAAATGGATGCCGCCGCCGAGCGAGACCCATCCGGCCTTTTTCAGAAGCGGGCCGAATTTCTCCTCGATCTGGCCGAGCATGCGGTCAAAGAGGTCGAAATCGCCGTTTTCGCAGTTGTTGTGGATCATGAAACCGGAAATCAGGTCCATGACCGGCTCGACCTTGGCGAGATCCCATTCGCCCAGCCGCGAGAAGGGGCGGGCGGGGTCTGCGAGATCGAAGCTCGACGAAGAGACGCCGGGGTTCAGCCGCAGGCCGCGGGTGATGCCGGAGGACTGGCTTTCAAAGCGCTGCAGCTGGCCGATCGAGTTGAAGATGATCTTGTCGGCATGGGAGACGACCTCGTCGATCTCGTAATCGGCATAGGCGACGGAATAGGCGTGGGTTTCCTTGCCGAAACGCTCGTGGCCGAGGCGGACTTCGTTGAGCGAGGACGAGGTCGTGCCGTCCATGTAGTCGCGCATGAAATCGAAGACGCCCCAGGTGGCGAAGCATTTCAGGGCCAGCAGCGCCTTGGCGCCCGACTTCTCACGCAAGGTCGCGATCTTCTCCATGTTCTGGAGCAGTTTCGACTTGTCGATGAGATAGTAGGGGGTCTGCAGCATTTCGTTCGGTCGGCCTTCTTACAGTCTTTCTAAAACTTGAAGGGGCCTATTGCCTGACGCAGATGACATCTTCAAGACCCGAAGACAAGAATGTCCAAAGAACCGGTTAATTGGCCGGGCCTTTGGACATTGCGGCGGGCCCGATGCCGGACAGTCCGTGTCAGCCGGCCGGCGGCATTTTCGAGAATGCGGTCAGTGCCGGGTCGAGGCGATCCCAAGCCTGTGCGGCATCGGTCCAGGTGGCCATTTGCGGGCTGTAGCGTTCCGGCTCGTCGAGGCTTGCGGCGCGGATGATGAAATAATCGGGCATGTCGGGAAAGGTCATGTAGACCGGAGCGCCGCAGATGGGGCAGAAGGCGCGCCTTTTCGACGTGCCGCCGTCCCCGGTCGAGTTCCA
This sequence comes from Neorhizobium sp. NCHU2750, assembly GCF_003597675.1. Classification (NCBI taxonomy): domain Bacteria; kingdom Pseudomonadati; phylum Pseudomonadota; class Alphaproteobacteria; order Hyphomicrobiales; family Rhizobiaceae; genus Neorhizobium; species Neorhizobium sp. NCHU2750. The sequence continues at coordinate 2,508,112 of NZ_CP030827.1, read as the reverse complement.
GAAGCTCGGCTGGCCTTCGATCCCGACCTCGGCGCCGATGAAGAGAAGGTTGGACGTGTGGCCGGTGCCGGTCTCGCGCTGGCACTGGCGGCACTGGCAGTCGATCATGGCGACGGGATCGCCCTTCGCCTGATATCGGATCGCACCGCAGGCGCAGCCGCCGAGAAAGGGTCTGCTCGTCATCTCGTCTCCATTTTAAACCTGAGTGGATATCGGTTGCGAGGGAGCCTCCACCGTCCGTGCGGTGGAGGCAAGGGGGTTCATGCGGGGATGAGCCGTTCGTATTCCTCCCGAAGGCTCAGCCAACCCTGCCAGAAGGGGGCGGGTGTCCTGCCGGCGGCCTTGGCGGAGAGAATATCGAGATGCATGTGCCAGCCGGCGCCGACCATGGTCATGTTCTTGCGGTCGGAGATGCGGCGGTGGGTGAGGGTGAGGAGAACATCCGCGCCGATGGATTTCAGCTCGATCGAGACTTCGCCGCGCGGGGGCCAGGTGAAGGCAAGGCGGTGCGGGGCGTCGAACAGGATGATCTCGCTCGCCATGCGCTGTTCCTCGGGAAATCCTTCGGGACGGGGCTCGTTGCCTTCCGTCAATTCGTCATTGCGCCAGACGAGTTCGAAGGAGCCGCCGGGTTCCTGCGGCATGATGCCTGAGGCGAGCCATTGGCGCCGCAGATCGCTGTCGGTGAGATAAGCCCAGATGCGGTCGATGGGTCCGGGTAGTTTACGCTGGATGGTGAGTTCGAAACGGGCGGTCACGGCCCCGTATTCCTTCAACGAAATCATGTCGTTCATTGATCTTCTCCCAGTTTTGATTCAAGTCTTGACGTCGCCCTCGGCAGCGTTTCGGGCATCCTCCTCCCGCAGTAGTCTTTCAAGCGCATCGAGGCTTCCGGTCCAGAAGCGCTCGTAGAAGGTCAGCCATTGATGCGCGGTGGCGAGTGGGCCGGGATCGAGACGACAGACATGCGTGCGCCCCCGGATTTCCCGCTGCACAAGGCCGGCACCTTCCAACACCTTGATATGCTTGGAAGCCGCCGCAAGCGACATGGCATGCGGTTCGGCCAATTGCCCGACGGTGCGCTCTCCCGCCGACAGTTCTCGCAGCATCCGGCGACGCGTGGCGTCGCTCAGGGCGTGGAAAGCAGCGTCTATCCGATGTGCGTGAAATTCAACCATGTGGTTTAATGTACGCGCGTGAGGCATGATTGTCAACCAACTGGTTTAATGTTTTTGGCTCGAGGAGCGCTCCTCCACCCCAGCCGATTTTGGCTTGATGCTCAGACCAACGCAAAGGACCTGTGGTCAGGTGAAAACGGTAGCAATCTTGCGGAAAGATATTCGGCGATCGAGCTTAGGCTGCCGGCCGCTTCAAGCTGCGATCGCCACGGCCTTCCAGCAGGCCTTGGATCGAAATGTCCTCGTTCAACGAATCCCAATGGATTCCACCGGGGCTCAATTCGAATTGCTGGCGTTCACTGGGGCTGGCGAGAAGGAGGCGAGGGAACCATGCGAGGGGCACGCCAAGTACGCGGCCATCGGTCAGCGAGACCCACATCGTGTCCTCGTCGAATTTGACCTCAGTTGCCGAAATGCTCATGCCAGGCTGTCCTGATGCGGGGGGGCTCGATCACGAGACGGATGAGAAGCTCCTTTCCGTTGAAGCCTTCGCTCTCTGCGACGCCTATGGCCGGTTCCAACCAGACTTTGGCATTGGCACCGGGGCCACGTACGTGAACGTGGATCGGCTCGCGGGGATCTCCTTCGTTGGAGTAGAAATAGAATGTCAGACCTCGGTGACGAAAAATAACGGGCATCATCAATCTCCGGCTTGGCGGGTTTGACGATACTCCCATGGCTCTCCGAGTGTTGAGTGCGAAAGCCGCCTATTGTTGATATTTGGCGGCATATCGCTGTCGCGATGGCAGAAAATCATCGTTCGACTTGTCTCGCCATCGTCTTGCGCCTGTGCAAGACAATAGCAGGCACGTGCCGTCAGACGGAGACGCCTCGCGCAGTGAACAGAAGGCACCCCGCAAGGACTACCAACACCGTGCTGTTTGCCTTGACGGGCATCTCAAACAAGCGGCGTTTCAGCCCTTCGTCCCGGTTTTCAAAACCGATATCCCGTCATATCGTGGCGCCGCGACGGCAGCCTTCCGAGCGTTTCTGCCGCATCGCCTCATCATTCGCATGCATTTTGCCAGATCAATCAATCGAGGGAAAATCATGAGCAGCAGTTTCATCACCACCAAGGACGGCACGCAGATCTTCTACAAGGACTGGGGATCGAAGGATGCCCAGCCGATCGTCTTCCATCACGGCTGGCCTCTGTCGGCCGACGACTGGGACGCCCAGATGCTGTTCTTCCTGCATCAGGGATATCGCGTCATCGCCCATGACCGGCGCGGCCACGGCCGTTCCAGCCAGACGGAGACCGGCAACGAGATGGATACCTATGCCGCGGACATGGCCGAGCTTGCGGCGCATCTCGATCTCAGAAGCGCCATCCATGTCGGGCACTCGACCGGGGGCGGGGAGGTGACGCGCTATGTGGCCAGATACGGCCAGCCGCTGGGGCGGGTTGCCAAGGCGGTGCTGATCGGGGCGGTGCCGCCGATCATGGTGAAAAGCGACAAGAACCCCGGCGGCCTGCCGATCGAGGTGTTCGACGGATTTCGCGCCGCGCAGGCGGCCAACCGGGCGCAGTTCTTCCTCGATATCCCGACCGGCCCCTTTTACGGCTATAACCGGCCAGGGGCGGAGATTTCCGAAGGCGTCATCCGCAACTGGTGGCGGCAGGGGATGATGGGCGGCACCAAGGCGCATTACGATTGCATCAAGGCGTTTTCGGAGACGGATTTTACCGAGGACCTGAAGATGATCGACGTGCCGGTGCTGGTCATGCACGGGACCGACGACCAGATCGTGCCGTTTGCGGATTCCGCGCCGCTATCGTCGAAGCTTTTGAGCAATGGCACGCTGAAGGTCTATGAGGGACTGCCGCATGGCATGGCGACGACCCATGCGGATTTGATCAACGTGGATCTGCTGGCGTTTTTTAAGGAGTGATGGGGGTTGGTACAGAAAGACCCCTCCCAACCCTCCCCACAAGGGGGAGGGCTTAACCCGGCCTCGCCGTCTATGTTCAATCGAGGCAGCCGCGTGCCGCGGGTCTTCTCCCCCCTTGTGGGGGAGATGGCCGGTAGGCCAGAGGGGGACTTTGGCTGAGGCTTTTGCCGTCGCCCCTCAAATCAGCTGGAACCTGTCCACATCCACCATGCCCCGATCAGAAATCTTCAGATGCGGGATTACCGGCAGCGGTAAAAATGCCACTTGCAGGAACGGCTCTTCGAGAGTCGTTCCAAGGGCATAGGCCGATTTCCTTAGGTCGTGCAGCGTGTCTCGTACCCATTCATAGGGTTCAAGGCTCATCAGGCCGGCGAGCGGCAGGGCGATCTCGCCGGTGACCTTGCCGTCCTCGACGACGACGAAACCGCCCTTGATTTCGCCAAGCCGGTTGGCGGCGAGCGCCATGTCATCCTCGGAGACGCCGACGACGCAGATATTGTGGCTGTCATGGCCGACGGTGGAGGCGATTGCACCCTTGTTCAGGCCAAAGCCCTGAACGAAGCCGTTGGCATGGTTGCCATTCTTGCCGTGGCGCTCGATGACGGCGACCTTGATGATGTCACGGGCCAGATCGACGCCCGCCTGGTTGCCGGCGGCAGGTAGGCGGTAGCGGCGATGCTCGGTGATGATTTTTCCCGGCACGACACCGATGACCGGCGTTTCCGATTCCGAATAGGGGACGCCGAAATGCATGGCCTGGACGGGGCGGGCCTTGACGCTGTCGAGGCCGACCGGGGCGACGGGTTTTCGCGTGGCAAACAGTTCGTCGGTGACGCGGCGGCCGGCGGCAAACACCATCTCGGCCTTGCAGTTTTCGAGCGTGTCGACGATCACGAGGTCGGCCCGCCAGCCGGGGGCGACGAGGCCGCGATCGCTGAGGCCGAAGGCCTTGGCCGCCGAGATCGACGCGGCGCGATAGATGGCGAGCGGTTCGGCGCCGGCTGCGATCGCGGTGCGGATCATGTAGTCGAGATGACCCTGTTCGGCGATGTCGAGCGGGTTTCTGTCGTCGGTGCAGAGCGCCAGGAAGGGCGACAGGCGCTCGGTGATGATCGGCATCAGGGCCTGAAGATCCTTGGAGACCGAGCCCTCACGGACCAGGACATGCATGCCCTTGCGGATCTTTTCGAGCGCCTCTTCGGCGGTCGTCGATTCATGCTCGGTGCGGATGCCGGCTGCGAGATAGCCGTTCAGATCATTGCCGCGCAAAAGCGGCGCATGGCCGTCGATATGGTCGCCATAGAAGGCGTCGAGCTTTGCCAGGCAGACGGGATCCTTGTGGATGACGCCGGGGAAATTCATGAACTCGGCAAGGCCGATGACCTTGGGGTGATCGCGGAAGGGCAGGAGCTTTTCGATCGGCAGATCGGCTCCTGCCGTTTCCAGATGGGTGGCGGGCACGCAGGAGGACAGCTGGACGCGGATATCCATGATCGTCTCGACGGCCGAATCGAGGAAGAAGCGGATGCCTTCCTCGCCGATGACATTGGCGATCTCGTGTGGATCGCAGATCACGGTCGTCACGCCATAGGGCAGGACGCAGCGGTCGAATTCGTGGGGCGTGACGAGGGATGATTCGATATGCAGATGGGTGTCGATGAAGCCCGGAACGACGATCTTGCCGGAAATGTCGATCTCGGTCCTGCCGGTGTAATCGCCGCAGGTGCCGACGATGCGGTCGCCGCAGATGGCGATATCGGACAAGACGAGTTCACCGGTGACGAGATCGAAGAATTCGCCGCCTTTCAGCACGATATCGGCGGGTTCGCGGCCGGTGCCCTGGTCGATCAGCGTCTCAAGTCGTTTCGTCATGGTCCATCTTTCGCGTCAAATTTTCGGCCATAGTAGCGGCATGAGCCGGGCGGGGAAACCGACCGGGCCCAGCCGCTGACCGTTTAGCGATGGTTTACCAGCGAAAAATGCGTGGTGCGATGACCATGCCGATCAGTGCTGAGAGCAGGATGCCGAGCGAGTACCAGATCAGCACGAAGGGCATGCCGTTTTCGTTGCAGAACCAGGAATAGACCCAGGCGCCGGCCGCTCCTGCCGCAAGGCCCGCGGCAAAGCCGGTGAGGCGCGGATTGGTGGGCGCGCCGGCCTTCAGGCTCCATGAATAGGCAAGCAGGAAGGGCAGGCCGAAGCCGATGATGACGAAGGGGCAATGCAGGGCGGACGAACCGAGGATCAGAATCCGATAGGCGGCGGCTGGCGAGATCGCCAGCTGAATGACGGCGATGACGGCCATGACCACGACCACGAGCGCCATCGCCGGCAGGGCGTTGCCCGCAGGCCGGCCGGGCGAGGCGCCGGGACGCGACAGGCGGAACACGGCGACGAAGCCGATGATGGCAAGGGCGGCGTTATAGGCCGACTTGATCCAGAAAACGGGCAAGACGAGCGCGTGCGGCATGTCCCGGCGGAAACCGATGAAAAGGACGAGGACGAGGAGCCCGAGGATCAGCGCCGGCGCAAGCCCAAGCGCGAAGCGATAGATGAGGGCGTGGCGCGGGACGGGTTTGAGGTCGGCGACCAGCCGGTCGATGATATCGTCGGTGCTGTTGTTCATCATCCTTCACCCCGCAATCGTTTCGCCAGGGCCTTCACGCCGCGATGGACGCCGATCTTGACCGCCGATTCCGACTGGCCGATGCGGACCGCGGTATCCGCCACCGACTGGCCTTCCAGCTTCACCTGGCGGATCAGGTCGCGCTGCTTTTCCGGAAGCCCTGCAAGAAGCCGCTCGACATCGATCTGCGCGTTGATGGCATCCTCCTCGTCATGGGCGGCAATGCTGTCGTCCAGTTCGATATCGGCGGAATGGCGCGTGCCACGGGCGCGATGGTGATCGACCAGCTTGTGCCGGGCGATGGCGAAAAACCAGGCGGTAAACGGCCGGGAGCGGTCATATGTGGCCCGTTTGGTGTGAAGCGCCATGAGCGTCTCCTGCACGAGGTCTTCCGTATCGGCCGCCGCGGCACTCATGCGCCGGCCGTAATAGCCGACAAGCAGGGTCCGGGCACTGTTAAGCAGCCGTCGATAGGCCGCCTCATCCCCGTCGAGGGAGAGCAGCATCAGGCCTTTCAACGTGTCTTCCGAATACTGGCTTGTCATGTGTTCGTAGTGTCATTCGCAAATATGACCCGCCGGTTACACGGCGAGGCAAAAAAACGCATGGACGAAACTATCACACCGGCGTGAGCCCGTAACCGGATCGTCGAAATCGCGAAGGAAGGGAGGTGCGCGCTACCGGCATGGGGCGGGTGGCCGCCGCAAAAGCGAGAGGAAAACATCATGACCAGAGCAATTTTCACCCTTGCCGCAGGCCTTTTTGCCGTCGGTTCGCTCCTTGCCGGCACGGCCGGCGCGCAGGACACGATGTCGAAGAGCATGGGCATGTCCGGCTCGGATACGATGCAATCGGGATCGATGCAGTCAGGATCGATGCAGGGAGGCACGATGATGAAATCGGATATGAGCCAGGGCAAGACGATGGGCAAGACCATGGACAAGGGCATGATGAAGACGGCCGACAAGCGCAAGGACTGCGAACATAAGGCCGGGATGGAGAAGGATGCGATGAAGAAGCAGAAGATGATGAAGGCCTGCCACGGCATGTGATTGCATGTGGCGGCCGGGCCCGTCAGCCTTGGCGACTGGTCACCTGAAACAGAACGGGCGCCTGAAGGCGCCCGTTGCGTATATGCCGATGCGTTCGCCGCTTATTCGGCGGAAACGATCTTGCCGGCTTCCCACTTGTAGAGGGAGAAGCTCTGCGAGGTGAGGTCGCCCGTTTCGCCATAGGTCAGCTTGCCGATGGCGGTCGGGATGGGGTCGCCGCCTTTGAGTGCTGCGGCGACGGCTGCGGCGTCATCGGTGCTCTTGGCCATCTCGATGCCGGCCTTGATGACCTGGACTGCCGCATAGGCATTGAGGGTGAAGGCTTCGGCCGGAATGTTCTTCGCCGCCAGCGCGTCGACGGCTGCCTTGGAATCCGGGCTCTTCAGTGCGTCGGAGGCGTTGGTGAAGAGCGTGCCGGCTGCCGTGTCGCCGCCGATCGTCCAGTATTCGGAATTCGACAGGCCGTCGCCGCCGATGATCTGGGCGTGAACCGAGATGTCGGCCAGCTGACGGGCGAGAAGGCCGCCTTCGGGGTGATAGCCGCCGAAATAGATCACGTCGGCCTTGGCTTCCTTGAGGCGGGTCGTCAGCGCGCTGAAATCCTTGTCGCCGGGCGTCAGGGCCTGGTTGAGGACTTCGGTGACGCCACCGGCATTGAGCGTCGCCTTGAAGGCGTCGGCGAGACCTTTTCCGTAGGCGCCCTTGTCGTTGATGATCGCGACGCGCTTGTCCTTCAGCTTTGCCAGAACATACTGGGCTGCCACTTCGGCCTGCTGGTCGTCGCGGCCGCAGGTGCGCAGCACGTTGTCGAGGCCGCGCTTGGTCAGGTCGGGGGCGGTTGCCGTCGGGGTGACCATCAGGATGCCGTTTTCGGCCAGCACGTCGGAGACCGGGATTGCAACGCCCGAGGTGACCGGGCCGACGACGAAGTGAATGCCTTCGCCGACGATCTGGTTGGCGGCGGATACGCCCTGCTTGGGCTCGCCGGCATCGTCGGCCAGTTCCAGGACGAGTTTTTCACCAAGAACGCCGCCGGCCTTGTTGATCTCGTCGACCGCCGTCTGGGCGCCGTTCTTCACCTGGTCGCCATAGGCGGCGACGGGGCCGGTCAGCGGTGCGATGAGGCCGATGCTGATATCCGCATGGGCGGCCGTGACCGCGAAGGGGGCAAAGGCCAGCGAGGCGGCAAGCGCCAGCGTTACTTTCTTGTACGTCATCTATGTCTCTCCTTGGGCATGCTCTATTTCTGTCACAGGCCTCCCAGCCTGTCGGTCCACGAAGCCCGGCCCGTTGCTTGCCAGCCGAGAAATGTGCGGCAGCAGACGGGGCAAAGCATCGACCTGCATGCGGCCATATTTGGCTCGCAGGGCAGATGGAAATTTTTCTAGAAATCTTGAGGCTGTCGCGCAAGAAGATAACCGAAACTGCGACGTTTCGATGTATATGTTTCAACGTGCTGGAGGGCTCGGGTCACGATAACACTGTGCCGAGTGGTCGCTGTGTAGCGGCCGAAAACGGGTCGGGCGATGTAATGTCGTGCAAGCATATGTCGTGGCCCATGGCGGTCTGGCCCAGGCTTACGGCCGCTACGACATCACATGCCCGGCCTGCATTTTTCGGCCCGCTGTGCTTTTCAGCTGTTCTTCACAGCTTCATCGCATGCAAAAAGAGCCCGGGCTGAGCCCGGGCACTTTTTAGATCGATCCAAAAGACCGGGCTACTAAGCAGCAGCCGAAGTCTTGCGTTCCGAGCTTACGTAGATGTCTTCCAGGCTGCTCAGGATCTTCAGCACGGATTCCGACGAACTGGAATAATAGATCGTCTGGGCATCGCGCCGGGTCTTCACGAGCTTTTGCGCCCGAAGCTTCGACAGATGCTGGGACAGGGCTGACTGGCTCAGGCCAACGCGTGTCGCGAGTGCTCCCACCGCGACTTCACCCTTTACCAAGCAGCAGAGAATCATCAGCCGCTTGGGGTTGGCCATTGCCGACAACAGCCCCGCCGCTGCAGTCGAATGTTCAGAAAGTGCTACCTTGTCCATTACTTCTCTTCACCTCGTCTCCAAAGTGGCCGCCAATTCACCGGTTATTCTTTTTCGGTGATGTTAGGCGGCACAGGCAGAATTTGTATATCCCCTAAATTTCGGGTAGTTCCCTGGGTATTTTAGTTTAAACGCAGATATAATGTATTACAGATTCCGGCAAGTCCATGACGTGATCAAACTCGTGCCGGACGAGTACGTCTCCGGAAACAAGATCGATCCCCGCCGGATCGACCAGTCCGAATCTCCAATTCTTGCTACCAAGACCAAGCCGGCCCGCAAGGGCCTCGGCTTCGGCAGTCTTTCCGATCAGGTCCTGCTGCAGCGCTACCCAAGCCGCCTCGTCGGCGACGGGGGGCACCGCAAGATCGTTGGCGGACAGCGCGTAGGCACGGCCGAATCCGCCGTTCAGCGATGCCTGCACCGGCGCGAGCCTGAAAAACCTGAAATCGGGAAAATCGACATAGAGCTGCGCCTTCGCATGGCGGCGCAGGAAGCGTGTGCGGATGCGCTGATGGGCGACGGCGTCACGGTCGACGGGTTCGGCGTTACACAGCACGGTGATGCGCGCATGCGCCAAAGGATCGCCCTTGCCGGGCTCGCCCGCCAGCAGCGAACAGCGCGGATCGGAAAGCAGGCCCTTGGTGTGGCCAGAGAGTGCCGACACGAGAATGACGGGGGTGCCATCAAGGTCGATCGCCGTCAGCGCCCGGCTGACCGACGGAAAACCGGTCACGGGATCAAGGACGGCGAGCGACATGTAGCGCGCGCCGCGCACGAGCATGCACGCCAGCTCGCGAGCCTCGTCGTCGGTAGGGCGCAATAGCTGGGCCTGCTCGGCCATTCGTCACTCGCTGGTTGAAATCTGCGTTTGCTTTATTTGTATAACATTTAATTCGGCGCAGCAAAAGATACCCCAGCGCGTCAAGTTTGCGCACTATTTCTGAAATACTGATATATATATCAGAGGTTGTCTTTCCGGCGATGGCGAGTGAGGCCGGCGATGACGTCGTCGGAGGTGATGGAGCCGACGACGGCGCCGTTGTCGACGATGGCGATGGCGCCTTTCTGACGCGAGAGGCCATCGAGAATATCAACCAAGGGTGTGTCCGGCGCGGCCGATCCGGAGACCGGAATTGCGCCTGCTGCGGGGGATATGCCCCTGGTCATGACGTCGCTCGCCGTCAGCATGGCGATCGGGTTCATGTGCTGCACGAAGTCGGCCACATAGTCGTCGGCGGGGTCGCGGACGATTTCCTGCGGGGTGCCGCACTGGATGATCCGGCCTCCCTCCATGATGGCAATCCGGTTGCCGATGCGGAAGGCTTCGTCGAGATCGTGGCTGACGAACAGGATGGTCTTCTTCAGCCGGCGCTGGAATTCGAGCAGTTCCTCCTGCAGCCGGTTGCGAATCAGCGGATCGAGCGCCGAGAAGGGTTCGTCCATCAACAGGATCGGCGCGCCGGTGGCAAAGGCGCGGGCCAGCCCGACGCGCTGCTGCATGCCGCCGGACAGTTCGCCGACACGGCGGTCGGCCCATTGGGTGAGGTTGACGAGTTCCAGCTGTTCGCCGGTGCGCCGCTTGCGCTCGGCATCCGGCACGCCCGCAAGCTCGAGCCCGAAGCCGACATTTTCCGCGACGGTGCGCCAGGGAAGCAGGCCGAACTGCTGGAAGACCATGGACACGGTATGCATGCGAAGGCCACGCAGGGTCTTGGCATTCGCCTTGTAGGGATCGACCGGACCGTCCGGCGTGGCGACGCTGACGCTGCCGCGCACGACGGGTGCCAGGCCGTTGACGGCGCGCAGCAGGGTCGATTTGCCCGAGCCGGACAGGCCCATGAGGACGAGGATTTCGCCTTCGCGGATCGACAGAGAGGCGTTGGACACGCCGACGACGATGCCGGTTTCCCTGGCGATCTCGTCGCGGCTGCGGCCTTGTTCGAGAAGCGGCAGGGCAGGGCCTGGATTGCTGCCGAAGACGATATCGACATTGTTGAATGCAACGCATTCGCTGGCGAAGGTTTCCATCGTGACGGATCCGGTCATGCGACGTCTCCCTTTCCGCTCTTGAACATGCGATCGAGGATGATGGCGAGGATGACGATGCTCATGCCCGAATCGAAGCCCATCGGCACGTTCATCTGGCCGAGCGCGCGCTGCACCAGCGCACCGAGACCATCGGCGCCGACCATGGAGGCGATGACCACCATGGACAGCGACAGCATGATGGTCTGGGTGATGCCGGCCATGATCTGCGGCAGGGCATAGGGCAATTCGACCTTGGTGAGGATCTGCAGCGGTGATCCCCCAAAGGCCTGTGCGGCCTCGATCAGCGCCGGGGGCGTCGAGATGATGCCGAGCCGCGTCAGCCGGATCGGCGCGGGGATGGCGAAGATGACGGTCGCGACCAGGCCGGACACGGCGCCGAGGCCGAACAGGATCAGGGCGGGGATCAGGTAGACGAAGGTCGGGATCGTCTGCATCAGGTCGAGGATCGGGCGCAGGATGGCATAGAACCATGCACGCCGCGCAGCCAGAATGCCCAGAGGAACGCCGATCACCATCGAAACGGCGGTGGCAGCGAGCACCAGCGACAGCGTTTCCATCGCCTCGGTCCAGTAGCGCTGGTTATAGATCAGCAACAGGCCAATCGCCGTGAAGATGACGACACCGACATGGCGGCGCACGAACCAGGCGATCAGACAGAAGACGGCGATCATGAAGAAGGGATAGTAGGGCTCGGCGGCGGTGCCTTCGGTGAAAGTACCGAGAAGAATGTAGAGCAGGCCGTCGATCGCATCGCCCAGAATGGCGGAGACCGTGTCGAAGAAGCCGCTGAGATTTTCGGTCAACCAGTCGACGACCACCTGGGCGCCCTTGCCGATCATGATCTTGTTATTGTCGTCAAGCAGCCATGTATGAAGCCAGTCCATAGCATCCCCTCGCTCGAATTTGCATCAACGGACGGATGCCCGATGCCGAAGGCTCTCTTCGGTGCCATCGGTTCGGGCATGCCTTCCGGCAAAAAAAAGAAGGGCGGCCGGGCCGCCCTTTATGTCGTCGGGCTTAGAGGCCGAGGGCCTTCTTGACCGCCGCCTCGGCGTCGCCGCCGTCCTTGGTGGTCACGCCGGTCAGCATCGGCTTCAGGACTTCGGGATGGGCCTTCAGCCACTTCTTGGCGGCATCCTTGCCCTGCATGCCGTCATCCATGATCAGGCCCATGATCTCGTTTTCCATGGGCAGCGTGAAGGACAGGTTCTGCAGGAACTTGCCGACATTGGGGCATTCGGTGACATAGCCGGCGCGGGTGTTGGTGTAGACGGTCGCGCCGCCGAAGTTCGGTCCGAAGATGTCGTCACCACCGGTGAGGTAGGTCATCTTGTACTTGGTGTTCATCGGGTGCGGGGCCCAGCCGAGGAAGATGATCGGCTTCTTCTGCTTGTCGAACTTGGTGACCTGCGAGAGCATGCCCTGCTCGGAGGATTCGACGACCTTGAAATCGTCGCCGGTGAAACCGTGCTTCTTGTCCTTGATCATGTCGAGCACGAGCTTGTTGCCGTCATTGCCGGGCTCGATGCCGTAGATCTTGCCGTCCAGTTCCTTCGCGTGCTTCGGAATGTCGGAGAAATCCTTGATGCCAAGCTTGGCGCCGTATTCGTTGGTGGCCAGCGTGTACTTGGCGCCTTCGAGATTGGCGCGGACGGTGTCGATCTGCTTGGCGTCGGCATATTGCTTGATCTGCGGCGCCTGCGAGGGCATCCAGTTGCCGAGGAAGACGTCGAGCTGCTTGTTGGCGAGCGACTGGAAGACGATCGGAACATCGAGATCCTTGACGTCGGTCTTGTAGCCGAGGGCATCGAGAATATCGACGGCGGTACCCGTCGTCGCCTGGATGTCGGTCCAGCTGACTTCGGCGAAATGGACCGTGCTACAGGCTGCCGGTTCGGCGGCGGAGGCGCTGGCGGCGAGACCGGCAACGGCGGCGGAAAGTGTCAGGGTAAAGGCAAGCGTTTTATTGATCAGCATAATGGCTCCCGGTTCTTTTTGTGTTCCCGGCCATTATCAATATCCGTCGGCGGCAAGCAAGCATGCGCGTTTACGCCGCAGGAGAGGGGGTATTTGCGACATGGAGCAATTCATGTGGCGGTTCGCGCCTCAGGCCGTGGTTAAAAAACATCACCTTGCGGTTTAGAATCGCGATGTCCTCGTTGTGACTTGATCTGCGTCATGGCCAAGCGGATAGAGATTTATCGTCACCTGCTTTCTGGACCACATTGATGTCTTCTGAATTTCTTCTGTCGCGGCGCAGCTTTGTCATCGGCTCCGTCTCCATGACCGCGGCGCTCGCCGGCTGCAGCACCGTCAACACGCCCACGGTCGTTCCGGTGGCGGCGCAGCGGCCGATCGGTCCGCCCGATGAGGCCGAGCTCGAGGCGCGTTACGCTGCGGTGGAAGACGGCGGCCACCTGTTGCCGGCGATCCCATACAAGAAGATCGACCCGAAATATTACCGCCAGCGGGTGATCGACCCGACCGGCGAAAAGCCCGGTACCGTTGTCGTCGATACGCCCGGCCGCTTCCTCTACGTCGTCGAACCGGGTGGCACGGCGATGCGCTACGGCGTCAGCATCGGCCGCGACGGCTTTGCCTGGGAAGGCGAGGGCGTGATCCAGTGGCGCCAGCCCTGGCCGCGCTGGAAGGTGCCGCCGGAAATGGTTGCGCGCGATCCCAAGCTCAAGAAATACTCGATTGAAGCCGGCGGCATGGATCCGGGCGTGAAGAACCCGCTCGGTGCCCGCGCGCTCTACATTTTCAAGGACGGCCAGGATACGCTTTACCGCCTGCACGGTTCGCCGGAATGGCAATCGATCGGCACGGCGGCATCCTCGGGCTGCGTGCGCTTCGTCAACCAGGACATTCTCGACCTCTATACCCGCGTTCCCTACCATGCCCGCATCGTCGTGCATCAGGGTTCGCTGCAGACTGCGGTCTGATCGCCATTGCCGGTGGCGGGCCTCAGGAGGGCCCGCCATAAGCCTATCGGGGTTGTCGGATGGCGATCCGGCCACACGTCTTCATCGTGCAGGGAGGGTTTCAGGCCGTCCCGTCACTCTGGAGGACAAGCCTATGCCCCGTTATCTCGTCGCCATTCATCATCCCGACAATTACGATCCGGCGCTTCTCGAAGACGCGGCGATGCATCGGGATATCGACCGTCTCAACGAGGAGATGGTTGCGGCCGGCATACGGCTCTTTGTCGGCGGGTTGACCCCGGTGGGGGCCGCCCGCTCGATACGCCGCCAGCCGGGCGGCGAGGTGGAGATCGCCGATGGCCCATACCTTGGCACCCATGAGCATATGGGCGGCTTCTGGGTGCTGGAGGCCGCCGATATGGCTGAAGCGGAGGAATGGGGGCGCAAGGCCGCCATCGCCTGTCGGACTTCGGTCGAGGTCAGGGAATTCCACTGACAGAGGTGCCGGACCAAGGTTGGCAGTCAACCATCCGTCGATACGGTCAGGTCCTTCCAGGCATCGATCTCCTGCTGCATGCGGGTGATGCGTTCGGAGACGAATTTCAGCGCATCGCTGCCGAGCAGAAGCTGCGGCGGCGGGTTCTCGGACTGGATCAGCGTGAGGACGGCTCGCGCAAGCTTTGCCGGATCGCCGAGCTGCTTGCCGCTTTTTTCCTGCCGGGCGGTGCGGATCGGATCAAACAGCGCGTCGTAATCTGATATCGAGCGCTCGCTGCGCACCATCGAGCGGCCCGCCCAGTCGGTGCGGAAGGAGCCGGGGCAAAGTGCCGTGACATGCACGCCGAAGGGTGCCATCTCGGCGCGCATCACCTCCGATATGCCCTGCAGCGCGAACTTGCTGCCGCAGTAATAGGCGATGCCGGGCATGGTGATCATGCCGCCCATCGAGGTGACGTTGACGATGAAGCCGCTGCGGCGCTCTCTGAACCTCGGCAGGAAGGCCTTGGCAACCGCCACGGCGCCGAAGACGTTGACGTCGAACTGGCGGCGCATTTCCTCGATCGGTGATTCCTCCAGCACGCCTTCATGGCCATAGCCGGCATTGTTGATGAGAACATCGACCGGTCCATGCTCGACTTCTACCGCATCGACGACATCGGCCACGCGGTCGAATTCGGTGACGTCGCAGATGACCGTGTGAATATCTGGCGGGCTCTCCGCGAGGCTTGCCCTTGCGGCCTCGGAGCGGACGGTGCCGATCACCTTGTGGCCGGCAGCGCTTGCCGCGGACGCGATGGCAAGGCCGAAGCCGGAATTGGCGCCGGTGATGAAAAAGGTCTTCATTGCCATGGATTTTCTCTCCCATGTGTTGCTGTGGGACTTGGCAAATAGTATGAATGGATGATCTCTTCGATGGCGATTTCTATGAACGACTTGCCTGATCCTATCAAAAGCCTCTCCGGGTCATCGATCCGGCCAATGCTGGTCGAACTTGCGTCGAGGCTTGCGCCCCGGCATGGCTACAATGCGACGGCGCTTGCCAATGTGCGGCTTTTGAGAAGCGAGGCGGTGCTGCAGGATGTGCCGGTCCTCTATCGGCCGGGCGCCGTCTTCGTGCTGCAGGGGGCCAAGCGCGGCATTCTCGAGCGCGAGGTCTATCGCTATGACGAGGATCACTATCTTGCCGTGTCGGTGCCGGTTCCCTTCCGGATGCGGTCGGTTGCCAGCAAGGATCATCCGCTCATCGCCGTCTATGTGGATTTCGACATGGCGCTTGCCGGTGAGATTGCTGCGCAGGTGGCGGAGATCAAGGGCGTGGACAGCGGCCGGCCGAAGGGCCTGATGTCGAGCCGGATGGATGCCGGGATCGAGGATGTGCTGCTGCGGCTGCTGACGGCGCTCGGCGATCCCGTCGAGATCGCGGTACTCGGTCAAAGCCTGCTGCGCGAGCTGCATTACCGGGTTCTGGTCGGGCCGCAGGGCGGGGCGATGGTGGCGGCGCTGCGGCAGACCGGAGCGGCGGGCCGGATCGTGCAGAGCCTCGTGCGGCTGCGCGAGACCTATATGGGCGAAGTGTCGGTCGGCGATCTGGCGCGGGAGGCGGGCATGAGCATTCCCTCATACCATGCTCATTTCCGCGACCTGACGGGCAGCAGCCCGATGCAGTATGTCAAGGCGATGCGGCTTCACGAGGCACGGCTGAAGATTGCCGGCAACGGGACGATCGCACAGGCGGCAGCCTCGGTCGGCTATGCCAGCGCGGCGCAGTTTTCCCGCGATTTCAAGCGGCATTTCGGCCGCACCGCATCCGACGAGGCAAAATGGGTGCACCGGCATCTCGGCGAGGCGGAATAGGGGTTGGTGCGATCCCGATCGGAGGCTGGTTCATCCGCTTCCTGTCGCGATGGTGTGCGCTTGGCGACGGATGGTGCTCCGTGAGCCGAGCTTTAACCATCAGATCAGTGTGTCTTGTGCGGAAACCTTTGGTTACAAGTTTGGAATTGAAATACACCTTAAGGGTGTGTAATCCATATGTCATAAAAATAATTTACTTGAGGAATCACCAGGATGGATAACCGGCCACCCAAGCCGCGCGTTGTGGCGCCCGCAGGTCGCAGGCGACGAAAAGGCCTGATCGGGCGGGTGGTTGCGGCGTTGTGCCTGCCGTTCGTGTGCCTTTTGATCGCCATCAGACCGGATCTTTTCGACGAGGACAGCGACTGAGCCTGCGCCGTGCTCGGATTGCGGCGGCCATTGGCGATAGCTAAATGTTTATCGGGCCTGTGGCTTGCCCTGAAACGTGCGGATCTGGCGCATGGCAACGAGATATCCCTGTTCGTCCCCTATTCGGCGATAGCGCTCGGCGCGCCACGTCAACAGCTTGAACTGAAGCGTTCGGATCAGGGCTTTCATCTGTCTCTCCAACCTCCAGTCATTGGAGGCGATTACTCGCCTGTTTCATGGCGCTGATCGGAAGGGGCCGCAACAGGAATAAGGTTTCCGAGTGTTGCTGGCGGGTTTTTCAGGGCGGTTGCGACAAAGATGCGCAAGGTGCTGGCAGGCGCGTGGGCATGTTGGAGAACGGCCAAGCGCTATTTCAGCATCGGCCAGGTGTCGGAAAGCTTGTAGCCGCCGGGGAAGGGGTCGGAGGGGTCGAGCATCAGCTGCGACGTGCCGCTGATCCAGGCGCGGCCGGTGATCGACGGGATGATCGCCTTTTCTCCGGCGACCGTGGTTTCCTCGACGATCCTTCCGGTGAAGCGGGTATCGATGATGGAGATGCCGGTCAGGGTCTCGCCCTTGTTCAGTTCTCCTTTTGCATTGAGAAGCGCCATGCGGGCGGAGACGGCGGTGCCGGTCGGTGAACGGTCGATCTTGCCGGGCTGGATGGCGACGACGGATTTCGCCATCAGCTCGCCGTTCTCGCGGTAGGGCTTGCCGGCGAAGAGGCAGAAGGAAATATGGTTCCAGCCATCCTGTTCGGGATGGGAGAAGCCGAGCTGGCGATTGGCCTCGTTGGTGATCCTGATGCCGGTTTCGGCGATCAGGCGAGCGTTTTCCGGGCTGAGGTCGAGGCCGATCTCTTCAGGGTCGACGACGACGAAACTGTCGCCGCCATAGGCGGTGTCGACGGTGATCGTGCCGATGCCCGGCACGTCGAGTGCTGCGCCGAGCTTATGGGCAAAGCTCTTGACGTTGGTGACGGTGATCGTCTCGGCCTTGCCGTTGCGGCATTGGGCCTCGACCTCGACCAGTCCGGCGGGTGCTTCGAGGACCATTCTCGTCACCGGTTCGGTCATCGGGATAATGCCGCTGTCGAGCAGCACGGTGGAGACGCAGATGGAGTTGGAGCCGGACATGGGTGGTGTGTCTTCCGGCTCCATGATGATCCAGCCCATCTGTGCCTTCGGGTTTTTCGGCGGCACCAGCAGGTTGACATGGCGGAAGACGCCGCCGCGGGGTTCGTTGAGGACGAAATTGCGAAGCGTCTGGTCCCTGGCGATGAAGCGCGACTGTTCCCAGATCGTGTCGCCCGGCGGGGGCGCAACGCCGCCGACGATGACATCGCCGACCTCGCCTTCCGCATGGCAGGTGACGACATGGATGATCCTGGATGAGCGCATCTGTGTTTCCCTCGAATTTTTCCACGCGACCATTGCTGTCTTTTGCCTGGCCGTCTGCAATTTCGGTAATGCTATCCGTCAATTACGCTCGCGACAATGGATGATGGCAGCTCACGGGGAGATGATGATGATGAACCGTTTCGTGGTGATCAGCGGATGTTCGGGGGGAGGCAAGTCGACGCTTCTCGCAGAGCTTTTCGCGCGCGGGTTTTCCGTCGTGGAAGAGCCGGGGCGGCGCATCGTCAGGCAGGAACAGGAGGGAGAGGGACTTGCTCTGCCCTGGGTGGATCTGGCGGCCTTTGCCCGAAAGGCGATCGCGATGGCGATTGCCGACCGGAAGGCTGCTGCCGACAATGCCGGCTGGACCTTCTTCGACCGCGGGCTTGTCGATGCCGCTGCCGCTCTCGAATGGGCGACGGGGGAGACGACTGTCTGCCGGCTTGCCGCGTCTTACCCCTATCATCCGACGGTGTTCATGACGCCGCCCTGGCCGGAGATCTATGCGGGCGACGACGAGCGGCGGCATGGAATGGACGAGGCCGTTGCCGAATACGAACGGCTTGCGGCCCTCTATCCGGCGCTCGGCTACGAGGTCGTGCCGCTGCCGAAGGTGAGCGTCGGCGAACGGGCGGATTTCGTACTGGACCGGCTGCAGGGGTGAGGCTGCAACCGGTGTCCTGTCTTTCGGCTCAGACCGAACGCATCAGACCGAGCGCATCAGGCCGCCATCGACCTTGAGGTTCTGGCCGGTGATGTAGCCGGATCCCTCGGAAACGAGGAAGGAGACGGTGGCGGCGATTTCGGCGCTGGTGCCGTAGCGTTTCATCGGCACGGCATCAATGCGTTCCTCTGTGGCCGGCAGGCTGTCGATCCAGCCGGGCAGGATGTTGTTGATGCGGATATTCTCGCCCGCATAGGTATCGGCATAGAGCTTCGTATAGGCGGCAAGGCCGGCACGGAAGACCGCCGAGGTGGGGAACATCGCCGAGGGCTCGAAGGCCCAGGCGGTGGAGATGTTGACGATCGCGCCGGATTTCTGTGCCTGCATGATCGGGGTAATAAGGCGCACCGAGCGGATGACGTTCATCAGGTAGACGTCGAGTGCCGTATGCCACTGTTCGTCGGTGATTGCGGTGATCCCGGCGCGCGGGCCGTGGCCGGCACTGTTGACCAGCGCATCGACGCGGCCCCATTTCTCCATCACGGTGTCGACAAGGCGCTTCAGGTCGTCGGGCGACTGGTTGGAGCCGGTGACGCCTATGCCGCCCAACTCATGAGCGAGAGCCTCGCCCTTTCCGGATGACGACAGGATCGCGACCTTGAAGCCGTCGGCGCTCAGCCTGCGGGCCGATTCTGCCCCCATGCCGCTGCCGCCGGCGGTGATGATCGCTACTTTTTCTACTGCCATGGGAAGCTCCTTCGCTGCTGGATGCTGGCTGATCGACTGCGGCATCCTGCATATCATCCGGTCGCGACCGGCTGCAAAGCCCTTCTCCGCTGGCGCGGCCGTGGTGTGGCGGGGGTCAGCCCGCCTTAGGGGACTTCTTCCGCTTCGGCTTGAAGTCGATGATGATCGATTTGAGCTCGACCTCGCGAACCCGGTGGGCTGCCTCTTCCGGCGAGACCCAGGCGATCTGCCGCTGGCCGCGCTCCTTGAAGTTCCGGTCGATGTCCGTCACCTCGACGGGGAAGACTTCGACCGTGCAGGGGGCGACATCGCCATTGTCCAGCCATTTGAGATATGTGTAGCGGCCGACAGGCGTTTTCTTGGCCTTGCCACGCACGCCGGCCTCCTGCCAGGCTTCGATTTCAGCAGCCTCATGCGCCTTTTTCTTCTTCATCGGCCAGCCCTTGGGGATGACCCAGCGACCGCTGTCGCGCGAGGTGATGACAAGGATCTCGGCGTCGTCTGCATTGGCGGGAAACCTGTAGCAGAGTGCCGCATATTGCAGGCGGAACTCGCCGGAAAACAGCTTGTCCGGCATCTGCGCCAGCTGCTGCAGCAGGGTCTTCGGCTTGCCTTCCGGTGGCCGGGAAACTTTCTTGACAGGTTTCATGCCCGTTTAAATGCCGATTTTCACAGTTGATTCCAGCGGCCCGATAGCATTTATGACAGTTTTGTGACAGTGGCGCCGCAGCGCATCCACCGGGATGTGCTGCCAGGGCGATACCGAGGACCAGCAGATGATGAGCGTTTTCCGGAAATTGATGCCGCGCGAGGACAAGTTCTTCGACATGTTCTCGGCGCACGCGCGGACAGTCGTCGACGCGGCGGAAGCGCTCGGCCATCTTTTGAACGGAGAGGATGTGGCCAAGAATTGCGAGCGTATCGTAGCGCTCGAGGATCGTGCCGACAATATCACCCGCGACGTTCTCTTGGCCGTGCGCCGCAGTTTCATCACGCCCTTCGATCGCGGCGACATCAAGGACCTGATCCAGTCGATGGATGATGCGATCGACATGATGCACAAGGTGGTCAAGACGATCCGCCTGTTCGAGCAGACGAGCTTCGATCCGCTGATGAAGCAGATGGGCGAGGAGATCGTCAAGGCGGCGCATCTGGTCGCCGAAGCGGTGCCGCTGCTCGACAAGCTCGGTGCCAATGCGCAGCGGCTGAGCACGATTGCCGAGGAAGTCACCCGCGTGGAGGGCCGTTCCGATGAACTGCATGATCAAGGGCTGAAGGATCTGTTCCAGCGGCATGGCAGGACCGGCAATGCGATGGCCTACATGATCGGCAGCGAGATCTATGGCGAACTGGAAAAGGTCGCTGACCGCTTCGAGGACGTTGCCAACGAGATCAGCGGCATCGTGATCGAGAACGTCTGATGGATGTGACGCTGGCCTTTCCGCTGCTTGCCTGTTTGATCGGCATTGCGCTGTTCTTCGATTTTCTCAACGGCTTGCACGATGCGGCCAATTCGATCGCGACGATCGTCTCGACCCGCGTGTTGAAACCGCAATATGCGGTGGCTTGGGCGGCCTTCTTCAACTTCATCGCCTTCATGTTCTTCGGGCTGCATGTCGCCGAGACGCTCGGAACCGGTATCATCGATCCGGCGATCGTCTCGCCGCAGGTGATCTTTGCGGCGCTGATGGGGGCGATCGTCTGGAATATCGTCACCTGGGTGTTCGGCATTCCCTCCAGTTCCTCGCATGCACTGGTCGGCGGGCTGGTCGGGGCGGGACTGGCAAAAGTCGGATTCAATTCAATCGTCTGGGCGGGTTTGCTCAAGACGATTGGCGCGATCTTCATGTCGCCTGCGATCGGCTTTTTTCTGGCGCTGGTCCTCGTCCTCATCGTCTCGTGGATCTTCGTGAAGCAGACGCCGTTTGCCGTCGACCGGACGTTTCGCATCCTGCAATTCGCCTCCGCCTCGCTCTATTCGCTCGGCCATGGCGGCAATGACGCGCAGAAGACGATGGGCATCATCGCCGTGCTGTTGTTCACACAGGGCCATCTCGGCGGCACTTTCTACGTGCCGTTCTGGGTTGTGATCTCCTGCCAGTCGGCCATGGCGCTCGGCACCCTGTTTGGTGGCTGGCGCATCGTCCACACGATGGGTTCGAAGATCACCCGGCTCAACCCGATGCAGGGTTTCTGCGCCGAGACGGGTGGGGCGCTGACGCTGTTCGGCGCGACATGGCTCGGCATCCCGGTTTCGACCACGCACACGATCACCGGCGCGATCGTCGGCGTCGGGGCGGCCCGGCGCGTCTCAGCGGTGCGCTGGGGGCTGGCTGGCAATATCGTGATCGCATGGGTCGTCACCATGCCGGCGGCGGCCATCATCTCCTATCTCACCTATGTCATCGCCTCGCTGTTCGGCTGATTGATTTGCTGTTCGGTTGGGCAGCAGGCGGCTTGCCGTAAATATCTGTGACTATCGGCGGCCCGGTCTTCCGCTTGTTGCGGGGGAGTAGGACAAAGCCCGGCATGGCCAAGCTCTATTTTCACTACGCGACGATGAATGCCGGCAAGTCGACCATGCTCTTGCAGGCCTCCTATAACTATCGGGAACGGGGCATGCGCACGGCGATCTTCATCGCCGCGCTCGACGACCGTGCCGGCAAGGGGAGGGTTTCCTCCCGGATCGGCCTGTCGTCGGATGCCATCCCCTTCGGTTCCGAGGACGACCTTTTTGCCGCGATCACCGCCATGCATGGCGAGGAGCCGCTGGCCTGCGTCTTCGTCGACGAAGCGCAGTTTCTCTCCGCCGAGCAGGTCTGGCAGCTGGCGCGGATCTCAGACCGGATCGGCATTCCCGTCATGGCCTATGGCCTGAGAACGGATTTTCAGGGCAAGCTTTTTCCCGGTTCATACGAGCTGCTCGCCATTGCCGACGAATTGCGCGAGGTGCGCACGATCTGCCATTGCGGTCGCAAGGCCACCATGGTCGTCAGGGTCGATGCCGAAGGCGAAGTGATCCGCGAGGGCGCGCAGGTCGAGGTCGGCGGCAACGAGCGATATGTGTCGCTCTGCCGGCGCCATTGGGAAGACAAGATGCGTTGCCACTGACGCCCCTGGTGGCGCTCACGCCACCAAAAATACGGGTTATCCCCCCGCCGTTGACCAATGTCAAAGCACGATGGCCTTTTGGCGTTAAAACGCAGTCATCGCGATCGAAACGCGAACCCTCGCAGGAGAATTTAATGAGCAGAACGATCCTCAAGACCATCATTCTTGCAGCCGTTGCTGCCCTCATGGCCATGCCGGCATTCTCCGCCGAGATCGAGATCAAGATGCTCAACAAGGGTGCCGATGGCGAGGCGATGGTGTTCGAACCGGCAGCAGTCAAGGCGGCTGTCGGCGATACCATCAAGTTCGTCGCCACCGACAAGGGGCATGACGTGGCCTCGATTGCCGGCCTCGTTCCGGATGGGGTGGCGGACGTCAAGGGCAAGATCAGCCAGGACGTTTCGGTCACCGTCGACAAGCCGGGCGCCTATGTCTTCAAGTGCACGCCGCATTTCGGCATGGGCATGGTGGCACTGGTGGTGGTCGGTGATGCACCGGCCAATCTGGATGCGGTGAAGGCTGCAAAAATGCCGAAGAAGGCCAAGGACCGGCTGGATGCCGAAGTGGCCAAACTCGGTCTCTGATTTTCATAAGACGTAAGAAACAAGACCCTTTTCATTACCTAAGCATTTTCTTTTTCATCACCTAAATATTGTTGCCGGGCCGTTGTCGCTAAATTGCGCAGCGGCCCTATTTCTTGTCCGAAATGCCAGTGGGCCCTGCGGGAGGCATGGAGGCGGAAAATGGAGCGGCAGGGGATGGGCGGTTCCGGATCTTTCGAGGATAAGGCCAGTACGCTCGATGCGGAGTTGAAGGCGGTGCTTTCGGCCGGCGCGGACATGGTGGCCGTGCTCGGCCATGTGACCGGTGGCGCATCGAAGGACGCCGTGGCCGGCGACAGCGGAGAGTTTGCCGCACTCGACGAGATCCGGCTCGGATTGATCGAGCGGCAGCGCAGCGTCCATGACCGGCTGGCGCTGGTCGTGTCGGGCATTGCCGCCACGATCGAAAAGGAGAGGCTCAATTTCGACCGGCGTGAAGTGCCGCTGCGCAGCGATGCGCTGATCGGTTTCTGGTCGAAGAAGGCGATGCGGCGGAGGATAGAGCGGCGGGCGCTGATGGCGGGCGATATCGAGCGGCTGAAGACGTCGCTTGGCCGGGCCGATCGGCTTGCCGGCCGCATCGCCACGCAGCGACGCAATGTGATGGCCCAGCGTGCGATGGCCGAGGCGCTGCTTGACGCCATTCCCCGCACGCGTGGCGGCCCGGACCAAATGGAGGGTGCCGGGGCCGGGGGCGTCGTTCAGGTTGCGACACTCGCCGCAAGCGTCGTCGATACCCTCAATCTTGGTGTTCGCGACCTGACGCTGCTTCTGCATAAATTGACCTTCGATGTCGAAAGACTGCTGGATCACTATGCCGTTCTTCTGTCCTTCCGACGCGACCGGGATGCGCATCAGCTGATGGCTGACACCTATCCTTATTTCGGGGATGCCGTTGCCCGGCTGGCAAAGGATGTGCTGCCGGGGGCAAGGCTGGCTGACAGTCGCCGCGGCATCGATCTTGCCTTTGCCGAGCGCTTTTCACCTGGGTGAGAATGGTCTGGCGCGAGCCTTTCCCTTTCGCGGGGCTTGCGACGTTTTCGCCATCATGATCTTTCGGCTTTGTTCCCGGCTGCTGTTGTACTCATGCGGCCGGCGTCATATCTCATCGGTAACGATGGCAGCTTCAGGAGGACTTGATGCCCGGTTGGATCAGTGGAGTTTTTCGAGGCCTTGCAGCGGCCGCCAGACGCGTGCTGCGGGTCTTGATCGCCTGGCTGGTCTGGCCGCTGATGGCGGCAGGTGGATGGTATAGGGGACGGCACCTGTGGGTGAAGACGCCGATCGCTGCGGTGGTCGTCGTGCTTGTCGCATTCTATGGCTATTTCGTCTGGCAGACGCAGGTGTGGAGCGGGTTCAATCCGAATTTCGTTGACGCCTATCGCTGGAACGAGCGCAACATCCCGGCTGGGCAGGAACTGCCGGAAACGGGCGTTCCTGCCCAAGCCGCAACTCCAGCGGCCAGCGAGGCTGCCCCGGTTTCGGGGACCGCCGCCGGCAGCCAAGCTGCTGCGCCGAAACAGTGCCAGACGTCTGCCATTGCAGATGCTGCCGCCGACCTGACCGACATGAGCGTCAACCAGAATGCGTGGATATCCTCCATGCTTCTCTACCGGCTGGGCTTTTTCGGCATCGACTGGGATCATACGCCGTTTCTCGACAACAAGGCCTCGTTCCAGCGCGGCGTGAACCAGGCGGTGCGCCGCACGACTGTCGAACTGGTCGACACCTTGGCGCGCGTTCGCGGCACGTCGGGTATCAACAGCAACCTGCAGGATGCGCGCAGCAATCTGCAGTTCGACGAATATTCCTGGTATTTCGGCCTGAGCCCGTTCGGGCCGAAGACGCCGACGCCGAGCTATTATCGCACCGCGATCAAGAACCTGCGGGCCTTCAATGTCGATCTCGGCAATTGCACGGCGCTGTTCGACAGCCGCGCCGACAATCTGGTGCAGTTCATCGACCGGGTGGCCAACGATCTCGGCTCGACTGCCGCCATCCTGCGCGAGCGGTCCGAGAACCATGGCGGCGGCTGGTTCGATACGCGTGCCGACGACCGGTTCTGGTTCGCCTATGGGCAGATCTACGGCTACTATGCCATCCTGTCGGGTGTCGGCGCCGATTTCTCGCAGGTCATTCGCGAGCGTAATCTGACAACCTTGTGGAGCGATACGCTGAAGCAGATGCAGGCGGCGCTGCGCGTTCAGCCGGCGATCATCTCGAATGGCGCAGAGGATGGCTGGATCATGCCGACCCATCTGGCAGTGATGGGCTTCTATACGCTGAGGATCCGCTCCAACCTCGTCGAAATCCGCTCGGTTCTCGATCGCTGAGAGGCGGGCGGCGAAATGCCGTCCAAGCGCCGCGGCATGAGGTGCCTTTGCTGACGCCCGGCTGAAGGACTAAAGCGTGTCGAGATCTTTTCGCTTGCTGTGCTTTAGCTCTCTGTTTTTGCGCATGTCTTTATCCCGAAACCGGTAACCACTTTCGGGAGACATGCTGTCGTTCAGCCCTTCAGCATTTCCTCGTCGGGGATGAAACCGATGATCGAGCTCTTCTGCGGGAAGAGCTCGTAGGTCATGCCGATCACGTCGCCTTCTCCGTCCTCATTGGCGCGGAATTTACCGACGCTGCGGACGAACTTGAATTTGGCGGTGCCTGTCTTCACCCTGTAGAGATTGTGGTAGGCAAGCCGTGCGGCACTGGCGCGCTCGAAGGTTTCCATCATCGCGGCGTGGTCGTCAGGGTGGATCGTCGCGCTGAGGCGAACGAGATCCAAAGGCCCTTCGCTGTGGTCGATGCCGAATATCTGGCAAAATTCCGGCGTGCCGAATACGTGGCCTGTATCGACATTGAAGCGCCAGAAGCCGCAAAGGCGGAAGGAGGCCACCAGTTCCAGCACTTCGCGATCACTGAGCCCGACAAGAAGATGCTGGGCCTGATAGGGTTTATGCGAATGCTCGATCCAGGATGCCAAGTTCAGGTTCTCTTTCGTCCCAAGGCGTGCTGCGGATCTTTCGGATCCAACCCTTACGCCTCGGCTCCTTGTTTTTGCGCGTGTCGTTCGCGAAAGCGGGGGCACTTCCGGGAGACATGCTGCAAGCTTCATGATCAGGTAATAAGCCTGAGTCTCAACGCTTTCGCCACTAGCTGAGTGCGATTGACGCAGTCGAGCTTCTTTATGGCGTTGGTCATATAGGCGTTGACCGTATGATCGGACAAGGAAAGGATCTGGCCGATCTCGGCGGAGGTCTTGCCCTGCGCGGTCCAGCGGACCACTTCGAGTTCGCGGCTGGTCAAGGGCGAGGGTGCAGCCTTGCGTTCATCGCGCCTTATCTTCTCGAACATGTCGAAAGCATGCAGCGTGATCATGCCGATTTCATTGAGCTCCACCTGGGTCAGGCGGGGGCGGGCGCCATCGAAGCGCATGATGAAACGTTCGCCCTCCAGCGAATGCAGCGTCATCGCCACGCTGGTGATCAGCCCGAAGCGGCGCTGCAGATCCTCGATGTCGGGGTCGAATGCAATCGGCCTGATGGCTATAGGGTCACCGATTGACCAACAATAGGGGAGTTTCGAGTTGATGATGATCGTCCCGAAAGGACATTTTGACAGCAACCGCTTGCGGTCGAACTCGGCCACATAGGCATCAGGCACGGTCGTTTCGACGATCATTCGCGACAAAAGACGCTCGTCGGGGTTGTTGAGTGAAAGAAGTGTCACATGCTGCAGGCTAAATTCATAGGTAACCCGCTGCAGGGTCAAGAATAGACCTTCCTGCGAATGGGCCGCAGATATCTCGCTGCTCAGCACCGATTGCCGTTCGTGAGTTATCATTCGATTTTCATTTTCGAGGAAGCTATGTTATTGTTAATAAATATACTAACCATCTTGAATTGCTAGCAGAAATTCGCAGGTGGTGCGATTTGCAACGATATTTGTGATACGTTGTCATCTTATCTATTTAATTTCAGTGGCTTATGGGCAAATGCCATGATTGGGGAAATTGCTCGCCGCTCCGCTTTTCGGGGCAGCGCTGGCGGTTTTGACGTCAATCGGCTGATCCTGACGTAGAATCAGCGCGGTCCCGATCACCTCGGCCCGGTCTGGGTGCGGGTGGTTCCGTCGGCGATTTCAGCCTCGGCGGCATTGCCGACATGCGGATGGACAATATAACTGGCAGAATCAGTTGCCGGCTGCGCTCGACGATCCGCTCATCATCGCTTCGGGAATGGTGAGCGTCGAGTAGACGCGGTTGCGGCCGTTCGACTTGGCCATGTAGAGCAACTGGTCGGCGGCGCTCAGATGGTTGTCGAACGTGTCGTCGGGCTCGAACTCTACGACGCCTGCCGAAATGGTGACCGATATGCTCTGGCCGCCGATTGCCAGCGACGTTTCCTCGACCGCCTTTCTGAGCTGCTCGCAGAAGGAGTGAGCCTGGAAGGCATCCAGCCCTGACAGGAAGATGGCGAATTCCTCACCGCCAAGACGGGCCGGCATATGGCCAGCCGGGGCGCACATCGCAGACATGACATCGGATACGGCGCGCAGGACGATGTCGCCAGTGTCGTGGCCATAGGTGTCGTTGACCGTCTTGAAGAAATCGATGTCGAGCAGCGCGATCGAGCCATGGAGGCCGGTCTTTTCCAGCTTGCGCATGTGGGCGAAGAAGTGGCGCCGGTTGGCAAGTCCGGTCAGGTAATCCTGCTCTGCCAGACGGCGCAGGTGCCTGAGCTGGGTGAGCGTCTCGATATTGTTGTCGATGCGGCATTTCAGTTCCTCATCGACGAAGGGACGATAGATGAAGTCCGATGCGCCGGCTTTCAGGAAGCTTGCCGAGAGAAGCCTGTCGGAGGAGGAAGAGATGCCGATGATGCGCATCTGTTCGGAATTGCGTGTCTGGCGAATACGGCGGGTCAGCTCGTATCCTTCCATGTCGGCCATGTGGTGGTCGGTGATGATGAGTTCGATCGTGCTGTCGGCGGCCAGGATTTCCAGCGCTTCGCGTCCCGACGATGCTTCCAGGACCTGGAAATTCTGGCGCATCAGGATGCCGACGAGTTCCGAGCGGGCGCTGCGGGCATCATCGACGACAAGGATCTTGTGGGCGCCGTTCGTCAGGATCCGGTTGACGGTCTGGATCACCATGTCGATCGTCTGGCTGCCGTGCTTGACGATGTAGTCGACAATCTTCTTGGCGTTGCAGCGTGCCCTGGTCTCGGCGTCGAAGGTCGCGGTGAAGACAATGGTGGGGATGCTGCTGCCGGACAACAGATCGAGGATCTCGCCGTCCGGGGCATCGGGGAGGTTGAGGCCTGTCAGCGCCAGAATGAAATGCTCTTCGGCAATCCTTGCGCGGGCCTCCTTCAGCGAGCCGCAGCGGATGACGGTCGCGCCGGTCTCTTCCTCCAGACGGTTCGTCAGCAATGTCGAAAGGGCGACGGAATCCTCGACGATCAGGATCTTTTCGTCGCGTTTCAGCTTGACGCCTGCGTCCGCAAACAGATTTTCCCGGCCTATCGTCATGTCATTCTCCAGAACACGTGGCCTATTGGATAAACGAGATCAATTACGAATCGATTATCTTGAGGGTCGGAGTGTCCTTAGCCGGGCGGCACAAGGTCGCGGTCGGCTGCTGCGTCGCTGGATGACGGTCGGGCCGGGACTTATAGATGTGCCTCATGCTTTGCTTCGTGCTTGTCGGCCTTGGTGGCGGCCATGATCCGCTCCAGCCAGCCGAGCATGACGGCGGAGACGACGAAGGTGAGGTGGATGATCGTATACCACATCAACTGCTGGTCAGTGTACTGGTTGGCGTTGAGGAAGATCTGCAGAAGGTGGATCGACGAGATGGCGACGATCGACGATGCGACCTTGATCTTCAGGCTGCCTGCATCGAGCTTGCCGAGGAAGGAGACGTCCGCTTCCGTCTCGTCGAAGCGGCTGACGAAATTCTCGTAGCCGGAAATCATCACCATGACGATCAGGCTGGCGACGAGGGCTGCATCGATGAGGCCGAGCATGGCGAGGATCATGTCCGATTCGCCCAGCGTGAAGACGTCCTTGGCCACCTTCCAGAATTTGGCGGCAAACGACAGGGCGTAGAGGGCAAGAGCCGCGACAAGACCAAGGTAGAAGGCCACCAATATCCATCGGCTCGACAGAATGATCTTCTCGACCAGCAATTCCAGCGATTTCATCAGATGTGCTCCAGCTTGATCAGTATGCGCTCACATAGACGGGCGAATACAGGCCGGGCAATACCGAAAGTTGCCAGACTTGTTGCATTTTAATCACTTGCCGATACTCACACAAACATGATGACGGGAGTCATGTTTTAATAATTGACAACGAGAGTCATGTTTTTTAATGGCATGAACAAGGCAATAAAACGCCTCTCGCCATATTGTCGCCACATTTGAAAACGGGCCGCTGCGCGCCGCCGTGAACCCTCACGGCGTATGTCTGCGCGTGCCGAAAAGGATACCCATGGGCACCCGCCACTCACGATCACTTCTCCTGACATGCACCGCGCTGGCTCTCGTCGGTCTTGCCACCGACGTTACTGCACAGCAGGCCACGACCCAACAGGCGGCAGGTCAGCAGGCGGCGAGCGATCAGAACCTCAAGCCGATCGTGTTGAAGGGCAAAAGGGTGAAGGCCGGTGATCCCGCGGCAGCCAACCCGCTCGCCAGCTCGACGACAGCGGACGATATTGCGAAGAAGGATATCACCAGCCTGCAGGACCTCGGCAACACGACGGAGCCGGGTGTTGATTACATCGCTACCAAGCCAGGCCAGCAGGGGGGGCTGTTCATCCGTGGCCTCGGTGGGCCACGTGTCGTCACAATGGTCGACAACATTCCGATCCCCTATTTCGAGAACTATGCTCGCGAAGGAACGGGTACGACCAGCCTCGAAAGTACGTCTTCGGCCTTCGACTTCTCCGCTCTTTCCAGTGCCGACGTGATCCGAGGTGCAGATTCAAGCCGCATCGGTTCCGGTGCGCTGGGCGGTGCTCTGTCGCTGCATACGCTTGAGCCCGAGGATCTCATCGGGCCTGACAAGAATTGGGGCGGCATCGCCAAGGCGACCTATGACAGCGAGGACAAGAGTGTCGGGGGCTCGGTCGCCGTCGCAAAGAAGATCCAGAATACGTCAGTCCTGTTCCAAGGCTCTTACAAGTATGGGCATGAGCGGGACAATAAGGGCGATAACAGTTCTTTCGGCTCTGCCCGGACCGAGCCGAACCCGGCCGACGTGAAGCAGGACAATGTGATGTTCAAGCTGCGCCAAGATCTTGAAGGGGGCAATCGCATCGGCATCACGGCAGAGCGGTATCTCTCGAAAACCGATACCGACATGAAGACGCTTTGGGGCACCTATATGCCTTACGAGTTCCATGCCAATGACAATCAGGAGCGTGACCGCGTATCGCTCGATTACAACTACGAATCCACTTCGGACGATTCTCTGATCGATCGCGCCAACGTTTCCCTGTACTGGCAGCGGCTTGGACAGGAATCACGGTCGGGTGATGAGAAGGCCGATGGCAGCACGTATATCCGCAAAGACACGATGCAGGAAAATTCCTACGGTATTGTGGGCGGCGCTGAGTCCAACTTCAAGAGTGGTAATTTGGACCACACTATTCGCTTCGGCGGTGCAGGTTCGCTGAATTATTTCAACGAATATCTCTACGCCAACACTGCCGGCGTCGATTCGGCTTCACAGTCCGACATGCCGGATGTGACCGGAAAGCAGCTTGGTCTTTATGCCGAAGACGAAATCAGTTTCGGTAACAGCGGCTTCAAGTTGACGCCGGGTATCCGTTTCGATGCCTATGACTACGATCCAGACGGTTCGGTCTCAAGCAATAGCGGTTATGAGACATTCGGCTTGCCAAAGGGCAGCAATGGTTCGCGGTTCTCTCCTAAACTGCTTGCTACCTACGATCTGACGCCTGAAGTTCAGTTGTTCGCGCAGTGGTCGATGGCCTATCGCGCGCCGACGATGAACGAAATGTATCTGAACTTCTCGAATGTCGGCTATGGTTATGCGGTTGTCGGCAATCCTGATCTGAAAGCGGAAACCAGCAACGGCTTCGAGGCCGGGGCGAGCTATCAGTCCGGCGATCTGAGCGGAAAGCTCACCGTATTTTACAACAAATACAAGAACTTCATCGAGCAGCAGACCGAGACGACGGACATTTATCCCGGTTATGGCGGGTTTGGCGATGGGACGTTGTTTATCTATCGCAACATCCCGAACGTGAAGATCACGGGCGTCGAAGCGAAGATGCGCAAGGATTTCGCCAACGGCTTCTTTGGCACGGCTTCCTTGGCATATGCCTACGGCGTGGATACGGACACGAACGAACTCGTCCGCACGGTTGCTCCGTTCAAGTCGGTCGTGAGCTTTGGCTATGCCAATGACACCTGGGGCAGCGAACTGACGGGTATCCTTGCGGCCGGCATGCGTGACGACCACGATGCAAGCACGTTCGATGCGCCTGGCTATGGCATTGCCAACCTGACCGGCTGGTGGGAGCCGACGCAGACGAAGGGCCTTCGTATCCAGGCCGGCATCTACAATATCTTCGACAAGAAATATTGGAATGCCGTTGGCGTTCGTAACGTGAACCCGTCGGGCGTCTCATCTTCGGGCACCAACCAGCCGACGGATTATTATTCCGAACCGGGTCGCTACTTCAAAATCTCCCTGACCCAGAAATTCTGATCAGGAGTTGGGGGCGGGGGCTCCAGTCGGGGCGGTGCGAGCGATCGTGCCGCCCCTTTTTCGTCGGGCTTTTTCTTTGGATCGCGGGGTCTTGTGGCCGGCGGGCTATTCACAGCCGGAGCCTGCTTCGCTAAGCATGGCCAACGAAATGCTCATATAATCGCCGGACGGGAAAACATGGCCATGGTACAATCCGATATCGAGATCGCCCGCGCGGCGAAGAAGCTGCCGATCTCGGCGATCGGCGAAAAGCTCGGGATCTCGTCTAACGATCTCATTCCGTATGGCCATGACAAGGCGAAGATCGGGGCGGAGTTCATCGCCTCGCTCGAAGGCCGGAAGAACGGCAAGCTGATCCTCGTCACCGCGATCAACCCGACGCCGGCCGGCGAGGGCAAGACGACGACGACCGTTGGTCTCGGCGACGGGCTGAACCGGATCGGCAAAAGGGCGGTCATCTGCGTGCGCGAGCCGTCGCTCGGGCCGTGTTTCGGCGTCAAGGGCGGGGCTGCCGGCGGCGGTTATGCGCAGGTCGTGCCGATGGAGGATATCAACCTCCATTTCACCGGCGATTTCCACGCGATCACCTCGGCGCATAATCTTCTGTCGGCGATGATCGACAATCATGTCTATTGGGGCAACGAACTCGATATCGATATTCGCCGGGTTTCCTGGCGGCGGGTGATGGACATGAACGACCGGGCACTGCGCGAGGTCGTGCTGTCGCTCGGTGGCGCCAAGAACGGTTTTCCGCGCGAGGGCGGGTTCGACATCACGGTCGCCTCCGAAGTCATGGCGATCCTCTGCCTTGCGGAAAACCTCGCCGATCTGGAACGCCGGCTCGGGCAGATCGTCATCGGCTACCGTTTCGACCGCTCGCCGGTCTATGCGCGCGACATCAAGGCCGACAAGGCGATGGCGGTGCTTTTGAAGGATGCGATGCAGCCGAACCTGGTGCAGACGCTCGAAAACAATCCGGCTTTCGTGCATGGTGGTCCGTTCGCCAATATCGCGCATGGCTGCAATTCGGTGATCGCCACCAAGGCGGCGCTGAAGCTCGGCGATTATGTCGTCACCGAAGCCGGTTTCGGGGCCGATCTCGGGGCTGAAAAGTTCTTCGACATCAAGTGCCGCCAGTCTGGCCTGAAGCCGGATGCGGCGGTGATCGTCGCGACCATCCGGGCGTTGAAGATGAATGGCGGGGTGAAGAAGGAAGACCTGTCTGCCGAAAATGTCGAGGCCTTGACGCGCGGTTGCGCCAATCTTGGACGCCACGTCGCCAATGTGCGCAAGTTCGGCGTTCCGGTCGTCGTCGCCATCAACCATTTCATTTCCGATACCGATGCCGAGATCGCTGCGATCAAGGACTATGTCGACCGGCTGGGTGCCGATGCGATCCTCTGCCGCCACTGGGGGCAGGGCTCGGCCGGCATCGAGGAACTCGCCCATAAGGTGGTCGAACTTGCCGATAGCGGGCAGGCGAATTTCCAGCCGCTCTATCCGGACGACACGCCGCTTTTCGACAAGATCCAGACTGTCGCCTCGAAGATCTACCATGCCGGCGAAGTGACGGCCGACAAGTCGGTGCGCGACCAGCTGAAGGCCTGGGAAGAGCAGGGTTACGGCAACCTGCCGGTCTGCATCGCCAAGACGCAATATTCCTTCTCCACCGACCCGACGCTGCGCGGGGCGCCGGAAGGCCATGTCGTGCATGTGCGCGAGGTGCGTCTCTCTGCCGGTGCCGGGTTCATCGTGGCGATTACCGGCGAGATCATGACCATGCCGGGCCTGCCGCGCTCGCCGTCTGCCGAGCGGATATTCCTCAATGACGAGGGCGAGATCGAAGGACTGTTCTGATCCCGTCGAAGTGTTGCTTTCGTGGCTTGACAGTGCATGTCAAGATGCGGGAAAGCATTGTTGAAGCTGGAGCTTGAATTTCGGCGCGATGCCGCGCAGGATCACCTTACAGGTTCGTGACGCGCCGGGATATTGCGGAGACTTTGATGTCGATTTCAATGCGAATGCTTTCACTCTCGGCTGCTGCCGCAATCTCCGCACTGTTTCTCGGCTCGGTGTCGGCCGGGGCCGCCGATATGGTCAGCGGGCATTATCCGTCGGCGCCCAAGGCGTCGCGCCAGCATGTGGCAAGCGCTTCCTATGCCAATGAGGAGTGCGAGCTTCTGACGGTGACGCAGACCGGCCAGGCGCGCACCGTGCGCATCTGCCATCCGGTCGTGGACGTGAAGCCGATGAAGACCAACGGTTCGTCCAGCGGGGATGCCGGCGACGGTTCGTCCTACACGATCACCCAGCAGTAACGCGCGCCCTTTACCGGCAGTAGCGATAGCCGCCCTTGCGCTCGAGCACGTCGAGATGCAGGTGTGTCTCGTGCGCGGCATCGCTGCCCGGTGACAGGACGGTGGTGAAGTGCAGGCAGGCGCCGGCGGTGGCGGTGCGCTGGAAGGCGCCTTCGAGCGTCGAATCCTCGTTTCGCGGCTTCATCTCGATCTTCTCGCCATTGTCGAGCTTAAAAGCGGCCACGTCATAGGCATTGCCGCGCGCATGCTCCGATATCTTGCCCGTCGAGGCGCCGTTGCGCAGGCGGCACTCGTAGGTCGAACCCGGCACGAGGCCGGTGATATGGCGGCCGGGCATGGCGATGTTCAGGGCCGGCTGCACGGTATCCTTCAGCCAATGGGCCATGGTGAGCGCCGTCTTGCAGCGCATCGTCGCGCCGCCGAGATCGACACCGGGCAGAACCTGCGCGACGTCGATCGGATGCTCGATGCCGCAGCCATGGCCGTCGTCGATCGGATCGGTCGGCTCGAATTTCGCGCCGATGGCGGCAAGGTCGGACAGGCAGGCCTTGAGTTCCTCCGGGTCTTCCTTGACCAGCGGGGGAGGCGGCGGCGAGGCCTCGGCTTTCTGTTCGTCTTCCGTCTGCTTGTTGCCGTCTGCTTCGGCTTGGCCTTTTTCCTCTCCCTTGGCGTTTCCGTTTGCCTTGCCCTTGCCGTCCGGCGCGGCGGCATCATCGGCTGGCTCCTGCTTTCCCGGATCCGTCGACTTGTCGGTTGTCTTGTCGGTCGACTTCTCGGTTGTCCGGGGCTCGTCCTTGTGCGCGGCGTCCTTCGGTGGCTGTTGCTGGCCGTTCGCCGACGTATCGGGCTTTTCGTGGTCGCCGGTCTTTGGCTGGCCGGATGCGGTGTCGCTCGTCTCGGGCTTTGCCTGCGGCTTTGGCACCTCGGCCGGGTGTGCAGGTTCGACAGCCGTTGCGGGCTGCTCGACCGTGGGCGGGGCAGGGTTTTCAGCCGTCTTCGTTTCGTCGGGTCTGACCGGCGAGGTTTCGGGCGATTGCCGGTCCTGGCCCTTCTGCTTCTCCGCCGTCTCTGCCGCAGCCATGGCGGCCTGCTTTTCCACCTTGGCGTCGGGCGCGGGGTCTGTTGTCTGGGGGGCTGCTGCGGGCTGAGCCGGCGAGGCAGCAGTAGCCTCGTCCTGTGGCTTCGGTGTCGGCACGGGAACGGCCGCAAGTGGCGGGGCGGCGGGGATGGCGCTGCGGTTTGCGGGTGTGCGGGTTCTGGTTCTCTTCGACGGGGTGCTGCGCTTGCGCAGGCCGCTATCCTGCAGGAAGCGATCGAGGACGTTGACCTCGACCACATCGGCGGGCTTCATTTGCGGGATCGGTCGCACGGGGCCAAGCATGGGCGGCGGGGCGGCGCCGAGCATCAGCGGCATGCTCAGGGCAAGAAGATAAAGGGGGCGTTTCGTCTGGCGTCCTGACCTCATCCGGCCTCATCCTTGTCCGTTCACAGATGGGCTTGCGTGGCCGCAGAAGTCGTCTGCGGTGGTTTCACGCTTACCCGGCGAGAGGGGCAACGCGGCAAGGGCGGGTTTGGTCGCATCGGATGCTGCTTTTTTCGGCCCTCAGAAATTTGCTTGCGCGCAGACAAGAGCCACGCTAACAATTCGCGCCATGAACAACTCGATGAACATCGGTAACTGGTGGTGGGCACGCTGAAGCGGCCTTGACCAGTCATGTCCATCGACAAGACCAGACCAAGCCGCCCGAGAACCGAGGCGGCTTTTTTGTTGGTCGCAGACGAACCGGGCAGAAACCAGAATGCTGCAGATCGCTTTTATGCCTGCAGCGGGCCGCAGAGGCCAGATCGAAGAGGCAGGGCATTCATATGGCGACGATCATTCACGACGACGGTTCGGAGACCTACGAGACCAAGGGCGGGATCACCGTCAGCCGCAAGCGGCGGCCGGCCGATTACGCCACGGCGATCTCCACCTATGTCGACAAGCTGGACGAGCGGCGCGGCGCCGTCTTCTCTTCCAACTACGAATATCCGGGCCGCTATACGCGCTGGGATACCGCCATCGTCGATCCGCCGCTCGGCATTACCTGCAACGGCCGCAAGGTGTGGATCGAAGCCTATAACGAGCGCGGCGAGGTGCTGCTTTCCTTCGTCGCCGACCGGCTTGCCGGTGTCGAGGACCTGACGCTCGGGGAACGCAGCGCCCGCCGCCTCGACCTGACCGTCAACCCGCCGAGCCGGGTGTTCACCGAGGAAGAGCGCTCGAAAATGCCGACGGTATTTTCCGTGCTCAGAGCGATCGTCGACCTTTTCTATTCCGATGCGGATTCGGCGATCGGCCTGTTCGGTGCCTTCGGTTACGATCTCGCCTTCCAGTTCGACGCGATCAAGCTTTCGATGCAGCGGCCGGAAGACCAGCGCGACATGGTTCTGTTCCTGCCCGACGAGATCCTCGTTGTCGACCACCATGCCGCCAAGGCCTGGATCGACCGCTATGATTTCGAAAAGGGCGGCGTGACGACGGAAGGCAAGTCCGACGACATCGCGCCCGATCCGTTCCAGCGCACGACGGTGACCCCGCCGAAGGGCGACCATAAGCCGGGCGAATATGCCAAGCTCGTCACCGAAGCGAAGGAAAGTTTCCGCCGCGGCGACCTGTTCGAAGTGGTGCCCGGCCAGAAATTCATGGAGCGCTGTGACTCGAAGCCTTCGGAGATTTCCAACCGGCTGAAGGCGATCAACCCGTCGCCCTATTCGTTCTTCATCAATCTCGGCCATCAGGAATATCTGGTCGGCGCTTCGCCGGAAATGTTCGTGCGCGTGTCGGGCCGGCGCATCGAAACCTGCCCGATTTCCGGCACGATCAAGCGCGGCGAGGATGCGATCTCGGATTCGGAACAGATCCTCAAGCTCTTGAATTCGAAGAAGGACGAGTCCGAGCTGACCATGTGCTCGGATGTCGACCGAAACGACAAGTCGCGCGTCTGCGAGCCGGGGTCGGTGAAGGTGATCGGCCGCCGGCAGATCGAGATGTATTCGCGCCTCATCCATACGGTCGACCATATCGAAGGCCGGTTGCGGCCCGACATGGACGCGTTTGACGGCTTCCTGTCCCACGCCTGGGCGGTCACCGTCACCGGTGCGCCGAAGCTGTGGGCGATGCGCTTCATCGAGAGCCATGAGCGCAGCCCGCGCGCATGGTATGGCGGGGCGATCGGTATGGTGGGCTTCAATGGTGACATGAATACCGGCCTGACGCTGCGCACCATCCGCGTCAAGGACGGGATTGCCGAAGTGCGCGCCGGTGCGACGCTGCTCAACGACAGCAATCCGGAAGAGGAAGAGGCCGAGACCGAACTGAAGGCATCGGCGATGATTTCGGCGATCCGCGATGCACGGGCGGGCAATGCAGGGAAAGTGTCGCGCGACGTGGCCAAGGTCGGCGTGGGCGTCAAAATCCTGCTGGTCGACCACGAGGACAGTTTCGTCCACACGCTTGCCAACTATTTCCGCCAGACGGGTGCTACCGTCTCGACGGTGCGCACGCCGGTGCCGCAGGAGGTGTTCGACCGTATCGATCCCGATCTTGTCGTGCTGTCGCCGGGGCCCGGCAATCCGAAGGATTTCGACTGCAAGGCGACGATCAAGGCGGCGCGGGCGAAGAACTTGCCGATCTTCGGCGTCTGCCTCGGGCTGCAGGCACTGGCGGAAGCCTATGGCGGTGATCTAAGGCACCTGGCGATCCCGATGCACGGCAAGCCGTCGCGCATCCGGGTGCTGGAGCCCGGCATCGTCTTCTCCGGCCTTGCCAAGGACGTGACGGTCGGGCGCTATCATTCGATCTTTGCCGATCCGAAGACGCTTCATCCGGATTTCATCATCACGGCGGAAAGCGAGGACGGCACGATCATGGGCATCGAACATGCCAAGGAGCCGATCGCAGCCGTGCAGTTCCACCCGGAATCGATCATGACGCTCGGCGGCGATGCCGGCATGCGGATGATCGAAAACGTCGTGGCGCATCTGGCAAGGAAGCGCGAAACGAAGGCGGCTTGATCCGATCTGGAAAAGCCCATGCCAACCATCCGGGGCGAGCCGTGGGTCTCGCCCGTCCTTCGGACCCCCACAAGGGGGAGGAGAATCGCAGATGGCCAAGAACCCTTTCTGGCCTGCCGGCGTCCTTCGGACCCAGCCACGAGGGGGGAGAAGACCTGTGGCACTCGCCTGCCTCGATTGGGTCGCAGCGGCACGACTGGGTTAAGCCCTCCCCCTTGTGGGGAGGGTGGGGTGGGGTCTTTCACCCATATGCGATTGCCCTGCCGTCTGCGGGGGAGATGGCAGGCAGGCCAGAGGGGGATTGCCCCGACTGCGTGACACGTTAGACTGCCCGCTTGACCACCTTCAAATTCATGTCGGCGCGGATGGCGAAGCCGAGGGACTGATAGAGAGCGATCGCTCCCGTGTTGGTCTCGTAGGCGTGGAGATAGACCGCTTCGTTGCGGGCCGAGATCTCGCCGGCGACGAAGCGCAGCATCAGCTTCCCCAATCCCTTGCCCTGGAAATCAGGGTGGACGCAGAGGCCGCTCAGTTCGGAAAAGCCCGGCTGGCGCATGCGCTGGCCGCACATGGCGACTATGCGGCCATCGACGCGGATGCCCCAGAACGTGCCGAGCGCCTGGGCCCTGAGGGTGAAGGGGCCGGGCTTGGTCAAGGTTGCGAGGGCGAGCATTTCCTCGGCGTCGGCCTCGGTCAGGGGCTCGATGCGGGGATCGCCGATCCGTTCGAAAGCCTTTTCGGCCAGCATCTGGACAAGCACCGCCTCCATCTTGATCTCCAGCGTCCGGGGAAGGGCGACGGGTGCCGCCTCGACCAGCAGCAGCACGTCTTCATCCGAAGACGGGAGTGCGGCGAGAGCCGCGAGGCTTTCCGGGCTGTCGTCGGCCGGTGCTGCAAACAGCACGACCGACGGGTCGTAGCGCCTTGCAAGCGGCGAGCCTTCAGCGAAATCGGCATGAACGGTGGCAAGCGCGTTCCAGGCAGGGCGGTCGAGAATATGGCTCATCGGGATTTTCCATCTTTGCCGAGGCGTTGGATCAGAGGACGTTCGGCAAGGCCGTCCTCGATGATTGCGAGCTGCCGCAGAAGGTCCGCTTCGAAGCCGCGGCAGAGATCGGACACCGCGGCTTCGATGTCCGGCCAGACCTTGTCCTTGGCAAAGGCGACGACGTCGCGTCCGGCATCGGTCAGGGAGACGAGACGGCGACGCTGGTCGTCGTCGCTGACGGCCATCGCCATCAGCCCCGCCTCGACCATCTGCCCGATGGCGCGGGTGGCGCCCGGTTGCGAGACGCCGACAGCTTCGGCGATCTCTCCAACGGTCAGCGGCCCCTCTCGGTCGAGTGCAGCAAGATAGGGGCATTGGGCGCCCTGCAGGTCGAGGCCGTGCATCTGCAGGATGCGCTGGGTGTTTGCCTGCAGGCTTTCGCCTATGCGCTT
This sequence comes from Neorhizobium sp. NCHU2750, assembly GCF_003597675.1. Lineage (NCBI taxonomy): Bacteria > Pseudomonadati > Pseudomonadota > Alphaproteobacteria > Hyphomicrobiales > Rhizobiaceae > Neorhizobium > Neorhizobium sp. NCHU2750. The sequence continues at coordinate 2,468,548 of NZ_CP030827.1, read as the reverse complement.
GAAGCGGCTTCCGAGTGTCAAAAGCCCGAAATCGCGAACAATGTCCTGTGGCAATGGATATCTCCATATTCGATATCGCGTTATATAACTTGTTATATATTTTCCGCAAGGGGATGGCGGGATGTCGCGCGATGACGGGTGCGGGCGTGGAGGGGCAGACGGAATGGCGGCGGTGCGTCGATTGCCGCTTTGACAAAACCGGTCTCCTGCGCCATATAGCGGCTATCCGAAACCGCCGCTGCGAGAGCCTCGCCGCGGCGGTTTCGCCGTTTTGGGCCATGGCTCCTGCAAGTCATTCGCAGACGCAATTGAGAACGCCCGCAAGAGGCGCACTGCTTAGGAAGGATAGACCGGTGAACACCGCGCAAAATCAAGGCCGGGACCAAGGTCGGGATCGTGGCCGAGATCAGGGCCGGGCCGTTGTCCAGCGGCTTGCATTCTGGGGTATCCCCGTATCGATCGGGGTGATGGGCCTGAAGATGCTCGCCTGGTGGATTACCGGCTCGGTGGCCCTGCTGTCGGACGGAATGGAATCCTTCGTCAATGTGACGGCCGCCTTCATCGCCTATTTCGTCATCCGCTATGCGCAGCGGCCGGCGGATCACGATCACCAGTTCGGGCATCACAAGGCCGAGTATATTTCCGCCGTGGTCGAGGGCGCGCTGATCGTGGTGGCGGCGATCCTGATCATCCAGGAGGCCTGGGGTGCGTTGTTTTCTCCCTCCGTGATGGAGGCGCCTGCGGCGGGTCTTGCGGTCAATGCGGTTGCCGGCGTCGTCAACGCAGTCTGGGCGACGCTGCTGATCCGTGTCGGCAAGGAACAGCGTTCACCGGCGCTGACGGCGGACGGGCAGCATATCATGTCTGATGTAGTGACGTCGGCCGGCGTGTTCGTCGGCCTGATCCTCGCTGTCGTCACCGGTTACGGCATACTCGATCCGCTGCTGGCAATCGTGGTTGCGATCAACATCCTGTGGCAGGGCTACAAGGTCATCGCGCATTCGGTCGCAGGGCTGATGGACAAGGCGCTGGAGCCGGACGAGGAGGCTGCGGTGCGCGAGGCGATCACCACCCATTCCGCCGGTGCGCTCGGAGTCCATGACCTCAGGTCGCGGCGGGCGGGGGCGGCTGCCTTCATCGATTTCCACCTCGTCGTGCCGGCGTCGATGACCGTCGGCGAGGCGCATGATATCTGCGACCGCTTGGAAGATGCGATCAAAGAGGCTATTGCCGGCTCCACATTGGCGATCCATGTGGAGCCCGAAGGCGAGCGTGCCCATGGACAGAAGGTAGAAGTCGAAGGAACAGAGATATGACGATGACGGATGTCAGCGGGCTGTCGCAGCTCGGAAAGCAGGTCGAAACGCCCAACAGCCCGGAAGAGGCGGTGATGGAGCGGGTGCCCAACAGCAATCAGGGCATGGATTACGTGACGCGCTTCACCGCGCCGGAATTTACTTCGCTCTGCCCGATGACCGGGCAGCCGGACTTCGCCCATATCGTCATCGACTACATTCCCGATGCCTGGCTGGTGGAATCCAAGTCATTGAAGCTGTTTTTGACGTCATTTCGCAATCACGGCGCCTTCCACGAGGATTGCTCGGTCTATATCGCCAAGCGGCTGGTCGACCTGCTGCAGCCGAAATGGCTCAGGATCGGCGCCTATTGGTATCCGCGTGGCGGTATTCCGATCGATGTCTTCTGGCAGACGGGAGACGTTCCTGCCGGCGTATGGTTGCCGGATCAGGGTGTTCCCACCTATCGCGGCCGTGGCTGAAAGCAGTCCCGGGCCAAGATACAAGCACCAGAAAGAATTCATCATTTATTAACCATCCCCTATACGGGGGATGTTGTTTGCCGTATCTTCGGTTTTATTGGCAATTGCCAAGTGAACCTGGGGGAATGACATGAAGAGACTTGCGCTTCCCGTCGTGAAACGGACGTCATCCGGAGAGCGGTACCCTTACGAGTGATCATGCGGCGAGCGCGCCGCCGGACCAGGCGTTCCGGCGGCATGCTCTTGTGGTTCAGATATCGAGGTTGTCGTCGTTGCCGCCGAAATCTGATGCGTCGAAGTCGCTATCGTCGTTTCCGAAATCGGCCTGCTGCCATCCGTCGTTATCGTTTCCGCTCGAGTTGTCATTGCCATCTGAGGCTTCGCGGATCGCGTCGTCACCGTAATAATTATTCACGATCGTTTCTTCGACCGGCGGCTGTTCCGAGGCGCCGAAGGCGCTGGCGCCGGCGAGCGGATTACCGAGGCCGGCCGAAGCCATATGGTTGCTGAACAGACCGGAGAGCGAGTTGGCGAGCAGCATGCCGCCGGCAACACCCGCTGCCGTTCCAAGCGCACCGGTCAGAAAGCTGCTGCCGGCCGAAGGCGCGCGATAGCCGCCATTGCCGCCGCTCCAGGGGCCGGGCTGCTGGTAGGCGGACGGCGACGGAGGCGGCGCGCGATAGCCATCGTCATAGCCGCGGCTGCCGGAATCATAGGAGGGGCGGCCACCCCAGGGGCCGGAGACAGGAGCCTGAGGCTGGGCCACGGGCGCCTGCTGGCGGGACTGCTGCGAGCCGAAAATCGAGCTCAGGAAGCCGCCGCCCTGATCCGGCTGACGGCGGTCGTTCTGGGCCGCTTCCAACTGGCTGATCTGCTCCTCAAGTTCGCGAATGCGGTTCGATGCCGCCTCAAGGCCCTTTTCCTGCACCACGACTGCCTGGGCAAGGTAATAGGTGGCATAGGGCTGCTTGCGGATCTCTTCCTCGATCAGCGCTTCGGCATCGCGATCACGCGGGGTGGCGGAAGCGGTGCGGACCCGTTCGAAAAGTCCATTCAGAAGCTGGCGTTCTTCCGGTGACATATTGCTTTGCCTCCTTGGGCATGTTGGATGCCCAAGGACTTAAGTGGCAATTGCGGCTTTTCAAATCACCGGACCATTAAATTGCGGTAATCCGGTGAGGTCTGTTCCACCTCAGCCAAAGACGAGGGAAACGCCGAGCAGCGCGATGATGGCGCCGAGAATGCGGGCGAAATAGGGGCTGAAGCGTGAGATGCCGAGGCCGGCCGCAATGCCTGCGGCATGCAGCGTGGCAGTGGCGATGACGAAGCCCGCACCGAACTGCAAGGCGCCGGCCGAACCCAGTTCACCGCCATGGGCATGGCTGTGCAAAAGGGCGAAAACGGCGACGATCGCCGCGCAGATCGCTGTCGGCATGCGCACGGCCATGGCGACGAGAAGGCCGAGGGCGATCACCGAGGCGAGGATGCCCGGCTCGACAAAGGGAAGTGCCACGCCCGAAAGTGCCAGAGCAAAGCCTACGGCCATCGTCAGCACGAAGGAGGTCGGCACGATCCAGAGCGCGCTGCGCTTTCCGTCGCGGCCAAGCTGCGACGCCCAGAGGCCGACGGCGACCATGACCAGGATATGGTCCATGCCGAAGAGCGGATGCGAAAAGCCGGCCATGAAGGAGCCGTGTTCGTTGGGATTGAGATGCGCGAAGGCCGGAGCTGCGGCCGCGGCGAAGATGGCAGTTGAAAGCGATAGACGTTTGATCACTGGTTCCCCCTTACTTCATTCGAGTAATCACAATTTCCAAAAAGATATGACGACGGGCGCCGTGATGTCCATGGCAAATGCGCGTCCAGGATGCGGCAGTTTCTACGTCATTCACCTTAGTGGCGTGTATGGCTGAAGGTTCGAAACGCTTTCCATTGTTTTGTGGCCGCGAACACATTATGTCCCGTATATGACTTTGATGCAGGAGACGCTGACTGTGCTGAACGACGAAGACGACAACGACGACAAGAGCAAGGAACTGCCGCTCGGCAAGGAAACGGAGGCGAACCTTTTCAAGTCGCGTTCGATCTTCATCTATGGCCCGATCACCCAGGAACTGGCCCAGAAGGTGAACACGCAGCTGGTGGCTCTGTCTGCCGCAAGCGACGACGACATTCGCATCTACGTGAATTCTCCCGGCGGCCATGTCGAATCCGGCGATTCCATTCACGACATGATCAAGTTCATCAAGCCGAAGGTCTGGATGATCGGTACCGGCTGGGTCGCCTCGGCTGGCGCGTTGATCTATGCGGCTGCTCCGAAGGAACGCCGTATCGCGCTGCCGAACACCCGCTTCCTGATCCACCAGCCGTCCGGCGGCACCCGCGGCATGGCATCCGATATCGAGATCCAGGCACGCGAAATCGTCAAGATGAACGAGCGGCTGATCAAGATCTTCTCCAAGGCCACCGGCCAGACGGAAGAGAAGATCGCCAAGGATATCGACCGCGACTACTGGCTGTCCGCCGAGGATGCCGTCGGATACGGTCTGGTTTCGCGGATCGTGACGTCGCAGAGCGAAATCTGATCGCTCGAGACTGACGCATTACAAGAAGAGCCCCGTGACCTACCGGTCGCGGGGCTTTTTCGTATCCGGTCGCCGCCGTCATCCGGCCCTGGCTGCCGACCGCATGCTGCGGCCGTCGCGGGCCTGCCAGTTTTCGACAAAGGTGATGAAGTCGGATGCGGGCAAAGGCTTCGAGAAGGCATAGCCCTGCAGCACGTTGCATCCGAGGTTCTGCAGGATGCCGATATGAGCGTCGGTCTCCACGCCCTCGGCGACGATCTGGATGTCCTGGGAGCGGCCTATCTCGATGATCGAGGCGACGAGCCTGCGCTGGGACGGTGAGGATTCCAGCGGCGCGATGAGCTTGCGGTCGATCTTCAGACGTTTCGGGCCGAGTTCGATCAGGCTGACGATCGACGCATGTCCGGTGCCGAAATCATCGATCTCGATGTCGATGCCGAGCGCCTTCAGCTGCGTAATCGCCGTGCGAAGGGTTTCGTCGGTCCCGTCGAAGGAAATCGATTCCAGCAGTTCGAAGGCCAGGTGGCCGGGCTTGAAATCCAGTTTCTCGATGCTTTCGAAGAGGCGCCGGTCCTTCAATCGCTGGGCTGAAATGTTGACCGAAAGATGCGGGACGGAAAGTCCGAGCGCCTTCCACCGTGCCGACTGCGACAACGCCTTTTCCAGGATGATCGCATCGAGATCGGCAGCGCGATTGAGGCTTTCGGCGATATCGAGAAAACTGTCCGGCGCGAGGATGCCGCGCTCCGGGTGGCGCCAGCGGGCAAGTGCCTCGACGCCGACGATGTCGAGCGTCATGGCATCGAATTGCGGCTGGAAGAACGGGACGATCTGATCGTGTTCCAGCGCAGTCAGGAATTCGTCGGATGTCGTCTTGCGCAGGACGGCGGCCATGCGCAGTTCATCTGAGAAGAATTCCAGGCGGTTGCGGCCGCGTTTCTTCGCTTCGTAAAGGGCGATATCGGCGTTGACCAGGAGCAGGCGCGGTTCTTCCGTCGCCTTCGTCTGGCAGGCGATGCCGGCGCTGCAGCCGACGCGGCATTTGTGTCCGTCGATATCGATCGGGCGCCCCAACGCAATGACGATGGCCTGGGCGAGTTCGCGAGCCCGGCGTTCGATGTTTGGTCCGCTGGTGATGACGACGAATTCGTCACCGCCGACGCGGGCAGCAAATTCGTCATGGACGATCAGGTCGAGAAGGCGGGTGGTGGTTTGCCGCAAAACCTCGTCGCCGGCGGCGTGACCGAGCGTGTCGTTGACCTCCTTGAAGCGGTCGAGATCGACATGAATGAAGGCAAGCGGCTGGCCGGCATCGGTCGCCGCGCGCGCCTCCATGAACTGATCGAGAAATCTGCGGTTGGGCAGGCCGGTCAGTGCGTCGTGCAGCGACTGGTGCTCAAGTGTTCGGCGGGTGGCACGAAGCTCGGCATTCTGTTCTTCGGTGCGCAGGCGCGCATTGAGCAGTTCGGCCTGCAGAAGCATGTCGTTGGTCACGTCCCAGTTGGCGCCGATGACGCGCATGCCGCGGCCGGGTGCTCGATAGACGCGGCCATTGGCCCGGATATGGCGGATCTCGCCATCGGAGGACACGACGCGGAACTGGGTAATGTAAGGCGTATCATTGGCGAGGGTTTCGAGAAGTCCCTGCCGCGCCGCGTCCATGTCTTGCGGATGAAGGGCGTTTTTCCAGTCATCGTAGCTGAATGTCTCCCGCTGCAATGGGACATGATAGATTTCGCGCATGCGCTTGTCCCAGATCAGGTTTCCGGTTTCCGGGTCATATTCCCAGACGCCGATGCCGGAGGCTTCGAGTGCGACGCTCAGGCGGTGCGAAACCTCGCCGAGTTCCTCTTCCCGCTGTTGCAGTTCCATGAGATTGCGATGGCGCTGTCTCATGAGCCGAGAGGCCCAAATCAGTGGAGCGATAATGAAGAAGGCAATCAGGGCCGCATGGGCGCGGAAGACGAGAATGGAAGGCGGCGAGGTGAGCCAACCCTTTTTGGGAACGGCGGCGAGATACCATGTATCCGAACCGATCTCTATTTCACTTCGAACGGCATCCTGCGAAAATACGGAGGGATCGCCGACGAAAACATCCTTGGCAGCCGGATAGGGGCGGCGGGAGATCGCGATGTTCAGCGGTTGCTGCTCCGTATCGACCTCACTGTCCCGGTAAAGGCGTTCGGCGTCGATTGCGGATGAAACGACGCCCCAGAAATGACCGTTGGAAATCCTGAAGACGGGATAGCGGGCAAGCAAAGCGTGACCGCCCTGGAACAGTTTCACCGGTCCGGCGACCACCGTCTGGCGCCGCTTGATGGCTTCCATCACGGAGCCGGACTGTTTCGGCTTTGCCGTGTAATCCTCTCCGAGAAGTTTCTCGTTTTCGGCATAGGGATAGATATAGCGAATGACGAGGTCGGGAGCGGCCACGACGTTGCGAAGCTGCGACGGTACCGAGAAGATGCGCTCGGCAAGCGCTTCAAACTGCGTCTGGGTCATGTCGGGGTTGGCGGCGATGGCGGCAACGAGGCCCTGAATCAGGTTCACATTGCCAGTGATCTTGGTGGTGAGCTTGGACGAGACTTCCGCCAGCTGCTCCGAGGCCACCAGGCGCTGTTCCGCGAAGAAGCGCTGATGCTCTTCCATGTCCGCCCGGATGATGCCGATGGCCACGGCTACGACGACAGCTATCGCCAGAAGAAAATAGCTTATGCCGAAAGCTTTCGCTTTCGCATGTCCCGCACTGGTGGAGGAAGGAAGGCTGGCCATCGAGTATTCCGATTATGGGATGATCGACGGTTGCAGGAAAACTTTAAAATTATGCTTTCGTCATGCGCGATAGACGATGTCCAACAGCATTCTTCTTGATGTAAAGTGAAAGTATTTCAGGGCCTTGTAGATCTTGACGTGTATTTTTGTGGCGGCATGTCGCTATAGTTTATGGACTGGACCGGTGTTTGCGCAGGGCGCATAGTCTTCGTTCGGGAGACTTTCAGATGCGTGATGAAGGTTACAATCAGTTCTGCCCGATCGCCAAGGCCTGCGAGCTGATCGAACCTCGCTGGACGCTGCTTGTGCTGTCGGAAATGTGGTCCGGATCGACCCATTTCAACGAGATCAGACGGGGCGTGCCGGGAATGTCGCCGACGCTGATGTCGACCCGGCTGAAGCAGATGGAGGTCAACGGGCTGGTCACCCGGTCGATCAACGCGCGAAGCGGCGAGATCACCTACCTGACGACCCGCCTTGCCGACGAACTGATGCCGATCGTGCGCGATCTCGGGCGCTGGGCTCACCGCAATATCGACAGCGAGGTGACGCTCGAAAAGCTCGATGCGCGCCTCTTGATGTGGAACATGCGGCGCAAGATCGATGCGGCGGCGCTGCCCAAACGCAGGCGCAGCGTGATCGAATTCAGCTATCCCGAACTGCCGCGCGACGAGCGCCGCTACTGGCTCGTCAACAAGCCGGGGGAGCCGGTCGACCTATGCCTGATTGAACTCGAAGGTGAAAAAAGAAGTCTAAAAGCGCAAGTCAATTCTGTAAGTAATTGATATTACTGCGCTTTTTGGTCGTCCGTCAGAGCTGTTCACTCAACTCAAAACTCCGGATTTATTAGCATCCCAATTGGGCACCTATCCAGAAATTCGATGGGCGAGATTAAACTTCAATCTTCTTGAGAATGCAAGAGTGGTACTTGGCGGACGCATTTCGCTACCCAATCCGCAACCTTGTCCTTTACCGCGTCTTTTACTGGCTTGCCATACTCCATAACGACAATCGCGGGCTGACCTTCAGCGGTATCGGCGATGACCTTTTTCGCCACATCCAGCGGTATCTCGGTAATTGAGAAATTGACGGCGGCTTGGCTGTTCAAATCTTCGAGCCGTTCCGAAATCACGTCCAGTTCTAGGCTGACAGCGAGCGCTATTTTCTTCCCATTGCGTTGGGCGATGTTGATGCGGTTTTCGGGCGTATTTGCGCCAAACAAGATGACTTTTATCACGGTATCGTTCCCCTGAATTTTTCTCAAAAAATTATCTAGGAAACCGCGTTTTTCTGCCGAAAACGGCGTTTCAGGAAACGTCGGGGAACTAAATACTTTTGAATTGATAAACAGGAGAACCCATCAATGACCACGAATACTGAACAGAATACTGGCGTCTATATCGTCACTCATATCGAGAGCGGTAAAACCTATATTGGTGCGTCGAGAAACCTAAAAAAACGCCGATATAATCACTATCGCGAACTGCACATTGGCACTCACAATTGCACTGAATTGCTGATCGATTTCCAGATGTCGAACAGCGGCAATTCAGCCGTTGATTTCCGCGTTCTGGAATACTGCGAATTTGACGAACTGGCTGAAGTCGAAAAGTCCTATATCGACGCGATGAAGCCTGACTACAATCATCGTACTGGTGGTGGCGGAATTCGCCCGTATTCCGAAGAGCTGGCGGACAGACAGCGCAAACGCTGGACTGGTCAGCAAATGAGACGGATCGGAACGTTCATCACACCATTCGGCAGCTTTGACTCAAGCTATACCGCCGCTGATATGAGCGAAGGAACGATGAGCCAATTCGGCGTGTGGAGGACATGTAAATCGGCGGAACGTCGGATCAATCGTCATGCATGGAGTAAGTCAGCCTATTTGCAGAAGCATCACGACGAGTCGGTGATCGGTCAGACATGGGCTTCGATCGGCTTTGGATTTTCGGCGGAATAAAGGAGATACGACGATGGAATTTGAACAGGATTATCAGGAATTCGAAGACATGCCGATCGCTTATCGGATGGCAATGATCGACGCTTGGGATGATGAATATCGCAAGACATTGGCGGATATTCGGGAGCGCAATGAAGCGCTAAAATCAGCACTGAAAGCGATGGAAGATAAGGCTCCTTGATCGGGGCCTTCTTCATTTGGGCAATGGCTGGATAAATATAATGATCAGATGGCTTCGCCATCGAAGCGAAGCTTCATATCAGGAACGTTAATAGCAGTGATAATTACAACAACTACTCTACTACTATATTTCCTACCGGTTACCCTGATTATATCAAGCCTGACGAAATAGTCAACCCACAGAATGAATCAAGTAATTGATTTATAACGAGATTTCAGAAAGGAAATGCCCAGCACGACAAGCCCGAAAGCCCTCGCTATCATCAAATCGTCGGAAGGCGAGAAATTGACCGCCTATTACTGTCCAGCGAATATTCCGACAATTGGCTATGGGCACACACGCACGGTCACGAAAGCCGATGTCCAGCGCCGCAAGACCATCACGAAAGCTGAAGCCGAACGCCTATTACGCGACGATCTAGCTGGCTTCGAACGCGATGTTTCCAAGCTGGTCAAAGTCCCTGTTACCGATGATCAATTCGGCGCGCTCGTGTCGTTCGCATACAATTTGGGGGCAGGGGCGCTGGCATCATCTACACTGCTAAAGCGGATCAATGCGAAGGCTTCCTTGAAGGACATCGAAGCGTCATGGCTGCAATGGAACAAAGCACGGGTGAACGGCGAATTGACCGCATTGCGTGGACTGACCGTTCGCCGTCAAGCTGAGTTCGATCTGTTCAAGTCGGCGGTGCGGTAAGCGGAACGTCAATGTTCCTCGACGTGCGGCGCGTAGCCCATGAGCCAAATTTCCATCCGTCGCGGGTTTTCTTCTTCGAGATAAGGGCAGGTTGACGCCAGTTGTCCGTTAGTCGCCGCCGTCTGTCCTTCGTGGAAGATGTGGGCGCGCTCAGAAGGGATCAAAGCGGCGGTGTCTACTGACGCGAAGCCCTCAACCCAAGCTGCAATTTCTATCGTCTCTTGATCGAGATAAGGATTGGTAGTGATAGGAAGACCGATGCGACCAGCGCGCCGACCTTCTTCGAAGCATGCACTAAAAAGTTCGTCGTCGGTCATCATGGCGGCGATCCTTGTTGCAATGCAGCAATAACTTAAAAGTGTAGTCGTTGTTCCTCCCTCCCGATAAAATAGCAGCGGTGTGCTTTCCGGGCTGCACTCGGGGTTTGTCTAAATAGCTCATAAACCACACTACGGAGCTATTTTCCTTGGCAATCGCACAACTCGTTTTCGGCAATGTAACAGGCGATGGGCTTGTTCTTAGTTCCGATTTTCAGTCTGCCGAACTCGACACGAACGGCATCTATACCTTCGCATCCGCGAACAAAAGTTACTGCATCGTCCATGCCGTGGGCACGAGCGACATCTACGTCGCCTTCGCGAATGGCGTCGATCCCGATACGACCAAGAACCCGCGTGTTCGGGTGAAGGCAGGGACGTTCATGCCGTTCCGGATCGCTTCTGGCGTCCGCGTCAAGGTGACGACAGCGGCATGATGCAATTTTCATTCTCATTCGGCTTCGACAGCAATGCCCTGATCAAGGGCGGTGGGGGGCAAGCAATCCCTTCAAACGCATGGCTTAAAAACGACGGTACGCCTTGGATGAAACCGGACGGATCACTCTGGTTGAGGGCAGTATAATGGCGACCACTGATAACATTCTCTCTGGTGATGATCTCGCCACCATGCTTCGCGATTACGGTTTGCCGACTACGGAATGGCAGACGGCAGGTAAGTCGGACGCTGTTGCACCGCTGATCGGCGGTACCTGGAATCAGCATTACCCTTATCCGAAGGGCATCAAAAAACTTTTCCTTGGTCGGACGAAGGCTGGTTTGATCGGCTCATCGACACGGATCGCGGACAATACTAATAGCGACAGCATCTATGGTACTTCCGCTCTTCGCTACAGCGGCAACGTCAGCGAGCTTATCCGGTCGAATGTCGGTGGAGCTTCGGGTGTTATGCCTGCCGTCGATGTGACAAAGGGTTCCGTCCGTGTCTGGTTTCGTGCTGGACCAAACTTCTTCAATGGCAGCGGAACGGTAAACATCAGGCTTCATTCATCCGGCTCACCCGCATCGCCAAGTTCCGATTACACCGAATTCAACCACTACTTTTCACGTGGTCAAATCGTACCGCGTGGCGCTGACGAATGGGGTCCGTGGCAATGTTTTGCAGTACCCGGTTTCAATGCCACGATCGCCAATGACGGCTTGAAAGGCATTACTCAAGCTGGTGCAGGCTGCGTCCCAACCGCCGTCACCTATGCCACCGTCAATCTACAAGTCGGCGGGACGCTTCAGTGTGAAGTTGGTGATGTTGAATTCGTACCCAATCCACGCACCAAGGGTGCTGTGATTTTCACGTTCGATGATAGCCGATTGGACGCGTTCACGGGCGCTGCCGAGATCATGTCTCGATACGGCTTTCCGGGCGTCGTGTTTCCCGGTGCACCATCTGTTGAAGTTGGCGCCCCAAACCGTCTTTCGGTCACTCAACTTCGCACCTTGCAGGATGTCCACGGCTGGCAAATCGGTTCGGGAATGTGGAGCACGGAAGATTACACGACGTTCCAAGCGCTTGGTAAGGAAGGACAGACGGCATTTTTCGCAAAGTTGCGCATGTTCCATGCTGCCCTTGGTCTTCGCGGCGGCATGGACGGTTCTTATCAGACAAGCATCAGTCAAGATAAAACGGACATCTATGATGTGATCCGCCAGAATTTCCGGACCATGCGCACCTATGGCGGTCCCAACCCCACTGGTCAGCCGGTGATGCAGTTTGGCGAATGTGCGCCGCTCAGCGAGCCAATGCGGTATAAGGCTATCGACTTCTCAGCAAGCCGGTTCAATGTCACCAACGGCTATGCAAATCAGATCAAAGAGTTTGTCGATCAGGCAGCGAACAACAAGGCGGCGGCTGTTTTTGTCGTCCACAATGCCTTCGAGTCCACGATGACACAGAACTTGCAAAACCTTCGCGATATGTGCGCCGATGTCTACTCACGGTCTGATATCGAGTGGATCACGATGGACGACTATATCCGAAGCTATTCCTGATCGACCCACCCTGACGTTAAGCAATGGAAATCAATGTGCGAATGGTATTCGCAGGCTCACGCTGCTACTTGAAGCCCGTACCGGTTCAACTTGCAGCCATCGATGCCCCTGTTCTCTCCTATGCTTCTCGACAACTGGTCGGAGTTGATAAAGATTGTTGAAGAGCGAAAGCCACGTCAAATTAAAATGATTAATTCTACCGTGTCTGCGTTCGTGAGAAGACAACGCGATTGCCTGATGCTTGAGGCGCGCAAATTGGACAAGACGCGAAGGCAATTCCCACGACACGCGAGCATGGAGATGGGATACATTGGATAAATTACATTACCAAGACGCGTGCGATCGTGCCACCATAGCAAAGAGAAAGCTCGAAATATTGAAGGCTTTGAGCGATCCGTCAGGATCAAGAGAAGCTTGGGGTGATTTTTTGCTTTGGTCGGATGCTTTCTACGTTGGGCTTGAAAAGATGGCGACAGGGAGGCTTTCGCGACCGTGGTTCGGCAAGATAAAGCATATTCGACGTAAAGATCCCCTCCTTCAATATATGGATCAAGCGAGGAATGCTCACCAGCACGGCGTCGGTTCAACGCGAGCTATCAAAGCGGACTCGAAGCTTCGGATGGGGGCATTTGACATCGCAGCCGTAAAGCTTGGGTCTCAAGAAGTATCGAAGATATATTTGGGAGACGACCTCGTATATCCGGCTGTAATCATCACATTGGTCGCGGTCCGGAACTACGATCAAGTCTACGAGGTTCCGGAAATCCATCTAGATGAGCCGATCTCGCCGCAATATCTCGTTTTCGCAGAAGCACAGATGCGTCACATAGAAACTACGTTACGAGCCGCTAGCGTATTTGTGGATAATCCCAAGGACGGGTCGTAAGCCCCACCGCCCTGACATCATTAGCGGAAGTGATGGGGCGATGGGTATCAGAAGGTACAAAAGAGCCGGGTGCGATGACCCGGCTTCATCGTTTAAAGTGCCAATTTAGACCTTGTAGAAGTCATACAGCACGTCTGCGAAGCCCTCAGCGAGATCGTTCGGATCGGCATCAAAAGCGAATTGAACCGTGTGGTTCTGTGCGTTGTGATGGTAGCCCTTAACGTTCTGAAGGTGTTGAGCGAAGTCTTCAAATCCCGAGATCGTTACGTCCGCGTTTCCACCAACCCAAAACACCCTGAACTCGTGCGTTTCGACAAGACCGCGTAGCGTAATGGTGAAGTAAAGGATGTGGTGCGCGTCTCTTGCGGGGGTGTGATCAAACTTCAGGGAGAAATAATCTTTGCCGCCTCTCTCAATAACCCGCTTAGCTGCACCGAGCACCACAATAAGCGGATAGGTCAGATCAGCGAACGTCTGCTCTTCACGGGTATGAGTACCCATGATTTTGGGAACAACGTTGTCGATATGGATGCCAAAGTCGGTTTCGAAATTAATAATGTTTGCCATAAGTCGGTTCCTTAAAATTCTTTGACGGCGGTCGTCGTCAATAAGGCTTGAATATGCGAGTAGGATTACCGATGTGTGCCGGTTCGAAGTTTTCGGTGAGATATTTCAGAGCAAATGCTTGCCCTTCCTCATCAAATATATGGTCTAGGATGTCCGACAAATCCGGGTTGCTCTCGATTACTGCTCCTATCACGTCGTCCAAGTCGAATTTTCGACCAACGGGAACGATAGTTGAATCCAAAACTTCACGCGTCAGGCTCAGGATTAATTCCTCCTTCTCAGCGTCCATAAACGGCTTTCTTTCCAAAATTAAAGTGATTATTTGATCGATTTGGTGTGCCATTTAAGTCGCTGATTACAGTAGATAATTCGACTGCATGACATTGATTCTTTCGCCGCGATCCACGTTGGTGAGTTCGAAATGAAATGGCGGATTGCTCCTGTCTGCAATCTGGATCGTATCGCCGCGTTTCCATGAGGCAATGACGTTCCCATGAATTGGTTTCGCACGATAGACGGAACCATCATCAAGCCGAACCTGATAGCCTGTAGTCGTCTCAATTAGTTTAGCGATGCGCATATTAACCTCTCGTTGTTTGCAGGGAGAGTTGAAAGGCTAAGTAGAAGTATTCTGAAATCGCGGCAAGCCTTGCGCCATCTGACCGCTGAAAAAAAACGGACAGTTTTCCACTGTCATTTCTGACAATGTTCCTTGCAGAAGACGGTTTTCCGACGTTCGATATCGGCATAAAAACCGAATTCGAGGGGTGATGTATGACACCGAATGTACGGCAGGCGATGTTCCCATACGGAATGGCAAAAAATCCAGATGGCTCTTGGACATTCTTCAACCGCAAGTACAAAACGTTAGGCACCGTCACAAAAGAGCATTCAGAGTGGAATGACGCTAAACATAAGATGTTCTTGACTGGTCTGGGTCCAGCCAAGCGCAAAAAGCTCGATATTCACGGTGTTGGAGATGGGGACCGTATCTATTTCTATAACGATGCAACGATTCCGACTTCGTCAGATGCAAACATGAAAGCCTATCTGGCGAAGCTGCGCCTGTTGATGAGTCTTGAATCCAAGGAACCTTAATCGAATGCGTCCGTCACGGTGGTGGGTGGTAGTTTTGTTTGGATTGTTAGCCGCTCCGCCCGTTCTCGCGGCAGTTTATGACCCGACATCGATCGACTTAAAGGCTGCAAGAGACGAGCAAAGGCAAGAAGCCGATTTAAAGGCCCAACAGGATGTCGCGGAATGGGCGGAGCCCATGTTCTACGCGACCGCCGCCAGTGTGGTGATGAGCGTGTTCGCTTTAGGAGGGCTGCTTTGGTCACTCCGGCAAACGAACAAAGCGATCAAGGATAATCGGGAGCTTGGAGAAGCGGCTGTTAGAGCCTACGTCGAAGCTGTCCGCGTGAGGTTTTCGGATGATGGAGGTGCGATAATCGTTGAGTTTATCAATATGGGGCAAACCCCTGTCACATCATTCAAAGCATCGATAGAACTGGAAGCTGTTCCGGAAAATGCAATCACGACAAACGTTCGTTTGCTGGCAAAAGTCAATATGAAAGCATTCGACGGTATCGGGAGTGGTGATCATGCAACAAGGCATGTCCGAGTTGAACCAAATTCGGGCAGTGAGGTAATTCGGTCATTTACTCTCAACTTCCCACCGTCGGGCAAGGTATGCCTAGCCTGCGGAAGGATCGATTATCACGACGTGTTTGGCTCAGAATGGACGACGGGATTCGCTTTCTATTCTCACGGAGGAAAATTCATCGAACCGTTCCACACACTTCCCACGTACCGGAAGACATCAACACTGTCTTAAATGCCCGTCGCCCAAACCCAAAGGTCATCGACCTGTTCGGCAGGAATTTCCATCAACTGCATGACATCGATAATCGTCGGGTTCAGCCGCTCAAACGATCCGCTCTCCAATTCGGCAATCATCATTTTCCGATCGACCGAGTCCGGCATCTCAGCTTTGATCGCGTCGATGATCACATCCTTATCGATGTCGATGTTCGCAGCCGCCATCCAGAATTGACGGGCGGACAGGGCTGGCATCATCGAGCGGCGCTGTTCGGGCGTGTAGACCGGCGCAACATAGGGCAGGGCAGACGCCAATGCAGCGGCGTATAGGTCGCGCCCATGCTGTTCAACATCGTTCGGATCGGCGGTGAACGGAATCCAACCATAGATCGGGTGTTCGATTTCCATGTCGATTTTGGCGTTTTCGGCGCAAAAGACTGCGTTCTTAAAATTCATTGTCATCAAGAAATCCTCAGCCATGCGGTGATGGCGCGTGTCTGATTGTCTGTGTCGCTATAGCCCATGCAACGCCATGTGCCGGACGGCTGACTAGCGCGGGCGCCTGATGCGGCGGTGTAATAGAGAGCTGATCCGGGTCGAGTCGCGCCGGGATTGGTGATGCCCACTCCATCAGCCTGAAGGAATGCGTATGTTCCAACTGCACCCACGCCCAAGCCGGTCGTCAGCGAGCCGATCAGGGCGCTGTTGATGCCGATCGCCGATTGAGCGGAAGCCGCCGTTGTGCCGATTGAAAGGTGGTTGTGGTTTGCGTCAGTATGGATTTTGGACCCATTGACGTAACCAACCTTCGCATCAAGCTCAAAACGAAAGACTTCGGCAAAGTTGACGTCATCGGCGGAGCTATCAAAATAGACATTGTTGGCATCGACGCGCATTCGCCCAGAGAGCTGACCGCTCGTCGTGTCGATCAACTGAATATTTGGTGCAGAGCCGGATACAACCAGACGGTTGGTCAGGGTTAGGATGCCGATGCCGTCATAGTTCCCGCTGATGCGAGCGTTCGGCAGAATTCCAGTGCTGTTCGCCAGATCGCGGAAATACGATCCGTGTTGACCGTCGAGCAAATCCGCGTCGAAGCCAGAACCAGAGCCGTCATTGCCCTTATGCATAACGGTGTTGCCGGTATCACCCACGTAAACGCTATCAGCACCAAACCCAATCACAGTGCCATTGAGATACAGAGGCGAAAGCGCGCCGTTGTTTCGTGCGATGATCTCATTCTGGTCGATGATCATATTGATCGTGTTGTCGGCGCCGACTTGGAAGCCATGGGCGGTCGATGTTTCAGACGCATCGGTCGTGGAAAGCAGCTTGATCCGGTTTGCGGTAATCGTATCCAGACCGTCATAAGAACCGCTTATGCGAGCATTCGGCAGAGTGCCCGTGCTGTTCGCCAGATCGCGGTAATATATGCCGTGCTGACCATCAAGCAAATCCGCATCCATCGCCGAGTTGGCGCCGTCATTGCCGCTAGTCCAGATGATGTCTCCACCGAACGTCATCGAGCCGGTTTCGGGAACGATGAGCGATTTTACGATCGCCGAATTGGCGTTCGACAGGGTGACCGCAATGCCGCCATTCGCGGACGAAGACACAGCCGCCCGAATGACGTTGTTTGGCGACAAGGCGAGTGTCGGCGATGTGTTAGCGCCAGCATTGATGGTGACTGCACCAGTAAGCGCCAGATCGTTGGTAGTCTGGCTGATCAGGCGGAATGAGGTGCCGTCGAAGGCAAGGGTTACAGGGTCACCGGCACGAATAGAACCTGCCGGTAGCGGCTGACCACGCCGGTTCAGGATGGTCTTTGCACCGAGCGTATTCACGTTAATCTGAGGGTTGGCAGCACAATCAACGTGTGCCCAAAAAGAGATGCGCTCTCCCTTGGTGTAGGTGATCGGACCGCTGATGAACGTCAGTAAGAACAGCGCTGCCGTTCCGGTGCTGGTGTATATGAAATTGTTTCGTACCCACGAGCGTTTCGAAGAGCCGAGTAACGCACGGATCGTTGGCGCAAGGCTACTCGGTGCAGCCGATCCGGTCAGACCGGCAGGCGGGCTGGACACGTTCTCTGCGTCATTTTCGAAAATTTGCGATGAGGAAAAATCGGGCACTTAGCGTAACCTCTTGTTATTATTGGTCTTCGTCGTCGGGTGTGTAGCCGACAGACAGCATGTAATCGCCTATCGCCTGGCTAAGACCCTGGGATTGCGTCTTCTTACGGATTTGGTTTAGGCGCGAGAGATGCGCTTTCAGCCCACCTTTCTGCATCTCAGCTTTCGGGATGTCGGCAAGCCAGTTCACCGTTTCCGGACTAGTCAGCAGTTTGGCGCGGGTGCCACCAAGCAGCTTATTCCCAACGGCAGGAACGGTCTTTTTCAGCGCACCAGCCGCCGTGCCAGCGACCATGCCGGTTGGATCGCCCATGGCGACTGAACCAAGAACGGAGAACATCAGGTTATCTTTGCTGAAAGGATTGAGTGAATCCTTGATCGCCTGATGATTGCTCGTATTTGAATGATTTTTTCCGCCGCGATACTTCGTCCAGTTTTCGGAGATGCGCGCCAGACGGTCCAGATCACTGCGAAGCTGCGCATTACCGGTGCCAGAGAACATCGCCGATTTGGCGTTGTCGCTCATATCGGTCCAGTTGCGAAGGTATGTGCCCGGATCGAAAGCACCCTGCTTATTGCGACCGAGATCGTCAATAAATCCGGCTACAACATCGTCCCAAGCCTTGGCGCCGCCTTCAGACTTCTGGATGGTCCTGCGAACAGCGGCGATACGATTACCACCTGACGAGTCCTTGGCTGTGACCCATTTCATAATATCGTCGGTGTCAGGTGTATTCAGGATTTTATGTGCCGCACCGCCCTTGCCGAAACCTTCCGGCGAAGTGATCTCATCACGGTAAAAATCGTTTGCTTTCTTGAATGCGGACAGACCTTCATCGCCAGATGCAGCGGCGGTTGCTTCCATGTCCTTCGTCAGGCTGGCGTAAAGACCATTCAAATGACCCTTTAGAACGCGGTCGGTCTCATCCGCTGCCATGCCGCCGATCGCGGAACGTGCCGACTTCAATTGCTCGAAGGTCATGCCTTTCTGAGCATCCTGCAAAATTGCGGATGTTTGGGCGATTACCTTGTCGGTTTGGGGCGCTTTCGTCAGTTCATCGAACGATCCATATCCAGCGCGTTCCTTCGTCAGATTGGCGAGAAAGTCGCTCGTATTGGTCGAAAGGGCAGGGGACGTCACATGGCTATCAACAGCGCCATACAGCTTTTCTGACTGTGACTTGGCGGCTTCCTTGGCAAGCTCTGCCTGTTCGCGCAAACGAGCGCCAGCCGAAGCGATATCAAGCGGCTGATCTGACAGACTGCCGACGATACGCCCGAATTCATCTTTTTGAGCTGTGAAAGCGTCATTGATGCGAGATTGAATTTCATTGCCGGAACGGGTCGGAATCAGGGCGTGTTCAAGAAGCGCTGACTTCTCATTGCCATTGACAAGTCCCGCTGTAGGATTGGCGCCAATAGCGCGAAGATCGGCAGCACGTTCGGCAGCTTTGATCGGATCATCAACACCACCACCAATAGCGCCACGAACCCACGCGTCTTTGCCAGCCTGAATGCCCTTTGATGCGAGACGACCAACACCTTCACCAGCCATGCCGAGACCAGCGCTGATGGCAGCGTCACGGACCTGTTCGCCGGTCGATCGGGTATCATCGTTCTGGAAAATGTAGTTCAAACCGCGTTGGGCAGCTTCTTTTGATGCAGCGGAACCAACGCCAGCACCGCCAATAGCGCCGAGCGGTCCAGCAAAACCGCCGAGAATGGCGCCCAAGCCACCGCCCACCGACTCCGCTATTTCCGGAGTGGCACTTGCGACGTCGCCAAGCGATGGCATCCAGCCATGGGAATTGTATTGGATCACCTTGCCGGTGTCCGGATCGGTCATGATGAAGTTTGAATCGCCATAGGGAGCCGCATCGGGATAGCGCTTCTTCAAGGCGGTAAGCTTGTCTTCGGACTTGTCCAGCGCACCGACTTCGAGACGAACGCCAACGGGCGCTTCATCGAGCGCATCGACATATTCTTGGTCGATGTCCAGCGGTTTAGACTGTTCGATAATGCGCTTTTTCCAGTCTGAAGCTGGTGTGCTTTCTGCCTTAGCGCGGGCCTTCCAATCGCTCATCCTAGTCGGATTCCTCCTAAGCCGCCCAATCCGCCAAGGGCTTTCTGCCTTCGACGGTCAGCGGCAAAATCTACAAACTGCAATTCAACCGGCTGAGAATTACGCCCCGATTGGGCGCGTGCAGCGGCGTTGCTGATCTGTTTATTTATCGCCGCATCGTTTTCGGCAGAGGCGGTAGAAAAGGCGCTGAGACCCTTGGAAAGCTTGCCGATATCAGCCCCACCAAGCAGAGGAATGTTATCGGGAAGCTTCGAAGGCATTTCAATTTTACTACCCGTCAGCTTATTGTAAGCATCCACTAATACGCCGTTATTGGACTTTGGTTCTTCTGGCTTAGGAGCTTCGGCGGCTTTGCCTTGAATGAGATTGAATAGCGGATTGTCACTAGCTGGTGATGTGGATGCAGGACCAGCCGCAACGACTTCGGCGACGGGATCGATTTTCGTGCCGCCATAGGCAGCTTTCAGCCAAGCCGGTGCATTATCGCTCTTGCCACCAGCGCCCCAAACGCCCGGATTGCCCATGCCGATGTGCATCGAGCCTTCCTGCATATAGCCCGGACCAGCGCCGAAACCGGTGACACCGTTGGCTTTCCCCTGACTGACGACCTGTTCGAAGATGGGAAGGTCATCGGGATTCGCCCAATCCAGCTTACGCCCATCCTTGA
This sequence comes from Neorhizobium sp. NCHU2750, assembly GCF_003597675.1. NCBI lineage: Bacteria > Pseudomonadati > Pseudomonadota > Alphaproteobacteria > Hyphomicrobiales > Rhizobiaceae > Neorhizobium > Neorhizobium sp. NCHU2750. The sequence goes on along the minus strand of NZ_CP030827.1, from coordinate 2,448,097 downwards.
ACAGGAACACGTCGGCTGCATTGCCATGATCGTGGCGGGTGCTGCCAGTACGTGCGCCTTCTTCGCCAATTCCGGGCTGACCACCGGAGAAGACTTGAGCGGTAATGCCCATATCTTCGAGGTACTTTAGCCGCTTGATAAGGTCTTCATTGAGTGGCTGATTGCGAGTGGCAGACTGGTTTTGGTAGACGATATATCCAGCCATGTTACTTCACCCACACGCCGGTTTCGCCTTCGATGCGATAGGTCGTTCCCTTGGGCAGAGCATTAAACTGTTCTTCGCTCGTCACCGTCACAACACCGCCGAGACGATCGCCCTTTGCAGATGTGTCGCTGGATGGTGACTTATCCGATCCGCCGACTTTGGCGGCTTTTTGATATTCTTTGAACTGCTGGAACGGATCGGGAAGGGCAGCGATCTGCCTATAGCCTTCCTGATAATCGATGTTTCCGCGTTGGACCTCACTAGCAATCCGAGCCGCTTCGACCTTGTTCTTCGTGACCGCGTTCATCGTAGTGGCAATCATCTGGTTGCCATCTGGTGTGTTGCCTAGCGACGGAATCGATTTGACGAACTGCTGAGCATCAAAATCGCTCGTGGCGCCCGTTCCGGCAACACGCAACTGAGGTGATACACGCGCAGCGAGACTGTCCATCGCTTGGATTTCAGAGAGGTTATCAACCTTGATGCCAAACGCTTCGAAAGTCGGACCCCAAGCTTTCTTGGCTTCCGCCCAACGACCGGTGCCGATTTGCTTGCTAAGATCGGCAAGTATCTGCACATTGCCAGCAAGCTCCTGCGCTGTAGTACCTTGTTTGACGATGTCCGCCATGTCGGTTGCCGCAAGCTCTGCTGACTTACCTGCGAACTTATCTTCAGGCTGCTGAACACCGGCACGCTTTTGAGCCGTCTGGTAATCGACAAATCCCGGCTTCTCGACACCGTATTCGTAATTTTTAATGTCAGCGGTCGTTTCAGCATTCTTGCCAACAGCGCCGCCAAGACCCTTCGCCTTTTCGACATCGAACATCGACTGACCGAAGCCGGGAGCCAGCTTGAAGCCGCCCGTTGCCTGATCGATGACCATGCCTTCTTCGGCGCCCTTCTGCTGAAGTGCCTGAACCTGTTTAAGCGTCTGGCGCGCACCTTCGTCGTCACCGTTCAACATCTGAAGCTCAGCCAGTTCGCCGAGTGCTTCAGGCGGATAGCCGTTCACACCGGGAGAACCCCACTTAGCGACGAACGCCTTCGTACGGGCCTGATTGTCGCCAAGGGTCTTCATTTTATAGTCGTTCAGACGATTAGCGGCGCCGAATTTCTTGGCTTCCAAATTCGAGTCCAGAGCATCGCCATAGCCCTGTCCGGCAGAAGCTACGCCAGCGCCCAAGACCTGAAGCAAGTTCGTCGGCTTACCAACGGACGGACCACCAGCCATCATGGCAGCGGCGCCACCTTGGATGAGGGCACGGGCGACGGCTTCACGCTTGTCCGGGTCTTCCGGAAGAAACTGTTGCAGAAAATTCGGCTGCTTTTCCGGTGTAAGGACGGCTTCCAGATCGTTCGAACCGTCGTCCTTTTTGCGGCGAAGGAAATCCCAAATGCTTGCCATGATTATGCAGCCTCCTTCATCAGTCCGGAGACATCGACAATCTTACGACCAGCAAATTCGATGACGGCGCCAGTCTTCTCTTCGACTTCTTGGGCGATCGGGCCTGTCCAGACGATAGCGTCCGGATCATCACGGTATGAAAATTCGTACATCGCGATCTTGTCGCCATTGGTCAGCGGCATATAGCCGACAAGCGCGTGGATGACCTTTTCGCGGACGTCGCAGAGTGAGAACAAGCCAGCCAGCGACGACAAGCCGCCCAAAATCTGACCAGTCGTATTGCTGTAAACCGGCTGTGTGGTGTTGCTGTAGCCACCGCCATTCAGCAGATTTACGAAGTTGCCGATGTTGGTAAGGGGCTGTTGCTGAGCCGTATTCCACGCATCAACCTGCGACTGAAGAACCGTCGAATTATAGTTGTCCTTCGCCGTGCCCACGCCCGAAAGCGCCTGAGACGGAAGGTACTGGTTCTGATACTGTTGTGCTGCCTGTGACGCTGCCGAGAGCTTCTGACCATTGAGGTTGCTATCGGCGGCAATCTGGCTGTTAGCCGCATTGAGTTTCTGACCATTCAGACCAAGCATGTTTGCGATGTTGTTCTGATAGTTGTTCGACGCCATTTGGGCGCCCTGCATCTGAAACGCGTTGTTCTGGTTGAACTGAGCATTCGCAGCGTTCGAATTGGCGAGTTGCGCGGCGTTCTGGCTATCGGACAGACTGCCGTAAAGCGACGTTCCAGCCTGACGAAGCTGCTGTTGCTGAGCATCGGTCGCGGCAAGCTGCTGATTGGCATTCAGACGGTTGTTGACGTCCTGATTATAAAGATTGCCGTATAGGTTCGCCGCATTCTGCTGAGCCGCCACGTCCTGATTATACTGGTTGGTCAGGGCGTTCGTCGCCACTTCGGACATTGCCTTAGCAGCAGTCGCATCGGCATTGTTCCGCATCGAAGCATAGGCGCCAGAACCGGTTCGACCGGCAAGGGCTGCTTGGCTATCGATTTGAGGTGTAGTGACGTTCTTGAGCTGATCGGCAATGCTGGCTTGCTGATTTGCAATATTTTGATTCAGTAGAGGATTAGCAAGGATGTTCGCGCCGCTGGCTGTCTGCTGAAGATATGAGGATGCAGCCGGATTCGAACTGTTCGCGAGCTGGTTGGCTTGGGCGGACTGAAGACCTGACGCGGCGTTGTTGTAAGTGCCGTATCCAGAAGCCTGAGAAAGGGCAGGGTTCGAATAGTTCAGATTATAGGAGCCGGGAGCATTCGAAGCGCCGCCATTCATCACGGACTTCGCATAGGCGTCAGTCGGATTCGTGCCGAGACTGCCATTCTGAAGGCTGGAAAGCGTGTTGGCTGCTTGCGAGTTGATGCCCGAATTGAGGATGCCATTCACAGCATTGGAGCCGGACGAAAGAACGGCAGTGTTACCGCCTCTAGCGATCTGTTCAGCCTGAGAAAGACTGTCCTTCGTAGCCTGTGATTGATCGGCAATGAGAGGCCCTGACCATGGCTTCGGGGCGCCGTTTTTTATCAGGTCATTGAATTGAGCGTATTGATCAAGAAGATAAGGCTTAGCGCCGTCCCAAGGTTCGACCTTGGTTGTTGTTTCTTTAGGGGTACTAGGTGGCAATTTTAAAGCCTCTTAATGTGTTCCTTTCCGTGTTTTTCGAAGCCGAATTTCAAGAGAAACCGGTGCCATTCTTTACGGGGTTCTCCACATATGTAGGAGAAATTCATCTGCCGAAGTGCCGAACAAGCAGCTTCTTGAAGCGCCATAAGCTCCCGCAAGGAGCCTCCAATTTTCCCGCCGACAATCAGCACATTGGCGGCGCTGTGACCGTCTTCATCGACAAAGAAATGGAGCACAGCCGCGCCATTCGGCGTGGTGACCAAAAGCCATTCGCCAGAGCGCATCTTTTCAACCATTTCGGCTTCAGTGAAAAATGAGGGACCGTATTGAAATGCCGCGCAAAGCCAGTCCCGAACACGCGCATATTCTTCGTCCGAATAACCAATATTCATGCGCTGTAGATCAGGTAATCGAACGCCCTTTCTGTCGTCGCTGACGCATGACTAATCGTGAAAGAACCGTTCGTTATGGCTGAGACAAAGGCGCCGGAAGTGGCTGCATTTGCGTTGCGTGGCTGCAAAAAGATGCGGGAAGCCGTTGTGACCTTCGCGTTCGTGACCGTTGTGGTGGTCGTGGAATTGGCGAGTGTCACCGATCCGGTCGCGCTATCCAGCAGGTTCACCACGGAATTGAGCACGGTGGTTATCTGGCGCGTGTCGGTGTGGTTGTAGACGGATTGCACCATCGTCAGCGCCTCCCTACAGCCTTTGCATCGATCTCCAAGGAGAATGCACGGCGCCATTCGCCAGCGATCGTGACCCTAAATCGGCTTATGCGAGACTGTGAGCGAAGATAGCAAAAGCCGGTCGCTGGATGCGCCTCAGACAGCGGTGACCATGACAATCCGGTATTAGGCAGGTTTCGGCTACCGACTTGCACACGCGCAACGCCATCGCCTTCGAAAAGAGGTCTACAAGCGTCCACACGCGCTACGTCTTCGCCCTTATCGGAGACCATGCGGGATAGCTGGTATTCGGGCGTCTCGACAATTAGATCGAGCGTCGGACCATCGAATGAGTAGACGGCGCCGTTTTCATCCATGCCAAAGAGCAAGGGCTGATTACCGCTCCAAACCATACTATCGAGAGGTGCCGGGATTTGGTCGATGCTTCCGTATTCGTCCAATTGGTCGATCGTCGTAGGCAAGCTGACCGCATTGCAGATCAGATGCGTTGTGGCATCTGCCGTCGTGAATTCACCGCTGGTGTAGTTGTAGCAAAGGACCATGTCCGGCTTGCCGGTAGTGCTATTCTTCGAAACGAACTGCCACATGATGAGCGAAAGTTTCGGGTCGGCGACCGTGGTCATCAAATGAGCTTGGTCGAGATCGGCGATTTCGCTGAACCAACGATCAATGCGACCATTGCCAATCGGTGTGATCTGACCGCCAATCATCATTTGAAAGCCATTTTCGGATAAGAAGAAATGGCGCGATTCAACTGTGATGACGGATTCCGGCACGGAACATCCGGTCCCAACCACTCGGTCTTGGAATTGGAAAACGAAGGGAGCGCCGACAAAGGTCATTTGGACGATACCGCGCTGAAGGAGCACGTAACAGTTCTCATCCGTGACCAAGCCGGTGATCGCTCCGAAATTCTGGATGTCCTGAAAATCTGCCATAGTGGCTTGGCTGTAAGCCCACGATCCGGGTGCTTCGATACCTGACCAACGGACGCGGTTGGGAACATTGCCGTCAAGTTGGTCATAGCAATTGCCGAGTACGACGAAGCCCTTGGTCGTGGCGATATGACGACCGCGAACCAATGAGGTGAGGTTCCCGAACTGCAAATCGGCGTTCATGTCGATATATTGTGGCTCGTTGTGGAAATTGGTTGCGATTTGCAGGTTGCCGAACTCTAGGAACTTCCATCGCTCGCTTCCGCCAGTCGTGTAGCCACCTGAACGGCTGATATCCGTCCATTCGCGGGTGGCGGGACTGAGCTTATAGAGGGCTGCTGCCGAGCCACCGTAAACACGAGAATTTCCATCTCTATCAGAGCCAATTGCACAACCACGCGGGCGCGACTCCATCGACGTGGAACTGAACAAAGCAGCGCGCTTCAGCGGATAAAGCGTCACACCGCCTTGCGTCGAACCACGACCAGCCGTGGCGTTATGGATGCGGTTGAAGCCCGGATTGTTCAATGCTGGCAGGTCAGGCGTAAAGCTGGTGAAGGGTGTCTGGATTACCGCCATGCATTTGACCCCATGATGATAGGACCAGTTTGGCGACCACGGCGGTCATCTTCGGACACTATTCCGAGAGCTTCCTGAAGCGCGGCAGATTCGATCTGCACACCTTCAGCATTGGTCATCCAACGATGATATTCCTTGAGAACAGCCGAGATGTAGACGTTCGGGAAGCGGTCAAACAGCCAATTGGATTGGTCGGCTGAGAGGGCAGGGAATGCAGCCCAATAAAGTAATTCGATCGTCGCATCGGGTTCGCCAACAAAGACCAGACGATTGCCGGTGCGGTAATAGCCAACCTCGTTTTCGCAGAGATTAGCCGCCTGAACCGCTACGGGCTTGTAGAGCTTGGCGCCCGTGATCGACCGGATTTCGAGAAAATCATCGGGTAGGGTGATTGCGCCAACATCGATACGCAGGATCACCGTTTTTTCAGCAAGATAATGCTTTGTTACCGATCGGAGATATGATTCAGCGCGTTGAACAAAACCGTCGAACGGCATGTCGGAAATCGACCGGATGGTGTAGCTTTCGATCGTGGACAGAAATTCGTCATAGGTCATGGGTTAGATCACCCAATTATTCGTGCGGAATTTTCTGAAGTCCGCGTCGTTCAGGCGCCGTGCCATCGCGATAGGATCGTCGGTAATGCCTTCCTTGCGCCATTCGGCGAATAGGCCTTTGGGGATCGACGCAACCTTCTGAAGATCGCCGTGTGAACCGGTGCGAGAAAATTCGGCGGCTTCTTGGGCATTCGCATCGAACAGCGCCGATAGCGATTTCCATTCTGTGATGATCTCCATCTTGTCGCCATCGCGAACAAGCCAGATCGTCTTTTCGTCATCTTCAGACCAAAGGAGAGTGCCGTTCTGAGGAAGGAGATCGCCTAGTGAGAGTGTATTGTTGTCCATAATTCGCCTCTGGATTTTTCAGTATTTAGCGAATTGCGGACGTCACAAATGGAAAGGGGCCTCCGAAGAAGCCCCTCAAATCCTGCTTTATTCTTTTTATTGCGGGCAGGTATTAGGCGTTCAAGTCCCGAAGCTGTCCAGAAGATTTCTCATTCTTCGCTTCCAATGTTGCCTCTGCGACGATCATAAACTTGTCGCTGTCACCGCTCTTGCCGAGTTCTTCGACCGAGAATGAACGAAGGAAGGCAACAGCCCACATTTCTGGATCATAAGCGATAATGGTCTTTGTCAGCGCATACGGGTGCGGATTGACATTCAGCGTACCCCAATCTGATACGTAGATGTCTACGCCCTGATTGATGGTCTTCTTTTCAGCGTTCTGCTGCTTCTGAGCGCCACCGGTAAAGCCGCTGATAGCGCGCTTGAGCTTTGGACCAGCCAGAACTTCCTTCGGACGTCCACCGGAAACGTAGATTTTTTCCAGCATGTCGAGGAACATGGCTTCGGTCACCGATCGAGCGGTGCCGTCAACAGCAGCGGAGATGTTACCGTTTGAGAAGCCGGTGATTGCGGAGTTCGCGCCACCGAAGGCATTCGTTGCGGTGATTGCCTGATAGCCGCCCATGTAACGGGTGCCCGTTGCGGATGAACCCTGACCACCAAGAAGCGACATTTCAAGGTCTCGGCGGATTTCGAGACCACGGTTTTTGACGAGCCGTGCCTTCTCGGTCTTGGCGCCGGCGGTATCGACTGCCTGAATGGTTCCCGACAGACGGATATCTTTCTGCATCAGTTGGCAGATGTTAGATACGCGGACAGGGACCGTTGCGGCGGTGTCTACAAGGTCGGCGCCTTCAGCAACCGCGTTGTTCGCCGAAGCGGGCGACAGGCTGTCTACCAGAACTTCGTGACGGACGGCGGTGGCTTTGGTCTTGCCGATAGACGAGAAAAACGGAGTTTCGGTCGGATCAACATTGGAAATGGTGTTCGCAAGGTCTTCGCGGGCGTGGGCAATTTGGTTCGTGACTAGAGTTGGCATTACGGGTTTAAACCTCTTTTTATTGGACGCTTCTTGCGCCGGTTTCGTTGGTTAAAGCAGACGGGAAATAAGCGCGATTGCGTCACTTCCAGATTTCGTTGAGTTGAACTTGTTGAGATCGCGGGTGTAAGCGTCACTAGCCTTGGATGAAGTCCCCTTCACACTGATGGCTGGCTTTTGCTCCATCTTCTGAACGACTTGCGGGATTGCCTTCTGAGCATTCATTGCTTTGTTTAGCTCATACAGGATACCGACAATTCGATAGTCAGATACGCCTTCGATTTCTTCCTTTGAGAAACCATTGTCGATCAGCAATTGAGTGATCTGACCAAGGGCTTCTGCCGATTTACCTTTGTCCTGCATCTCAGGATATTTCGCCAAGAACTGCGCCTGACTTTCGCGCAATTGAGCCTGATGCATTTCCGCTTCATATTCCGCTTGCTTCGTACGAAGTGCGGTTTCGGCGTCAAACATCTGCTTTACGGCGGCTTCTTTGCGTGCCCACTTGTTCTGTTCGATTAGGAACTGATGTGGATCGTCGCGAAGGAGCTCGTCCCAATTCGGCTGTTCGATCTGCGAAAACTCAATAGCCAATTGCTGTTTAATGGCTTCGATGCCTTGGAGGGCTTCCATTCGCAGTTGGTTCTTGTCGAACATGGCTGCATTATATTCGTCTCGCTGACGAGCAAGCTCTTGTGTCTTTTTAGTAAATGCGGACTGTCGCAAATAACCGTTTCGCAGTTCCGAGAGGCTGACTTGTTCGCCGTCAATCTCGTAATACTGTTCTTCGGTATCTGGTGTCTCAACAGCGTCAGTTTCTTCGGCTGTTGGTTCGGTTTCAACATGGTCTTCTGCTTGTTCTGAAACTTCGTCAGAGGCTTCCGTCACGTCCAAAAGTGCGGCGATACGATCAACCGCGCTGGCATCATCAAGTGCAGTCTCCATTTCGGAGTTATTGCTTTCGTCTTCCATTGTCCTTTCGTTTTCCAAATGTAAGTGTTGTATATAGCGTCGTATGCAGTTCTGAACGGAGATTTCCGCGTTATTCGTCGGAAATTTCTTCCATTTTTGCCGCTACGGACGCGGATTCAATGTATTTAGACATTCTGTCGTTTAGTAGTTTGAAGCCGTGCGATAGCGCATGAACGTTCGCCAATGTCTCCGTATCGCCGATCTTTACAGCGCGGAAATTGGCGAGAATATCGGCTTCAATTGCAGCGGCAATAAGCTGAAAATCAGGGTTGTTCAGAAGCCGTTTAGCCGCGTTAGAACGGTCTAGAATTGCTTGATCGATCATGGGTTATAGCCCTGCATTGGTGTTGGAATGGCGGGCGACTGGATGTTTCCCATGGCATCGCGCATGGCAGACTGTTCAAGCTTCAGGCGTTCTACTTCGACATGTGCCGCATATTTCGCTTCGATTTCTGCGCGCTTGAGTTCGAAATCTTGAGCCATCTGGTCCCGCTTTAGGTCCATTTCGGCGGCAAGCTTCGACATCTGGAATTGGCGGTCAGCTTCGTCCGATTGCGCCTTCAATTGAGCTTTGACCTTCTCCACCTCGATAAGACCAGCGTTCGGATCGACGGGAGGCTGCGGCGGGGGAGGCGGCGGCAATGTCGATGGATCGACAAGGAACGGAGCCGTATTCTTGAGGCCCTGACCTTCAACCAGTTTCGTCAGCGTCGAATAGATCGACTGAGCGTTCACGATGGGCAGACCGGCTTGAAGTGCCTGATACTGCTGGTTCAGAAGGTTCGTCAGGTTGCCTTGCGACTGGTCACGCGACATCGTGCCGAAAACGACGCTCGTAACAAGGTCGAACGTGAGATCAAACTGGTCCAGAGCGATGGCTTGGTTAGTCAATCGCGTGAAAAGCTCAGCAGCTTCATCGGGATTGTCAATCAGCAGCGAAATGCAGATGCGGACCAGATAGCGATATCCCGTGTCTGCAAGGTTTCTCGAAATTCCTTCGATTAGAAGCTGAGAAGCGTTCGAACGGAGGTTCGCAGCCGTGGCGCTAGTGCGCTGTAGGTCACTGGCGTCGATCGCCAGCATGCTTTCGCCAGTACCGGTGGACATATCAAGCGAGCGGGAAAGCTGGTCGATTACCGGAATGGCATCTGCACCGGCAAACGGGGCCTTGTTATAGCTGATGCCGCCTGAAGGATCGGTCGAACGGACGATCGCACCGGCATGGCTATTCAACAAATCTTCGACGTTCGTAGTATCCGGATTGACGACCTTAATCGGGTTCACCGACTGGCTGAGCGAATCCAAGACTCCGCGATAAAGTTTAGAAATTAGTGTGTGGTCATCAAGGAGCCGATCGGCAGCACCAAGCCCGAACAGGGTATGGCTCACGGGGAAGCAACAAAAAGCAGCATAGGGCGCTAGGCTGACTTCCGTGTGATCAAGAAGGGTTGGGCGGTTTTCCAGATTGCCCCCAATTGTTATGCGCCACAGGCGGTGTTTGCGGTCCTTTCCGATCTTCAGTTTGGTGTAAATGGTGTAGACGGTCACGTCATCAGGACCGATGCCCTGTTCACCGGCAAGGTCTTTCGAACGCTCAAGCGCGATGCCATCTGTTTTATCGGAAGCTGCCGGGAGTTCATCGATCTTCGCACGGTCAAAGCCCATGTCCAGCAATTCAGCGCGGGTAACAACGCGGCGGTGACCCTGAATTTTTGCCAGAATTCCGCCTGTTTCCGGGTCGAAGCGGGCGTCTTTGCTGATGATCAGGTCTTCCGGGCAAACTGGAAGGATTGAGAACTTCGGGATGCGCTTGATCGTCCTGATCTTCAGATCCCGAGTTTCGATTGGTCCAAGTGGACCTGGAGTCGTGGTCGGCTTTGAAGCCTCTTCGATCACGATAAGGCCCTGTTCTTCCTGCTGATTGAGGGCGACAAGGTGTTCGTTCGGAACGCCTTCAAGCAGACGCGGCAAGCTCTCTTCGGTCTCAACCGTGAATTCCGCCGTGAGAACGCCCAAGCCAGTAAGAAGCGAGTCCTGAAACACTGGCTGAAGGTATGCCGCCGAACTATTCCGGGTGCGAAGAATCCATCCGACTGTGTCGTTCATTTGTTTGGCGATGGCTTCGTCTTCGGGACCAATGCCGCAAAATTCAACGACCGACTGAGGGCTGTCGAAAATGCGGAATAGCTGCGCTGAGCACCAGTCCGTCGCTTGCTGAACCTTCGGGCTGACCCATTTCGATTTGCCTTTTAGCTTGTCGTCACCGGGAAGCGGTTCGCGCTTATAATGCTTAAGAGCCTGTTCTTGCTTGTTGGCAATATTGGAATTGCTCCAACTCACAGCCTGTTTCAATTGTGGCGTGATGGAATTCAAAATAGCTTCGTCTTCAGTGGTCATAGATGGGAAAATCTCGCGATAATTTTCCCGTATTTAGAAGAACGCGATAGTCTGCTTATTCGAGCGTCTGAAGATGGTCGTAGACTATCTTGGTGTTCCAATTGTACTTTGAAGCGTACCGAGTTCTAGACACCGCGAACGTCAAACCGAGCGCGTCTGAAAAATCGGGTGAGCGACCAATTCGTTTCTTGATTTGGTCTTTCTTTTCGATCTTGATCTTGCCGCTTGCGTCCTCAAATTGGACTGAACAAAGCTCTTCAATCAGCTTAGCATTGTTGGGGATTTGGACGTTCTCACCGGCAAACCAATCCGCCATTTCGGCGTAAAGCTGGTCCCTTACCCGTGAGTAGCGTTCAGGATGCCTTGTCGGTGTTCCCGCAAATTTGCATTCATAGGCGGGCAAACCAAGGTCTTTAACTGCCGAATATACGCCGTAACCAAGCCCATTGGCATCGATACTGATGACGACCGGGCGCTGATTTTTCGGTGTCCGCTCGTAAAGGTCTTTGATTGCGTAAGCCAATTGCGTTGGATTGAGATCATTCCATTGCTTGAATTCGAGCACCTTGTTGTCTTGCCGGATACAGAGAACGCTTGAGTCAGCACCCTGACCGGCTGGATCGAGACCCCAAATAATCGGCGCATTCTCAGGCGGGAAACACTCATTCTGAACGGCATATTCGACATGCTCGCGGGGGATCAATCCGGACTCGTCCGATAAGGGAAACTCCCCCTCGACATACACGCGATAATTGCGCGTTGTTGGTCCGCCGTAGTTGGCGGCAATTGCCTTGAGGTTCGCCGGATCAAAGCCGGGAGCGTCGGTCATCTTGCCATGGACATGAGTCCATTGGTCACTAATTTCTGGATCGCACCAAGTACGCCAGAAGAAACCCGAAGCATGCGATGGGTTGCTGATCAGGCATAGTTTAGGATTAGGGTCGGCAATAAGGATGTTCAGAAGAGCGTCAGTAAACACTACATCTGGTATGCCCGAAGCCTCGTCTGCAAATATGTAGACATTCGGGCTATGAATTCCGCGTGCTGCTGAGATGTTTTCCGCGCTTGCAAGGCGGTATTCAGCGAAGCATGTGGAGGGATTTACCTTTCGGCTGATACGAGTAGCGGACACCTCGTAGAAGCCCCTAAACGGCTCAGCCATACGGGTATGAAGGGTCTGAAGCTCCTTCCAGATCGTGGATTTTAGGGTGGCTTCGCTGGGCCCAAAAATCGCCGTCTGTAGCTGGTCGTGGGTGCAAAGGGACCACCAAACCAGAACGGCGCAACAGAGCGTTTTGCCGAATCCGGCTGAACCTTTCACAGAAATCTGTCTGTTGTGCTGAAAAGCTTCGCAGATTTCGACCTGTTTTGGCGACAGGTCGATATTAAATACCTGCTTGGCAAACACGGGAATGTTTGCATGGTAAAGAGCTAAAAGTTCGGCAATATGGGCTGGATTATAGGGCGTGTTGTCTGACATGCCGTATATAGCGGCGGGTCAATTTTCGCTTATTCGCTGTCCTTTCGAGACAGCATCTTCAGCAGGAATTCGCGTAGGTCTTCGCGCAATGAAGCCGGGTTCTGAGCGTAGTTCTTCCCAATGCCGATGATAGCTTCAGCCAGACTCATACCGATAATGCCGAGCATGAAGCCGATCGCGCCTTGGGCGGCAGTCGCTCCAAACATCAGCACGACGAAGGGCGTCAGAAACGATGCACATAGAGTACCGGCAGCACCGGCAACAACACGTTCCCAAAAAGAGCCATGCTTGTTGACGATAGCCCGAACAACGCCACCGGCAAGCCCTGAAACGAAATGACCGGGCTGGATACCGATGGCTGTAAGCCAAGCCGCCAATATGCTGAACATTACTCGCTATCGCCCTCGATCACCTTGGGCAGCTTGGGTGTGACATCGATTAGCGGTTTAGACGCCATTCGCTGAGCTTCAAGCAACATGGCTCCTATGTCGTGTGTGTGATTGACTTCGACCTTCGTTTCCGTCGCAGCGCGAGAAACGCTGATTGAAAGGATGTATTCCAAGGCCTTTCGACGGGTGTCATCCTTCACATCCGGATCGTTCGCCAAAGCCCACATCATTTCGGCGGCTTCGAGACCCTTTCCATTGAGGAATTCTTTCGTTTCCTTCGGAGTAGGGACCGTTCCGCCTGTCTTTTTGCGCCCTTTTTGAAACCCTATTTTGCGAAGATGTTCCTGAAACTCAGGAGACTGCTTTTTCGCCCGTTCTTCAGGCGGTACCGTACGGGTTCTTTTCCGCCGCTTATTCGGTTCGGGAAGGGGACCAAGGATGTCTTCGATATTACTCAATGATCCGCCCTCCGATCATCGTGACGAATGCCAGAGCGTCATCATCTTCGGTGAAAAGGACAACGAAATGGTCGTCATGAATCTCGAATGAGAAGTCGTCTTCAGTGATCAGCAATTTGATCCGATCGCCGAACTTTTTGTTGATCCATTCGTCAAATGAACCGGCTTCTTTCGCAGCGGTAATGTCCGCCGAATAGCCGTTAGGGAGAGTGTAATTTACTTTTGCCATTGCCTTTCGCGAAAAACTGTTATTTGTCGTATTTAGCGACAAGAACAATTTTAACAGGGAAAGAAAAATGACCACATTTCTTGAGTATTCGGCGGGATATGAAGTGAAGGAAAACGCGGCTGTTGCGGCGTTTATGGCGGCACTTCAGAGGCAGCAAAAGGCATTCTCGACCGGTCAAACGAACCGTCGTAGTTGGGTGAAGCAGGAAGTAAATGGCTACTATGTGAAGCTTGGGAAGCTTGAAAAGTCATATCTTCTGAGCACGGAAGAAGACGTCAAAGACTTCCTGCATCGTGCCGCCATTGGTGCGCAGTCTGAGCCGGATTTCCAGAAGCTTATTGAAGCTGCTTATGGCGAACCGGTCGTTGAAGTGAAGCGCGGTCGCAAGAAAAAGGCGGCTTGACCCGACTTTTTGATTTTGACTCACAGAAGTCGGACGCCCTAATCGTGTTTCTTCGCCCCCAAAGGGGTGAGGCGGGGGTGTGATTTGCCGGGAAATCGGTGGACGGCTTTGAGGCCTAGCGACCTGTGGCGCCGGTAGCTCGCCGCCGTCCGCTGCTATGAACGCGATGGGCAGGCGGTGGTTCCGTGCTTGCCTTGTGTCCGTAAAGGTATAGTCCAACGTACATCTAAATGCAAGCGAAAAAGTATGTACGTAAGGGTTGATTTCAGTCATCGGACAGATGTATTATCGGACAGAACCTAAACGGACAATGATCGATGACACAGACAATCCTATACGCCCGCGTCTCCACACTAGACCAAGACCTAACCCACCAACGCACCCACGCTGAGAAGGCTGGCTTCCATATCGATGAAGTCGTAGCCGATCATGGTGTGTCCGGTGTCAGCACTCGTCTGGCTGAACGAACCGAAGGCAAGCGGCTGTTCGATATGCTTCGACGCGGCGATACTCTGGTCGTTCGTTGGGTCGATCGCCTTGGCAGAAACTATGAAGATGTAACCGAGACCATCCGCCTGTTCATGAAGAAGGGTGTGATCATCCGGACTGTCATCAACAACATGACCTTCGATGGCTCTACCACCGATCCGACACAGATGGCTGTTCGTGACGCCCTAATCGCATTCATGGCAGCGACAGCCCAAGCGCAAGCCGAAGCCACCAAGGAAGCTCAGAGAGCCGGTATAGAGGCGAACAAGGGCAATGCAGACAAGTATCGCGGTAAGAAGCCGTCATACAGCCGGGATCAGTTCAACACAGTGGTCGATATGATCGGTGCAGGGCAGGGCGCATCAGCCATATCCAAGGCAACAGGGCTGACACGGCAGACGATCTTGCGCATTCGCGACGATCAGGCAGCTTCAGAGGCAGCTTTGGCGAAGTGGGGAATTTAACTTGTTGTAAATATGCAACACTAAGTTCAGACTTTGTTGATGTGTGATATATATGCAACTTTTTGCGAGTTCCAGCGGCGGTCTACAGCGCGGGCGCCCGAAACGTGGTATCCATTAGAACATATCGGTCAGTACGTTATCGTACAGTGTTACCGCTTTACTTGCCGATAGATTCAAACGACTGTCTCAGCGTCGTGTTCATTTGCACTGTTCCGACAAGAAAGGCCTGATGCTCGCGATGTCATCAGGTCTTTTTCTTTTCAACCTGTACTATGTTGCGCATTTACTCACTCGATGAGTATAAGCCCAATGTGTCCGACACGCCGCCGCAACGTCGGGCGCATGTGAGTGGAGGTTATTCCTGCTTTTTGTAGGGCAGTAGCAGTAACCTCCATCACTCACTCTTCCCAAGGATGCAGTCCGCCCTATATTTCCATCGTTGCTGGTGTGGGAGATATTCCGACGACAATCGAGGAAGGCGGCTCTTTTGCGGCTTCAGTCGTCTTCCTCCTTGATCTCGTCTCACATGATCGCTAGATGTGATACATCGTCGGATGTTACCCCTATTGCACCGGACGATGGAGAGGCAAACCGCAGACCCACTCTCGTTTGCCTCTCCTTTTATTTTCTTTGAGATAAAGCCAGTTTTATATTGAGCGGGATGTGGGATTATCGCATTTCGACAAAAACATGCATTTATAGCAGCCGGAAACCCCTGCAAAATAAGGGTTTTTGAGACCCCAACTTTAAGGAAATTCCTGGGGTTCGGTTTGAGCGAATGGCGGTGCATGTAACCTTGCGCCACTCAATCATGGGATTGAACCGTTCGGTGCAGCCGACAGCCATTCGGTACAGGTTGGACACCCACAGCTATTCCAGAGACGAACAGGAAAAGCAGAGGGTAACAGTTGAACCCCATTGGCGATTGGTGAGGTTCAGCAGCTTCCTTCAGGTAACGACAGGAATCCAACAGTTCGTCTATTGGGTAAAGGTTTGGTCCTTCTTCCTATCCCATTGTTTAAAACCAAGCGAAATGGCTCGCGAAGCGAGACATGATCGCGAAGCGATCCGATTAAGGTCTGGTAGGGATCATTTTGAACTGGTTGATGTTGGATTGTTATCCCATGGGAATCCATGACCAACACCGAATCTTATGGGATTGGATTGTTCGAACAGGTTCCTTCCTGAATCTCATGGAATTCCATTGAACCTTATGATGCGCTTCGCGCAGTTCGCTTCGCTCACGTACCTATGTTTTTTATAATTTGCATTTCCATTACTGATTCATTGAATCAAATGAGATGTAACAGAATATCCCTTATAAACACTCTTTCTATAGAGATAAAACGTTACAGTAGTTGACGAGATTGAGTGGCGCAACGTTACATCGATCCCCGAAAATGCGCATCAATACTTGATTAAACACCGATATTCTGCTACTGTATTGACGGTCGATAGCCGCTGTTTGCCGCTTTTACCCGACCAAACTCCCAAACACTAAATTCCCTATATACAACGTTGGATGCGAAGTCGGGCATGACTTGTTTCCATCAGGTCACGCTTAAAGGCTTCGCACAACGATACCTCTCCTGAAGAATGAATAGTCTTTTGAAGGTCTCAGTGTTCTTGCCCGACGCACTGAGACCTTTTTCATTTTCAGATTTTTCAGAGGTACGTATTTTTGACATTCACAATTCAAACCGTAAGCGGTCACATCGGCGCCGGTAAGTCGCGTTCTTTCCATCATTGGTTTGGCGAACTTGTCCAAGAAAATGGCGGCAAGCCGATCCCAACCACTGTCGCCACACCCACCAATCGCCTTTCCCTTCAGCACCATGGCTACTTCCAGAATGAAGGCATTGCTTCGGCGGTGATCTCTCAGGAAGAGGGCTATCGCAGCGCATCCGAAGAGTATTTGCGCCGTGTCGAAGAGGGTGACGAAAGCGTCCTGCTGGTCAATCACTCGGTGGCTCTAGAAACAAAGACCGGCAAGGAGAACCGGCTTTTGGTCGTGGATGAATACTTCGTCCCTATGAGCACGATCTTCATCGAATTTGAGAAGCCGGAAGACGTCGCGGACTTTGTCGTCACTGATGCCCATAAGCCCGGTTATTACGAACTGATCGGTGGCGAACACGCTGTCCGTTTGGGCGTGGACGTCAAGGATGAAGACGGTGTCAAATACCGGAAGTACGGCAAGAAAGCTCGTGAGCTTGCAGAGTTTACCCTGAACGAACATTACCTTGTCGTGATCGATAAGGAAAGCTTCGACAAGGCGGTATCAGGTGAGGCATTCCAACCTGACGCCAACGGCAAAACGCCACGCGTTTTCCTTCAGTTCACGATCTTCATGCTGCCTTCCATCGTCCAAGGTTTCAAAGATGTCCTGATGATCGGTGCAAACCGGAATACAACACTGCTTTATAAGATGTGGACCAAGGACGGCGTTGTCTTTGAGGCGAATAAGTCGATGGAGGATCGGCTTGATTATTCAGACCTGCACCACAAGGCTCAGCTTGCCAAGGTCTATCATCCGCCCCTTCCGAACTTGTCGAAGACTTTTCTCAAGCGCCTTGGCAACACCAATGAAGAGCTTGGGCAGCAGACGTTCCTAGACATCGTCTCTGATGGGATTGCGGACAGGTTCGGCGAACAGCCTCACATATTCTGCACGAACAAGCACAAGCATTCTGACAAGGAATATGGCTGGAAGCTTGAAGGGAAGGGCGGCAAGCGCGTTATCACCAACCCGAATGGTTGGAACGATCTCCAAGACTACGACATGGCGGTGTTCATGGCTGCGATCAACTATGATCCGGAGACCATCCAGCGTCTTTGGGACTTCTATGAGATCGACAACAAGGCGGCGAAAGAGGCGCTTTGCTACGAGCTTGTCTACCAGTTCTTAGGTCGCACCTCCTTGCGGGACTTCAAGAGCGAAAACGAAGTCATTCTCATTGTTCCTGACGCTGGTGCTGCTGCCAATATTTGCGCTCTAATCGGATGCGGCGAACCCATACCTCTAGACATCGATTTTGGCATTGAGGCGCGAAAGGCTGGTCGTCCCCGTGTCGAAAAGACTGCCGAACAGAAGAAGGAAGAGACACGCCAGCGTGTTGCTCTCCACCGAGCCAAGAAGAAGGCTGAAGCCGCCGCTCAGCTTGCCGTTTAACCCAAACAGAGAAAGGAAATGAAGACCAATATCACAATCGAACTGAACCCAATCAATTGCGGGATTTACGAGTTCCGCCATATCGAAACTGGGATGGCATACGTTGGATCATCGATCGACGTTCGATCCCGAATAGCCCAGCATTTTCGAGACCTGTCAAAGAGCAAACATCACAGCAAGAAAGCTCAAGAGCTTTATGACGCCTCAATAACCGGAAATTCGGCATTCACTGCCACTTTGATCCAATCTTGTTCGCTCGAAGAATTGGACGACATCGAGGAAGAATACATCCAAACCGGCGATTACGTCTTGAACGATAAACGCGGAAAACACGGACGATACGCGAGAAAGCATGGGAAACAGCCCAAGCCGAAAAATCGAAGCGTGTTCCCAAATCGCAGGACCAAATACGTGCTGAGACACGGGAGAGAGTGCGCAAGCATAATGAGAAGAAGCGGATTGCGGAAGGGCGTCCGGAGCCTCGACGTCCAAGGTTGAAGCATATGAGTGATGAGGAAAGGCGTGATTATCTCCGCGAAAGAAGGCACGAGAGAGAAATCAAAAAGAAAGCTGCCGCCGCCCAATCCCCAAATCCATAAATACGATCACGGCACGAGAACAGGCGCATAAGCCGCCTGTCTGCCGCCCAATTCCAAACAAAATCATATTATCTCAGGAGAATTTTACCCATATGAACCACACCGCTATTTCCGCCATTTTTCTTGACGCTGTGAATGCTGAAGAAGCCATCACCGCCGATACCGTCCGAACCGCCGCGCTAAAGACGCTGCACGATCTAATGACCGATGAGTATGTTCCTCACGCTATTCGCACCGATATCGCGAAATACATCATTGAGACACATATCGGCTGATCATCGAGCCATAGACTGAAACGAAAAAAGCCCGCTGAGATCATCAAGCGGGCTTTCGTGTATTTGAATGCAGCGTGTCTTAGACGGACGGCGCGCAGACGATGATGCGGGACAGAACGCGGTCAAAGCCGACGATCTCGCGAGCTACGCGGAGAGCACGGGCCTGATCGCCAGTTGTCCGGACAGCGCCTTCGAGCACGATGTAATCGCCGGTGACATCAACGGACAGGTCTTTGCCGTCAAAGTTATGCAGATAGCTCAGTTCTGTCTCGATGGCAGTTTTCTCCATCGAGATACCGTGGTCGCGAGCGAATTCGAAAGTTGCGGAAGGCTGAAGGGTGCTCAGAAACATTTGCTTGTCCTCGAACATGAATGCACGATGAACAAACCGTTGTGCTTTGTTTATGTTCCCGGAGGCGGTGAAATTATTTGGCGGTAGTCAATCGAAGGGCTTGGATCGACTGAGCAAACGCATCATTCGCACGCGCTTCTAGCCCGGTCGCATCTGTGTCCGTCGCGAGATCAAGGGCGTCGATCGCATTCCAGCTTTGGGCCTGTTCCATCTCGCTCGCCATGATGGAGTGGGTCAGCTTTTGATTGGCGGCGGCAAGCGTCTGAGCATCGGCAACCATTTGGGCGATGGTCTTTTCGTTCGTCTCGACTGCCGAAGTCAGGACGGCGTTTCGTTGGGTGAGAGTGTCGATCTCAGCCGCTTTCAGGCGATTCGACACATACCAGCCGCCGCCAAGGGCGATGACGACGATGATTAGGGCGATGATTGCGTATAGGTTGAATTGCGCGAGCATGCCTTATGTATGTGGGGGACACCGTGGGTAAAAGGATATCTGGCATAATACCTGACATGCTAATTGTGGCAGTTGCGGATCAATACTTGTTTGCCGCGAGGGCATTGCGTCGAGCCGATCGACAGGAAATCGTCAGACTTCCCCTGATTAATCTTGCGACAGTTGGTATCGAACTCTACCTCAAGTCCCTGAATGCCAAGTCTGAATGGTCGAAGATCGGTGATCCGTTAGGCTTCCGGCAACTTCATTCGCGAGCGCTGACGAGTGGGCATGATCTCGCCGAACAATATGCTGTTCTGAACCATGACGTGCGAGACAAACTGTATTCGGCGTTTAACGAAGCTGCCCAATTTTCGATGCTGCCGTGGAGTTTAAAAGTGATGTTATCGAAGCTCGATGGAGTGTTTCAGAAATCGCGGTATCCATTCGAAGACGGCAACGGGGTCGATGGCATCAACGTGGAAATGTTGATGGAGTTGGCTGAGTTTCTTCGACAATTCATCTACGACAACGAAGACGCGTTCTACGCATGGTCTAGCAGTGGCTGAAGGCCTCTAACATGCTTCGAAGCGATGCGACACATTATCATGTCATTATACCATTCGTCGCTCAGCAAGACGTCGTGTTCGAACTGAAGCCGCGTCTCGTGGTAGCTCATCTCGGATTTCGACCGGCACAGATGGACGATCTCACGATGAAATCGGTCGATGCCGTGTTCGGCGACGATGGCTTTGATGACTGGCGATGACGAACAGTATGTCAGCCAGTCGGATTCCAGGGTCTTCTTGCGTTTACGCTTGCTGCCTTTGAGCGGCGGTAGTGTCTTGGTGAAGTGGAACAGCTTTTTGCCGACGTAACGGCGCTGATTTTCCCGATCTGTCAGGATGTAGACGAACCCGACGTAGTCGCTGATATCGTCGGATGTGAACGGCTTGTTTTCATAGAGCCACAATGCGTTTGAACCTCAAACGCATATTTATCCCGTCGATGCTACATGATGTTCGGGGGATGTTCGCTGTATGTCGTGCGAATGTGCTGTGGAAGGGAGAATAAACAGACAATTCGACTAACCGCGACAAAAGCGGGACAAAAAAAGAACCCGACTGCAAGAGCCGGGTCAGTCGCCTGATGGATGGCGTTTTCTACACAGATTCTCCGCATATGAGCGAGTGCTAAAACTAACGGGTAAAATTGCCGATTGACTCAGTCGCCAAATGAGAACACAACAAGAACATGAGGAAATTAATCCTATTGAAGGAGGTCCACATGTCTGCCGCCGAGAAGATCGAACCCATTCCAAATCCCGCGCTTGATCCGATCGATGCGATCATGGCTCAGCTTCATCAGCACAGCGCGGTCGAAAAGCCGATAAACCTGTATGAGATCGGTCCCACACTGGTAGGTGCTGGATACAGCCAAGAGCAATTGGTGAATGCGCTCTTCTATCTGCAGTCGATGAAACGGATTGAATTGATGGATGGCAACCGGGTGAGGGTGCTTACGTCACAAACCAGCCGATGATCGTGGAGCCGATGTAAAACAGGATCGCGAAGGCTACCATTAGCGATACGAGCGTGATGAACAGCCGGTTCTTTGGCTTCGAGGACGAGCTTTTGGGGATTTTGGACTGGCGGCTGGCAAGATAAGGCATGGTGTCTCCTTCGACTGAGAAACCGAACGTCACTCACATTTGTTCCAGAAAAAAGAAAACCCTGCCGAGCGAGAGGGGGCGCGGCAGGGTTGAGGTGTGTCCGAGTGCTTGGGGAAGTTTTCAGACGCCCTGATAACCGCCGATCGGGGATTTGGTTCCGTCTGAGACCAAAAAGGGTCCGGAAGCCGAAGCCGCCGAACCCTGCACGTCAGGAGAAAACATACGTCCTATTTAGCTGACTGACTTTCGAAGCGATTTTCAGCGCTTTGGAGTTTCGATTCAGCGTCATGGCACAACTGGCGTCCATGGGCATAAAAAGCTTGTGCTTGGTCGGGTTTGGTTAGGATAGCAACAGCACTTTTGAATGAAGCCTTCGCTTCCAGCGCGTCAATCAAAGCCGATTCCACAAGCCTTTTGGCTTCTTTATCCCCATACTGTTCCGCCTTCTTGGCGATGTCTTCGGCTTTCCCGATCAAGCCTTTGGCTGTATCGACATTGAAGACCATGCCATTGGTAAATTCTGAACCAGCATCCATTCTCAATCGCTCCCAATCAATCAAGCATCGTGATTTCGTCCCAAATGCGCTTGCGGTTCCTCTGGTGTTCAAGGGCAGATTTAACGAACCCGTTATCTTTGCCCCACTTGATCATTTTGTCATAGCCATCAAAAAACTCCTGACGGGCTTTCAGATCGTAAATGAGTGTTTCAACAGAGTAAGAAGTCATCGTTCGTTCCTTGGATAAGGAAACTCTGACGCTTCATAATATAAAGGTGGCTGCTAGAGCCTCACGTTGGTCATCAGTTTCGGTTGAGGTTGGTTAGTTCATTTCATTTTCTCGTTCTTCTTTAAGCGGTGCAGCGGCAAGAGCCTTTTCGATCGCCTCCTTCTTCTGTTTGAGGGTGTAGCCATTCCCGGATTTTCCGTAGTAATGGAGGTGCCCGCCAAGGGAGTGACCGGATAGCGCTGCCTTGATCCCAAGATCGACACCAGCAATTTTCACAAGATCGTCAAATCGGTGACGCGCTGAATAGAGGGCACGACCGGGCGTTACTTTCGTAAAGAATGGACTGAGTTGCTTGTTCAGCTTCGCCTGACCGCGCTCCACTTGGAAACGGGGAAACCCGTTTGGAAACTTTTT
This sequence comes from Neorhizobium sp. NCHU2750, assembly GCF_003597675.1. NCBI lineage: Bacteria > Pseudomonadati > Pseudomonadota > Alphaproteobacteria > Hyphomicrobiales > Rhizobiaceae > Neorhizobium > Neorhizobium sp. NCHU2750. The sequence goes on along the minus strand of NZ_CP030827.1, from coordinate 2,425,789 downwards.
CAGAATGGCGATGCCTTCTGGCGTGACTATTGGCAGATCGCGATGTCTGTCGCCGCCCTTCTTGACCACTGACCGCAGAGCGTTCGGTCCAATTTTGATGTACGGTATTTTAGCATCTGGGAATATATCATCGGCGGTCAGCCAGCAAAGTTCTTGAGGACCGCATCCGGTGATTAGCGAAAGCTGAACGATTGCCTTTGCTTCTTCGTTGACGCCTGACGTAGCGAGTGCAGTTTGTATCGCCTTCACATCTGCTTCGGTGAAAGCATCCCGTTTACCTGCGTCATCGTTCTTCAACTTTACGCGCTTGCCGTCGAGGAAGGGGAAGTTGATATGATAGAATTTCTTCAGAACCGCCTTGATCACTTGCCGGACGCGTGAGATTTGCCGGTTGGCGTGCGAAGAGCCAAAATCTTTTTCTTTATCGAGCACGTCCTTCCAGACTGACAGGAAGTAATCATCAGCAATGGTCTCGGTAATCGCCGTCAAGTTGATGTCGCCGACGCGAGCCTTGAAGTCCGCCATTGTCCGCTTCCAACTCTTGATCTTTTGCCCGCCGTGATACTCGTTCAAATCGGTCAGGAAGTCGGGCGTGATTTCCATGAATTTTTCGAACGCCTGATCAATAGAGAGAGCGTCATTGTCCCTCTCGCTTTCACCTAAAATCGCCGCCACGGTGATAGGTGCAGGTGCCCCCATAAGATGAGTGAAAGGAAGGCGTTCAGCAATCAACTGGATGCTTCGTTCGATCGACTGAAGGCGAAGTTCGGACGCGGTGATATGAGTGATTTGGAGTCGGTCGGCTTCGGCGATTTCCTCTGTGAATGAGATTGCCGTGAATGGCTTGATGCCAGCCATCACCGCGTCATGTTCGCGGGTGATCGCATCAGCACGACGGATCGCATCGCCATAGTCTGATGTCTTTAGCGTCTGCCAGATTTGCTTCTTTCCAGAAAACCGGTGGCGGTGTTGGGGAGCGATGTTCCGGATGTAATAGTACGTCGTTCCCCGAAGAAACACGTATTTGGGCGGCTTCGCCTTGGTCGCGATATTCATATTCATAGCTTCTCACAAAGGGTTTTCGGCGGGTGCTTTCGCTCCCGGCTCACAAGTAAAAATTTAAGGATATGTGCGGGCTAATAGGCGTCAAAGCTTCATGCGTCAAGCTATATCGCGTTTTGCCGAAACAAATATCAGCCGTTGTGGCAGGTTTCTGGAATTCATAATCATTACAAATTTTCTTAGGCCATTTAATACTTACGAATCTGCCCCCTTTCATGGTATAAGTTATTAGCAGAATGACTGTGCGGAACGCTTGGTTTAGCCCTTTGGTCATCGGCTTGATAAGCGAGAAGGCCCGGAAATGGTGGGTTTTGGTTCTTTTTTTCGCCGGTCGATGACCTAAAATTGGCTTTACTTTGATGGTCATGTTTTAGCCTATGCCTGATCGATCCCGGACACGATGTCGACCTTTACATCACGGCCGAACTGAAGGCCATGACATCCGCATGGATCGGTTTTTCCGGTCTGAGGACGGAGATAGAACGCGGCGCGATCCAGCTGGTGGGAGACAGCGAGATCGCCGGCCGCATAGACGAATGGATGGTTCGCAGCTCGTTCGCGACGTGCTGAAGCCGGTCCATATTCTGTAGCGGGAGCGCTCCATTTTCTGCACTGGAGCGGTCGGGTGACGATCGGCCATGGTAGCGCCGTAGCCGGGGATCGCCGTTCGGAGGGTCTTGATCTGAGGGGATCACCGGCGTTTCACCACGTGGAGGAAAGACCATGCAGAATGTACATCATAACCCGGCTGCCAATCCGGCCACCAAGCTGGTCACTGGCACAGGCCCGCAGGGCGGCCTTTCGCCCGGTCCCGACCTTGCCGCGGCGAAGGCCCGCCAGCAGGGCGCCTGGGCATCGGGAAACTATGCCGTTGTCGGCACGACCCTGCAGATCGTCGGCGAGCGGCTTTGCGAGGCGCTTGATCTCAGGGCCGGCGAGACGGTTCTGGATGTCGCGGCCGGCAACGGCAATGCGACACTGGCGGCGGCCCGGCGCTGGTGCCGGGTGACCTCGACCGATTATGTTCCGGCCCTGCTGGAACAGGGCAGGCGCCGGGCGGATGCCGAAGGGCTCAGCGTCAACTTCCAGACCGCCGATGCCGAGGCGCTGCCGTTCGACGCCGACAGTTTCGATGTCGTGCTGTCGACATTCGGGGTGATGTTCACGCCGGACCAGGACAGGGCAGCGGCAGAACTGGCGCGGGTATGCCGTCCGGGCGGACGGATCGGTCTGGCCAACTGGACGCCGGATGGCTTCATCGGGCAATTGTTCAAGGTGATCGGGCAGCATGTGCCGCCACCGGCAGGTCTGCGGCCTCCGTCTCTCTGGGGCACTTCGGAGCGGCTGGAGGAGATGTTCGGCGCAGAGGGCAAGGTGGAGGCGACAAAACGGAACTTCGTTTTCCGCTACCGCTCGGCCGCTCACTGGATCGAAGTGTTCCGCACCTGGTACGGTCCGGTCCACAAGGCGTTTGCCGCCTTGCCGACGGATGGACAGGTGCATCTCGAGCGCGATCTGGAGCAGCTGATCGGCCGTTTCAACCGGGCGGACGATGGAACCATGGTCGTTCCGAGCGACTATCTCGAAGTGGTCGTCAGGAAGCTTTGAGGTGATCGGCTGAAGCCGGCGGTGCGGCGGCACCCGGCGAAAGGGAGATCCGGCCCACCGCGGCCGGGTCTTCCTGTTCCGCTACTGCGCCCGGAGGGTGGCCGTTCCGATATGGGACGCCGCCTGTGCCTTTGTGGAGCATCTCCGCCTCTCTTTAAAACGCGAAACTGCTCTTATCGCCTTGTTTTCAAATAAAATCGGCTTTCGTTTCGCGGCCAGTGCTTTAGCGCGAGCTTAACCGTCGATGACGGTTGTCGGGAAAATCCGACGCATTATTGGAATTCTGTCCGATTCGAGCTGTAGGGTATGGCCGGGAGGAATTTAAAGGAGAGCCACTCTAACAGGAGCAGTTTCCATGACGAATTCCATTTCGAATGCGCTTGGCATCGCACTTTATTACAGCGGCAATTCGACGGCCTGGTTTTCCGCCACCGGGTCCGGACCGATACAATATGGCACGTCGGGCAATGATTCCATGTGGGGCGACAGCTCGGTCAACGTGACCATGACCGGCGGCACCGGCGACGACATCTATTACCTCTATTCGTCCATCAACCATGCCGCGGAGAATGCGGATGGCGGTATCGACACGATCAATACGTGGATGAGCTATACGCTGCCGGACAATTTCGAGAACCTGACGGTGACCGGAGACGGCAGCTATGCCTTCGGCAATTCGCTCGACAATATCATCACAGGCGGCACCGGCAGCCAGACGATCGATGGCGGGGCAGGGGACGACGTGCTGATCGGCGGCGGCGGCGCAGACACATTCTCGTTTACCAGCGGCAATGGCACCGACCTGATCACCGATTTCGGCGCCGACGACAAGATCCGGCTCGACGGATATGACGTCACCTCCTTCGATCAACTGGTCAGCCAGTCGACGCAGGAAGGCGCCAATCTCTGGCTTCATCTCGGCAATGACGAAAGCATCGTGCTGGCGAACACGACGGCCGACGATCTCAGCGCCAGCCAGTTCGAACTCAGTCTCGATCGCTCCAACCTGACGATGACCTTCAACGATGACTTCAATTCGCTGTCGCTCTACGATGGTGACAGCGGTACGTGGGAGGCCAAATACTGGTGGGCGCCGGATCAGGGCGCGTCGCTCGATACCAATGGCGAGCAGCAATGGTACGTCAATCCGGAATATGCCCCGACCGCCTCGGCCAATCCGTTTTCGATCAATAACGGCATATTGACGATCACCGCCGAGCAGACGCCGGAAGCGATATCGAGTGCTGTCAACGGGTACGACTATACGTCGGGCATGCTGACCACCCATGCATCGTTTGCGCAGACTTACGGCTATTTCGAAATCCGTGCCGACATGCCGGAGGACCAGGGTGTGTGGCCGGCCTTCTGGCTATTGCCCGAGGACGGTTCCTGGCCGCCGGAACTCGACGTGATCGAGATGAAGGGGCAGGATCCGAACACGCTGATCATGTCGGCCCATTCCGACGAGACCGGCGAGCAGACCTCGGTCATCAACAATGTTTCGGTGGCCGATACTTCGGGGTACCATACCTACGGGCTGTTATGGGACGAGGACCATATCACCTGGTATTTCGACGACGTGGCGGTTGCCCAGACCGATACGCCATCGGACATGCATGACCCGATGTATATGATCGTCGACCTTGCCGTCGGCGGCATGGCCGGGACGCCCGGCGCCAGCGTCGCAGACGGATCGGAGATGAATATCGACTATATCCGGGCCTATTCGCTGGACGACGTTCAGACTGCCAGCGCTACCGCTTCGACGACCACCACCCATACTGGCGATCTGCTGGTCTGAGGGCAGGTTTTCGATGCGGGGATGCCGCCGTTTTTCGGCGGCATCGCATGCGGAGGGGACGGGCGCCAAACTTGACGTTCGGGCGAACGCTTTTGGCGCCGGCGGACTTGCAAGCGCCGGTGGATTTTGATCTTGAGAGAGCTCGGTTTTTCCCCAAGCTCATCGGTCGCCCATGCTCAAGGATTTTTCCCCCTCAGCCCTGACAATGGGTCTGCTGACGGCTTTCGTCGGTTTTATCAGTTCGTTTGCCGTCATCATGCAGGGGCTGCAGGTCATGGGGGCGGCTCCCGAGGAAATTGCCTCGGCCTTGCTTGCCGTATGTCTGGCGCAAAGCATCCTCGCAGTGGTTTTTTCGCTCTATTACCGGATGCCCATCATGATGGCATGGTCGACACCGGGTGGCGCGCTTCTGGCCGCGACCGGGGCTATCCAGGGCGGCTTTCCGGCCGCTGTCGGTGCTTTCGTGTTGTGCGGGGTGATGATTGCGCTGACGGGACTGTTCAAGCCGCTCGGCCAGTTGATCCGCAAGATCCCGGCACCGCTCGCCAATGCCATGCTTGCGGGCATCCTGCTCGGCCTTTGTCTCGCGCCGGTCAAGGCGGTCGCCTTCAATGCCGCGCTCGGTCTGCCGATCGTGCTGACATGGATGGTTGTCGTATCCCGCTGGCGGCTTTGGGCCGTTCCCGCTGCACTCGGCGCTTTCATCCTCGTACTGATCTTCGGCGTCGATCTGCCGGATGATGTGTTCGGCAAAATCGGCGCAGCGATCCATCCCGGTCTGATCTGGGTGTCGCCGTCCTTCACCTGGCACGGTTTCGTGTCGGTGGCGCTGCCGCTGTTCATCGTCACCATGGCGTCCCAGAACATTCCGGGCATCGCCATTCTCAAGGCGCATCATTATGAGCCGGCGCCGGGGCCGCTTTTCGCATCGACGGGCATTTTTTCGGCCATCTGCGCGTTTTTCGGTAGCGTTCCCGTCAATCTTGCGGCGATTACCGCGGCGATGTGCGCCAGCGAGGATGCGCATCCCGATCCGGCGCGCCGTTACTGGGCCGCTGTCGTCGGCGGTGCCGCCTATACTGTCCTCGGCCTGATTGCCGGCGGGATCATCGCCTTCGTGTCGATGGCGCCGCCGATCCTGTTGCAGGCGGTGGCGGGGCTCGGCCTGATCGGCGCCTTTTCCAATGCCGCGTTTGCCGCGTGGCGCGAGCCGGAAACGCGCGAGGCTGCCGCGATCACCTTTCTCGTCACGGCATCCGGCGCCACGTTCGGCGGCATTTCCGGGGCCTTCTGGGGGCTGGTGGCCGGTGGCGTGATGATGGGCCTGTCCAAGGTGATGAAGCGCAGCGCGTGAGCGATTGCGTACCGGAAGTCGCCAAGCGGTTCTTGCGCGATCTTCTTCTTGCCGTTATACACCGGCTCATGACCATGACAGGCGCGATCATGTTTGACCGTTTTGCCGCCCGCAGCACCGCTGCCGGGGCGACGGTTTTCGCGCCTCTCTCGCTTCTTAGCCTCGACCTTACACTCGGTTGCCGGGTCCGTTGAGGAGCGCCCGGCGGCCGATAAAGCCCGCCGGCGTAAGTGCTCCTCGCAAAAAATCCCTGACATGAAACCGGACCATAACAAGGTCCAGCATCCGCAGTCGCACCGCCGTTGATGAACGGTCTTGAGCCAGATGGCTCCTGCGGAGGGCAAGCGAAGGACGAAGACATGGACACCAAGAACTCCCGCGCCGAGAACTCCAGCACCAAGGGCATGCAGTCGGCAGGCGTGAAGTACCGCGCCTATCCGGCCATCAATATTCCCGACCGTACATGGCCGTCGAAGGTCATCGAAAAGGCACCGATCTGGTGTTCGGTCGATCTGCGCGACGGCAACCAGTCGCTGGTCAACCCGATGGGGCATGATCGCAAGGCGCGGATGTTCAAGCTGCTGCTCGACATGGGCTTCAAGGAAATCGAGATCGGCTTCCCGTCGGCCTCGCAAACCGATTTCGACTTTGCCCGCTGGTGCGTGGAAGAGGGTGGCGTGCCGGAAGACGTGTCGCTGCAGGTTCTGGTGCAGTGCCGGCCGGAGCTGATCACCCGCACCTTCGAATCGCTGCAGGGTGCCCACAAGCCGATCATCCATTTCTACAATTCCACCTCGGAACTGCAGCGCCGTGTCGTGTTCGGCAAGGATGTCAGCGGAATCAAGCAGATCGCCGTCGATGCGGCCAAGATGATCACCGACATGGCGGCAAAGGCCGGTGGCGGCTACCGCTTCCAGTATTCTCCGGAAAGCTTTACCGGCACCGAGCTGGAAGTGGCGCTGGAAATCTGCAACGCGGTGATCGCCGAAGTGAAGCCGACGCCGGATAACAAGCTGATCATCAACCTGCCGTCGACCGTCGAGATGGCGACGCCGAACATCTATGCCGACCAGATCGAATGGATGTGCCGCAATATCGACAACCGCGAAAACATCATCATCTCGCTGCATCCGCATAACGACCGCGGCACGGGCATTGCCGCCACCGAACTGGCGCTGATGGCCGGTGCGGACCGCGTCGAGGGCACGCTGTTCGGCAATGGCGAGCGCACCGGCAATGTCGACGTCGTCACCCTGGCGCTCAACATGTATACGCAGGGCATCGACCCTGAACTGGATTGTTCGGATATCGAGCGTATCAAGGACGTCTACGAATATTCCAACGAGATGGTCATTCCCGAGCGCCATCCTTACGTCGGCGAACTGGTCTATACCGCGTTTTCCGGCTCGCACCAGGATGCGATCAACAAGGGGATGAAGGCAATCAAGGTTGCCAACCATCCGGTCTGGGAAGTGCCTTACCTGCCGATCGACCCGCAGGATGTGGGACGTTCCTACGAGGCGATCATCCGCATCAACTCGCAGTCGGGCAAGGGTGGCATCGCCTATATCCTGCAGCAGGATTACGGCCTGAACCTGCCGCGCAACCTGCAGGTGGAATTCCGCGAGGCGATCCAGAAGATCACCGACGAAGAAGGCAAGGAATTATCGTCGAAACGCATCCATGAGACGTTCATGGAGCGCTATGTCGAGCAGTCCGGTGCGCGGCTGAAATTCGTCGACCAGCATACCTATCCCGCCGGCACCGAGCACAAGGGGATCCGCGTCGTCGCCGCCGAGATTACCGATGGCGGCGAGGTCAAGCGCATCGAGGGCAAGGGAACCGGCCCGATCGACGGGTTCATCAACGCCTTGTCCACCTATCTCGGCATCGAACTGTCGGTTGCCGACTATTCGGAACATTCGCTGCAGCACGGCTCGAACGCTTCGGCCATCGCCTATGTGGAGATGCAGTATCCGGGCGGCAAGCTGTTCGGTGCCGGCATCAACACCAACATTGTGACGGCATCGCTCGATGCGATCGTGTCCGCCGCCAACCGGGTGCTGGAAGAAATGGGCCGCTGACAAGGGCGCCACAAGGGCTAAAGGCCCGGACAATCTCTGCGGTGTCCGGGCTTTCCGACTGCAGCATCAAATGACAAAGGCCTCGTGCGTTATCGCGTGCGGGGCCTTTTCATGTTCACCGTCGGGATCTGATGTCTCAAGAAGGGGGGGCTTGCCCATCTGTTTCGACCGGCCCATCTTTTTCGACCGGGTTGGCGGTGGGACAGAGTTCGGCGAGCAGGGCAGCGACAAAGCCGGTCTGGCCGCTCGGAAGGCCGCGATTGCGTGCGGCGTCGATCAAGGCATGGGTTGCCTCGACATGCAGGCGGTAATGCGCCGGGTTCTGGTCAACGCCGGCCTCCGACTTCGGATCCGTTTCGAAGACGAGCTTGCGGCAGACTGCCTCGCTGCGGGAGGTGAAGGCCCGGCAGGTAAGGGGGCGGACGCTGTAGATCGTGCATCGATCCGCATCATCCAGCAGGGGACATCGGACCCTTGCCCAGAGCGGATTTTCGACCTCTGCAATGGCGGAAGCCGCCGCAGACAGTTTTGCAATCAGGGCATCCTGCCGCTCAGGCTCGAAGGTCTCGCGGATATGCCCGGCAATCGCGGTCGAGATACCGGGCGGGATGGCGACGAACAGATGGCAGCAGGAGGCGCAACCGTCGTGGCAGCCGAGCTTCGGCTGGTGCGGGTAACTCACGCGCACGGCGGATGCCGCAGCCTCGACCATGGCCATCGTCGCGAGGGCGGCTTCGGCCATGGTTTGCGTCTCGCCGATCACCGCGTCGAGTTCGTTGCGGAAGCCGGAAAAGACATTTTCGTAGCGGCGTGCGGTTTCACGCGTCATCGCGCCGACTTCGGCGATATCGGCGATCACGCGATGCTTTGCGTCGTCAACGGTCATAAGGTCGCTATCTCAGATGAGGCCGGCAGCCTTGGCCGCGATATCGTCGAGATCGGCAGCCGAGGACGGGCCGACAAGGACATAGGTCGCAATCGGCGTGCTCCAGGTGACGAGGCCAGTATCGAGGCGGATGTCCTCGACGGGCTTGGCGTGTTCCGGGCGTCCGCGGGAGAAGCTCAGCGCAATGATGTCACCGTCATTGTCGCCGGACGTGCGGCGATAGAAGAGCAGGCCGGTCGGCGTGTTATCGGCCGCGATCATGCGGGCACCGATGAAGGTCAACTGGCTCTGGCTGAGATCGGGGATGCGAAAGGTCACTCCGGTGCCGGTGGTCAGCCATTCGAGAATATCGGCCGGATGGTCTGCACCGATCTCGGTCAGGCGGTTCTGCTGGCGACTGTAGAGGCGGTAATGCGAGACGATGTCGTCCAGCCAGTCGCGCTGCTGCGATGCGGGGCTTGCCAGAAGGTCCGGCGAAGACATGTGAGGGCGGGCGCCGATCATGTATCCGGCAGTGCCGCCGAGAACGAGCATGATGAGGCTGACCGACATGGTCTGCAGCAGAGAGGGACGGAAGGCGGACATCGAACGCTCGGGGCCGGGAAGGCGGACGGCCTTGCGCGGCAGGGGAGCGTTGCGGATGCCACGGACGAGATTGAGCGGCACGGGTTCCTTCAGCATCTCGTCCAAAATGCGCTTGCCGGTCTGGCTGCCGCGCTTGATATCCTCATGCAGGCTGCGGGCCTTGGGATCGCTTGCGAGCAAGGCCTCGACATCCTGTCGCTCGGCATCGCTGACCTCGCTGTCGACGAAGGCGGACAGGCGCTTTTCAAGCAGGGAAGGGTCGTTGCTCGACATCGGTCAGGCCCTTTTCTCGGCGATATCGGGCGGCAGCGTGGCCAGTGAAAGCCTTGCGGCGCAAAGGCGCGACGATAGCATCTCCGGTGCTATGCCGAGGATCGATGCGGCTTCCGGATAATCGAAACCTTCGACATCGACGAGAAGCAGGGCCGTTGCCAGGCCGGCGGGCAAACAGAGCAGGGCTTTCGACGACGCGGCACCTTTTGTGGTTGCGGCGGTGCCTGAACTGTCCTTCTGCTGGGTTTCCTGGCGACCGCGTCGGCGCGGCTCCTCGCTCCAGCCGCTATGGATCAGACTGAAGATCCAGCTTTCCAGCCGGCCGTCGCCTTTCCACATATGGTGTTTCTGGATGGCCCGGGCGCAGACCTCTTCAACGAGCGCGTCGGCTGTCCTTGCGTCGCCGGTCAAGGTCAAGGCAAATCTGCGCAGGCGCGGCAACAGTGTCACAAGATCGCGACGTATATCGTTTGTTGCTGTTGTCGAGTTCATTAAGCGCAGGGTGCCTTTTGCTTTCCGACGAGGAGATTCCTCACGTTAACAGGTATGAATCGATTGTGGCGATTATGCAACAAGCTTCTGCTAGGCCTCTAGAAATCTGGCGGCATCTTCCACCGGGATTTGCGGCTGTGGCTTGCCGTAGAACTGTCGCGTCTCGTCGATCACCACGTGGTCGCCTGTCTGGGTGAGGCCGTGGCGTTCGCAGGTCAGGTTCCAGGCCCCCTGTTCTCCCGAAAGACTGAAGAGGTTGTAGGCCGCGCGCGGCTTGTGGCCGCCCGGCCCCTGCGAGGCAGAGGCGATGCCGACGACGGGCACCGTGCCGCCATGGGTCTTCAGCGAATAGACGGTGTTGAGGTGGGTGTGGCCATGCAGGACGAGTTCGGCGCCGCCGAGCGATATGGCCGCTGCGAAGCGCCTTATGCCGATCATCCTCTTGTGGGAGGCGGCGGCTCCCTGGATCGGCGGATGGTGGATGAGGACGACCCGAAACAGGCCTTCTTCACCCGCTTTCTTCAGAAGGTTGACCGTTTCGCGTGCCTGTCGCGGGCTGTAGAAGCCGGAAGCCGAGAAGGGCGGAGTGGCATTCGAAGTCGAGCAGCCGATAATGGCGATCGGCCCGCGGCGGCGAAAGGTCGGGAAGACATGATCGTCTTCGGGCCATGCATCGGGTGCATCGTCGCTGCGGATGAAGGGATACCAGGCGGCGACGGACTTGTCGTGGGCGCCCGGCACATAGGCGTCGTGATTGCCCGGCACGACGGTGGTGTCGACGGGGTTTCCGATCGTATCCAGCCATTCCCGCGCCAGCCGGGTTTCGATCTTCGTCGCAAGATTGACCAGATCGCCGGTAATCAGCAGTTGATCGGGATCATGGCTCTTGAGGTCGCTCAGCAGAAGATCGAGTGTGTTGACGAAAAGATGCTTGCTGCGGTTGCGATGCCAGTTGATGAAGCCGGTGATACGTTTGGACATCAGCTCGCGGATGCTAAGGTTTGGCAGCGGACCGAGATGGATGTCGGAGATATGGGCGAATTTATACATGGCAAAGACATAACGCACGAAATGGAAATTCGTTATGAAATTTACGCGAGCGGAGCGGAGGGCTGATGAGCGGCACGGGCATAGCTGAAATCGGCACATGGCGGACGCGCTTGGTCGTGTGGCTGCTGCACCGGTTCTTCTTTCTCTCCCGCGGCATGACGATGGGGGTGCGGGCTGCCTGTTTCGACGCCGAGGGGCGGGTCTTCATGGTGCGCCATACCTATGTTCCGGGCTGGTACCTGCCGGGCGGCGGCATGGAGCGGGGCGAGACGGCCCTGCAGGCGCTTGCCAAGGAACTGCGCGAGGAAGGCAATCTCGTCATGACCGAAGCGCCCGAACTCTTCCATGTCTATTTCAACCGGCGCGCCAGCAAGCGCGATCATGTGCTGTTTTACCGCGTCAGCGTGAAGCAGACCGCGCCACGTCCGCCGGATCGCGAGATCGCCGAAAACGGCTTCTTCGCATTCGATGCGCTGCCGGACAAGGTGACCGATGCGACGCTGAGACGGCTTGCGGAACTGCGCGGCGAGGTGGAGCGGTCGGATTACTGGTAAGGGAGCGGTCGCCCCAGCGGAACGTCTTTGCGGCAATTCTGTTTATGTCGTCACCTTGCTGGAGGTGACTGCGATGGCAGCGAAAGCTAAGACGAAAAGCATATTCGAACAATTTTCATCGGCGGTATCGGCATGGGCGGGCAAGCCGGCGACATTCATAGCGGCGGTGATCTTCATCGTCGTCTGGGCGGTCACAGGCCCGCTCTTCGGATTTTCCGAGACCTGGCAACTGGTGGTGAATACCGGCACGACCATCATTACGTTCCTGATGGTGTTCGTGCTGCAGAATTCCCAAAATCGCAGCGGTGAGGCGATGCAGGCCAAGCTCGATGAGCTGATCCTCTCCAGTCATGCCGCCAATAATTTCATCGGCATCGAGGATATGGACGAGCACGAGCTGAAGGACTTAAGCGAAAGCCTGCGCAAACATGCCGACCGGCTGCGGCACAGGGCCGACGGGATTTCCGCGGGCAAGGATGGCGGCCGGACGGATTGAGAGACAAACAACCCGCCGCCGGTCATAAACCGTCAGCGGCGGGTCGCAATTTCAGGATCGGTCTAGCGATCTCAGCTCTTCAGAGCGGTGTTGCACAGGCTCCAGAAACCGCCGCCCTTCTGGATCCATTTCAGGTCGCCGAGCGTGCCGTTGTCCTTGTTCTGGTGGTAGCTGTCGACGCAGGTCTTCAGGCGCGCCTTGCCGGCGGTTTCGCTGGAATATTTCTTGTCGACGGCCTTCGGGAAGACCACGCTCTTCGGGGCTGCGGTGGTTGCCTTCGGCGGTTCCTTGTCCGTCGTTGCGGCAACGGCCTTGTCGTCGGCGGCATCTTCAGCGGCAGCGTCGGCACCGCAGAACTTGGCGCGGTAGTCGTTCCACTTGACGTCCTTGGCCGAACCGTCCGCCTTGGCGGCCTGGTACTTGACGCTGCATTCCTTCATCGTGAGCGCCGATGCAGGGGTCACGTAGGCGGCAGTTGCGAGAAGGGCGAGAGAAGCAAAGATTGCTGTGCGGTTTTTCATTGGGGCCTCCCAATTTGCGGAATTGCAGATGCGACTATCGGACCGCCCATCTCGCTTGTCAATAATGCCCTAAAGTAGCGAAAACATGCAACTTTTGTGACGGGTTGAGCATCCGCCATGCTGTCCTTCACGCGCCCAATCCTTCACGCCCATGCGCCGCGTCGAGATCGAGCGCGGGGCCGACGGGCACGATGCCGGTCGGGTTGATGGTCTTGTGGCTGCGGTAATAGTGACCCTTGATATGGGTGAGGTTGCAGGTCTCGGCGATGCCTGGATGCTGGTAGAGGTCGCGCAGATAACCCGAAAGGTTCGGATAATCGGCGATGCGGCGGATATTGCACTTGAAATGGCCGACATAGACGGGATCGAAGCGCAGAAGCGTGGTGAACAGCCGCCAGTCCGCCTCGGTCAGCCGGTCGCCGAAGAGATAGCGGCTTTTCTCCAGCCGGGCATCCAGCATGTCGAGCGTTTCGAATAGGGCGGCGACGGCTTCCTCATAGGCTTCCTGCGTGGTGGCGAAGCCGGCCTTGTAGACGCCGTTGTTGACCCGGTCGTAGACGATGGCGTTGAGGGCGTCGATTTCCTGGCGCAGGTCCTGCGGATAGAAGTCGAGGGTGGAGCCGGTCAGTCCATCAAAGGCGCTGTTCATCATGCGGATGATCTCGGCGCTTTCATTGGAGACGATGGTGTTCTCCTGCTTGTCCCAGAGGACCGGCACGGTGACGCGGCCGGAATAGGCGGGGTCCGCCCTGAGATAGACCTGATAGAGATAGTCGAGGCCGAACAGCATGTCGCCGGTGGCGCCTTCAGGCTTTTTGAACTCCCAGCCGTTTTCCAGCATCAGGAAGTCGACGACCGACACCGAGATCAGGTCCTCGAGCTTCTTCAGCTTGCGGAAGATCAACGTGCGATGCGCCCAGGGGCAGGCATAGGACACATAGAGGTGATAGCGACCGGCTTCTGCCGCAAAGCCGGACTTGCCCGACGGCCCAGCCGCGCCATCGGCGGTGACGAAGTTGCGGAACTGCGATTCGGACCGCTTGAAATGGCCCTTGGTCGCTGCGGTGTCGTACCAGACATCCTGCCACTTGCCCTCGACGAGCCTTCCCATGGTGATCTCCTTTGAAGCTTTCGCCTTAGATACGGCACGCCCGCGCGATTGCGAGGCCAAATTTTCGAACGCTGTGTTTTTGCATTGGACGGGTGAAAAAAATCCTGCTAGTTGGCTTTTCACATTTTTCCGAGGATGACCTCCGACATGACCGAAGTCCGGGCACTGCGACGACGCTGAAGATCGACCAAGACGCCACATGAGGCGTCATCGACTTCGCATGTCCTGTCCGCTCTTTTTCTACGGCTTCGGTTTCCCATGTCCTCATCCGCATCCCTGCATCTTGTCGCCTCGAAATCCTTCGCAAAGCACGAACTCGTCTATCTGACCGAGGACGCATCGCATGATGTCGCTGTCGAGCTGATCAACGAGGAGGCCTTCGGTCCCGGTCGCCATACGCGCGCTGCAGCCCGTATCCGGGAGCAGGGGCCGCATGACCGGTCGCTGTCGTTCATCTGCGCCGATGACGGGGAGACGATCGCCTCGGTCAGGATGACGCCGGTGATGGCCGGCACGGTCAAGGGACATATGCTCGGCCCGCTTGCGGTGCGCCCGACCCACAAGAACATGGGCATCGGCCGGGAACTGGTGCGGATCGCCATCGAGGCAGCGAAGCGGAAGGGTTCGGAGGCCGTCATCCTGGTAGGCGATCCGCCTTACTACATGCCGCTCGGCTTCGAGAAGGTGTCCTACAATGCGCTGGATTTTCCGGGACCGGTCGATCCGGGCCGGGTTCTGGTCGTGCCGCTTGTCGAAGGTGTGCATGAGGGGTTGAAGGGCGTGATCGCCTGGCGGCCGTAACGGCTGCACTTCAGCCAACCACGCGGGCCTTCAGAATTTCCGGGCGAGCCAGGTGACGACATGGCCGCCGGCCAGTGCATCCAGGCGGCCAATTTCGGCGTAACCCAGCCTTTGGTAGAGCTTCAGCGCCTGCGGGCTCATCGTGTCGATATAGGCACCGATGCAGCCCCGTCTTCGCGCTTCCTCCTCGGCCATGCCCATCATGTGGGTTGCCAGCCCCTGGCCACGCAGATCGGCCGGGATGTAGAGCATGGAAATATAGAGCCAGCCGCGACCGGTATAACCGACAAGCCCGCCGCTTATCTTGCCGTTTTCATCATAAAGCGGGATGGCTAGTTCGCGGCGATCGCTGGCGCCGAAGGCTGCGATATTGAAGGCGCGCAGCTTGTGTAGGATCAGGTCTTCCTCCTGCGGCGCTATACCTTCGGTGATCTTCAGCTCGACAGCCATCCTGCTTCCCCTCTCCAAGAGGTTGCACGGATAAACTAAAGCGTCTTTTTAAGAAAGGTGCGGGTGCGCTCGCCGACGAAGGCGGGAAGTTCGCCGAAGATCTCGTAGCCCTGCCGCCGATAGGCTTTCAATGCCTGCGGATTGAACGTGTCGATCCAGGCGCCCTTGCAGCCGCGGGCCCGTGCTTCCGTTTCCGCCTGATCGAGCAGGCTTGCGGCAAGGCCCTGTCCGCGCAGCGCTTGCGGGATAAACAGCAGCTGGGTGAACAGCCAGCCCCATGACGTATAGCCAGACAGTCCACCGACCACTTTGCCGTCCGCATCACGGATCAGCACGCAGAGCGGCAGCCGATCGGCCGGGCCGACCTCGCTCTCGTTATAGGCACTCAGGCCCTTGAGGATGGTGTCGAGGTCGTCGTTGGACGGTGCTGCGGCCAGTTCGGTGGAGAAATCCATCAGCGGCCCTCGCGCCACCACATGGCGGCGATGGCAAAGAGCAGTGCCGAGAGACCGGCGAAGCCGGCAAACAGCGGCAGGCTGTTGACGCCGCGCAGGACGCTCTCGTCGGTCATGCGGATCGTCATCCGGTTCGGATTGCTGACCCGCACCTCGCCACGCACCGGCAGGATGTCGGGCAGCGTGATACCGCTGCCGGAGGCGAGCCGGGCAACGAGGCCGCGGGTCTTTTCGGCATAGGGTTTCAGCGTCTCCTCGGTCGAGATCATCGCCTTGAATTCCGGCGCGTCGACGGCACCGACATGGACAAGCGTGGAGAAATTGCCGTTCGACACCTGGAACAGGCCGACTTCGTCCATGCGCTTTTCGAAGCGATACTGTCCGGGACCGGCAGGCGTCATCGGGATGGTCTCGGTCTTGCCGGAAGGGAAGTGGACGGTTGCCGGGCCCGGATCGTCGCCGATCGTCTGGCGGGTCGCCTCCAGTGTGCGGCCGGAAGCGCGGGCGGTCAGCGCCTCTTCCTCAAGCTCGGGTTCCTTCATCAGCCAGTGGGCGATGCGGCGATAGAGATCCACATGCGGGCCGCCGCCTTCGAAGCCGCGCGCCCAGAGCCAGCCCTGGTCGGAAAGGAGCATGGCGACACGGCCCTGGCCGACGCGGTTCAACACGAGAAGCGGGCGGGTGCCATCGCCTTCCATGACGGTCTCGCCCTTCGGCGGATCGACATCGATGGTGCGGAACCAGCGGCCCCAGGCAGGCGGGGTCTGGTTGGAGCCGGCAAGCCCTCTGGTGACGGGATGCTTTTCGCCGATCGGCGAAAGATGCGGGTAGAAACCGGCATTGTGGATCGTGCCGGTCGGTTCTGCCGGCAGGACCTGTTCGAGCGGCGTCGAGGCAATCGAATCCTCGCCGGCATGTTCGGGGCCGGCGGCGATCAACAGGGCGCCGCCATTTTCGACATATTGGGAAATGTAGTCGTAATAGAGGATCGGCAGCACGCCGCGATGCTTGTAGCGGTCGAAGATGATCAGGTCGAAATCCTTGATCTTCTCGACGAAGAGTTCGCGGGTGGGGAAGGCGATCAGCGACAGTTCGTTTATCGGCGTGCCGTCCTGCTTTTCCGGCGGGCGCAAGATGGTGAAGTGGACGAGATCGACGGAAGCGTCGGATTTCAACAGGTTGCGCCATGCGCGTTCGCCGGCATGCGGCTCTCCGGAGACGAGCAGCACGCGCAGGTTCTGGCGGATGCCGTCGATCACATGGACGGCACGGTTGTTGGCGGTAGTCACCTCGCCGGGCAGTTCATCGACGGAGAATTCCATGATGTTGTTGCCGGCGCGGGGCACGGTGAAGGAGAAGGGCGTGTCGGTGCCGGGGCGGGCGCGGAAGGTGGCGATCTGCTCGCCATTCATCTTCACGGTGACCTGCGCCGATGCCTGGGCGTTTTTCGCGCGGCCGTCATCGACGACGCGCAGCGTCAGCTCCTGCTCCTCGTTGACGATGCCGAAGCGCGGCGCACGGACGATCTCGACGCGGCGATCGAATTCGTCGGCATGGCCGGTGATCAGGCCATGGATCGGTGCGTCGAAGCCGATATCCTGATTGGTGCCCGGCAGGTCGTGGATCTGGCCGTCGGTGACGAAGATCGCAGCGCCGAGGCGCGCCGGCGGCACATCCGAGACGGCCGAGCGAAGTGCCGTGTAGAGCCTCGTTGCGGGCGTGTCGCTGTCGGGATCATCGGCAACTTCGACGATGCGGGTCTCGATATTCGGATAGCGGGAAAAGCGGTCTTTGAGCTCGGCAAGCGCCTCGTCCGTCTGCTTCCTGCGTTCCGCCGTCTGCTGGCTCTGCGAGCGGTCGATCACGATCGGCACGATGGTCGACAGCGGCTGGCGGTCTTCCTGCATCAGCGTCGGATTGGTAAGCGCCAGAAGCAGGAAGGCAAGCGCCAGCGTGCGCAGGCTTGCACCGCGCATGCGCCGCCAGAAGGCGAGCGCGCAGAGAACGAGCGCCAGCACCGCCAGTGCGATGATGACGGGCCAGGAGAAGAAGGGCGCGAATTCAAGCGTCATCGATGCTCTTTCCTACTGGCCGAGCCGTTCGAGAAGGGCAGGGACATGCACCTGATCGGCCTTGTAGTTGCCGGTCAGCATATACATCATGATGTTGACGCCGGCGCGGTAGGCATATTCGCGCTGCATGTCGTCCGGCGGCACTGTCGGCAGGACCGGATTGCCCTGGTCGTCGACCGCCCAGGCGCCGGCAAAATCATTGCCGGTGATCATGATCGGCGAGACGCCGTCGCCGCCGGACGAAACCTGGTTGGCATTGCTGTTGCGCGTGTCCTGCCTTGCCTCCACCCAGAGCGGGCTGCCGGTATAGCGGCCGGGAAAGTTTGTCAGCAGATAGAAGGAGCGGGCCAGAACATGGTTCTGCGGCACCGGCTCCAGCGGCGGAATGTCGATATTGGCGAGGATTTGCTGCAACCGCTGGCCGTTCGGCGAGGTGCCGCCGCCGCCAAGCGCGGAATACTGATCGCGCGTATCGAACAGCACGGTGCCGCCATTGCGCATATAGGCATCGATCCGCGAGATTGCCGCGTCCGATGGCATGGGGGCGGTGGCGGAGACCGGCCAGTAGATGATCGGGTAGAAGGAGAGTTCGTCCTTGCTGATATCGACGCCGACCGGGGCGCCGGGTTCGAGCGTCGTGCGGTAGGTCAAGAATTCGCCGAGGCCCTGCAGGCCCTGTTCGGACAGGCGGTCGACATCGGGCTCGCCGGTGACAACATAGGCGAGATGGGTCGTGTCGAGATGTTCGAGGATCTGCTCGTCGCCGGGCTTGGCACCGGCGCCCTCCGGCATTTCCTGGGCGGAAAGCGGGTTCGGATGGGTGGCGAGGAGGCCGAGAGCCAAGGCTGCGATCGCCGCGGCGGCTGCACCCGAGCGGCGTTTCGAGCCGCCGGTGCCTTTCGGCCCACGCGAGAAGGCACCGTTCATGAACAGCATGATCAGGCTGTCGAGGACGAGCATGGCAAAGGCGGCTGCGAAGAGGGCGGGGCGCAGGGACACGGCCTCGCCACCCGCAAGGCCTTCACGGGTGACGGGCCTGCCTGAAGCAGACGGATCGAAGGCCGACAGGACGCTCCCCTTCGGCAGGAGGTTGATCGCGGTAAAGCCGTCCTCGGTGCCGTAGAGGCCCGGCGGGTGATCGAAATTGGCCGAAGGCGTTTCGCCGGCGCGGATCATGACCGGCCGGACGCCGCCGGTCTGGGTCGAAAGCTGCCCATCGGCCGTCAGCAGGCGGTAGGCGGGAAGGGTCGCGGCGGCGTTTTCGGATCCAGACGACGCAGTTGTCGCACCACCGGCGCGGGCGAGCTGGACGACCCGGCGCAGCATCTCGACGAAGGTGCCGGACAAAGGCAGGTTGGACCAGGTGGCCTCGGCGCTGGTGTGGAAGAGGACGAGCCGGCCGGCCCCCATCTCCCGCGTCGTGACGATCGGCGTTCCGTCGGCAAGGCTTGCCCAGGTGCGTTCGGCGAGATCCGGCGTCGGTTCGGCCAAGACCTGGCGGGTCACGGTGATGTCGGTGGCGCGTGGCATGCCGGCAAAGGGGCCGAATTTGGGGAAATCGGCGAGCTGTTGCGGTTCCGACCAGGACATGGCGCCACCGAGCGCGCGTTCGCCCTGGCGCAATCTCACCGGCACCAGCGGATCGTCGGCGGGGGCTGCCGCCAGTCGCGGTCCGGCAAAGCGGATCAGCATGCCGCCGCGATCGATCCATTTTTGCAGCGGCTCATAGGTTTCGGCCGGCAGGCGGCCGACATCGGCCATGATGATCGCCGAGGGATTGTTCTCCAGGATCTGCGGGATCGACACGGCAAGGTTTGCGGTATTCGGCTGGATGACGTCGGCATAAGGCGACAGCGCCCGGTCGATATAATAGAGCGGCTGCAGGAGCGGCTGGAAATCGCTGCCGCTGTCGCCTGAGATCAATGCGACGCGACGGCGCTTGAAGCCGTCGTCAAGCAGGTGGGTGGTGCCGGCGGTGGCGAGGCCATCGACGCTCAGTCTTGCAAAATCGTTGCGCAGCTCGAACGGGGCGGTGATCTCGGCCGTGGCAGTGCCGGCGCCCGCGGCAAAATCGGCGGTGCCGGAGGCGAGCGAGCGGCCCTGCTGGTCGAGTGCATTGACCGTCAGCCGCAGCGGCGAGGTCGTGTCGAGTCGGGTTGCCGTCACTGACATCGAGGTGGAATTGTTGGTGGCGCCGGTGACCGCGATCGCGCCATGGCCGTCACCCTGATAGAGGCGGATATCGGCGGGTGACAGGGCTGCAAGTGCCGCCATGGCGTTCGCGTCGCCGGGGGCGGCAACGCCGTCCGAGATCATCGCGACCGTGCCGGGCCTGTTGCCGTTCAGCGCTTCGCCAAGTGCGCGGATGGCGCGCAGGCGGTCGGGTACGAGCGGCTTCGGTGCTGTGGCCTTGAGCTTGTCGCGGGCGGCGGCGGCCGTGCCCGAGGACGGTTCGTTGTCGGCATCGGCGGTGAAGGTCAGCGAGACGGGAATGTCGGCGCTCTCGGCCTCGTCGATCAGCATGTCGGCGGTCTGGACGCGGCGGTCCCAGTCGGTGGCGCTCGACCAGCCGTTGTCGATGATCAGGGCTAGCGGCCCGCCCGAGCCGAGCGAACTGGCGCGCGGATTGAGGACGGGATCGGCGATCGCGAGAATGACGGCTGCGGCAAGCAACATGCGCAGCAGCGTCAGCCACCAGGGGCTCTGCGCGGGCGTCTCTTCGCGCTTCAGTACCGTTGCCAGGATCCGCAGCGGCGGAAAGACCTCGGCCTTTGGGCGTGGCGGAGTGAGGCGCAGCAGCCACCAGATGACCGGCAGCGACATAAGTCCGACGAGAATGAAGGGATTGGCGAAGGCGAGGGCGCTCATAGGCGGCCCCCCGGAACGGCGGCAGGGATGGCGGTGGGCATGCCCGAGAGATGGCTATGGACGGCAACCAGCGCTTCGGATGCCAGATGGTCGGTGCGGTGGAAGACGAAGCTCCAGCCGAGACGGCGCAGGCCCTCGCCGAGCGCCTCGCGGCGGGCGAGGTAGGCGCGCTGATAATCGTCGCGGATCGTCTCGGCGCGTCCGGATGTTAGCTTCTCGCCGGTCTCGGGATCGATGAATTCGGTGCGGCCGGTATAGGGAAAGGTCTCTTCGGCGGGATCTGCGACCTCGACCACATGGCCGCGCAGGCCACGACGACCGAGCGGCGAGATGCGGGCCATGACGCTGTCGGCATCATCGAGAAAATCGCCGATCAGCACGATGTCGCTCTGGCCGCGGATCATCGCCGTGTCCGGCAGGCCGGTGGTGGCCGGCGCGTGCATGATGGCGGTTGCCAGCCGTTCGGCGGCATTGCGGGCCGAGACCGGCTCCATGATGCCGGGGCAGCCGATGCGCTCACCGGAGCGGGCAAGGATTTCGGCCAGCGCCAGCATGATGACGAGCGCGCGGCTTTCCTTCGACACCATGGCGAAGGTCGACTTGTACATCATCGACGGAGACATGTCGGCCCAGAGCCAGATCGTGTGGGCCGCTTCCCATTCGCGGTCGCGGACATAGGTATGGTCGTCGCGGGCGGAGCGGCGCCAGTCGATGCGCGACAGGCTTTCACCTTCGGCATAGGGGCGGAACTGCCAGAAATTCTCGCCCATGCCGCGCTTGCGCCGGCCATGCCAGCCGGCAATCACGGTATTGGCGATGCGCCTGGCTTCTACCATGCAGTCGGGCACGAGGGCAGCACGCGCCTGGGCGCGGGAGAGGACTTCGCTGCCGGGTGTCTGCTCGACGATCTGGCCGATTGATGCCACGCATTGTCCTTTCTGAGGCCATTCCTGCCGCGATGATTATCCGCGGGCCTGCTTTACCAGTCCGGCGATCACGTCGCGCACCGACATGCCTTCGGCGCGGGCGGCGAAATTGAGCGCCATGCGGTGTTCGAGCACCGGCTCGGCCAGCGCATAGACGTCGTCGAGCGACGGTGCGAGCCGGCCTTCGTAGAGCGCGCGGGCACGGGCCGTCAGCATCAGCGACTGGCCGGCGCGCGGGCCCGGACCCCAGGCGACATGCCGGTCGGTATCGGCATTGCCATGGCCGGGACGGGCGGAGCGGACGAGCGACAGGATGGCATCGACCACCTTGTCGGAGACCGGCATCTGGCGGATCAGCATCTGGATTTCCTGCAGCCGGGCGCTGTCGATGACGCCGCGCGGCTTTGCTTCCGCCAGACCCGTCGTGCCGAGCAGGATCTGCCGTTCGGCGGCGAGATCGGGGTAAAGAACATCGACCTGCAGCAGGAAGCGGTCGAGCTGGGCTTCGGGAAGCGGATAGGTGCCTTCCTGTTCCAGCGGGTTCTGGGTGGCGAGAACATGGAAAGGGGCCGGCAGGTCATAGCGCTGGCCGGCGACCGTGATGTGATATTCCTGCATGGATTGCAGCAGCGCCGACTGGGTTCGCGGCGAGGCGCGGTTGATTTCGTCGGCCATCAGAAGCTGCGCGAAGATCGGTCCCTTGACGAAGCGGAAGGAGCGGCGGCCCGTCTCGTCGGTATCCATGACCTCGGTGCCGAGAATGTCGGACGGCATCAGGTCGGGGGTGAACTGGATACGGTTGGAATCGAGGCCAAGCACGGTGCCGAGCGTGGTGACGAGCTTGGTCTTGGCAAGGCCGGGAACCCCGACCAGCAGCGCATGACCGCCCGACAGTACGGCGAGAAGGGTGTTCTCGACGACCTTTTCCTGGCCGAAGATGACTTTTGCAACTTCTTCGCGGATTGCCGCGATGTCGCTCAGCGCCTTTTCGGCGGCGGCGACGATTGCCTTCTCGTCAAGAACGGCCTCGGTTGGATTCATCACGCCCATGTCGTTCTCCATGATCAAGGTCGATAGGCGACAAGCCTTACGGCATCATGCCTTGTCACGACTCGTTGCAGTGCAGCAAGTACATTAGCCCCAGAAACTATTACCCGAAATGAGGCTGACAAGCTCGTCTCGAATGACTATCTCGTGAGGAAAGATCGCGACGGTCAACGATTAATTTCGAACCGGGACTGAAAGATGGCAGCAGAGACGATAAATTCGGCGCCCGACGCCGCCGGCCTTGCCGCGATGATTTCGCGCGCCGCCGAGCAGTCGGGCGGTGCAAACCGTGGGTTGCCGCCCGTCGAACGCTGGAATCCGCCCTTCTGCGGCGATCTCGACATGGAAATCGCTGCCGACGGTACTTGGTTCTACATGGGAACGCCGATCGGGCGGGCGCCGCTGGTGCGGTTGTTTTCCACCGTTCTGCGCCGCGACGAGGACGGGAAGACCTATCTCGTCACGCCTGTGGAAAAAGTCGGCATCCGCGTCGCCGACGCGCCATTCCTGGCCGTCGAAATGCAGGTGGTCGAGCGTGGCGCGCATCCGGTCCTTACCTTCCGCACCAATGTCGGCGACGTGGTGGAGATCGACCATGACCATCCGCTGCGGTTCGAGACCAAGGGAGAGGAGGGGCAGTTGAAGCCCTATCTTCTGGTGCGTGGCCGGCTCGAGGCGCTGGTGTCGCGGCCTGTCATGTATGATCTCGTCGAACGCGGCGAGACGGTCGAGATCGACGGCGTCGACATGTTTGCGGTGCGCTCCGGGTCCCAGATCTTTCCGATCATGCCGGCAGACGAGTTGGAGCGGCTTTCATCATGAGCGATGCTGCGGTGAATGAACCTCTCCCCTTTTCGGCCGACGGATTTCGGCTTCGTGCGCTCAACCAGAGCGGCGGGCCGCTGGAAACCGCCTGGCGCGACCATGGCGATCATCTGCTCAATCCGCAATTCGTCGATGTGGCGCGCGACCTCAAACTCAGGGATGCGGCTGTTCTGGTGCCGGTGGTCGACGATGGCGACGAGGCGAAGATCATCCTCACCCAGCGCACCGCGACGCTTCGGAAACATTCCGGCCAGATCGCCTTCCCGGGCGGTGCCGTCGACGCGGAAGACGGTTCGCCGGAACAGGCGGCCCTGCGCGAGGCGCGCGAGGAAATCGGGCTCGATCCGCGCTTTGTCGAGCCGCTGGCCCGGTTGCCGCAATACTATGCGATGACGGGGTTTCGCATCACGCCGGTGCTTTCGGTGGTCAAGCGCGGCTTCGACCTGACGCTCAATCCGAGCGAAGTGGATGACGTGTTCGAGGTGCCGCTGTCGTTCCTGATGAACGAAGCAAACCATCAGCGGGGCAGCCGTGACTTCAACGGCACGCAACGGCATTTCTACCTGATGCCCTACGAGAATCGCAATATCTGGGGGATTACCGCGGGCATTCTGCGCACCCTCTATGAAAGGCTTTATGCATGACTTCCGTCGCCGGCGAGACCTGGTTTCAGGACAAGGCCCTCAAGCGCGTGATGGCGCTTCTCAATGCCGATGGCGGCGAGGGGCGCGTGGCGGGCGGTGCCGTGCGCAACGCGCTGATGGGGCTTGCCGTCGCCGATGTCGATATTGCCACGACGCTTCGGCCGGATATCGTCGTCGAGCGGGCCAAGGCTTCCGGCATCAAGGCGGTGCCGACCGGCATCGAGCACGGAACGGTGACGCTGGTCGTCGATGGCCGGGGCTTCGAGGTGACGACGCTTCGCCGCGATATCGAGACCAACGGGCGGCATGCGGTGGTGGAGTTCGGCACCGACTGGAAGGCGGATGCGGAGCGCCGCGACCTGACGATCAACGCGCTCTATGCCGATGCGGCGGGCGAGGTGATCGATCTCATCGAGGGCCTGAAGGATATCGAGACGCACACCGTGCGGTTCATCGGCGATGCGAGCCAGCGGATTGCCGAGGATCACCTGCGCATCCTGCGCTTCTTTCGCTTCTTTGCCTATTACGGCTCCGGTCGGCCGGATGCGGATGGGTTGAGAGCCTGTGCGAGGGCCAAGGACAGGCTTTCCAGCCTTTCGGCCGAGCGCGTCTGGTCGGAGACGAAGAAGCTCTTCTCCGCGCCTGACCCGTCGCGGGCGCTTTTGTGGATGCGGCAGGCGGGTGTGCTTGCCGCGATCCTGCCGGAAACGGAGAAATGGGGCATCGACGCCATTCACGGGCTTGTCGCGGCCGAGGCGGCACTCGGCTGGAAGGCCGATCCGCTTTTGAGACTTGCGGCCATCGTGCCACCGGATGTCGAGCGACTGGAGGCGCTGTCGAAGCGACTGAGACTATCGAATGCCGATGCGCTGAGACTTGCGCAATCGGCTGCAACGCCGGTGCCGCCGGACGAGGTGACCGATGTCGGGTTTGCGCGGTTGCTCTATCGGCATGGCCGCGAGGGGATGGTCTTTCGCCTGAAGCTCGCTTTGTCTTCGGCGCGGGCTGCGGCTGAGGGCGATCCGCTGGCCATGCGCCGCAGCGCGCGGCTTTTCCAATTGCTGGCGGCTGCGGACAAATATCAGAAGCCGGTCTTTCCGCTCTCTGGCCAGGACGTGATCTCGGCCGGCGTGCCGGCGGGAAAACGGGTCGGCGACATTCTCAAGCAGCTCGAAGAATTCTGGATCGGTCGCAATTTCCTGCCCGAGCGGCCCGAACTGGCCGCCCGGCTGGCCGATATGGTCGGCAGCGGGGAATAGCCGGCCATCAGGCCGCAGCATTCTCCTCGTTGCGGATGCGCGCCTTGATGTTTTCGACCATATTTTCGCGAATGATCTGCTCACCGTGATCGCGGCGCATATGCTCGACGGCACGGCGCGTGACTTCGGCATCGTCTTCGGCACGTGTGTGCCATTGGCAGCCGGGTACGAGACTGCCGCATTCGAATAGTCGCATGATGTTTTCCTCCCTTTCACGGCGCGGTGCCGTACCTTCCGAACGGAGGAGAGGGAGGATCGTTCCGTATGGGCTTGGCGATCCGACGGCAAGAAGCTCGCGGCAGCTTCCCATAGGAGGCTGCCGCCAGACAAATCAGTGGCTGACCGCCAGCTTGCCCTGCTGTTGCTGCGGGTTGGCCTCGGGAATCATCATGGCGAGGATAGCGCTCGCCACATAGAGGCCGGCAAAGATCCACATGATGCCTTCCAGGCCGACGGAACCGAGGAAGACCGCGACGATAGCCGGGCCAACCCATGTCGAGGCGCCGGCCCCGAGGCTGAGGACCGAAAGCGCGCCTGCCTTATTGTGCGGGATTACCGTCGGCAT